>CAUWDH010000018.1:0-70588 GCA_963557775.1 uncultured Sarcina sp.
TGTAGCCTAGTAAAGTTCAATTTTTTGTGTCCAAGATATTGACATAAGTCCAAAATTCACTAAACTTAAAGAACCGCCGTGTACCAGACCGGTACGCACGGTGGTGTGAGAGGACGGGAAATAAAATAATTATTTTCCTCCTACTCGATTTTACCTGATAGCAAGAGAGTGATTTAATATAGCTCCGTTTTTTTAGTAAATTTTTATTTATTGGAAATACTACAGTTAGGGGAAAAAAACTTAATAGGAGGAAAATTTTGTATGTATAACAAAATTGATAGTGGAAATAGATGGATGATTCTTATAGGAACTATGCTTGCTCAATTAGGGCTTGGAAGTTTATATACATGGAGTTTATTTAACATTCCTCTAGCTAATTTGCATGGTTGGACTTTAGAAAATGTTGTATTAAGTTTTTCAATAACAAGTTTTTCTTTAGCTATTGGAACCTTATTTGCAGGAAAATTACAGGATATATTTGGAATAAAGTTAGTAGTAGCTATTTGTGGAATAATATTAGGTTTAGGTTTATTTTCAGCACCAAGAGTAAATTCACTTTGGGAGCTTTATATTTCAGCAGGATTTATTGTTGGATTAGTGAATGGTATAGGTTATATAATGACTTTATCAAACTGTATAAAGTGGTTTCCTGACAAGAAAGGACTGATTTCAGGGATTTCTATAGGATGCTATGGACTTGGAAGTTTAATTTTTAAGTATGTAAACTCAAGTCTTTTAAGAGTTTATGGAGTAAAAGATGCTTTTATGTATTGGGGAGTAATTACATTTTTACTTGTTTTCATAGGAGCATTATTCTTAAAAGATGCACCTATGATTAGCTTAATGCACAGAAGTAATAGTGGAAAAGAATATAGGTGGTATGAACTATTCAAAAGCCCACAAGCATATTTATTATTTATAGCTTTTTTTGCTTCATGTTTAAGTGGATTGTATTTAATAGGAACTGTAAAGGATATAGGAGTTCTATTTGCAAAATTAAATTCTGTTATGGCAGGAAGTGCAGTTGCTATAGTGGCAATATTTAATACCCTAGGAAGGTGGATATTAGGAGGTCTTTCAGATAAAGTACAACGAACTAAGGTTTCAGCTTTTGCATTCTTTTTAATTATTATAGGAGTTGGAATACTTTTATTTATACCTTTAGATTTAAATACTTTCACTATAGCAATAGCTTGTATAGCCTTTGCTTTTGGGGGAAATTTAACTGTATTTCCAGCTATAGTTGGGGAATACTTTGGTCTTGAAAATCATAGTAAAAATTATAGTATTATATATCAAGGGTTTGGTATAGGAGGACTTTTAGGGGGAATAATTGCACAGATAATGGGTGGTTTTAAATCAACATTTTGGGTTATGTTTTTTGTAGCAATTATAGCCTTTTTAATAATGATATTTATAAAAGCTCCAAGAGATAGAGTTATAAGATAAGTCTAGAAATATGGGGTTATAAACATTATAATATAGTTAAAAAGTAATTGAGGTGTTTATAATGATTAAACATATAGTAATGTGGAAATTAAAAGAAGAAAATAAAGAAAAGAATGCTATGAAAATAAAAAATGATTTAGAAGCCTTAAAGAATAAAATAGAAGAACTAAAATCCATAGAAGTAGGAATAAATTTTAATGAATCTGAAGCTGCTTATGATGTTGTGTTATATTCAGAATTTGAAAGTAAAGAGGATTTAGATAGTTATCAAAATAATAAAGACCATAAAGAGGTAGGTGCATTTGTGAGAACATGTGTAATAGATAGAAAAGTAGTTGATTATATAAAATAATTTAGAAAAAGGGAGGTATCAAAATGAGATATCTCCTTTTTGCTAATTTTTATTAATAAAAGGAGTAGAATAGCAATGAAAATATTAGTGATGGAAATAAAAATTAGAGCAAGCTTTGTAAATTCTTTAAAAGAAAAAAGAATGATTTTAAAAAGTATTAAGGAAAAGGTAAAAAATAAGTTTAATGTTTCAATTAGTGAAGTTGATTCACAAGATAACCATAAGTTAATAACACTTGGTATAAGTTCTGTATCTTCAGAAAAGGACTTATTAAGTAATTTAAAGGAAAAGATAATTGATTATATAGAAGGAAATTTTGAAGGAGAAATCATAGAAGTTTATGAGGAAATAGAAACTTATTAGATTTTGAATAGTAAAATAATAAATTGGGAATTTTAAATATATATTATAGGAAATAAAGGAGTTGTGAAGTTATGGATTATGTAAGAAATCCTTATTTATTAGTTATGCCAGAAGGAAAAGCTTTTTCAGTTCCAGATATAGAGTATGCTAGAGCCTATGTAGTTAATTATTATAATCAAAAATCAAAAGCCTTTAGTTCTAAAGAGGAATATTCCTATTATGATATAAATGATGATGAAACAAGAGATGAAATGTTAAGAACCATAGGAAATAATGATGGAAGACCTATTTTATATGATATGGATGACTTTCTTGAAAAACTTAAGGAATCAGAAATATTTCAAGATGATATTGATGAAATTTTATCTATAATGCAAAAAAAGCATTTATTAGATGTAAATAAATATGAATTAGAAAATGTATTAGTTAATAGTAAAGTAATAGAGTTTGATTATTAATGCAATAAAAATAATGAATTATCATATATTTTAAAAACTATTTAATCATGTTATAATGTAATCTATAACTTGAAATTTATAATCAAAGTTAAGGATGTGACAGTTTCATGGAGGCAAATAGACGAGATAGATCTATTGGAGATTTACTAAAACATAGTTTTACTTTAGCAGGAAAAAATGCTTGGGGAATAACTCAATTATTAGTATTAATGTACATAATACAAGTATTAATAATTATTGGAATTAGTAGATTGGGTGCTTACTACCTTCAAAAAGGTGTAAATATGGCTTCAATAGTTGTTGTTATAGGCTCAGTATGTATTGCATTTTTGATACAAAGCTTAAGCACTGGAGCTATATTAAAATTAGTTGATGAAAAGCAAAAGGGAAATAAATTTAATTTATGGAAATGTATAAAGTACATGATTAGAAAGTTTCCACAATTATTAGGAGCTATGATAATTATGGGGATTATATCTACTTTAACAGGATTTATAGCAACTTTAATTTACACATTTTTAGGTTATTATATTTCAACATCAGGAATAGTATTTTCTATTTTCTTTGGTGTTTTATTAACAATACTAGATGTAATTTTACTTTCATTTATAATACCTTTAATAGTAAGAAAAGATATGAATTTCTTAAAAGCCTTTATTGTAGGAGTAAAATTAGCCTTTAGTAATGGTGGAGATGTAATAATGAAGTTAATATCATTTATGCTATTAACAGGATTTATAATGGGAATTAGTGGATTATTAGGACTTATACCTTATGCAGGATATTTTATAGCACTAATTCTTAGTGAAGTAGCATTAATAATATTTGAGATAGGTCAATTAGTTATAGTTGAAGATTACAATATATAGATTAATAGAAATATTATTAAAATTAATTTTTTCAATGAAATTTCAAATATTTAAGCTCAAGAATAGAGGGATTGTATCTAATTTTTTAGGTACAGTTCCTTTTTTATAATATTTTTAATAATTCTCTTTTTTATTAAATTTATTAAATTTTATTACGATTAATAATATAGAGGAAAAATAGAATTTAAGTAATAGAAGAAATAAAATTAAATTTAATTTTAGAAGAGGTGAAGTAATGACAGATAATATATTGTTAGAATCAGGGACTGGAGAGTTAGAAATATTAGAATTTGTTGTTGGAAATAAACATTATGGTATAAATATAATAAAAGTTAAAGAAGTTATAGATTGTGATAACTTAACAATTTTACCTAATTCTCATGAGTGCATAGCAGGACTTATTCTTTGTAGAGAAGAAATTATAACCTTAGTTGATTTAATAAAGGTTTTAGAAGGACGAGAAGAATGTAGAAACATATTTAAAACTATAATTTGTGAGTTTAATAAATTAAAAATTGCATTTAATATTGATGATGTAGTAGGTGTTAGGAGAATTAGATGGGATGAAATTATAAAGCCAAGTGAATTATCAACTGACACATTAGTGGTTGGAAACATAGTAAAAAAAGAAAAAATAATACTATTATTAGATTTTGAAAAAGTAGTAACTGATATAAATCCTGAGGTTGGAATTAGTGAAAAGAGAATACATAATATTGATTATAGAGAAAGAGGAGATATAAAGGTAGCAATAGTTGATGATTCCTTATTAATAAGGGAATTATTAAAGGAAACTTTAACTAAGGCTGGATTTAGAAATTTAATAGCTTTTAATAACGGAAAAGAAGCTTTAAGTTATTTAGAGAATTTAGCAGATAAAAAAGGTGAAAGATTTGTAGAAGATATACAATTGTTGATAACAGATATAGAGATGCCACAAATGGATGGACATACATTGACAAGAAAAATAAAAGAACATAACATCCTGAATAGATTGCCAGTTACAATATTTTCTTCTCTTATAACTAATGAGTTATTACATAAAGGTGAGGCAGTTGGAGCTGATGCACAATTTAGTAAACCAGAAGTTGAAAACCTTATAGGATGGATTGATAATTTATATATGTAAGAAAATAAAAAAGAGCCTAGGCTCTTTTTTATTGTTTCTTGTTCATTAAAGAATTTCTTACTTCTTTGAATTTAGGGAAGGCTTTTTTGTATAGGTTATAGCTCATTGAACTATTTACAAGGTCAAATGAACCTACGAATTCAACAAAATCACCATTAAATCCTTTTTTGAATTTATATAAACCGTAAAGAGGATTTTCTGGGTTTAGGTCTCCTGAAACACCTCTAAAATCATAAACACTTGATCCTAAATCTATAGAATCTTCTATCATAGCCCATTGCATAGCAAAGTTAGGCATTGCATCTCTTAGGATGTTTTCAGAAGCTCCATATAGGTACCAAGCCTTATTTCCATAGTAAAGATAAATTGAACCTGAAAGATAGATTTCTTGGTCTTTAAACTCTTGAATAGAATCTATTTTCTTTCTAAATCCTTCAATTTGTCTATCACTTTCAGAAACTCTCTTTTCTTGGTCTGCAATTTTCTTTTCAATTCTTGATTTTTTGTCAGCATCTTCTTCTTCAGCTAATTTAGCTTTTTGAGTTTCTATTTTAGCTAAAGCTTTAGTTTTTTCATCTTCTTGTTTCTTTAGTTTTTCACTAAGTCTTTCAAAATCATTTTTATAGCTGTATTTAACCATATATAATCTGCAATAAGGATAAATATAGTTAATCATATCAGCAAAGTATTCTTTATGTCTAACTATAAAGTTATCTCTTTTTCCAGTAGTAACCATTATTTCGTGGAATCTTGAAAGAACTTCATCAGTTATATTATCTTTATCATAAGCTTCAACAACTAGTCCTCTTTCTTCAGCAACTTTTATATTATATCTAGTTTTACTACTAAATGACTTAAATACTTCTTTTTTTATTGCAGATTTTTCACCTTCAGTAGGTAAATCCATTCTAAATACAAAGTTAGGTTGTATTCCTTCGAAGTTTTTACTGTCTGAGTTTTTATAACCTAAACTTTTTAAATAATCTTTAATTTCTTGAGCTTTAGGAATAAGTTCTTCATTTTCTCTTAAGTGAACATCTGGGTCAAGAGTGATGAATCCTATTTTATTTTTTTTAGCAAATCCTTTTAAAAAGTCAGTAAATTCTCTAAGTAATTCTTTATTTTCAAAATCACAAACAAATCCTCTAGGTATATAACCCATTTTTATTCCGATATAAGGTAATTTTCTAAGATGAACAGTTGCAGTTAAAACAATGTTGTCATTTTTATCAAAGCCAGCTAAAAATACGGCATTCCAATCCTTTTTAAGTTTAGCCCAATAAGAAGTTTGAAGAATATGTCCTTTTTCTATAGACATATTAAACTTATCAACTTCAGAGGCATTTATTTCTTTAAATTTATACAAAGTACTTTCCTCCTTAATTTGGCAAGTAATTATACGTAAAAAATACCTACCCTGTTAAAAGCATAACTATATTTTAATATGAAATACTACTATATTCAAGGGCAATATATAGCTATGAAATAATAGCAATATAACAGAAAAAACATTAAGTTATGTAAAAAAATATTTTTAAACTTATTAATATATTATAGACACTTTATATAAGAAATAAAATATAAAAGGAAAGCTAGGTAAATTTTAAAGAAATATACTTAGAAATATTGGCTATTTATCACTAGGGAGAAGAAGAAAGAGTTGAGCAAGATAGTTATGAATTAAAAATCTATGTAAATTTATATAAATATCAAATAAATAGATTAAAAAAATAATAAATGTTTCAAATATATTGAAATTATTTCAAACTATTTAATTGAAGCTATAAAAAAAAGTGGATAGTATCAAAAAATGAAATTAGTTAAATTTGCTATTAATTTTTCAGAGAGTATAATAAGTGACAGATTGAAAAATAAAATAAAGTTGGAACTTTACATTTATTTCAATTGAGAGAAAATTCTTGGAGGAATGACAGATGATTCTTTTAGGTATTATTGTTTTATTAATATTTGGATATTTGTTTTATGCATTATTCAATCCAGAGAAATTTTAGACTGAAAGGAGTGACCCAAATTGACTGTATTAAGTATTATCATATTTTTTATTATATTTTTAATCTTAATAGCTATTATGGGGATATATATAGAAGGCATAATAAACTATAGAGATTATAAAACTAGTAAATTCTTTGATAAAATAGATAATTTCATATATAAAATTTGTGGTATAGACAGAGACGCAATGTCATTTAAAAGTTATGTAATAGCTCTTTTAATGACTAACTTAATTCTATTTATTATAGGATTTATAATATTACTAATTCAAGGGCTTATCCCTATATGGAATGGAACAGCAGCAAAAGGTATGTCCTTTAGTTTAGCTTTTAATACAGCTGTTTCATTTATAACTAATACAGATTTACAACATTATAGTGGTGTAGCAGAAATATCTAACTTTAGTCAAATGTTTGTAATAATAACTCTTATGTTTACTTCAGCAGCATCAGGTTGTGCTATAGCAGCAGGCTTTATTAGAACTGTAGCTGGAAAACAAAAAAGTCTAGGTAACTTTTACGTTGATTTTACAAGATTTTTAACAAGAGTATTACTTCCAGGTGCATTTATTATAGGAATTATATTAATTGCTTGTGGAGTTCCTGAAACTCTTAAAAGTTTAGTACACTTTAAGACAATAACTGGTTCAATTCAAACTTTAGCATTAGGACCAGTAGCAGCTTTAGAAGCAATTAAACATTTTGGAACAAATGGTGGAGGATTCTATGCGGCTAGCTCAGCAACTCCTTTTGCCAATCCAAATTTAATTTCAAATTATATAGAAATGTTTTCTATGATGATTCTTCCAGGTGCTTTTGTAGTAGCTTTTGGAAAAACTATAAAAAACAAAAAACAATCAGCAGTAATAATAGGAGCATTACTTATTTTAATAGTAATATCTTTTACAGTTATATATTTATCAGAAGCAAAGGGAAATCCAATGTTACAAAAATTAGGATTATCAAGCGCTTATAGTGGTTCAGAAGGACAAGAATTAAGATTTGGTGTATTTGGAACTTCATTATTCTCAACCATTACAACAAGTTTTACAACAGGAAGCGTAAACTCAGCTTTAAATGCAATGAATCCAATGGCTTTATTCTCTTGTTTAGGAAACATGATGTTAAATACATTATTCGGAGGAACTGGAACTGGGTTCTTAAGTATAATAATGTATGTTTTATTAACTGTATTCATATGTGGGCTTATGGTTGGTAGAACACCAGAGTTCTTAGGGAAGAAAGTAGAAGCTAAAGAAATAAAATTAATTGCTTTAACAATACTTATACATCCAATATTAATTTTATTTAGTACAGTCTTTACTTTACTTAGTGGAATTGCAGAACATAGCTTAATTCTTCATGGTTTCCATGGATATAGTCAAGTTCTTTATGAATTTACTAGTGCAAGTGCAAATAATGGTTCATTAATGGGTGGATACCTTAATAGTTCAGCTTATTGGAATATACTAACTGCCATAATAATGTTAATAGGAAGATATGTACCTATAATATTATTATTAGCTGTAGGAGTATCTTTAGCTAATAAAAAAGCAGTACCTCAAACAGTTGGAACATTTAGAACAGATAACTTAATTTTTGGTTTTATGTTCTTATGCATAATCATGATTATTGGTGCATTAACTTTCGTACCAGCATTAGCTCTTGGACCAGTAAGTGAGTTTCTGAAATTTTTACCATAGAGAGGTGGGCTGATTAATATGAGCGATAAAAATAAATTTTTAAGTAACGATATTTTAAAAAATGCTTTTAAGGATTCATTTAAAAAATTAGACCCTAGAAATATGGTTAAAAATCCAATAATGTTTATTGTTGAAATAGGGTTTGTTATGGTTTTATTATTGGGATTTTTCCCAAATTTATTTGGAGGAGATAACAGTACAACTACTGATGCTAGAATTTATAATTTTATAGTTGCTTTTATATTATTCATAACAATTCTTTTTGCTAACTTTGCAGAAGCAATAGCAGAAGGAAGAGGTAAAGCACAAGCAAGTACTTTAAAACAAACTAAGCAAAATACAAAGGCAAAATTACTAGATGCTAATGGAGAAGTAAAAATAGTAAATGCTGATGAACTTAATAAAGGTGACATAATTTTAGTTGAAGCTGGAGACTTAATCCCAACAGATGGTGAAGTTATAGAAGGGATAGCATCTATAGATGAAAGTGCTATAACTGGTGAATCAGCTCCTGTAGTTAAAGAGTCAGGAGGAGATTTTGCTTCTGTAACAGGTGGTACAAAGGTAGTTTCAGACTGGGTAAAAGTTGAAATAACAGTTGCTCCAGGAGAATCTTTCTTAGATAAAATGATTAATCTTGTTGAAGGTGCAGAAAGAAAGAAAACTCCAAATGAAATTGCTCTTGGAACTTTACTTTTATCTTTAACAATAATATTCTTAGTAGTAATTGTTACTTTATATCCTTTAAGTAATTACATGAATGTAAAAATACCATTATCTTCATTAATAGCTTTACTTGTATGTTTAATACCAACTACTATAGGTGGTTTATTATCAGCAATTGGTATAGCAGGTATGGATAGAGTTACAAGATTCAATATGATTGCTATGTCTGGAAAGGCTGTTGAATCTTGTGGTGATGTAGATACAATGATTTTAGATAAAACAGGTACTATAACTTTTGGTAATAGACTTGCAGCAGATTTTGTTCCTGTAGAAGGAGTTACAAAGGAAGAATTAATAAAAAGTGCATTACTAACTTCACTTTTAGACACAACTCCAGAAGGAAAATCAGTAGTTACTTTAGCAGAAGAATTAGGAATTACAGATAGTATAGAAAATTATCCAGATAGTGAGTTTGAGGAATTCCAAGCTCAAACAAAAATGAGTGGAATGAATCTAAAGGATGGTACTAGAGTAAGAAAAGGAGCTAGTGGAGCAGTAAAGGCTTTTGTTGAAAGCTTAGGAGGAGTAATTCCACCAGATATTGATGATAAGGTAAATGAAATTTCAAAGCTTGGAGGTACTCCATTAACAGTGTGCGTTGAAAATAAAATTTATGGAGTAATATATTTAAAAGATACTGTAAAACCAGGTCTTGTAGAAAGATTCCAAAGACTTAGAGAAATGGGTATTAAAACTATAATGTGTACAGGGGATAACCCTTTAACAGCTGAAACTATAGCTAAAGAAGCTGGTGTTGATGATTTCGTAGCTGAATGTAAGCCAGAAGATAAAATTGCTGTTATAAAAAGAGAACAGGCAGAAGGTAAAATTGTTGCTATGACAGGAGATGGTACTAATGATGCTCCAGCATTAGCTCAAGCTGATGTAGGAATAGCAATGAATACTGGTACAACCTCAGCAAAAGAAGCTGCTAACATGGTTGACTTAGATTCTGATCCAACTAAGATATTAGAAGTTGTTGAAATAGGTAAACAACTATTAATTACAAGAGGAGCCTTAACAACTTTTAGTATAGCAAATGATATAGCAAAATATTTTGCTGTAATACCTGCAATCTTTATCCTAGGTATGCCACAAATGAAAGTTCTTAATATAATGCATTTACATTCACCTGAATCAGCTATATTATCAGCATTAATATTTAATGCAATAATAATTCCTATTTTGGTTCCAGTAGCAATGAAAGGTGTAAAATACAGACCTATGAAAGCAGAAATGCTTCTTCTTAGAAATGTTGTTATATTTGGATTTGGTGGAGTTATAACACCATTTATAGGAATAAAAATAATAGATATGCTTATAACACCATTATGTAGGATGTTAGGAATGTAAGGAGGAAAAACAAATGAAACATTTAAAAATAAGCATAAAAATAGCAATATTTTTTGTTATAGTTTGTGGTCTTATATATCCTCTTTGCCTAACAGGAGTAGGACAAGCAGCTATGCATAACAAAGCTAATGGTAGTTTAATATATGTAAATGATAAGGTTGTTGGATCAGCTCTAGTAGGTCAAGAATTTAATAATCCTAAATTCTTTACAGGAAGACCATCTACCATAAATTATGATTGTAGTCATAATGAAAATGGAGAAGTACCTTCAACAGGAGATGTTACCTATGGTCCTAATTCACAAGCTTTGAAAACAAGTGTAAATAAAGCTATTGATAAGTTCCTTAAGGAAAATCCAACTATTAAGAGAGAAGATTTACCAGCAGATTTATTTACAGAATCAGCTTCAGGATTAGACCCAGATATTTCATTAAAAGCAGCTCAAATACAAGTAGACAGAGTTTCTAAAAATACTGGTATAAGTAAAGAAGAACTTAATAAATTTATAATGGAAAGTAAAGAAAAAATGTCACCGGAAGGAACTGTCTTAATAAATGTATTAGACCTTAATTTAAATGTAGCAAAGACTTTAAAATTAATATAGTACTAAAGGGGGATGTATCAAAAATAAGAGATATGTCCCTCTTTAATTTTTAGAAAACTATGTAGCAAGGTATATATCAAAGAATATATTTATAGGGATAATGCAAGGTTAGAGATTGATTAAATACAGTCTCTTATTTTTTTAGGAGGGATAAGTATGGAAAGAATAACACCAGAGGAAGCATTAAAAAGGTGTAAAAAGGAAGAAGAAGAGAAAGAAAAAATTAAAAGGAAGATTGGTAAGGGAGATTTAAAAATTTTCGTTGGATATTCCCCTGGAGTTGGAAAAACTTATAGTATGTTAAATGAAGGGAATGATAGGCTTAAAAATGGAGAAAATATAATTATTGGTTATGTTGAAGACCATGGAAGAAAAGAAACACAAAAGCAGATAAAAAACTTAAAAATAGTGCCTAGAAAAAAAATAAATTATAAAAGTATTGTTTTAGAAGAAATGGATGTAGAAGAAATATTAAGATTAAAGCCTAAAACAGTTATTGTGGATGAATTAGCACATACTAATGTACCAGGTTCTAAAAATAAAAAGAGATGGGAAGATGTTAATGAATTAATAGACAATGGAATTAATGTATTAACAACTGTTAATATTCAACATATAGAAAGTTTAAATAATATTATAGAAGAAATAACAGGAGTTAAGGTAAGGGAAACTGTACCAGATAAAGTTTTTCAAGAAGCAGATGAACTTATGGTAATAGATTTGCCACCAGAAGGGCTTATAAATAGATTAAAAAGTGGGAAAGTATATAGAAATGAGAATATAGAACGTTCACTTGCAAACTTTTTTACAAAAGGAAATCTTACAGCTTTAAGAGAATTATCTTTAAGAGAAACAGCTAATGAAGTAGATATAAATCTTATGGACCATAAGGAAAAAGCTGAAGTTAATGATAATGTTAAAATAAATGAAAAGGTATTAGTTTGTATAAGTTCAAATCCTAAAAGTGCAAAACTAATAAGGCATGGAGCAAGAACTGCAAGAAGATATAAATGTAAGCTTTATGTTTTAATAGTTAATTGCACTAATCCATTAGCTAAAAAGGAACAAGATATATTGAGTCTTGAAGATAATAAAAAACTAGCTTTAAGTTTAGGAGCTGAAATTGTGGAAGTAAAAAGTCGTTCAGTATCAAAGGCTATAGTAGACTTTTCTAAAGAAGAGAATATAACACAAATAATTTTAGGGCATAGTAGAAGAACTAAATTTCAAACTATGGTAAGAGGTTCTACTATAAATAAAGTCTTAGAAGAAGCAGACAATATTGAAATAAGAGTAATTCCATATATTTAAGATATAAAAATATTAGATAAGAAGTTTTTATTTTCAGTAGTGAAATCTTTAAATATTGCAGTTAGGTTCGTGATATAATAATTATTAGATGTTAAATATGTTAATTAAGTTTTAATTAATTATGTAGAGGTGGAGTGTTTTATGAAGTATAAGGTAATTAAGAAGCAAAATGTAGGGAAAAAATGCATAGTATGTGGAGTAGAAAATAACTTTGGTTTGAAAACTGATTTTTATGAGTTAGAAAATGGTGAAGTTGTTGCTTTTGCTAGAGCTTTAGAAGAACATCAAAGTTATCCGGGTAGAGCACATGGAGGAATTTCAGCAGCTCTTTTAGATGAAACTATTGGTAGAGCCATAGGAACTTTAGAACCAGAAATGTGGGGAGTTACTATAGAACTTCAAACAAAGTATAGAAAACCAGTACCTTTAGGTGAAAAGTTTAAAATAGTAGGAAGAATAACTAAAAATACTAGAAGAGCCTTTGAAGGAACAGGAGAAATAATACTAGAAAATGGTGATGTTGCAGTAACAGCCTTTGGTAGATATATGAAAATGCCAGTAGAAAAAATATCAGAAGGTATTTTAGAAGATGATGAATGGATTACAAATTACAGAGATGATGATCCAGAAGAAATAGAATTATAATTAGGTTTCTTCATTTAATAATGGGAGGATTTTATGAATTTTACAGTTAATAAAGAATTTATTTTAAATAAAGCTAAGGAATTATTAGAATTTCATAGTCCAACAGGTTTTTGTTTTGAGATTATGGAATTAATCGAAAGTTATGCTAAAGATTTTGGTTATAGTTTTGAAAGAACTAATAAGGGAAATGGAATTATTACTATAGAAGGAAAAAGTAATGAAAGAGTTGTTGGTTTAGCTGCTCATGTTGATACTTTAGGGGCTATGGTTAGATCTATAACAAGCGATGGAACTTTAAAATTCACATTACTTGGAGGACCTATTCCAGCAACTATGGATAGTGAATATTGTATTATTAGAACAAGAGATGGAAGAAGGTATACTGGAACATTCTTAAGTACAAGTCCAGCTGTCCATGTTTATAGTGATGCAAGAGATAAAAAAAGAGATATAGATAATATGGAAGTAAGAATTGATGAAGTTGTTAAAAATAAAGAAGATGTTGAAGCTTTAGGAATTAGACCAGGAGATTTTATATTCTTAGACCCTAAAACTACTATTACAGAAAGTGGTTTCATTAAATCAAGATTTATTGATGATAAGGGTAGTGTTGCTGCCTTAATGGGGCTTTTAGAATTATTTAATAGAGAAAAAATAGTTCCAAAGTATAAAACAAAAATAATTATTTCAACTTATGAAGAGGTTGGACATGGTTCATCATATATTCCAAAGGATATTACAGAATTAATAGCTGTAGATATGGGATGTATAGGAGAAGATTTAAGTTGTACAGAATATGACGTAAGCATTTGTGCTAAAGACTCAGGTGGACCTTATGACTATAATATGGTGACAGAACTTGTGAATTTAAGTGAAAGTAATAAGTTAGATTATGCCGTTGATATATATCCTTTCTATGGTTCAGATGCAGGGGCTGCACTTAGAGGTGGAAATGATATAAAAACAGCTTTAATAGGACCGGGAGTTCATGCTTCTCATGGTATGGAAAGAACTCATTATAAAGGGATAGAAAATACAGTTAAATTACTGACTTTATATCTAAGTTAATAATTTTATATAAGCAAAAAAGGTATTTATAACAAGTACCTTTTCTTTTTTATGTACAATCTACTAAATTTGAGCTATAATGTTTAATTAAACAATGGTGTAAATGAACTGATAATCAATTTGTAGAAATAAATTTATGAGAATTAGACATTAAATAGATAGAAAAGAGGAGAAATAGTATATGCTTGAATATAAATTTGATGTTCAATTATTAATAGAAGGAGAAAATCTTTCTGAGGATGCAATTAACGATTATATTACAAATAATATTAAAGGTGACTGTTTACTTGCAGTCGGGGATGAGGAAATGATTAAAATTCATTTCCATACAAATACGCCAGGTGTATTATTAGATTACTGTGCTTCTTTAGGAGAAATTTTTGATGTAGTTGTTGAAAATATGGAGCGTCAAGCTAATGGACTTAGAGGATAAGTAAAGTAATTTAATAAAGAATTAATTTTTAAAAGTTAAAAGGGGATTGTCTTTAATGGAGGAATGTAATTCTGCTTTAAGATAGTCCTCTTAAAATATATTTAAGGAAAAATATTAGTTTTTTACTTGATAGATAGAAGCTATAATATCTTTATTTGTCATGTTCAAAAATCGATTTAAATAAAAGGAACTATCTCATAATACTAAATTACAGCATTATGAGACAGTACTATATTTATTATTATATGCTTTTTACATTAAACTATAAAATTTATTTTTCTTCCTTAAAATAATTAATAGCAAACTCTCTAAAATCTTTAGCTGTTTTAGATAAATAATGCCCATCTTTCCAAGATAAACCTATAATCCTTTGAGAGAAAGAATTTTCTATTTCTAATTTAGCAGGAAGTGTCTTTCTATCTTCATCCCACCAATGTGCTGGCATAAAAGCTACCCCAAATCCTTCTAAAACAAGTTTAAAAATAACTTCAGTATCATTACTTTCAAACATTACATTAGGAGTAAATCCATTTTCCTCACATAAACTATTTATACTTTGCTGAAAACTATAATCTGTAGATAAAGATATAAATGGTTCCTCTAGGAGTTCATTTAAATTAATAATTTTTTTACTTGCTAATCTGTGCCTAGGACCTACTGCTAGAAAAAACTTTTCTCTTTTTAAGGGAACTGATATTATACCTTTCTTTTGAATCATTGGAGTAGTAATAGAAAAATCTACTTTCCCTTCTTCTAATTGACTCTCAACTTCTTTTGATGTTAGTTGATATAATTGAAACTTAACATCTGGATAAATATTAAGAAACTCTCGAAAAACCTTTGGTAAAAGTCTTGTAATAGTAGCACCTACTATTACAGTTTTCTTTTCTATGCCCTTAAGTTCTTCTATTTCTCTTTTTCCTTCTTCTAATTCTCTAAAAGTATTTTCTACTCTTTTTAAAAACATCTGTCCATAATTATTAAGTTTTATTTGCCTTCCTTCTCTTTCAAATAACTTAGCTCCTATATCTTCTTCAAGCCTACTTATAGTTCTACTTAAAGATGACTGTGAAATATGTAATTCATCAGCAGCCTTTGTCATATGTTGAAGCTTTGCTACTTTTTCAAAATATTTTAATTGTAATAATTCCATAATTATCACCTCATAATTAATAACTTTAAATACATAATATTATATCAAATTATGTATTAGAATTAATGAATAATTAATTATATAATAAACACATAAGAAAAACAAAGGAGAAAACTTATGAAGATTATATTATTAATTATAGCTATAATGGCCTTTAGTGCTAACTTACCTGCGCCATTATTCCCAATTTATCAAAGTCATTTTAATTTTAATAATTTCGATATAACAGCTTTATTTGCTATATATACAGCTTGTATGCTACCATCATTATTAATTTCTACTTCTTTTGTTAAAAGAAATGGAACAAAAAACGTAGTTAGAGCAGGAATAATATTAGCTCTTATATCCTCTCTTATATTTATTTTTACAGTAAGCCCTTGGATGCTTTACTTAGCTAGAGCTGTTGAAGGTGCAGCACTTGGTCTATTTATGGGAACAAGTAATGGTTTATTATTAAAACATAGTTCAAATGCACATAAAGCCTTAGCACTATCTAGTATGGCTACATTATTAGGATTTGGATTTGGACCAATGTCTTGTGGTTTAATAGGAGAATATTCCAAATTTAAACCTTATACTTTACCTTATATTGTTCTGTTTTTATTATTATTATTAGCTTTAATATTGTTATTTAAAATACCAAATATAAATGAAAATAAAGATAAAAAAGCACCTATAACTTTCCATTTAGGTATTCCTAAAAACTCAAAAACTATATTTTTATCATTTGTATGTCCAGCAGTTTTTGTTATGTTAGCTCTTAATGGTGTTGTAATCTCTCTAGTTCCAACATATGTACACTCCATATTAAAATCTAGTAACTTATCATACTCAGGAATTTTACTATTTATCTTTTTAGGTGGAGGTGCAGTATCTCAAATAATAAAGTCACCTAAAGCGCGAACTACTAGAGTACAGTTAGGTCTTTTATTACTTCTTATAGGAACATGGCTTATGGTTCTTGCTGGTTTTTTAATCAGTATGACACTTTTATTTATAGGTATGATAATTCTTGCTATTGGTAATGGACTTACATTCCAAGGAACTATTCAACTTGCTGGAAGCCTTGCTTCTAAAGATGAAAGTGCAGCTGTTATTTCAACTTATTACGTTGCAGGTTATACTGGTATGGCAATACCAACAATAGGAATTGGGATTCTTTCAACTATTTTAGGTCTTATGTCTGCTTTAATAATATTTGGAATAATTATAACTGTTATTGGAATAATTCTTATTATAATTCCTAAATTCTAAAAGAAATATCAAGTGAATATATAAGCCTATACTCTAATATTTAAAAACATATTATATCTTAAAAAGAAAAATAGAAGGCATTGAAAAGGGATTGTTTTAAAATGGAATTATATTCCGTGTTCAAAACAATCCACTTTTTGCATTTAAACGACTTTTTATAGGTTTTGTTTAAAATATAATTATAAAAAATAAACAAAACCTATGATATGAATTTAACTATAAATAAAATATTACAATTTTAGTATATTTGTCCTAGATAGTATTTCTGACATCTTTATTTGTTATGCTTCAAAATTGATTTAAATAAAAGGAACTGCCTTATGAGACAGTCCCTTTTTGATGATAAAAGCCTTAAGTCAATTAAGTTTTATTTATTTTCGTGATTATACGCTTTGGTTATGAGCTTTATAAGCTCCATTTGTAGCTGTTCCAGAATTTGTTACAGTATATCTAAATTGAGATGAAAGTCCATTACAATAACTATATGCAGAAGTTTTACCTTTAGCTAGAGAACTAGAAGCAGCTTTACTATTAACTTCTCTAATATTTGATTTAGCAGTAGCTATTCCTGTTACACTTTTGATACTACCTCCTAAATAATCTGAACTAGCATAAGATGCAAAGGAACCATTACCAACAGAAATAGTTGCAGTAACTGCTTGAGCAATTATAAGCAAAGATAAGGCACTAAGTAACATTCCAAATGTAATTACTTTTTTAAATTTTTTCATAAAACACCAACCTCTCAATAATTTATTTTACAGTATAATAATAAATAAAAAATATTTACATAATATGTATTAATTATAAAAAATAGTAAATAATGCTTTTAACGTTAAAATTATGTAGAAAAATTTAATTTAAATGGTAAAATTATGATATTGAGGGGTGAGGGATGAAAAATAATGTTAATAAAAGAAAATCAACTATTATATTTTTTGTAGTATCTTATGCATTTACTATTTTTACTTTTTCAGTAGGATTTTCAGCAATAAATTCACAAAAGGAAAAAATGAAAAAAATAAGTCCACAATATAATAAAAATTTAGTTTTTTCTTTTGATGAAAATGTTGAAGGGGAAGAGATAAATTCTGAAGAAATACTTAATATACTGGAACAAGAAAAAGTTTGTACTATATTAAAACGTTATCAAGATGATGGGAATATTGTAGAAACTTATGCAATTACAAATGGAGAACTCTATAAGGAAGAAATGAAGAGTGGAGAGTATTTTTCTAAAGAAGACTTTAAATCAAAAGAAGTAAAAGCAGTTATTTCAAATACTTTTTTAGGCAAAAAGGATTTAGAAATAAATGATGGAGGTAATATAAAAACAATTAAATTTGAAAATTGTAGTATATCATATGAAAAGGAACCTAAGATTACAATACCACTTGATATTTTTAAAAAATTTAAAAATTGATAGTCTTTGTTACTTTAATTAGTTCTGTTGGTATAGCATTTTTATGGGTTGAGAGTAGGAAAAAAGAAATAATTATGAGAAAAGTAGTTGGAGCAAATAATTTAGATGTAAGTAAAATATTTTTTAAAGAGCTTTTTAAGATTGCTCTTATAGCTATGATTATTTCTTTAGTTTTACAATATACTCTTGCTACTATTTCTGGAGGTTATATTTTAAATATGAATATGAAAATGAATTTTACTAATATAATAAGTTCATTATTTATAACGTTAGGAGCAACTTTGGTGACTTCCATACCATTTTTAATTTATTTAACAAAAATTCAACCTATTGAAATGCTTAGGGAGGAGTAGTATGTTTAAGGCGATTAAAAGAATTAAAAAAATAGGAGCTATAGGATTTTTAATTATAATACAGCTTAGCATAAGCTTAACAATGATAAATACTAGTGGGAGACTTTTTGAGGATTCGCAAAATAGAAAAAAAGGTATTGAAAGCTTGTTTGATATAAATAATACGACAATGGTTAGAATTGGACCGATAGGTGGATATGAAGAAAATAAGGAAGATATATGGAGTGTTATATTAAATACTTTAGAGAGAAGGGGGATATATGAAGAATTAAAAAAAATGGAATTATAAAGGATTATTATTTATATGGTGCAAATTCTAATATACATGAAGTATTTTGGGAGAATATGCCTAAGAAGTATGAAAATATACCAGATTATGAACAAGGAATGTATATAGGGGAAATACTTATAAATGAAAATTTTTTAAATCATTATAATTTTACAATAAGTAGTGGTAGAAATTTAAAGGCTGAGGATTTTAAAAAAGATTATAAGAAAGAAAATATACCAATACTATTGGGAAATGAATTTGAAAAAACTCAAAAACTAGGGGATACTTTTAAAATTAAATACTTTTCCGAAGCAGTAAGGAAAGACGATTTTAATGTGAATTTAAAGGAAGATTTTTTAACCTTTGAAGTGGTTGGATTTTTAGAAAGAAATGCTATACCAATATCAAATGGACCAATAGAGTTATTTGCACAAACTCTTTTATACAGTGATGGAATAAAGGTAATTCCATCTGTGGAGAATTTTATAGGTTATGATGCATTAGGAGAAAGTACATCAGCTATTTTCCTTGAAAGGGGAACACTTAAGGAAGATGAACTTGTAAAAATTCTAAATGAAAAGCTAAAAAAATATAATTTATATGCTAATTTATTTAGCTTATCAGATACTACTGCTGTTATAGAAAGTTATGAGAGAGATGTTAAGTCTTCTTTGGCTTTAGGATTTTTATTGCTTGTTATATCTATTATAGGGACAAGTTGTATAATGTTAGGGCAGTTGAATAAGAGAAAGAAAGAGTTTGGAATAAAAATAGCTATGGGAGCAACCTTAAATGAAATAGCAAAGGAAATATTTTTAGAAGTGTTAGTTATGGTTATTATAGCTTCTATAATATCATTAATATTAAATATTAAGATAGGGGTAGGTCTAACTTTAATAGGAATTAATTTAGTTTTTGTAGCTATTATATCAATTTTAATAGCAATAATTCCAGTTAAAGAAATAAAGAAAATGAATGTTGTAGAACTTGTGAAAGGAAATTAATAGGGGGAGTTTTTATGGAAATTATAAAGCTTGTTGATATAGGAAAGACTTATGGAAAAGGTACTGATGCAGAGACAGTTGCTTTAAAAAATATTAATTTGACTATAAATGAAGGGGAGTTTATTTCTATAATGGGGCCATCAGGTTCTGGAAAATCAACGTTATTAAATATTTTAGGCTGTATAGATAATCCAACAGAAGGAAAATATTATTTAAATAATAAGGAAGTTAGTTTGTTAAAAGGGAAAGAACTTGCAAGGATAAGAAATGAAGAAATTGGATTTATATTTCAAAATTTTAACCTATTATATGATTATAACTTAATAGATAATGTTTCCTTACCATTATCATATTCAAAGAAAAAATTACCTAAAACAAAAACTGCAATTGATATGTTAGATAGGTTAGGTCTTGGAGTGCATAAACTAAAAACCACAGACCAATTATCAGGAGGACAAAAACAAAGAGTTGCTATAGGAAGAGCGCTTATAAATGAGCCTAAAATAATACTTGCAGATGAACCTACTGGGGCATTAGATAGAAAAACAGGAATGGAAGTAATGGAGATGCTAAAAGAAATAAATAGAGAAGGAAAAACTGTTATAATCATAACCCATGATAAAAGTATAGGAGAACAGTGTGATAGAATGATTAAAATAGCAGATGGAGAAATAGAGGAAAGTAAATTAAGGGAAGAATTTTGTTAAAGAAATAAAAAAATATTAGAGCTTCTTTACGTAAGTGAGTGGTCACAAATGATGAACCTATATAGCTAGATAAAAGGTAGAGAGGATGTATCTGTAATTTGATACATCCTCTTTTTTATTATGACTTTTTTGTTCTTTAAAGGAATTTTTAAGCTTTTTGTAAGAAATTAAATTGTTACTTTGTAATTTTAGGTAGTTATTATAAGGGTAAAGCTTAATAAGTTAAAGCTTAAGGTAAGATTTTTAAAGTTATCTAATTAATTAAAAAAGTTTAGGGGGGATAGGTGCTTGAAGGTTAAGGAAAGAAAAAAGCAGGTAGTGGAAATAAAATATTTTAGAAATTCTATTATTATAATTTTAATGACTTTTTTTGCTATAGCTATTTCTTTAGGATATGCTCATAGCTTGGTTAAGAGTAACAATGATAATGGAGAATATTTTAAGAATTTTCAGGCTGGTGTCATTTTTTCAAAGTTAGAAGGTATAGGTGAACAGTATTTTTATTCTAGTGAAAAATCCATAGATGAAATGAAGAAAGATATGGATGAAGAGTTAAAGAAAGAGCTTTCTTCAAGGGAAGCTTATTACCAAGCTGAACTTAAGGGAGCTAAGGAGGAACTAGATAAAAGGTTTAAAGAAATAAAAGAGAATTATAATATTGCTGACAGTAAAGATATGGATAAATTGTATGAAGATAATTCTAATATTATTAAAGACCCAAATAATGAAAGCGATAAAGAAATATTAAAGAAAATTAATGAGGAAATAAATAATGCGAAGAGTCAATATGACACTAAGGTAAAGGCGATTAATTCAAATAATGAGGAAACTAAGTTTAGTATGGAACAAGAGGTTCAGAGGTGGAAGGATAAGTTTATCAATAAGTCATTAAATTTAAATAATGAAAATTTTAGTAGTAAAAAACTAGGGTTCTTTTATGAAATAAAATCAGATAATGGAGAAAGGATAGTAAATAATACTACTAATATTGGAGCTTTACTAAATAAAAATCCTTTATTTTATTATGAATTCCATATAGGAAAAAATAATGAAGATATTGAGCTTATGAATATTCCTAATAATATAAGAAAAGAAGGTGATTATGAAAGCGGAAGATTAATAAATTTTGTGGCTGCGGTAAGTAATAATGTTAGAAATGCTACTATAACCATAGCCATAACTCCAGAAACATTATCTGTTGGAAATATAATTTATAATCATAAACTTATAGATATATTTCTTTTTGATGTTACTTATAATATTTTAAATTTAGTGTTATGTACTATAGTGCTTCTTTTATCTTATTTTATAGGTTCTGGGAAAAGGGGTAAATTTTCGAGATTCTATGGAAATATATATACTGAAGTAAGATTTCTAATAGTCTTAAGTTATATTTTAGGAATAACTAATATATGGGCAATTAAGAAAATGACTTATGACATTATTGTAAGTTATTTTAGTATTGTAAATGTCATAATGCTTATTATGATGTGTTTAATTATCCCTTTAATTTTAAGTATATTAATAGGTAAAGACTTAAGAGATATAAATAACAATGGATTAGAGGTTTTAAAGAAAAAATCACTAATTATGAAATTGAGAAGTAAAATAATAAAAAGCATCAAACCAATTAAGGAAGATAGTTATTCAAAGGGAAATAGGGTTATATATAAGGTGAAAAATGGATTAGAAAATATGACTTTAGATAAGAGAGTTCAAGTAATTACCGGAGGGTTTTCTATAATATTAACTTTAATAGGATTTATAATTTCTATTTTTTATAGACCTTATGATGGGTATTCTTATAGTTTTTTGATGTTATTTTTCTTTATATTTATAGTTCTTATTTTAATTTGTTTTATAGTAAGGAGCTTCTTTATTCAAATAAATGATATTAAGAAAAGTACAGAAAAAATAGTAAAGGGTGATTTTAATATTGAGTTAAAAGAAAGACATAATATAATTTTAAATCCTATAAGTAAAAATTTAAGTAATATCAATATTGCTTTTAGAGATGCTATAGATAAGGAAATGAAAGGAGAAATGTTAAAGTCTGAGCTTATAACCAATGTTTCAGATGATTTAAAAACTCCACTTAATTCAATAATTGATTATGTAGATATGTTAAAAGATGAGAAGCTTTCACAAAAAGAAAGAATGGAATGTTTAAAAACATTAGAAGCTAAGGCGAAACATATAAAGGTACTAATTGAAAATCTTTTTGAAGCAACGAAAGCATCTACAGGTAACATAAAATTGAATATTGATGATGTTAATATAGTAGCTATTTTAAAACAAACCTTAGGGGAATTTGAAGAGGATATAAATAATAGTAAGGTTGTTTTTAAGGTTAAAATGCCTAAAGATAAAATTATATTAAAGTTAGATGGAGCTAGAACTTGGAGGATTTTTGAAAACTTAATTAGCAATGCTATTAAATATTCCTTGGAGTATTCAAGAGTTTATTTAAATTTATATGAAGAAGATGACTATGTGATTTTTGATATAAAAAATGTTTCAGGCTATGAATTAAATTGTACTCCAAATGAGTTAAGGAAGAAAATTAAAAATTCTAATCTAGAAAAAATGGCTGAAGGATCAGGTCTTGGGCTATCAATAGCTAATAGTTTAGTAGACTTACAAGGAGGAACAATGGCAATAGATATAGATGGAGATTTATTTAAAGTAACTATAAAATTTAAAAAATAATAGTTAAAGTAAGCCTTTTAATCATTAATGAATATTTATTTTTATATTTAAAAAGTTATTATATATTTTAAAATAAATAGTAAACTGTGGAAAAACTAGGAAGTAGCTATGCTATAATTTTAATCGAAGTTTATGTAAATTTAATTAAGGGGGAAGCTTAGATGGAGCAGTATACTATTTTAGTTGTTGATGATGAGGTGGAAATAACAAATGCAATAGAAATTTATTTAAGTTCGGAAGGCTATAACATATTAAAAGCTTATGATGGAATTGAGGCTTTAAATGTTTTAAAAAATAATAAGGTAGATTTAGTAATTTTAGATGTAATGATGCCTAAACTTGATGGTGTTAGGACTATTAAAAAATTAAGAGAAACTATGGAGATACCTGTTATTATGCTTTCTGCAAAATCAGAAGATACAGATAAAATAATAGGATTAAATATGGGGGCAGATGATTATTTAACAAAGCCATTTAATCCTTTAGAACTTATAGCAAGGGTTAAATCTCAGCTACGTAGATATTTAAAATATTCTTCAAGGGTGGAAGAAAAAAGGGATGTAATATTAAGAACTGGTGGACTTGAGCTTAATTTAGATAAAAAGGAGTTTACTCTAGATGGAGAAATATTAAAAGTAACTCCAATTGAGTTTAAGATATTAAAGTTGCTTATGGAAAATAAGGGGCGTGTATTTTCCATAGAGGAAATTTATGAAAGAGTATGGAATGAACCAGCTTATAATACAGATACAGTTACAGTTCATGTAAGAAGAATAAGAGAAAAGATTGAGATTAACCCTAAGGAACCTAGATATTTAAAGGTGGTGTGGGGTATTGGTTATAAAATTGAAGACCAATGAAGTGAATAGTGAAGAAGTAAAAAATAAAATAGGTAAAGGCTTTATAATATCTATATTAGCTATAATAATAACTAGTATGGGATTAAATTTATTTCTAAATAATGTTTTAAATAAAAGAGAAATTGATTATTTTAGAAGTGGAAGCTTTATAAATGATATAAGTGGATTTAAAGATGTTGGTTATTGGTATAGAAATCATTATAAGGATATGTCAATAATAGATGAGTATAATTTTAGCAAGTTGCTTATAGATAAGGAAAATGCACCTAAGATTATTGATGAAAATATGAATAATGATTTAGTTCAAAATGATAACGAATATAATGGACAATTAAAATCAGCAGAGGAAGAAAAAAAGGGAGAGTTAGAAGAGATTAGACAATACTATCATTTAGAGAAAGATGTTAATTTAGAAGAATTAAAAAGTAAGTACTCTAAAGAATTAGAAAATTGGGGAGGTGGAGATGAAAATGCTTATAATACAAAGCTTGATATAGTTAATAATATAGATTTGGTATTAGTTAAATATAACAATAGAGTAGAGGAGTTAAAAAATTCAAAGAAACAAAGAGAAAATGAAATTAAGAATGATGCTAATGAACTTAAAGGAAAAATAAAGTATAGCACAATGAGTAGTATAAGACCTTATGAAAATAGTGATATAGGTTTTGACTATAAATTAGAAAGTGATGATGGAAAGATTGTTCTTTATAATAATAAAGAAATAGAGAATTTAAAGGATGGAACTGTTTATTTTGAAGTTCACTTTGGAAAAAATATTGATGATTTTAAAGTTCTTAAGACAGTTGAAAACAATACTGTTTCAGCAGCGGTTTATGATAAATTAATTTATAGAATAAGGTCAGAAATAGGAGAAGATATAAAAAATACGACTTTAAAGTTTGCTATAACAAAAAGAAATGCCCAACCAGGAAGTTATTTAGAATATTGTAAAGTAATGTATAGTTTATCAGAAAATTTAGACTATATGCTTATTATTTTAGGAGTATTATTTGTATTATTTATGGGAACTGTTATAGTACCATATAAAGGGCAAAGCCTCATTACAAGAGCATATTGTAAATTATGGTTAGAATTTAAAATAGCTTTTTTTATTTTATTATTTTTTGGTGTATATATGTTAGTAACAAATATAGGAGCACAAAGGAGTATATTCTTACCAATTTTTATGATTGCATTAATTATGACTATTTTAACTGGTAGGTATATTAGATATATTTTTCAAAAAGGTTTCATAAATGGATTTTTAAGAAATCTATGTACTATAAGCATTTTAATTGGATTTAAAAATTTTGTTCTTAGATTCCTTGGAAGAGAAAGAAAAAAAGAGAAAAAGGTTAAAAAAGTAAGTGAGGAAAGAGTAGAAGAAAAAACAATTAATTTAGTAAAATCAACAAGTCAATTTAAAGATTTAATTTTAAATAATATAGATAATAGAAATATACCTAAAAAAATAATTATATATACTGTTGCAATATCAATATATTTAATTATAGGATTACTTTTTGGTGTTGTATCTATATCACAGTATTCAATGGGGTTACTTTTTTTAGGAAGTACAATTGTTCTTTCAGTACCAATTATATTTTGGTTTTTATCTAGGAAGTTTTTTGTGCAATTAGCTGAAATAGAGGAAGCTAGTAAAAGTATTGTTAAGGGTGACTTTAATGTTGATTTAAAAGAAAGAAATAGTAAGGAGCTAAATGTTATAAGTGAGAATTTAAGTAATATAAATACTGGGTTTAAGGCAGCAATTCAAGGAGAACTTAAAAGTGAAAGAATGAAAGCAGAGCTTATAACCAATGTATCTCATGACTTAAAAACACCTTTAACATCAATAATAAATTATGTTGATTTGCTTCAGAAGGAAAACATAACAGAAGAACAAAAGGAAGAGTACTTAGCCATTTTAGAAAATAAGTCAAAAAGGCTTAAGGTCTTAATAGAAGACTTATTTGAAGCAACAAAGGCATCTTCAGGAAATATATCTTTAAATATTGAAGAAGTAGATGTAGTAGCAATTTTAAGACAAACTATTGGTGAATTTAAAGAAAAAATAGAAAGTAGTGGAATGGAGTTTAAAATAAATGTACCTAAAGAAAAGATAATACTAAAGCTTGATGGAGCAAGAACATGGAGAATTTTCGATAATTTAATAGGAAATGCATTAAAATATTCAATGAAAAATTCAAGGGTATATATAGATTTAAAAAAGGTAGAGGATAAGGTTATATTTGAAATAAAAAATATATCAGCCTATGAACTTAATTGTGATCCAAATGAATTAAGAGAAAGATTTAAAAGAGGAGATTCATCAAGACATACAGAAGGTTCTGGTTTAGGACTTTCTATAGCAAATAGTTTAGTAGAATTACAAGGAGGAAAATTATCTGTAGATATAGATGGAGATTTATTTAAAGTAAAAATAATTTTTTAAAATAATTATATGCTATCTTAAGGCAAAATTTTAACATGCCTTGAGGTAGTTTTTTTATTATACAGTAAGAAAGTTTTACAAAATATTTTATTTGAGAGCTAAAAATTATAATACTCCTATATAATTTTAGATAATTTTGACTAAGTATTGAGAGGAATGAAAGTTTTTTCTGAATTGAGTTTAAATTTATAAAGGAAATTGTTAATGAAAAATAAATTAATTGTATAAACTTTAACAATTAATGGTGTTTTTTGATAACAAATGTAATAACCTGTTGAGAATATTTATAGAAAATGTTAGTATTCCAATGGGGTAAACATATACAACAATAATATTTTTTAGCTACAGTTGATTGTATATTTTTAGCTAAGTAAAAATTTAAGGGGGAAGGCAAATGGATCATAATAATTCAAAGAAGTTAATGTGGTATAATCTTGGACTTATGGCTTTTGTATCAGTTTGGGGATTTGGCAACATAGTTAACAATTATGCTAATCAAGGTTTATCCGTTATAACATCATGGATACTTATATTAAGTCTTTATTTTATACCATATGCTTTAATGGTTGGTGAATTAGGTTCTACCTTCAGAGATGGAAAAGGTGGAGTAAGTTCATGGATTAGAAGTACTATGGGACCAACTTTAGCTTATTTAGCTGGGTGGACTTATTGGGTAGTACATATTCCTTATCTAGCTCAAAAGCCACAAGGAATAATGGTTTCTTTAGGATGGGCTGTATTTAGAGATGGAAGCACTATAAAAAGTATAAATCCAGTAATAATGCAATTAATAAGTTTAGTTATATTTTTCTTATTTTTATGGATTGCTTCAAGAGGAGTAACATCATTAAAGGCTATAGGGTCAATGGCAGGGACTTCAATGTTTATCATGTCTATACTTTATATAGTTTTAATGATTGCAGCACCAGCAATAAGAGGAGTTCAAAGTGCTACACCACATGTAACATTGCAATCATTTATACCCAAATTTGATTTTAAGTATTTTACTACAATAGCTATGCTTGTATTTGCTGTTGGTGGAGCTGAAAAGATGTCACCATATGTAAATAACATGAAGGATAAAAAGAAAGGTTTTGCAAAGGGTATGATAGCACTTGCTGTAATGGTAGCAGTAACTGCATTTTTAGGGTCTTTCGCTATGGGTATGATGTTTAATGCAAATTCAATTCCTTCAGATTTAAAAATGAACGGAGCATATTATGCTTTTCAAATGCTTGGAGAATACTATGGATTAGGAAATTTATTTTTAATATTATATGCTTTAGCTAACTTCTTAGCACAAGCTTCAGCATTATTATTTTCAATAGATGCACCTCTTAAGGTTTTATTATCAGATACTGATGATAGATATGTACCAAAGTCTTTAACAAAAACTAATAAATATGGTGCTCCTATTAACGGATATAAGATGACAGCTGTATTAGTGTCTATATTAATAATAGTTCCAGCTTTAGGAATGGGTGATACTAATGCACTTTATAATTGGTTGTTAGATTTAAATGCGGCTGTAATGCCTCTTAGATATTTATGGGTATTTTTAGCTTATATAGCATTAACTAAAATGAGCGATAAATTTTCTTCAAGTTATACTTTTGTAAAAAATAGAAAAGTAGCAAGAGCATTTGGTATATGGTGTTTTGCATTTACAGCTTTTGCATGTATCATGGGAATGTTTCCAAAGGATGCAGAAATATTTTCACAACAGTGGATAACTATGGCTGTAACAAATTTTGCAACACCATTCGTGTTAATAGGTTTAGGGTTAATTCTTCCTAAAATAGCTAAGAAAGTTAACAAGGTTGAAGAGGGGGCAGCATAAATATGAACTACACCTGAATTCAGTATATATTAAAAAGGTGAAGTTGTTATTGCCTACTAAAGATAGAAACATTATAGCCTTTAGCTATAAGATAAATTAATTTTAAAATTTATATGTACTCTACTGAGTAGATAAAGCAAAAACTGCTTGAAATCTGCTTAGTAGAGTATTTTTTTCTTTAATGAATATGCTTTAAGTATGTTGTCAATAATTTTAAATAATTATTTTGAAATTTAGGGCTTTATTAAATAAAAGGTTGTTAAGTTTTAAAAAGCGTATTATAATATAATAAAATATTTTGATTAACAAAGTATTTGATAATATAGTTTTATGATCAAATGCTTTTGAGAGGAAAGGAAGTACATTTATGAAGATAGAACCGTTAATAATTGGGGATTTAGTTGCAAGATTACCAATAATTCAAGGGGGCATGGGTGTTGGAGTATCCTTATCAGGATTGGCATCAGCAGTAGCAAGGGCTGGTGGAATAGGTCTTATATCAACAGCCTTTCCAGGATATGATGAACCAGATTTTAGAACTAACTTATTAGAATCAAATATAAGAGCTTTAAAGAAACACATAAAAAAAGCAAGAGAAAATGCAGAAGGTGGAGTAATAGGTATAAATGCTATGGTTGCAATTAGCAATTATGAAAACTATGTTAAAGCTGCTGTTGAAGAAGGTATAGACTTAGTTGTTTCTGGAGCAGGACTTCCAAGAAATCTTCCTGAATTAGTGGAAGGAAGTAACACAAAAATAGCTCCAATCATATCATCAGCTAAAGGGGTTAGAGTAATACTAAAACTTTGGGATAGAAACTATAATAAAACTGCTGATTTAGTTGTTGTTGAAGGACCAAAAGCTGGTGGTCATTTAGGTTTTAAAAAAGATGAAGTATTCAGTTCCTTCGAAACTTTTGATGATGAAATTCCAAAAATACTTGAAGAAATTAAAATATACGAAGAGAAATATAATAAAAAAATACCTCTAGTTGTTGCTGGTGGAGTATTCAATGGAGAAGATATAGCTAAATATTTAAAAATGGGAGCAAGTGGTGTTCAAATGGCAACTAGATTTGTTGCAACAGAAGAATGTGATGCTCATGAAAACTTTAAAAAAGCTTATTTAAAAACTAATGGAGATGATATAACATTAGTTAAAAGTCCAGTAGGAATGCCTGGAAGAGCTTTAAGAAATGATTTTGTTAAAAGAACAGAAGAAGGAAATGTTAAGGTTAATAAATGTTATAGATGTATATTACCATGTAATCCAGCTACAACTCCTTATTGTATAAGTGATGCTTTAATTAGAGCTGTTGAAG
The DNA here is from genome assembly GCA_963557775.1 of uncultured Sarcina sp. Classification (GTDB taxonomy): domain Bacteria; phylum Bacillota; class Clostridia; order Clostridiales; family Clostridiaceae; genus Sarcina. Next base: position 29,830 of record CAUWDH010000018.1, read on the forward strand.
GAGATGTTGAAACAGGTCTTGTGTTCTGTGGTGCTAATGCTGGAAGAGTAGATAAAATAGTACCAGTTCAAGAACTTATGAATGAATTAGAACAAGAATTATTAGAAATTGCAGAATAAGTTTAGTTAAATAGATTGTAGATAAAATGAGTTAATTCAGAGGTCCTTACATTTGATCTCTGAATTTTTGACTAAGAGGATTAAGTTATTTAGTATTAATTAAGCAATTGATATATAACATATCATTTAAAAAGAATAATCATTAAATTAGTTAACATATAAAAGAATTAAAAAAGATTACAATAAAATAGAAAGTATGATATATTAATAAATATAGTTTGATTATCAAAATATTTTTGGAAGGAGAGGAAATAATGATAATAAAACCTAAATTTAGGGGATTTATATGTACAACAGCGCATCCGCAAGGTTGTAAAGAAAATGTAAGAAAGCAAATAAAATATGTTGAAGATAAAGGTACTATCAATGAGATAAAAAATGTTTTAGTTTTAGGTTCATCAACAGGATATGGATTAGCATCATCTATAGTTTCAGGAGTAGCTTGTAAGGCGAAAGTTATAGGTGTAAGTTATGAAAAAGAACCTACAGAAAAGAGAACAGCTTCACCAGGATGGTATAATACAGAAGCATTAGGACAATTTTTCAATGAAAGAGGATTAGAATATATAAAAGTTAATGGAGATGCTTTTTCAAATGAAGTTAAAGAAGAAGTTATTAATTTAATAAAAGAGCATATGGGAAAAGTTGATTTAATAATATATTCTTTAGCAGCTCCAAAAAGAAAGGACCCAAATACAGGTGAATTATATAGCTCATGTTTAAAAACTATAGGAGAACCATTTACTTGTAAAACTGTTGATTTTCACACTGGAGAAATTATGGATGTAACAATGCCAGTAGCTACAGAAGAGGAAATTGAAGGAACAAGAAAGGTTATGGGCGGAGAAGATTGGATAATGTGGATGGAAGCTTTAAGTAAGGCTGGAGTTCTCAATGAAAATGCTAAAACTATAGCTTATAGCTACATAGGTCCAAGAGTAACTGACCCAATTTATAGAGAAGGAACTATTGGTGGAGCTAAAAAAGATTTAGAGAAGTCAGTTTCAAAAATAGATGAAATATTAGCTTCAGTAAATGGAAAATCATATATCTCAATAAATAAGGCTTTAGTAACTCAAGCAAGTGCAGCTATACCTATAGTACCTCTTTATTCAGCATTATTATATAAATTGATGAAAGAACAAGGAACTCATGAAGGATGTATAGAACAAATCTATAGATTATTTGAAGAAGTTTATGGAGAGAGAGAATTGAACTTAGATGAAGAAGGTAGAATAAGAATGGATGACTGGGAAATGGCAGAACCACTTCAAAGTACAGTTAAAGAAATTTGGCCTGGAATAGAAACATCTAATGTATATGAGTTAACAGATCTTGCAGAAATGAGAAATGAATTCTTTAGATTATTTGGGTTTAACGTTGAAGGAATAGATTATGAAGCTGATGTAGATATAACAGCAGTAAGATAAATGTTAAAAGATTATAAATTAATCACTATTTTATGGTAAATAATATGAGAATCTAATAATATATATGTTATAGTAATTGTTTTAAATTAATATAATAAATGTGTAGAAGCAACCACTTGAAACTCTTCAGGTGGTTGTATTTTTATATTTATCTCATAGCAAGAAGAGAAATACTCCATTTATTAAATCTATGGAATTCAGTGAACAAGGGGGAAATTATGAAAATTTTATTTAAGGGGCTTTTTAATGATAAGAAATTTTATAAGACTTTATTTGTTTTAGCATTGCCTATAATAATACAAAATTTACTTATGACATCATTAAATATGGCTGATACTATTATGACAGGTGCACTTGGAGATAAAGCTGTAGCAGCAGTAGGAATAGGAAATCAAGTTACTTTTTTAATTCAATTATTTATGATAGGAATTACTGCAGGTTGTAGTATATTCGTAGCACAATTTTGGGGGAATAAAGATAAAAAAAATATAAAGAAAGTAGTAGGTATAGGAATAATAAGTTCTATAATTATCTCAATTATAGCTATGGCTGTAATTATATTATTTTCAAAGGATATAGGTAGAATATTTAGTCATGATAATGAAGTTATTTATTTAGCAGGAGCTTACTTGAAAATAGTTATGCCTACTTATTTTACAACAGCAATAACTTTAGGATTAGCTTATTCTTTGAGAAGTATGGAAGATGCAAAAAGTCCGATGATAATAAGTGCTGTAGCAGTTGCAATTAATATAATTTTTAATTATATATTTATATTTGGGAAGTTTGGAATTGTAGCTATGGGAGTGCAAGGTGCAGCCTTAGCAACATTAATTGCAAGAATAATAGAGTGCTTACTATTAATTATAGTTGCAAATAAGAATGAAGTTCTTAGAGGAAAAATAAAGGATTACCTAGAATTTGATAAGGATTTTGTAAAAGAAGTATATAAATCAGTTATACCAGTACTTTTAAATGAAGCGTGTTGGGGAGTAGGTAATTTTTTATACTCAGTTGCTTATGGACAAATTGGAACAGAGGCAATGGCGTCAGTTCAGATTTGTACAAATGTTCAAAATATATTTATGGTTTTAAGTATGAGTATGGCAAGTGCATCATTAGTTATAATAGGAAATAAAATAGGTGCAGGAGAAGAAGAAAAAGCAAGAGAATATGGTAATAAAATAACATTGCTTTCAATGATAATAGGTCTTATTAGTGGAGTAATTATGATTTTAAGTGCACCAGCAATATTAAGCTTATTTAATGTATCATATCTTGTTAAATCTAATTCTATTAGTATCTTAAGAATATTTGCCTTTTTAGCTCCTATAAGAATGATTAATTTAGTATTAATAGTAGGAGCATTTAGAGGTGGTGGAGATGCAGCTTATGCATTGAAGGTTGAAGGATTATCAATGTGGCTAATAGGAGTTCCCTTAGCATTTATAGGGTCAATATTCTTAGGCTTTACTGTTTCACAGGTAATGCTTCTTGTATCTACAGAAGAGATAGTTAAGTTTTTAGCATCCATTTTAAGATTAAGAAGTGGGAAGTGGATTAAAAATGTAATTGCAACAATTGAAAATTAATAAAGATAAGTTAGGTAATCGACTTTAAAATATTTTATAATATATTATTTCATAATCAGTGTCTGTAAAACTTCAATTTTTATGAGTTGAGGTGTTACAGACATATTTTTTTAGATAACTTTAAAGCTAAAATTTTATTTTAATAAAGTTTTAATTTATCTACTAATATGTGTTATATAGCTATTAACAAAGTATAGAAAAATATATAATTTTGAGCTATAGTCTTTATTCGTATTAATGAAATGTTTTTTAGGGTATAATTAAATATGCTTAATTAGGTTTAGTGAGTTTTAAACTTAAAATATAATAAAAGTTAAAGAGCAATATTTCATTTTGTGAAATATGAAGGGAGAAAATATTATGGTAAAGGATTTTAAAGATTTAGGTCTAGATAATAAAATTATTAAGGCTTTAAATAATTTAGGATATAAAAAACCTTCTAAAATACAAGAAAATATTATACCAGAATTACTTAAAGGTAATGATGTTATAGGAAAGGCTAAAACAGGTTCAGGAAAGACAGCAGCTTTTGGGATTCCTCTTTGTGAACTTTCAGTAATTGAGGAAAGTTCAGTACAAGGACTTATTATTGTTCCAACTAGAGAACTAGCTATTCAGGTTAAGGATGAATTATCAAACATAGGAAGATTAAAAAAAATCAGAATAGCAGCCATATTTGGAAAACAACCTTATAATGAGCAAATAAGAGAACTTAAACAAAGAGTACATATTATTGTTGGAACGCCAGGAAGGGTACTTGACCATTTAGAAAAGGGAACTTTAAAGGTAGATAGCTTAAAGTATTTAGTTATAGATGAATGTGACAAGATGCTTAATATGGGATTTATAGACCAAATAGAGGATATATTAAATAAATTACCTAAGAACAAAGTTAATGCATTATTCTCAGCAACTATACCAGAGAAGATAGAGAAGATATGCAATAAATATATGAATAATCCTAAGACTATTACTGTAAAATCTGATAATGATGAAAAATTAGGAAAAATAGAGGATAGTTTTTTAAAGGTTACACCTAAAAGTAAAGAAACTCTTTTATGGAAAACAATTTTTGCTTATAATCCTGAAGGAGCTATAGTTTTTTGTAACACAAAAAATAAAGTTAAAGAAGTAGCAAAAAATTTAAAAAGAGAAGGAATTATGGTTGATGAAATTCATGGGGATTTAGATCAGAAAAGTCGTTTAGCTGTAATGGAAAGTCTTAAAAATAAAGAATTTAAGGTACTTGTAGCTACTGATTTAGCAGCAAGAGGAATACATATTGATCATATAGATTTAGTAATAAATTATGAAGTGCCAATGGAACAAGATGCTTATGTTCATAGAATAGGAAGGACAGGAAGAGCTGGAAAGAGTGGAAATGCTATAACTTTTCTTTCAGAGTATGAAGAAAAATTTTTTAATGCTATAGAAGAATATATAGGATATAAAATAAAAAAAGGTAAAGAAGTTAGTAATGAAGCTGTAAAAGAAGGTAGAATCTTATTTAAAGAGAGCCAAAAGCAATTAAAAGAAAATAAAAATAAAGTTAGAAACAAGGTAGTTCATGAAGATGTAGTAAAAATACATATAAATGGTGGAAAGAAAAAGAAAATAAGAGCACTTGATATTGTTGGAGCATTTAGCAACCTAAAAGGTTTAACTGGAGAAGATATAGGAATAATAGATGTTCAAGATGGATTTTCCTATGTTGATGTTTTAAATGGAAAAGGAAGTAAAGTTCTTAAGGAGTTTAAGGAAGTAACTATAAAGGGAAAGAAAATAAAAATAAGTAAAGCTAGAGCATAATAATAAAGACTATCTCATAAAAGTATGAAATTCCTATTTTTAGAGATAGTCTTTTTATTTTAAGTAAAAAATAACACTGGAATATTAAAATTTCCAGTATTATTTCAATAATAAAATATTATTTATATAAAATATCTAATCTTTCTTTATTATAAGCAATTTCAATTATTTTATTCAGATTTATGAGTTCTATGATTTTTACCCCAATCGTAGAGTACATCAAAAATAGGTTCAAGAGTAGAACCGTATTGAGTAAGTGAGTATTCTACTCTTGGAGGACTCTCTGGATAAACAGTTCTTGATATTAAAGAGTCTTTTTCTAAGTCCTTTAATTGCTTAGTTAGCATTTTTTGAGAAATATCAGGAATTAATCTCTTTAATTCATTAAATCTTCTAGGTTTTATAGTAATATGCCATAAAATTAATACTTTCCATTTACCACCAATTACATTGACGGTTTCTGCAACATTTAAATAGCAGTCATCGAATAATTCAACATTTTCATTAGTTATTTCACAATCCATAAATACACCTTTTTCCTTTGTTTAATAAGTAAAAAACTCATATCAGATAAATTAATTTTACAGCAGTTTATTTTTTTAAACAATATTTTTAAAATTATTTTTTTGCCAAAATGTGATAATAACTTAAAAGTTACCTAAAGGTTACTATATGACGATAAAGTGCCTACTTTTTTTTCATTTAATTTAAAAATATAATTATTAAGGAAACTCGACTCGCATTGTTCGCTGAGTAAGTTCCTATAACTAAATCAAGATTTAGATAATCACTTAAGAAATACTTAAAACAAATGAAAAAGAGAGGGATATTATGAATTATAGAATAGAAGATTTAAAAGATAAAGTTGTTGTTGTAGCAGGAGGAGCTAAAAATCTTGGAGGTTTAATATCAAGAAATTTTGGACAAAAGGGTGCAAAAGTAGTAGTTCACTACAATAGTTTAGCAACAAAAGAAAGTGCTGATGAAACAGTTCAATTTATAAAAAATAATGGTGGAGATGCTTTTTCAATTCAATTAGATTTAACAAAAGTTACTAATATAAAACTTTTATTTGAAGAGACTGAAAAAAGATTTGGAAAAGTTGATATTGCAGTAAATACAGTTGGAAAAATAGTGAAAAAGGATATAGATTCAATAACAGAAGAAGAATTTGATGATTTATTTAATGTTAATACTAAGGTTGGATTTTTCTTCATACAAGAAGCAGCAAGACATATGAATAATGGAGGAAAAATAATAAATGTATTAACATCATTACTTGCAGCTCTTACAGGATATTATTCATTGTATGCAGGGGCAAAAGCATCTGTAGAACATTTTACACGTGCAGCAGCAAAAGAATATGCAAGCAAAGGTATTTCTATAAATAACGTAGCGCCAGGTCCTATGGATACACCATTCTTCTATGAGCAAGAAACAAAGGAATCTGTAGAATACCTTAAAGCAGCAAGCTTTAATGGAGAATTAACTAAAATAGAAGATATAGCACCAATAGTAGAATTCTTAGCTACAGATGGTTGGTATATAAACGGACAAACAATATTAGCTAATGGTGCATTTACTACTAGATAATAAACGTAGACTTAATTTAGGTGGAGTTTTGACCACATTTGAATGCTTAGTGGTAGTTATCTAGAAGTGTGAGGCTGTTTACCTAGAAGATAGGAGTATTACAGCTTCTAGCTATCAAATAAAAGAGAATAGTTAAAATAAAAAAGTATCTCTATAGAGGAATAAAATCCACTTTGAGATACTTTTTTATTATAATTATTATAATAAATTTAAAATAGAAATAAAAATTATTATAAAAGCAGATATAAGAGAGCCTTTTTTTTCTATAAATCTACCAAGTATTTTTTTTGATAAAATAAAACCAAGAGGAATTAATACTAATGAAAATATGAATGTAAATAATACTGTTAACTCTAAATGTAATCCTGAAGCACTAGCTGCAATTCCTAAAGCAAGATTATTTAAAGAAAGAGCTATAGCTAACATTACTGATTCTTTTATATCAATTGAACCAGATTTATCTACATCAGCTAGTTCAGGACATCTTAATATATCTGAAGCGCTTTTATTTTCTTTTTTACTTATTTCATGGCAAGGTGGTCTTTTTTTGCTTTTAAGATAATCTATAAAAAAGTAAATTCCAATGAAGAATAAAGCAGTAGAACCTATAATATTTGCTATGTTTACAGTTAGAATATTAAGAAGTGTTTTGCCGAAGAGCATAGCTATAAGTGTTCCAAGTGCTGAAATAGTAGCAATAACTAAATTGCTAAAGAAACCTATTTTTATGTTTTTACAGCCATAGGCAACCGCAATTGTAAAATTATCTATACTAGCAGAGAGTACAAATAATATAATTGGAAATAAGGATAACATTAGTTGCCTCCATTAATTCTTTCTATATAGTCAATATATTATAGAAAGAACTAATATGTTACATATGTGCTTTTCTAAAAGTTATATCTATGTCTTAATTTGTATTAAGATTGAGAAAAGTAGTAGCTTTCTATTAAAGGAGTAATATTGTTTCTAATAACGATTTTTCCAAGATAAGTTTTAGCTGAAATAAATTCTCTTTTACCCATAAGTTTATTAAAATATTTTTTCTCTGATTCCTTCAAAAATTCTTCTGCAATTCTATAAGCTTTGTTTAAGGAGTTTTTTAAGTAAATTGGATTAATTTCTTTTTCAAGTTCTAAATCAATAGCTTTATAAAGTTCAATAATACTAGGACCATTAGCTATATTAGAACATAAATTATAGGATTCTTCTCCTCGTTCAAGAACTAGAAGTTTATAATTTTCCCATTCCTTTTTTATTTTTTCAGCATTGATTACTCCTAAGTTAATTTCAGAAATTATATTAGTACATTTTATAGCAGAAATATCCTTGTCTTTAACTTCAAGCATAATATCAATATCAAAATTTTTAGCAACATTATAATATTCAAGAAATTCTACAGTATTAATGGTCCTTGAATGAGAACCTTTCTTTTTAGATTTATCTTGTTGGCTATAATGAACTTTAGGTTTTCCATCTTTAGGGCACCAAGTTCGTGAAACTGTATCTAAAATATAATTTAAATCATAATTATTATCACCATAACATTTATTATGAAGATTATCAAAAACAACTGGGCAATCTAAATAAGTGGCTATGGAAAGCACATCGTCTAAGGAAAAATTTTTTTCATCATTTTCTATAATTAATCTATTTTTTACTTGCTGATTAAGTTTAAAAAAATTATTTTTAAAATTTTCAATAGAAAGCTCTTTGTTTTTATAAATACCACCTACATGAATTACTACTTTATGACTATCATCTAATTTCATGGCATTTAAAAATTTACAATGGTACTCTACATCTTTTAAGGAGTTTTCAACTACATTTTTATTTGGTGAATTTAATACAGTAAAGGCTGTTGTATGCATAGAAACTCTTAAATTATTATTTTTTATTATTTCTCCAATATGTTCTAATTTATCTTTAAAGATTTCCCACCAAGGAATATCATTAATATCATGAGTTGCTAAAGGTATTATATCTGAACTAATTCTAAAAAATTTTATGTTATTTTTTATATTATGAATAAGAATTTCCTCTAACCCATTTAAATTTTCTGTGCAAATTTCTAGAAATTTATCTGAAGAAAAATTTTTTAGTAACATTTTTCTATTAGTTGTAGCTTTATTAGTTAAAGAAATACATGCATAACCTATCATAATAAACCTCCATTTTTTATTTTAATCATATAGTATAGTTTGCTTATATTTTTAATTATTACAAAAGGTTTTTAAGAAATTTTTTAGGGTAAAAATCCACTTTTAGGGAATAAAATTATCTATGGAAATAATATACATAATTTAATATTAAAAGTTATAATAAAATAATAAATTTATTGACACTAAAAGGAAATAAGAGTAAAATTTTAACAAATAGAGTTTGAGATGATTTTGGGGTAAAGTAAGCTTTTTTAAGTGTAGGTTAATCAAAAGAGATTGCTTATGCTTTTTTATTCTAAATAGGATTAATTTTAAGATAAATATATAGAATTTTATTATTTAATTTAAAATTTACTATGAAGTTTGGGGTAATAATTTAATAAGGGGGTAATTAAAATGGAAAGGCATGTATTATCAGTTTTAGTTAGTAATTCGTCTGGTGTTTTAAGTAGAGTTTCTGGATTATTTTCTAGGAGAGGATTTAATATAGAGAGTTTAACTGTTGGTAAAACTCAAGATGAAAATATTTCTAGAATGACTATAACTTTAACAGGAAATGATGAAATTTTAGATCAGTTTATAAAACAATTAAACAAATTACAGGATGTTAAAAAGATTATTAATATAAATTCGGATAATTCTGTTTGTCGAGAGTTAGTGCTTATAAAGGTAAAAGCTTCACAAGAGGAAAGAGGAGCTATAAATGAAATAGTAAATATTTTTAGATGCAAAATTGTAGATATAGCTAAAGAAGCTTTAACCATAGAACTTACAGGAGATGAAAGTAAGGTTACTGCTTTAATAAATTTAATGAGAGATTATGGAATAAAAGAAATTGTTAGGACAGGAATAGCAGCCATTGAAAGAGGTAGTAAAGAAATAAGCTCCTATGGAGATTACCTTGGTAAAGAGTACTAAGGGGTAGGAGGGATTTTATGAAAAAAATAAAGATGTTTGATTCAACTCTTAGAGATGGTGCTCAAGGGCAAGGAATAAGCTTTTCTGTAGAGGACAAGTTGAAAATATGTAAAGTACTTGATGAAATAGGAATTGATTATATTGAAGCTGGAAATCCTGGCTCAAACCCAAAGGATATGGAATTTTTTAAAAGAGCTAATGAGATTAAATTAAAAAATTCAGAAATTGTTGCTTTTGGAAGTACTAGGAGAGCAGGGATTTTAGCAAAGGAAGATAAAAATTTAAATAGTTTAATTGAAGCAAATACGAAAACTGTAGTTATATTTGGGAAAGCTTGGTCTTATCAAGTTACCAATATTTTAAAAACTACTTTGGAAGAAAATATAGCTATGATTGAAGATACTATAAATTATTTAATTAACAGAGGAAAAGAAGTCATATTTGATGCAGAACATTTTTTTGATGGATATAAAGAAAATAAAGATTATGCAGTTGAAGCTTTAAAAAGAGCAAAGAAGGCAGGAGCAAAGGCAGTAGTACTATGTGATACCAATGGAGGAACTCTTGTAAATGAAGTTTCTGAAATTGTAAGTGAAGTAAGAAAAATTATAGATGGTGAACTTGGAATTCATTGTCATAATGATATTTCTATGGCAGCGGCTAATTCTATAGTAGCTATTCAAAGTGGTGTTAATCATGTTCAAGGTACTTTCTTAGGTATAGGAGAAAGATGTGGTAATGCAAATTTAAGCAGCATAATTGCAACACTACATTTAAAGCTAAATTTAAAGGCAATCAATGAAGAAAATTTGGAAAATCTTACGTCAGCAGCAAGATATATAGCTGAAATATCAAATATCACATTAAGAGATGAAGAATCTTATGTTGGAAATTCAGCTTTTGCACATAAAGGTGGAATGCATATAGATGCAGTTGTAAAAGAACCAAGAGCTTATGAACATATAGAGCCTAGATTGGTAGGAAATAAGAGAAGATTTTTAATTTCTGAAGTTAGTGGAAAAAGTACAATTTTAAAGGAGATACAAAAAATATTTCCTAATGTATCTAAGGATTCAGATGAAGTAAGAAAAATAACTGATAAGTTAAAGGAATTGGAATATGAGGGTTACCAATTTGAAGGAGCAGAAGGAACTGTTGAAATTGTAATGAGAAAAATTATGGGGAAATATAAACCTTTCTTTGAGTTAAACAACTTTAAAACTATAGGGGAACAACAGTCCTTGTTAGAAAAGCAATATAGTTCAACAGCTTTTGTCAATATATCTGTAGAAGGGAAAAATCAAATAACGGCAGCTGAAGGAGATGGACCAGTGAATGCTCTTGATAAGGCTTTAAGAAAGGCTTTAGAGGTTTTTTATCCAAAGCTTGCAGATGTACGGCTTGTTGATTATAAGGTAAGAGTTTTAGATACAGAAAGTGCTACAAATGCTAAGGTAAGGGTTTTGATAGAATCAACAGATGGATATGAAAATTGGAGTACAGTAGGGGTTTCAAGAGATATTATCCAAGCAAGTTGGATAGCTCTTGTAGACTCTATTGAATATAAATTAATAAAGGATATTGAAAGAAATGTAAAAATGTATTTTTAAAAAGAGGGGGATATTTAATTATGGGGATGACCATGACACAAAAAATTCTTGCAACACATGCAGGATTAAAGGAAGTAAAGGCTGGACAATTAATAGAAGCAAACTTAGATATGGTATTAGGTAATGATATAACTACACCAGTAGCAGTTAAGGAATTTGAGAAATTAGGACTTAAAAAGGTATTTAATAGTGATAAAGTTGCAATAGTACCAGACCATTTTACACCTAATAAGGATATAAAATCAGCAGAACAGTGTAAATGTATAAGAGAGTTTGCTAAAGATAAAGGGGTAAATAATTTTTTTGATATAGGAGAAATGGGAATAGAACATGTAATTTTGCCTGAAAAAGGCTTAGTTGTAGCAGGAGATGTTGTTATAGGTGCTGATTCTCATACATGTACTTATGGGGCTTTAGGGGCTTTTTCAACAGGCATAGGTTCTACAGATATGGCAGCAGGAATGGCTACAGGAAAGTGTTGGTTTAAAGTTCCTTCAGCTATAAAATTTGTTTTGAAAAATAAGCCAAGTAAATGGGTAAGTGGTAAAGATTTAATACTTCATATTATAGGAATGATAGGTGTAGATGGAGCTTTATATAAGTCTATGGAATTTACAGGGGAAGGGGTAAAGTACTTATCAATGGATTCAAGATTTACAGTAAGTAATATGGCTATTGAAGCAGGTGCTAAAAATGGAATATTCCCTGTTGATGAGTTGACTATAGAATACTTAAAGGAACATGGAAAGAGAGAATGGAAGATTTTTGAGGCTGATAAAGATGCAGTATATGATGAGATCTATGAAATAGATTTAAGTACATTAAAACCTACAGTTGCATTTCCACACTTACCTGAAAATACAAGAACTATAGATAATGTAGGGAATATTGAGATAAATCAAGTTGTTATAGGTTCTTGTACTAATGGAAGAATAGAGGATTTAAGAATGGCTGCTGAAATTTTTAAAGGAAGGAAAGTTAAAGAGCAAGTTAGAACTATAATTATTCCAGGGTCACAAAAAATTTATTTACAAGCTATGGAAGAAGGCTTATTAAGAACTTTTATAGAATCAGGAGCTATAGTTTCAACACCTACCTGTGGACCATGCTTAGGAGGACATATGGGGATACTTGCTAAAGGAGAAAGATGTGTTTCAACTACAAATAGAAATTTTGTAGGAAGAATGGGACATGTTGAATCAGAAGTATATTTAGCTAATCCAGTAGTTGCAGCTGCTTCAGCTATATTAGGAAAAATAGCATCACCAGATGAATTGTAAAAATTTAATTAATAAATAAAAAAGGGGGATATGTTAATGGAGGTTTGTGGAAAAGTTTTTAGATATGGAGATAATGTTGATACAGATGTAATAATTCCTGCAAGATATTTAAATACATCAAATCCAAAGGAGCTTGCTGCTCATTGTATGGAAGATATAGATAAGGAATTTGTAAAGAAAGTTAGTGATGGAGATATAATGGTAGCTAACAAAAATTTTGGTTGTGGTTCATCAAGAGAACATGCACCAATTGCTATAAAAGAAAGTGGAATAAGTTGTGTAATAGCCAAAACCTTTGCAAGGATTTTTTATAGAAATGCTATAAATATAGGCCTTCCTATATTAGAGTGTGAAAAAGCTGTTGATGGAATAGAAGCTGGAGATAAAGTCTCTGTAGATTTTTCAACAGGAATAATTAAAAACTTAACTAAGGGAGAAGAGTACCAAGGTGAACCTTTTCCAGAGTTTATGCAAAATATTATAAATAGCAATGGGCTTATAAATAAACTAAGACTTAATAGAGAAGAGTCTTGTTAAATATTTAAATAGAACAAATTTGGGGGGATATTATGGATTTTAAAATTGGGGTTATTAATGGTGATGGAATAGGACCAGAGGTTGTTTCTGAAACTATTAATATTTTAGATGAAATAGGAGAAAAGTATAATCATAATTTTGAATATACTGAAATATTAGCTGGGGGTTGTGCTATTGATGCAACAGGTAAGCCACTACCAGAGGAAAGTTTAGAAGCTTGTAAAGCCATGGATGCAGTACTTTTAGGTGCTGTAGGTGGACCTAAATGGGACAATCCAACTGCAAAGGCTAGACCTGAACAAGCACTTTTAGGACTTAGAGGTGGATTAAATCTTTATTGTAATTTGAGACCAGCTTTATTATATGAATCTCTTAAAGATGCATCTCCATTGAAAGATGAGATTATTGGTGATGGCATAGATATTTATGTTGTTAGAGAATTAACTGGAGGTATTTATTTTGGGGAAAGAGGTAAGTCTAAAGAAGGAGAAGAGGAAGCTGCTTTTGATACAGAAAAGTACTCTGTTTCTGAAATAAAAAGAATTGCTAAAATTGCCTTTGATACTGCAATGAAGAGAAATAAAAAAGTAACAAGTGTTGATAAAGCTAATATATTAGAAAGTTCTAGATTGTGGAGACGAGTTGTTGAAGAAGTCCATAAGGATTATCCAGAAGTTGAATTAAACCATTTGTATGTTGATAATGCAGCTATGCAACTTGTAAGAGACCCTAGACAATTCGATGTAATTGTAACTAGTAATATGTTTGGTGATATTTTATCTGATGAAGCTTCTATGATAACAGGATCTATAGGAATGTTACCATCAGCAAGCTTAGGGGAAGGTACCTTTGGAATATATGAACCTATTCATGGAAGTGCTCCTGATATAGCAGGACAAGGAATTGCTAATCCTTTAGCTACAATTTTATCAGCAGCAATGATGCTTAGATACAGTTTATCTTTAGAAGAAGAAGCTAAGGATATAGAGAATGCTGTTATAAGAGTTTTAGAAAAAGGATATAGAACTGGGGATATTATAAGTGAAGGAAAAGTTTTAGTAGGAACTAGAGAAATGGGCTCTTTAGTAATTAGAGAGTTAATGAGGGAGGATTGATTATTTTGAGAAGTGATCTTGTTAAAAAGGGTGTTAGTAAAGCACCACATAGATCCTTATTTAAGGCAGCAGGTTTAACAGAAGAAGAAATAGAGAGACCTTTAATTGGGGTGGTTACAGCTCAAAATGATATTATCCCTGGACATATAAATTTAGATAAAATCGTTGAAGGAGTTAAAAAAGGAATTTTAATGGCTGGAGGAACACCTTTAGTCTATCCTGTCATAGGAGTTTGTGATGGAATAGCTATGGGACATGAAGGCATGAAGTTTTCTCTTGCTAGTAGAGAAATTATAGCAGATTCTATTGAGTGTATGACAAAAGCTCATGGTCTAGATGGATTAGTTTTGATTCCAAATTGCGATAAAATTGTTCCTGGTAGTTTAATGGGCGCTTTAAGAGTTAATGTGCCAACTATAGTTATTTCTGGTGGACCAATGCTTGCAGGAAATTTAAATAATAAAAAATGTAGTTTAACTACTATTTTTGAGGGTGTTGGAGCCTATGAAGCTGGAAAAATAACTTTAAAAGAATTAGATGAAATGGAAAATAAGGTTTGTCCAACTTGCGGCTCTTGTTCAGGGATGTTTACTGCAAATTCAATGAATTGTTTATGTGAAAGTTTAGGTATTGCACTTCCTGGAAATGGTACTATACCAGCTGTTTACTCAGAAAGAATTAGGCTTGCTAAAAAGGCTGGAATGTCTATTATGGACTTAGTAAAAAAGGATATAAAGCCTAGAGATATAGTAAATGAAAAGAGTATAAAAAATGCATTAGCAGTTGATATGGCTCTTGGATGTTCAAGTAATAGTGTTCTTCACTTAACAGCTATAGCTAATGAAGCTAAGGTTGGACTGAATTTAGATATAATAAATGAAATAAGTTCAAAGGTTCCTAATTTATGCAAGCTTTCTCCAGCTGGAAGTAATCATATTGAGGATTTGTATGAAGCTGGTGGAGTTACTGCAGTTATGAATGAGTTAAGTAAAAAGAATTTATTAAGTTTAGATACAATTACGGTAACAGGAAAAACACAAGGGGAAAATATAGAAGATAAATTTGTTTTAGATAATAATGTAATTAGAGCAATAGAAAATCCTTATGGAGAAACAGGTGGTATAGCTATACTAAAAGGTAATTTGGCGCTTGATGGAGCTGTAGTTAAGAGGTCAGCAGTATTGCCAGAGATGCTTGTTCATAAGGGTCCTGCAAGAGTTTTTAATTCTGAGGAAGATTCTATTAAAGCTATAATGTCTGGAAAAATTAAAAAAGGTGATGTAGTTGTAATAAGATATGAAGGACCAAAGGGTGGACCTGGAATGAGAGAGATGCTATCTCCAACTTCAGCTATTGCAGGAATGGGACTTGATAAGGATGTTGCATTAATAACAGATGGTAGATTTTCAGGAGCTACAAGGGGGGCAGCTATAGGTCATATTGCACCAGAAGCAGCAGAAGGTGGACTTATAGCTTTAGTAGAAGAGGGAGATATTATATCTATAAATATACCTAAAGGAACATTAACATTGGAAGTTTCTTGTGAAGAAATTAGCAGTAGAAAAGAAAGATTAAAAGACTTTGAGCCAAAAATTAAAGAAGGATATTTATATAGATATAGTAAGCTTGTATCATCAGCAAGTGAAGGAGCAATATTAAAGTAAAGGGGGGATTTAGTTATGTTATTAAATGGTTCTGAAATTTTAATTCAATGCTTATTAGAACAAGGAGTAGATACTATTTTTGGTTATCCAGGTGGTTCTGTTCTGAATATATATGATGCTTTATATAAGTATAAGGATAAAATAAATCATATTTTAACTTGTCATGAGCAAGGGGCAGCTCATGGAGCAGATGGATATGCAAGGTCAACTGGAAAGGTTGGGATTTGTCTTGCAACATCAGGACCAGGGGCTACAAATCTAGTAACAGGAATAGCAACTGCTTATATGGATTCAATACCTATGGTTGCTATTACAGGAAATGTTCCTAAGGGATTACTTGGGAAGGACAGCTTTCAAGAAGTTGATATAGCAGGAATAACAATGCCTATAACAAAGCATAATTATATTGTTAAAAATATAGAGGATTTAGCAGGGATAATCAGAGAAGCTTTTGTTATAGCTAAATCAGGAAGACCTGGACCAGTTTTAATAGATATACCAAAGGATATAACAGCTCAAAGAACTATATATGAATATAAGTCTCCTAAAGCAATAGAAAGGAGTACATCTTATATAAATGATAAAACTTTAGGTGAAGTAGCAAAGCTTATTAATCAAAGTGAAAGACCATTTATTTATGCTGGAGGTGGAGTTATTAGTTCAGAAGCTTCAGAGGAATTAAGTAAGTTTGCTAAAAAAATAAATTCACCAGTAGCTACATCACTTATGGGACTAGGTGCTTATGATGAAGAAGATGAATTATTTACAGGAATGATTGGGATGCATGGGACAAAAGCTTCTAATTTAATGATTACCAAAAGTGATTTGATAATATGTATTGGAGCAAGATTTAGTGATAGAGTTATTGGAAGTAAAAATCATATAAAGAATGCGGAAATAATTCACATAGATGTAGATCCAGCGGAAATTAATAAAAATATCAAAGTTGAAAAATATATAGTGGGTGATATTAAAGAAGTATTAACTAAGCTTTTACCACTTGTAGATGTCTCAGAGAAAAAAGAGTGGATTAAGATGCTTAAGATATTTAAAGAAAGTAGTAAAAAGAAGTGCTTTAATGGTGAAAATACACCAGAAAAACTTTTTGATTCATTAAATAACTTACTAGATGAGGATGCTATTATTGTTACAGATGTAGGACAACATCAAATGTGGACAGCTTTAAATTATAAATTTAAAAAGCCAAGAAAGTTTATAACTTCTGGAGGTTTGGGAACTATGGGCTTTGGGCTTGGTGCCGCTATGGGAGCGCAAATAGGAAATAAGAAGAAAAAGGTTGTTTTAATCACAGGAGATGGGAGCTTTGCAATGAATTGCAATGAAATTCCTACATTAGTTAAAAATAATTTACCAGTAACTATAATTTTAATAAATAATAATGCTTTAGGAATGGTTAGACAGTGGCAAACTTTATTTTATGAAAAGAGATACTCTGAAACTACTTTAGATAGAAAAACAGATTTTGTTAAGTTAGCTGAAGCTTTTGGGGCTAAAGGTGTTAGAGTTTCAGAAGCTAATAAAATAGAAGAGGTTTTAAAGGAAGCTATAGAGTATGATGGACCAGTTGTAATTGATTATATTATAAATGAAGATAAAAAGGTGTTTCCAATGGTAGCTCCAGGAGAGCCTATATCAAATATTATTTTAGAAGAAGATTTAAATTAATAAGGGGGAATATTAATGGAGAAAAAAATAAAAATTTTTGATACCACCTTAAGAGATGGGGAACAAACACCTGGAGTTAATTTAAATCTGAAGGAAAAATTAATAATAGCAAAAAAACTTGAAGAATTAGGTGTTGATGTAATAGAAGCAGGATTTCCTATGGCATCAGAAGGGGATTTTAATAGTGTAAAAGAAATTGCTAAAACAGTTAAAAAATCTTATGTTGCAGCATTATGCAGAGCTACTAAAAAAGATATAGATAGAGCTTATGAAGCAGTAAAGTATGCAGCAAAGCCTAGACTTCATATATTTTTAGCAACTTCAAAAATTCATATGAAGTATAAGTTAAACATGAGTGAAGATGAAGTTTTAAAGAAGGCTGAAGAATCAGTGGCTTATGCAAAAACTCTTTGTGAAGATATAGAGTTTTCTGCTGAAGATGCTTATAGAAGTGATAAAGAATTTCTAATTAAAGTTTTTGAAAAGGTAATAAAGGCAGGAGCTACTGTTATAAATATTCCAGATACAGTAGGTTATGCATTACCAAGTAATTATTATGATTTCATAAAATCTATAATAGAAAACACTAAAGGCATAGAAAATATAGATATTTCAGTACACTGTCATAATGATTTGGGCATGGCTGTAGCAAATTCTTTAAGTGGGATAATGGCAGGAGCCACACAGGTTGAATGTGCTATTAATGGGCTTGGAGAAAGAGCTGGAAATGCAGCTTTAGAAGAAATTGTAATGGTTATTGAAACAAGAAAAAAAGATTTAAAAATGAGTACCAATATAGATACTACTAAGTTTACTAAGATATCTAATTTAGTTTCAGCTATAACAGGAATAAGGGTTCAACCTAACAAGGCAATTGTTGGAGAAAATGCTTTTTCCCATGAGTCAGGAATTCATCAAGATGGTGTCTTAAAGGAAAAAAGTACTTATGAAATAATGACCCCTGAATCTGTAGGGAAAATAAATAATAACAATATTGTATTAGGAAAACATTCAGGGCGACATGCATTTCAAAGTTATTTACAAGGTAATGGAGTAGATTTATCTAGTAAGGAGTTAGATGAAGCTTTTACAAAATTTAAAAGGCTAACTGATATGAAAAAGACTATAACTGAAAAAGATATAGATGCAATAGTAAATGATAATATAAATGTAGTAGATGAATATTACAAGCTAATTTCTTATCAAGTATATAGTGGAAATAAGATGATTTGTACAAGCACTGTGGAAATAAAAAAAGGTGAGGAGATAGTAAGAGAAAGTGCTGTAGGTGAAGGTTCAGTGGCATCAGCATTTACAGCAATTGAAAGAGCTATTAATAAAAAAATAAATCTAAAAGATTATTCTATAAGATCTGTAACAGATGGAGAAGATGCTTTAGGAGAAGTTAGGGTTAAAATAGAAGAAGGAAATAAAATTTTTACAGGTAGTGCTTTGTCTGGAGATATTATGGAAGCTAGTTTAAATGCATTAATTAAAGCTATTAATAAGACAAAATTTAATTAAAATAGAAAGAAATCTATACTTAATTTAGAAAAATTTTTAACTTTATTTTAATGATTAATCAAATTTATGTAGAAGTGTAAGATTATTTATCTACTGCTTAAAAATTAGGAGTATTTAACCTTTAGCTATTAGGCAAAATAAAAGTAGGGTTATCACAAATATGAGTTATTAAGTAAATAGAATTATGGTGTAAATTGGGAATTTAATAATAAATAAAAAATATAATTAAAATATAGGGGGTTTTTGAGATGGTTAATATGTATTACGAAAAAGATACTAATTTAGATTTATTAAAGGGGAAAAAAGTTGCAGTTATTGGTTATGGAAGTCAAGGACATGCCCATAGTTTAAATTTACATGATAGTGGTATTGATGTAACTGTTGGATTATATGAAGGAAGTAAGGCATGGAAAAAAGCTGAAGAAGCAGGATTAAAAGTTGAACTTGTGAGTGAAGCAGTTAAAAATAATGATATAGTTATGATTTTAATTCCAGATGAGAAACAAAGAGAGGTTTATAAAAAGGAAATAGCACCATATTTGACAGAAGGCAAAGCTTTAGTTTTTGCTCATGGTTTTAATATTCATTACAATCAAATAGTACCACCTGCAAATGTTGATGTATTTATGGTTGCACCAAAAGGTCCTGGTCATATGGTTAGAAGAACTTATACAGAAGGTTCAGGAGTTCCATGTTTAATTGCAATACATCAGGATTATACAGGAAAGGCAAAAGACTTAGCTTTAGCTTATACAAATGGTATTGGTGGAGCAAGAGCTGGTGTTTTAGAAACTACATTTAAAGATGAAACAGAAACTGATTTATTTGGAGAACAAGCTGTTTTATGCGGTGGTGTAACAGCATTAATTAAAGCTGGATTTGAAACTTTAGTTGAAGGAGGTTATGCTCCAGAAAATGCATATTTTGAATGTATGCATGAAATGAAGTTAATTGTTGATTTAATGTACCAAGGTGGTATGAGTTTAATGAGATATTCCATTAGTGATACTGCTGAATATGGTGATTATATGATTGGGAATAGAGTAGTTACTGAAGATACAAAGAAGGAAATGAAGAAAGTACTTTCAGAGATTCAAGATGGAACATTCGCAAAAAATTGGCTTGTTGAAAATATGGTAGGAAGACCAAACTTTAATGCAATGAGAAGAATGGAAAGTACTCATCAAATAGAAAAAGTTGGGGCAGAATTAAGAGGAATGATGACTTGGATAAAAAAAGATATAAATAAATAATAGAAAAAGTATTACAGCCCACGCTTCTAAATAAATATGACTAAGTATTTAGGTGGAGTTAAAACTCCACCTAAATTAATTCTACGGTTATATGGATATATTTATTAACTTTAAATTTATAGAAAGTTATAGTATTGCAGATACTAATACTAATGTTTTATAAATAAAACATTATAAGAGTTAGTTGTTATTTAGTTAGAAGTTTAAAATTTGAATCAGATTTATTTCATAAGACATTGTAAATAAGAATAATTTCTATTTATTTCCATAAAACTATTGTAATTTGAAAAAGTGTAATATAAAATAATTATATTAAGAAATTTAGAATTAGCATAAGAATAAAATTTATTATTTTTTATATGATATTTTATATTACATTTTTTATATAAATGTATTAAATAAAGTGAAAAATAGAATTATATTAAATTCAGATAGTTTTAATAAAGAATTTATATAAGCTATAGATTTGTAAATAAAAGAAAGACAATAAAAAAAAATCATTAAAAAAATATAAAGAGTTTGAATTTTGCCTTAATAAATAATATAATATTTATTAGCAATGAATTAAGAATTTTTAAATTGAAGTAAATTAATATTTAGTAGTTAATTTAAAGCTTAGGAGTGACAAGAAATGGCGATATTCTTTTTAACCGTTACTATTCTGTTTCTTTTAATCATGCTTTCTATTACTTTATACCATTTTTTTATTGGAATTATTGGAGCAAGGGCAATTAAGAAAGATATAGGAAAAGAAAAAATAGAACATAAACCTAAGAATAGCTTTGCACTTATAGTTTCGGCACACAATGAAGAGGTAGTAATAGGCAACTTGGTAGATAGCTTTAATCAAATAGATTATCCCAAAGCCCTTTATGATGTATATGTAATTGCTGATAATTGTACAGATTCAACAGCAAAAGTTGCTAGAAGACATGGGGCAAATGTTTACGAGAGATTTAACAAAGACAAAAGAGGAAAAGGTTATGCTCTTGAATGGATGTTTGATAAGCTGTTCAAAATGAAGAAAAAATATGATGCTATAGCAATATTTGATGCAGATAATTTAGTTCATAAGGATTTTTTAACAAAAATAAACAATAAAATGTGTGAAGGCTATGAAGTTGTTCAATGTTTTATTGATACTAAAAATGCAAAGGATTCATGGGTAACAGAATCATGCGAAGCATCCCTTGCCAATACTGCTAGAAGATTACAGTATGGACGAGATAGATTAGGATTATCAGCTCAACTAGGAGGAACTGGATTTGCTTTAAGTACAGAAATTTTAAAAAAGTTAGGTTGGGGAGCAACTTGCTTGACAGAAGATTTAGAATTTTCTTGTAAATTAGTTCTTAATAATAAAAAGATAGGTGTTGCAGATGATGCTTTAATATACGATGAGAAACCTTTAGAATTTAATGATTCTTGGAAGCAAAGAAAAAGATGGATGCAAGGTTTTGCAGATGTAGCAAGTAGATATGCTATTCCATTATTTAAAAAAGCTATAAAAGAAAGAAGCATGATTGCTTTTGATTGTGCAATGTATGTAATACAACCATTTATAACAGCTATATTTGGTTTAACATTACCTTTTGTTATATTTATATTTATGATTATAAATGCATCAAGAGAATTCATTAATAATTATATATTCTTTGATGGATTATGGGCATTTATATGTATTGCAGAAGTTGCTTTTATTGGTTTCATGTTAATAAAAGATAAGACAAACTTAAAGCGTGGAACAGGAGCCTTAATATTATTTTTAATAATAGCATTTTTACAACCATTTTTCGTTGTAGATTTATCTATATTAGATCAAACAGCATTATTAACAGTGTTTAATTTAATATATGGAGCTATTTATTTTGGATTAGCTGTACAAATATTAGGAGCTGAAACAAAGGCTGAGGTAATAAGAGCTTTAGGTTCTATGGTATATGTTGTAAGTTGGATACCTATAACTATAATAGGAATAGCTAATAAGGATAACAAAGAGTGGTCACATACAAAACATGTTAGACAACTTGGAATATATGAAATGTAAAGACACCAGAATGGTGTCTTTAATTTTTTGAAATTTTTAGTGGATATTTATAAATGTAGATTTAATTTAGGTGGAGTTTTGATTCCATCTGAATACTTAGTCGTAGTTATCTAGCTATCAGATAAAACTAGCTATTATCAGCTATTTGACAACTAAGATTAAAAAAATTATACTAAAATTTAGTGATAATAAGGTGGTGTATATATGTTTGGAATCATTGAGTATTCAGAGATATACGGAAATGAAGAAGAGTATATTTTTGTTGACGTAAGAAGTGAAAGTGAATTTTTGGAGGATGCAATAGAAGGCTCAATTAATATACCTATACTTCAAGATAAAGAAAGAGAAATAGTTGGAACTACTTATGTTAGAGATAGCGTTGAAAAAGCAAAGATGCAAGGTATTGAATTTGTTTCGGCTAGGCTTCCATTAATTTTTAAGGAATTTCAAGAATTAATAAAGGCTAATGAAGATAAAAAAATTGTTATATATTGTGCTAGAGGTGGTATGAGAAGTGGGAGTATACATTCTCTTTTAAATAGCATAGGAATTCATGTTTTAAAGTTGAAAGGTGGATATAAAGCTTATAGAGCTTTTATGGTTCAAAAGTTGGAAGAATATTGCAATAAAGTAAAATTTATAGTACTATATGGTAATACTGGAATAGGAAAAACAGAAATACTATATAGATTAAAAGAAAAAGGCTATAACATACTTGATATTGAAAAAGCCGCAAACCATAGAGGTTCAATACTTGGAGGTGTTGGATTAGGTGATTGCCATTCTCAAAAAAAGTTTGAGACTATGGTATATAATGAGCTTAGAACTAGAAAAAATAATATAGTGTTCACTGAAGGTGAAAGTAGAAGACTACATAAAATATTGATAACACAATGTTTATGGGATTCATTACATAGAGGTAAAAAGATTTATCTTACAGCTGATTTAGAGACAAGAGCAGAAAGATTGGTTAAAGAATATACAGCTTTTGATACAGCAAAAGATGAAATAAATCAAGCAATAGGTGTATTAGGAAAACATATTAGTGAAGAAAAAGCTAATTATTACATGGAATTAGTGAAAAAAGGAGAATATAAAAAAGTAGCCATGGAACTTATGGAGAAGTATTATGATCCTATGTATGTTTTTGGAACTAAAAAAAATGAATTTCTTGACAACTTTCATATAGATTCTGTAGAGGATGCTGTGAATAGACTTATAAAGATATATAATGATTTGAAATAATTTTAAACTTTATGGAGGGAGGTGACTGTTGCAGTAATAATATAAAATTTTAATAGATTTAGCTAGTTACTAATGTTTACATATTTAAAGAATTTATCAGATAGAAATAAATAAACATAAGTATTTAGAGCGTTTTGACTAAAATTCAAATAAATTTGAAGCTTTATTTGAATTAAGTCTAAATTTATATGTGAAAATTTTATATAATTCTGGCAACGGAATTTAATGTCTAATGAAATAAAAAAGAATTATGATGTAAGTTCGCTTACATCTTTGGAAAAATTAGAGCCTGTAAGAGTAAGACCAGGTATGTATATAGGTTCAACAGGAACTAAGGGATTACATCACTGTATATGGGAAATTTTAGATAATGCTATAGATGAAATATCTAATGGTTATGGTTCATATGCAGAAGTTATTTTAAATAAAGATAAAAGTGTAACAATAGTAGATGATGGTAGAGGAATACCAACAGGAATGCACCCAACAAAGAATAAGTCAGGTGTAGAAATGGTATTTACTGAATTACATACTGGAGGAAAATTTAATAATAGCAATTATAAAACTTCAGGAGGTCTTCATGGAGTAGGTGCTGCTGTAGTTAATGCTTTATCAAAATGGTTAGAAGTTGAAGTAAAAAGAGATGGAAAATTACATAGACAAAGATTTGAGTATGCTTATGATAAAGAATTAGATAAGATAATGCCGGGAACTGCAATTACACCTTTAGAAGTTGTAGGGAAGGTTAATAAAAGTGAAACTGGAACAAGAGTTACTTTTTTACCAGATAAAGAAGTTTTCTCAACCAGTGATTTTAAGTTTGATGTAATAGACGAAAGACTTCAAGAGTTAGCGTTCCAAAACAAAGGAATGAAGCTTAAGTTAATTGATAATAGAAAAGAAGAGCCTGTAGAAAAGGAATACTATTCAGAAAGAGGATTACTTGATTTTATCGAATATTTAAATGAAAGTAAAACACCTCTTCATCAAGAGCCTATTTCTTTTGACGGAGAAAGAAATGTAAATAATATTCAAATGTATGGAGAGGTATGTCTTCAATTTACAGACTCAACCACTGAAAATATGGCAAGTTATGTTAATAATATACCTACGACTGAAGCAGGAACTCATGAAACAGGCTTTAAAACTGGGATGACTAGAGCTTTCAAGGAAGGCGCTAAAAAGCTTAATCTTATCAAGGAAAAAGATAAGGAATTTGAAGGTGATGATATAAGAGAAGGTATGACTGCTATTGTAAGAATCAAAATAACTAATCCTGTTTTTGAAGGACAAACAAAAACAAAGCTTGGAAATAATGAAGCTTATACTATGATGAATGATTTAGCTTATACTAAATTTTCAGAATGGATAGAAGATAATAAAGTAGTGGCAACTATGATTATAAATAATGCAATAGATGCTGCTGCAAGAAGAGAAAAAATAAAAAAAATCAATGAAGCTGAGAAAAAGAAAATTGGAAAAGGAACTGCTCCTTTAGCTGGAAAAGTTGCTGTTTGTACTTTAAAAGATAATACTGTAAATGAGTTTATAGTAGTTGAGGGAGACTCAGCAGGTGGTTCAGCTAAACAAGCTAGAGATAGAAGATTCCAAACAATAATGCCTTCAAAGGGTAAAATAATGAATACTGAGAAACAAAAGTTAGAAAATGTTTTAGCTTCAGAGGAACTTAAAATATTTAATACAGCAGTAGGTACAGGAACTTTAGATAATTATAAGGAAGCTGATTTAAAGTATGACAAAATAATCATAATGAGTGACGCGGATGTTGATGGTTATCATATTAGAACTTTATGGATGACATATATTTATAGATATATGAGACCTCTAATAGCTAATGGTCATTTATATTTAGCACAACCTCCTTTATATAAAGTTTATAAAACAGGAAAAAATGAAAAAACAATTTATGCATATAGTGATGAAGAATTAGAAAAAGCTAAAAAGAAAGTTGGAAAAGGAGTTTTAATTCAAAGATTTAAAGGACTTGGAGAAATGAATCCAGATCAACTTTGGGAAACAACTTTAAACCCAGAAACTAGAACTTTAGTACAAGTTACTATAGAAGACGCTGCAAAGGCAGAGAAGATGGTTTCATTACTTATGGGTGATGTGGTTGAGCCTAGAAAAAAATATATGTATAAATATGGTGAATTCTAAAGGAGGGAACTAAATGGCAAAAAAGAAGGTTGAAATACCAAGAGATAATAATATTATAAGAATGCCACTTGAAGAAGTTATGCCTGATAACTATCTTCCTTATGCAGTTGAAGTTGCAAAAGATAGGGCACTTCCAGATGTAAGAGATGGTTTAAAGCCTGTTCATAGAAGAATTCTTTATGGATCTTATATGTTAAAGGCTTTTCCAGACAAACCTTATTATAAGTCAGCTAGAATAGTTGGGGATATACTTGGTAAGTATCATCCACATGGAGATAGTTCAGTTTATGATGCTATGGTAATTTTAGCTCAAAACTTTAGTACAAGAGCTCCATTAATTGATGGACATGGAAACTGGGGCTCAATTGATGGAGATGGAGCAGCTGCTATGAGATATACTGAAGCTAGACTTTCAAGTATATCTATGGAGATGCTTAGAGATATAGATAAAAATGTTGTAGATATGGTTCCAAACTATTCTGATTCAGAAATGGAACCTAAGGTATTACCAGCTAGGTACCCAAATCTTTTAGTTAACGGTACTTTTGGTATTGCTGTAGGATTAGCTACTAATATACCACCACACAATTTAAAAGAAGTTATTGATGGAACTTTAGCTTATATAGATAATAAGGAAATTACAACTGAAGAATTGATGAATTATGTTAAAGGTCCAGACCTTCCGACAGGTGGTGTTTTAATAGGGAAAAAATCTCTAAAAAGCGCTTATGAAACTGGAGAAGGAAAAGTTACTTTAAGAGCTAAAGCTTCTATAGAAAAAATTGAAAATGGAAGATTAGGAATAGTTATAACAGAATTCCCTTATAGAAAGAACAAAGCTAAAATTCTTCAAGGAATTTCTGAAATGACAGCTGATAAGAGACATTCAAAAGCTTTAGAACCAATAAGTGATATTAGAGATGAATCTGATAGAACAGGTATAAGAGCAGTTATTGAATTTAAGAAAAATGTTGATGAAGATACAGCTGATAAGGTTTTAAAATATTTATTTAAGAAAACAGACCTTCAAGGAAATATAAGCTTTAACATGGTTGCTTTAGCAGATGGAAAACCAGAAACAATGGGATTAAAAACAATTATAACTCATTATGTTAATCATCAAAAAGAAGTTATAACAAGAAGGACACAGAGAGAACTTGAAATAGCTGAAAAAAGATTCCATATTGTAGAAGGTTTTATTAAAGCTATTGATATATTAGATGAAATTATTAAAACTATTAGAGAATCAAAATCTAAAAAAGATGCTCATGGAAATTTAGTATCTAATTATGGATTTACTGATTTACAAGCTGAAGCTATTTTAGAATTAATGCTTTATAGACTTACAGGCCTTGAAATAAATGTATTTAAAAAGGAATATAAAGAGCTTGAAAAGAAAATAAAAGAATTAAGAAAAATATTATCTGATGAAAAAGTTTTATTAGAAGTTATTAAAAAAGAGCTTAAAGAGGTTTCTGATACCTATGGTGATGAAAGAAGAACTATGATGGTAGAAGATGAAAGTGAAGCTAAAATAGACTTAGATGAACTTATAGTAGTAGAAGATGTTATGGTAACAGTATCTAATGAAGGTTTCATTAAGAGATTGCCACTAAAAACTTATAATCGTTCAAATGCTGACGAAAAAGATATAGATTATAGAGAAGGTGATTACCTAAAACATCTAGTTAAATCTAATACGAAAGAATTATTATTATTATTCACTAATAAAGGTAATATGTATAAGTACAAGACTTATGATGTTCCAGAAGGAAAATGGAAAGATAAAGGTGAAAAATTAGAGGAATTAATAAAAGCACTTGATTTAAATGAAGAAGTGATAATAGATGTTAAATCAGTAGACAGTTTTTCTCCATCAAAGAGCTTTAAATTTATTACGGCTAATGGATTAATAAAGAAAACAACCTTAGATAAGTTTATAACAAATTATACTAAATTAATGTCATTAAAGCTTAAGGGTGATGATGAGTTAGTTAAGGTATTCTATGAAGATAGTAATAAAGAAAAAGGATTCTTTAAGGTTAAAACAAGAAATAATTTAGAATTCACTGTACAAGAACCTAAGTTAGAACTTGTAGATAGAAATATACTAGGAACAGATTTATGCTTGTTAAGTAAAGAGAATAAGATAGAAGATATTGAAGAAGTAGAAAGCTATGACTTTGCTGAGTTTACCTTAGGGGTAAATAAAAAAGGTTATATAAAAATATATGATGGTTCATCTCAAGATAGTTATGAGAAGGTAAATACTAACTCATTTGAACATATTCTTTTATTCACTAATAAAGGAAATGTTTATAAGTTCCAAAGTAATATGGTTCAAAATAAAAATGAATTAAAGATTCAAGATATTGTTGATAACTATAGTGATGATGAAATTGTAGTTAGAATAGTGTCTTTAAGTGATGACTTTTATAGTAGAGAAAAAGCTTATGTGTACACTTACACTAAAAATGGATTAATTAGAAAATCTCTTCTTAAAGAATTTGAAGGGAAGTTCAATAATCTAATAGCTTATAAATTTAAAGGCAATGGAGATGAAGTTGTTGCTGTAGATTTAAGTGAAGGTGATAACTCACAAATTATAATAGTTAGTAAAAATGCTATGACTATTAAATTCCAATCAGAAAGTATTAACGCTATGGGAAGAATATCTTCAGGTGTAACAGCCATAAGCTTAAAGGATGAAGATGAAGTTATTTTTGGAAAATGCATAACTGTTGAAAATATAGTTAATAAAGATGGGGAAATAGAAGAGTATTCTAATTATAAAAAAATAACATTAACTTCTAAAAATAAAGAGAAAAAAGAAGTTGAAATAAAGGAAATAAAATTACAAAATAGAGCTGGAAGAGGAAATTCTATGATGATAGTGCTTATGGATGATTTTATAAAAACAGTAACTATTAAATAGTTTTTCTAATATTCTAGGATAATTTCAGAGGAATGGTTAAGTCATTTCTCTGATTTTTTTTCATAGTTTTGGTATAATTATTTTAATAAGATTTTAATTGAGGAGTGATTTTTATGAAAAAAGTTTTATTAATGTTGGCTGATGGATGTGAAACTTTAGAAGCATTATCAGTAAAAGATGTATGTGCTAGAGCTGGAATTCATTGTACTTTATGTGGTGTTACAGGCAAAAATATAATCACAGCTCATGGAATTAAAGTTGAAGCTGATATTGAAATTAATAATGTGGATTTTAATGAGTATGATGCTTTAATAATACCTGGAGGATTACCAGGAGCTTATAATTTAAGAGATAATAGTATTGTTGTTGAGAATGTTAAAAAGTTTTATAAGAAGCAGAAGTTAATAGGAGCTATTTGTGCAGGACCTATAGTTTTTAATGAAGCAGGAATATTAAAAGGAAAAACAGCTACATCTAACCCTGGATTTAAAGATAAGATAGGAGAAGTTAACTATAAAGAAGCTCCTGTTGTGGTTGATGGAAATATTATAACAAGTAGGGGACCAGCTACTGCTATAGAATTTGCATTAACTATAATAAAAGAATTAGGATATGAAAAAGAATATAAAGAGCTTAAAGAAGCTATGTTAGTTAATTATTATATAGATGAATGTAAAAGATAAACTATGATAATTTAGAAAAAATAAAAGTTCATTTGAATTAAGTATAAATATAGGTTTAACTTTATCCTATGGAATATTAGAGTATTATAGGAATTAATTATGAGATGAAGTGAAAATATTTATATGTATATTTTTAATTTAAATGGTAAGAATAAATTTAAAAGAAAAAAATATTTATCATAATTAATGTAATATGAAGAAATATATTCTATAATTTCATGAAAGAATTTTTGTTTAATTATAAAAAATAAGGTTACAAAATAAATTGCTAATAAAAAATGAGAAAAATTATAAATATTTCACTTATTTATAGTAATAATGCTTTATTTAGAACATATTAACAAGGAAAAGTGAGTAAAATAGACATATTTTGATTAATATAGCATTAAATTTATTTAATTAAATAATATAAGAAAATATAAGGATTAAATTTATTGTATAAAAAGATGTATAATATTTATATTAATAAAGTATTAAAAATAAATTACTAAATTATGATAAAGTAAATGAAGAGGTGTACTAATGGCAATAGATAAAATATTAGTAAAGAAATTTGCTAAAAATGTAAGTGATCAACCATTCACATTAAGATTTGGAGATGGTGAAGAGTTAGTTATAGGAGAAGGCGAACCAAAGTTTGCAATCATAATAAACAAGTTTCCTTCAGCTAAAGATTTATTAGATGATGCAAGTTTAGCATTAGGAGAAGCTTTCATGAATAAAGACATCGATTTTGAAGGAGATTACCAAGAAATCGTTGAAAGTATGATGAGAAGAAAAGGAAGCTTCCTAGGTGAAAACAAATTAATGAAAGCTTTAGGAAAATTCAAAGGTAAAAACAAAAAAGAAAATAAAGAAGGTATAGCAAAACACTATGACATAGGAAATGATTTCTACTCACTATGGTTAGATCCTACAATGAGTTATTCATGTGCATACTTCAAAAATGAAAATGATTCACTTTACGATGCTCAAATGAATAAAATATACCACACATTAACAAAATTAAACCTTAAAGAAGGTGAAACTCTATTAGATATCGGATGTGGTTGGGGTTACTTAGTAATCGAAGCTGCTAAAAAATATGGAGTTAAAGCTGTAGGTATTACTTTAAGTGAAGAGCAATTCAAAAAAGGTAATGAAAGAATCAAAGAAGCTGGCTTAGAAGGTCAAGTTGAAATAAAATTAATGGACTACATGGATTTAGAAAAGAGTGGTTTACAATTTGATAAAATAGTAAGTATCGGAATGGCTGAGCACGTAGGAAGTGCTAACTTACCAGTATACTTCAATAATATAGATGCTGTATTAAAACCAGGCGGATTATTCTTACTACACAATATAACAAACATTAAAGAATTAGTAGGAAACAAATGGATAACAACTTATATCTTCCCAGGTGGATATGTTCCAACACTTAGAGAAGAAATATACTTAGCTGGTGAACATGGATTCTCAACAGTAGACGTTGAAAGTTTAAGACGTCACTACATGAAAACTTTAATGCACTGGGCAGCAAACTTTGAAGAGCATTTAGATGAAGAGAAAAAAATGTTTGATGAAAGATTCTTAAGAATGTGGAAACTTTACTTAACATCATGTGCTGCTGCTTTCCATTACAGTGGATTAGATATACACCAAATATTATTCTCAAAAGGAGTAAACAACGATATTCCTTGGACTAGAGAATACATGACAGATCACTAAGATTAACAAAACTAGTTTTACAATTTATTATTGTAAAACTAGTTTTTTATTTTAAAAATTAATTTTAAATAAAGCAAAAGAATGATAGTATAACAAGTAGGACTTTAAAAACAAGGAGGGTTATTAGTTGATAAAAGAAGTTTTTGAAAATGGAGTTACACTTTTATATGAATATAGAAATATAAGCCATAGTTCTTTTTGTATAGGATTAGAGGCTGGAGCAAATGCAGAGGATGAAAAAAGTATAGGAGTAGCACATGCTTTAGAACATTTTTTATTTAAAGGAACAGAAAAGCATGGAGAGGAAGAAATTAATAAAAAGTTAGATGAATTATTTGGATTTTCAAATGCTATGACTAATTTCCCTTATGTAATTTATTACGGGACAACATTTAATGAAGATTTTGAAGATGCTTTTAATTTATATAGTGATATTGTATTAAAACCAAGTTTTACAGAGGATGGGTTTAAAGAGGAAATATCAGTTATAAAACAAGAACTTTCTGATTGGAAGGGGGATTTAGAACAATTTTGTGAAGATAAATTGCTTTATAATTCACTTCTTAATGAAAGAATAGGAAAAAGGATTTTAGGAACTGAGGAACATATTGAAAAAATCACTTTAGAAAAAATGAAAAAATTTCATAATAATTTTTATGTTAGTGAGAATTTTGTTATTTCAGTTGTTGCTTCCTTAGATTATGATTATGTAAAAGAATTAGTTTTAAAGAATTTTGGAGTACTTCCTAAAAAAGCTGTTCAATTGAAAGAAGAAAAAAAGAGAATTTTTAAATATGGTTATTATGAAGATAATAAAGGGTTATATAAAGGAGCTAAAATACAAATAATTTTTGATATAAGTGAGTTAACCTTAGATGAAGTTAAAGGATTGAAAATTTTAAATATGTATTTAGGAGAAGGAGTGAGTTCATTACTTTATGATGAAATAAGAACTAAAAGAGGTTTAGCTTATGAAGTAAAAAGTGAAGTTAAATGGGAAAAAGGTATAAGGTTATTCAGTATAGCTATAAGTACAACTAAAGATTCAGTAAATGAAGCTATTTTAGCAGTAGAAAACATAATAGAAAATATGAATAATCTTAAATTATCTAAAGAGGAAATAAAGAATTTAGTAAAAAGATATAAAATGAAAAGTTCTTTAGAAATAGAGAGAAGTATAGTATTAGCAAATCGAATGGCCATAAATGAAGTTTTAAATGGTGGGGGAGAAATACCTATTGAAGACGCAGAAAAAGATTTTAAAATAAGTAGTAAAAAAATAAATGATATTATCAAAAAGGTATTTAAAAATAAGGCTATTGAAGTTTTAATGTAGAGTTATGGAGGAATAATGAATAAGGAAAATTGGTTTTTAAGAAGAGAAGGAACAAATAAAGATGCAGTAGAAGAACTTAGTAAAGGTCTTTCTATAAACCCTTTTGTAAGTAAATTATTATTGAATAGAGGAATAAATAATATTGAAGAGGGAAGAAAGTTTCTTTTCGGAGATGTTGATGATTTATTAAATCCTTATGAGATGAAGGATATGAAAAAAGCTGTAGAAAAAATGAAAGAAGCCATTATTCTAAAAAAAAATGTGGTGATTTATGGAGATTATGATTGTGATGGTGTTATAAGTACAGTTATTTTAAATAAAGGATTAAAAAGAGTTGGAGCAAAAGTTAAATATCATATACCTCATAGAGAAGTTGAAGGCTATGGAATGAATTCTAAAAGAGTAGAGATATTAAAATCAGAAGGTACTGAGCTTATAATAACCTGTGATAATGGTATTGCAGCTTTTGAAGAAATAGATTTAGCTAATGAACTAGGAATGGAAGTTATATTAACTGACCATCATGATATTCAATTAGTTGATGATGGAGAAGGAAACAAAGTACCTAAAGTTCCAAATGCTTATGCTGTTATAAATCCAAAGCAAAAAGATTGTAATTATAGTTTTAAATCACTTTGTGGTGCTGGTATAGCATTAAAATTTATAATTGCTTTATATAAGGAATTTGGAATAGATTATGAAGAAGCAGTGAAATTAATAGAATTTTGTGCTATTGCTACAGTTTGTGATGTAGTTGATTTAAAAGAGGAAAATAGAATTATTGTTAAAAAGGGCTTAGAACTAATAAATAACAGTACAAACTTTGGAATAAATGCTTTAAAGAAACAATGTAATATAATTGATGATGTATCAGCTTATCATTTAGGGTTTGTAATAGGCCCTTGTATAAATGCTACGGGAAGATTAGAAACAGCAAATTTATCTGTAGAATTATTAATGGCTAATGATGAAGTGGAAGCTGAAAGATTGGCTAAAGAACTTTATGAATTAAATGAAAGAAGAAAAGAACTTACTCAAGAAAGTGTTGAAGAAGTTTTAGAACAGGTAAAAGAAGAAGGGTTGTATAATGATAAGGTAATTGTTGTCTATAATCCGAATATACATGAAAGTATAGCAGGGATAGTTGCAGGGAGAATTAAAGAATATTACAATTTACCAACTATAGTATTAACTAAAGGTAAGGATTTGCCAAAAGGGTCAGCAAGATCCATAGAGGGATATGATATGTTCAAAGAACTTAGTAAATGTAAGAATATATTAAGTAAATTTGGAGGACATCCAATGGCAGCAGGATTATCTCTAGAGAAAGACAATATAGTTAAATTAAGAGAACTTTTAAATGAGTTTTGTGAATTGAAAAATGAAGATTTTATTCCTAAAGTAAGAATAGATGTAGCACAGCCAGTTAATACTTTAAATGAAGAATTAATAAATGATATATCTATTTTAGAACCTTTTGGAAAAGGTAATGCAACACCTCTTTTAGCTGTTAAGTCTTTAAATGTATGCAATATTTATGAGATGGGAAAGGATAGAAATCATTTAAAACTTACATGTAAAGTGCCAAATAGTTTTAAAAAAATAAGTGCAATAGGCTTTAATATGATGGAGAAATTTAGAGAAGAATATATAGAGAATTTTGGAGAACATAGCTTAGAAAATGCTTTAGCAATGGGATATTGTAATTTTGATATAGATTTAATATATAAACCAAGTATAAATGAATTTAGAGGAGAAAAAAATATACAATTAGAAATTAAACATTTTAGATTTAAATAAAGATAAGGAATGTTAAAAACATTCCTTATCATAAGCTACTAAGATTAATAAAAATTATCTATTATAGTTTTTTGTTGATTGGTTATTGTTAGATGATTGATTGTTGTAGTTGCTATTAGATGATTGATTACCATTGTAATGGTTAGAATTTTGGTTTACACTGTTTTCCATTGTGTTTCCAGTGTGTTTTTGTTCATATGATTCTACCATTCTTTTAACCATTTCTCCTCCAACGCTTCCGCATTCTTTTGAAGATAGGTTTCCGTTGTAATCAGAGAATTGTACTCCCATGTCGTTAGCAACTTCATTTTTGAATTTTGCTAAAGATTCTTTTGCTTCTGGAACTAATTTTTGTGCCATTTTAAAATCCTCCTTTAATTTAAGTTTACACTAGTATGTTGTCACTAAAGAGGGATAAATATGATATAGAATTAAAGGTATTAAAGGAAGAATATACTTTTAAAGTTTTGCTTTGGGAATTTTAATAAGTAATAATTATTTATTAAATTTTAGATGAAGTTAAAAATCTATCTGAATTAAGTCTCGGTTTATGATAAAATAAGAAATTAGAGAAAAATATTATAGAATAATAAGTGTTTATAATATTCTAATTATTATAAAAGAAGATGAATAAGCACAGATTTCAATTTATATAAGTTATTTAATAACAAATAATTATAGTTATTAAAGATTTTGAAATGAGTAATGCATGTATTAATAATTGTATTTTATTTAATAAAAGAAAATAGCATTACCTAATTAAGATAGAAAAATGTTTAGGAGTTGAGTTGATTTTGAGTAAGTATAAAATAATTATGACTGGTGGAGGATCTGCAGGACACGTTACTCCAAATTTAGCATTAGTACCAAAGTTAGAAAGTTTAGGTTTTGAAATTAAGTATATAGGAAGTAAGAAGGGAATAGAAAATGATATTATAAAAAAAGCTAATATTCCTTTTTATAGTATAAGTTCAGGGAAGCTTAGACGTTATTTTGATGTCAAAAACTTTTCAGACCCTTTTAAAGTTATTAAAGGTGTAGGAGATGCTTTTAGAATTTTATCGAAGGAAAAACCTGATATAGTATTTTCTAAAGGCGGATTTGTAACTGTACCTGTTGTAATAGCTGCATCTATGAAAAAGATACCAGTTGTTGCACATGAATCTGATTTTACTCCAGGATTAGCTAATAAAATAGCAGGAAGATTCTGTGATAAGCTTTGTGTTACATTTCCAGAAAGTTTAAAGTATATAGAAGGAAATAAAGGGATTTTAACTGGAACTCCTATTAGAGAAGAATTATTCAATGGAAGAGCAGAAATAGGAAGAAGATTTTGTAATTTTAAATATGATAAGGAAACTATACTTATAATTGGTGGAAGTTTAGGGGCTAAGGTTATAAATGATACTATAAGAATGGACATAGAAAGATTACTCAAGGAATATAATATAATTCATTTATGTGGTAAAAATAACTTAGATGATAAGTTGAAAAATAAAGAAGGATATATTCAATTAGAATATGTATCAGAAGAATTACCAGATTTAATGGCTTATGCTGATTTAGTTATATCAAGAGCAGGAGCAAATGCAATATTTGAATTGCTAGCATTACAAAAGCCACATATTTTAATACCATTATCAGCAAAAGCTTCAAGAGGAGATCAGGTTTTAAATGCTAAGTCATTTAAAAAATCAGGATATTCAGTTGTTATAGAAGAAGAGGAATTAACAACAGATAAATTATATAAGGAACTTAAAGAATTAGATTTAAATAAAAGGTTATATATTGATAATATGAAGAAGAGTAATTTAGGAAATGGGATAGATAATATAATAAAGGTTATATTAGATAATATGTAGAAATATTCTGTAAATTTTATAAGCGAGAAAGCATATGTAAATAAAGAAAAATACAGAGATTTTATGAAAAATACTAGGTTTTTAGAGGAATATCAAGAAATTTAAAACTTGATTATAATGGATAATAAGTTATATATTAAACTAGGAGAGAATTTTAAATATATTGTTAATAATAACAATTTATTTATTTACGCTCTAAAAAATAACTAAGCTATTAAATACTTAAATTTAAGTATATTAATAATAGAGTGTTGTTTATAATTTTTTAGAAAGAGGGGTCACTAAAATGGCAAATAGAAAAATGAAAACTATGGATGGTAATACAGCTGCTGCTCACATTTCTTATGCATTCACTGATGTTGCTGCTATATTCCCAATCACACCTTCATCACCAATGGCTGAATATGTTGATGAATGGAGTGCAAAAGGTAGATTAAATGTATTTGGACAACCAGTAAAAGTTGTTGAAATGCAATCAGAAGGCGGAGCTGCTGGTGCAGTACACGGATCATTACAAGCAGGAGCTTTAACTACAACTTATACAGCTTCTCAAGGGTTACTATTAATGTTACCAAACATGTATAAAATAGCAGGAGAATTACTTCCATGTGTATTCCATGTTTCAGCTAGAGCATTAGCTACTTCAGCTTTAAGTATATTTGGAGATCACCAAGATGTTATGGCTGCAAGACAAACAGGATTTGCAATGCTTGCAGAAGGATCAGTACAAGAAGTAATGGATTTATCTGCTGTTGCTCATTTAACAGCAATTAAATCAAGAGTACCATTTGTTAACTTCTTTGATGGATTCAGAACTTCTCATGAAATTCAAAAAATAGAAGTTTTAGAATATGATGAATTAAAAGGATTATTAGATATGGATGCTGTTAAAGCTTTCAGAGACAGAGCTTTAAATCCAAATAACCCTGTAACTAGAGGTACAGCACAAAACCCAGATATCTACTTCCAAGAAAGAGAATCTGTAAACAAATTCTACAATGCTGTTCCAGAAATAGTTGAAGGATACATGAAAGAAATAACAAAATTAACAGGTAGAGAATACAATTGTTTCGATTACTATGGTGCTAAAGATGCAGATAGAGTAATTGTAGCTATGGGATCAGTAACTGAAGCAATTGAAGAAACTATCGATTACTTAATGAGCAAAGGTGAAAAAGTTGGTTTAGTTAAAGTAAGACTATTCAGACCTTTCTCAAATGAAAGATTAAGAAAAGCTATACCAAGTACAGTTAAGAAAATGGCTGTTTTAGATAGAACTAAAGAACCAGGTTCAAACGGAGAACCATTATACTTAGATGTTAAGAGTGCATTCTATGGAATAGAAAATGCTCCAGTAATAGTTGGTGGAAGATACGGATTAGGTTCAAAAGATACACTTCCAGAACACTTAGTTGCAGTATATGCAAACTTAGCTAAAGATGAACCAAAAGATGGATTTACTATAGCTATAGTTGATGATATGACAAATACTTCATTAGAAGTTCCAGCAGAAGCTAAAAACTTAAATGTTACTCCAGCAGGAACAAAAGCATGTAAATTCTGGGGTATGGGATCAGATGGAACAGTTGGTGCTAATAAGAGTGCTATCAAAATCATCGGTGACCACACTGACATGTATGCTCAAGGTTACTTCTCATATGACTCAAGAAAATCAGGTGGTATAACAGTATCACACTTAAGATTTGGTAAAGAACCAATAAAATCAACTTATTTAATAAATAATGCTGATTTCGTTGCTTGTCATAACCAATCATATGTTAAAAAATACAACGTATTAGAAGGATTAAAGAAAGATGGAGTATTCTTATTAAATACAGTTAGAACTCCAGAAGAAGTTGTTAAAAACTTACCAGCAAGCTATAAGAGATATTTAGCTGAAAACAACATCAAATTCTATACTTTAAATGCTGTTAAAATAGCACAAGAAATAGGATTAGGTGGAAGAATCAACATGATAATGCAAGCTGCATTCTTCAAATTAGCTAATATTATTCCTGTAGAAGATGCTGTTAAATACCTTAAAGATGCTGTTGTAACTTCATACGGTAAAAAAGGTGAAAAAGTTGTTAATATGAACCATGCTGCAATAGATAAAGGAATCGAAGCTTTAGTTGAAATTCCAGTTCCAGCAGAATGGAAAAATGCTGTTGATGAAGAAGCTCCAGCAGAATTAAAAGGAAAAACTGAATTCATTAAGAATATAGTTGATCCAATAAACAGATTAGAAGGAGATTCTCTTCCAGTTTCAGCATTCAATGGAATGGAAGATGGTACTTTCGAAGCTGGTACAGCTGCATTCGAAAAGAGAGGTGCTGCTATCAACGTACCAGAATGGATTTCAGAAAACTGTATTCAATGTAACCAATGTGCTTATGTATGTCCACACGCTACAATAAGACCATTCTTATTAAGTGATGCAGAAAAAGAAAATGCACCAGAAGGAACTAAGACTATAGTAGCTAAAGGATTAAAAACAGAAGAGCCAATGAACTTCTCAATAAGCATAAGTCCATTAGATTGTACTGGTTGTGGAAATTGTGCTCAAGTTTGTCCAGCTAAGGATAAAGCTTTAGTTATGAAACCATTCGCTTCACAACAAGATCAAGTTGAACCATGGGATTACTGTGTAAATGAAGTTTCAGTTAAGAAAAATCCTATGAACAATAAAACTGTTAAAGGAAGCCAATTCGAAAAACCATTATTAGAGTTCTCAGGAGCTTGTGCTGGTTGTGGAGAAACAGCTTACCCAAGATTAATAACTCAATTATTTGGAGATAGAATGATGATAGCTAACGCTACTGGATGTTCATCAATCTGGGGTGGATCAGCACCTTCAACTCCATATACTAAGAATGCAAAAGGTCAAGGACCAGCTTGGGCAAACTCATTATTTGAAGATAATGCTGAGTTTGGTTTAGGTATGCACTTAGGTGTTAAAGCTGTAAGAGAAAGCTTAGTTACAGTAGCTGAAAAAGCTATAGAAGCTGGTGTAAGTGCTGAATCAAAAGCTGCTTTAGAAAATTGGATTGAAAATGTAAATAATGGTGAAGGTACTAGAGATAGAGCTGACGCTGTAATTGCTACATTGTCAAAAGAATCAGGAAATGAATTCGTAGCTGAAATCTTAGAAAAGAAAGATTACTTAGCTAAGAGATCACAATGGATCTTTGGTGGAGACGGATGGGCTTACGACATCGGATACGGCGGAGTTGACCATGTTCTAGCTTCAGGAGAAGATATAAATATATTCGTATTTGATACAGAAATATACTCAAATACTGGAGGACAAAGTTCAAAATCTACACCTACAGCTGCAATAGCTAAATTTGCTGCCGCAGGTAAGAGAACTAAGAAAAAAGATTTAGGTATGATGGCTATGAGCTATGGATATGTATATGTTGCTCAAGTTTCACTTGGAGCTGATAAGAACCAAGTTCTTAAAGCAATAACTGAAGCTGAAGCATATCCAGGACCATCATTAATAATCGGATATGCTCCATGTATCAGCCACGGTATTAAATCTGGTATGATGAACTCATTAGAAGAAGCTAAAAATGCTGTAGAATGTGGATATTGGGCATTATACAGATTCAACCCTGCTCTTAAAGAAGCTGGAAAGAATCCATTTAGCTTAGATTCAAAAGAGCCAACTAAAGACTTCAGAGAATTCTTAATGGGAGAAGTTAGATATGCTGCTCTTGCTAAGTCATTCCCAGAAGCTGCAGAAGCTTTATTTGAGAAAACAGAAAGAGATGCTAAAGAAAGATTAGAAGGATACAAAAGACTTGCTAATCAACAATAATTTAGCATAACGGAAATTTTAGATTGAAGCATTGAGAAAAGAGGCCATTTTATGGTCTCTTTTTTGTTAAGATTTTTAATTTCAGAGATATGAATATAGTTAAAAATTAATTTTTTTAAATAATGAATAATTAAAATAATTTTGTTAATAATATAGAAGAATATTATTATAGATAAATTAAGTGTTAATATACAATATATAAAAAAGTAGGTTTTTTATTATTAAAAGTATGGTAAAATAGTAATAGGATAAACAAAATAATAAATTTTGTTAAAATCACTTTCATTACTTTAAGAATGATAGTACAATTATAGCAATACAATTTCCACAAGGGAGGAAAGAAATATGTCAGAAAAAGAATTACATGAACATGAATGCTGTGGAGGAAAAGGACATCATGAGCACGGAAGTGAAGGGTGTTGTGGTGGAAAAGGTCACGGCAACGGAGAAGGATGCGGATGTGGACATGACCACGGACATGGAGAAGAAGAATTCCAACATTTAGTTGTTGATTTAGAAAAAGAAGATGGAACTATAGTAACTTGTGATATAGTTGATAGTTTCGAATATAAAGAAAATGAATATATCTTAGTTGAAGATCCAGATGGAGAAGTTTTCTTATTTAAAGCTGTTGGCGATGAAGAAGAAGGAGAACTTATAGTTCCAGATGAGGATGAATTCGAAGAAGTAAAAAAATACTATGAAGAAGAATTAGCTGAATAGTTTTAAAAGTTGTATCTATAAATTATAGATACAACTTTTTTTATTGTGTGCCCGGCATGAACAACAACTTGATGGTGAAAGTCCGTTGTGGGCTTGGTAGTGGGAACCACTAGCTAATGACAAGGG
Source organism: uncultured Sarcina sp. (assembly GCA_963557775.1). Lineage (GTDB taxonomy): Bacteria > Bacillota > Clostridia > Clostridiales > Clostridiaceae > Sarcina. Next base: position 70,587 of record CAUWDH010000018.1, read on the forward strand.
TG
>CAUWDH010000019.1:0-66996 GCA_963557775.1 uncultured Sarcina sp.
ATATAATTTTACTTAGTTCGATTAACCGTGTCCACTATTTTATACTAACACCAAAAACCTTTGTTTACTCTCTAAAGTTTTAGGTCTTTGACCTATTGCCATACAATAATCTAGGTATTCACTGTATGTTTCTTTTATAGTCTTTTGTTCGTATTTTCTTATATTTTTTAGCTTTAATTTTGCCATATTTGACTCCATCCCCTAACATGATTTTTTTCATTTTACAGAAATGGAATAAATTCAGTTATTTTCAATGAAATTTAAATTAAATAATTATTACTTTGTTAAGAATTCTTTTATACTATATATACTAACTAATATAAAAACTACTGCAATTAGTAGCATAAATATATTGTTAGTTCCACTCCATATAATTACACCTCCAAAAAATACTGATAAGATTAATGGCATAATTAGTATTTTCTTATCATTTTGCCTCATTTGCTTTTGTGTTTCTTCTTTTTCTAAATAGGTAATAAATCTTTTAATAGATATAGCATCTTCATCATAAATAGCTTGTGAATTTTCTTTAAAACTATCATAAAGTTCCATATAGTAATGACCGCCCTTATCACGTCTTTTAACTATTGCAAAATATCTAACTCTACTGAGATTTTTTAAACTGTTTATATTATTATTTAAATTTAAAAAGAAATAAAGCTCTTCATTATATCTGTTTATCTCTTTAGTTCCTTTTGCTCTTTTATAATAATCATTAAAATACAAAATAGCTTCATTTAAGCTACAATTAATAAAAGTCATAGGAGTTCCTGGCATAAAATATCCCTCCATTTTTCTATTTTATATTCTAAACTAAGCCCTATTCTAATATTTCTAATAAGTTGCTTTCAACAACTACTCTTATTTTAAACATTCTAAGAGTATTATCTCCAAAGAAAACTTTAACTACATCTTTAGTTACATCTTCAACAGTACCTTCTCCATAGGTTTTACTTTTAACTCTTTGACCTTTTTTAAAATCACTTTTATAGTACTCATCTCCTTCATTCCCCACTAATGATATAGGTATAAAGGGACTCCTATCTTTAAAGTTTCCTTTAACACTTTTAGGTGAAAAAATATAAAGATTATCTATAGCACGGGTAGCTCCAACGTAAAAAAGTCTTCTTTCTTCTTCTATATTTTCAGCATTTTTATGTGGCATACTATCAACAACAGCATTTATCATATAAACATTTTTAAATTCCATACCCTTAACACCGTGAATAGTACTAAGTATTACTGAGTCAACATTTAAATTTCTAGCCTCAGCTAAGTTTTCTTCAACTTCTTTTATATGTGTTAAAAATGGAACTATTTTATTAAAGTCTTTTGCTGATATTTTAAATTCCTCAACAATTTCCATTAATTCATCTATACTTTGATTATATTTTGAACTATAATCTTTTAAATAATCCATATAATATAAATCACTTAGTATAAATTCTATAGCTACTCCTAAAGACATTTTATTTAAATTTATAATATCTTCTTTAAGATCTTCTATTTTTTTTACTTGAAATGGATGTACTTCACCATACTTTAATAATAAATCAAAAACATCTAATCTTTCTTTTGCACTATTAAATTTACTTATAGAAGTTTTAGAAATATATCTATAAGGCTTATTTACTATTCTTGTAAAAGCATCTCTATTATAGGGATCTAAAGATAACCTAAGATAAGCTATTAAATCTTCGCATATAAAATGTTTAAAGAAATTAAATTCTTTATCTAAAAGTTTAAATGGAATTTTATATCTAATAAAAGCATCAATTATACTTCTTGATTCCATATTTGTTCTATATAATATAGCATTACTACTAAATACAATATTATCTTTTTTAAAATTAAGTATTTTATCAGATATAATCTTACTTTGTTCACTTTCATCAAAAGGTCTTTTAAATTCAATAATGCCTTCCACATTTTTTGAATACATTATATCTTTTTTATTTCTATTTATATTACAATCTATAATTTCTTTAGCTGTACTTACTACATTTTTTACACTTCTATAGTTATATTTTAAATATATCTTTTTGCCCTTAGGAAAATAATCTTCAAATCTAACCATAACTTCTGGATTAGAGCCTCTAAAGGAATAAATACATTGATCTTCATCCCCAACTGCAAAAAGTTTTGATTCAATTCTTTGTAAAAATTCTATTTGTATATCATCACAATCTTGAAATTCATCAACTAGCATATATTTGAAAAGATTTTTATAACTATCTAAAAGTTTACTATTTCCTTCTAATAGTTCTAAGGTCCTTATTTGCAAATCATCAAAATCCCATAAATTTTTATATTCCTTATAGCTTTCATAAGCATTATAAGAATCTAAAAATATTTTTTCATCTAAAGTTGCTTTAAATGCTTCTCCAGTCCTCAAAGAACTTTTTCTTGCTGAAATATTATTTAATACTTCTTTTACTTTATCATCACTTACATCCTCAGTTATCTCTTTGAGTTGTTTTTTTATAACACCGTAGCTTTCTCCAGCACTTATAAGTTTTATTTCTCCATAATATCTTAAGAGAATTTTATAAAATAACCCGTGAAAAGTTCCAAAGAATGGTGCACTATCACTACTAGATATTTTTTTAAATCTTTCTTTCATATTTTCAGCGGCTGCTTTAGTAAAAGTAAGTACCACTATATTTTTAGGACTAACACCTTCATTTATTAATTTAGTAATTTTATGTATTATAACAGTGGTTTTTCCCGAACCTGGAGGTGCAACTATCAATGTATTCTCACCTTTATCTTCTATAGCTTGTCTTTGAAATTCATCTAAATTTTTAAACATCAATATCCTCCTAAATTGCATAAACTATTAATATTATAGCCCTAAATTATATAATTGTAATCATTAATTCAACAAATAATTATTAACTTCTGTTTTTTTACTTGAATTTAGTTTTTCATATATTTTTTAGTTTTTCCGATCATATCATAAGTCCCATTTATAACATCTTTTATTCTTAAAATATATAATTCTCTAAACTTCTTAATTTCCCCAAGACCTTTTACAAGAACTTCCACTAAAATGCCTTCATCTTCTAAATAAGTTTTTAATGATTTTTCTTTATTAGAAGCCATATCTTTCTTAACATGATGTCCAGCTAATAATAATAATGGAATCACTTTAACTTCTTTTATGGATTTTCTTTTTAAAACAGTAAGTAGATCTTCAAATTTAGGATAAGCTTCTAATGTTGTTATAAATACATTATCATATCCTCTATAACTCAATATATTTTGAAGACAACCATAAGCTGAATTAGATGGATGAGCTGTTCCGTGACCAAATAAAACTACTGCTTTATCTCCTTTTAATATCTCATCTTCAACAGCATTGATAAATTCAATATAATCATTTGGTGTACCATTAGCACCACCATAATAGAATATTGGTCTACCTAACAATAAATTTTCAAAATTATTTTTATTATCATAAATTACTCTTTTTATATAATCATATTCTTCACCAGCAATTATATGTAATGGTTGAATTATTACTTCTTTATAGCCTAAGTTTTTCAATTCTTCTAATGCTTCTTCAGGAGTTTTAATAACTTCTCCATTTTGAGCTTTGATTTTTCTTATTATTCTATGAGATGTAAAAGCTCTAATGACATCATAATCTTTAAATTCTAAAGCAATTTCTTTTTCTATTATAGATATTGTCTTATTTACAGCATCTATATCACTACTTCCAAAACTAATTACTAAAATAGCTTTTTTCATATTTTCTAAACCTCCTTCAGTATATAAATTTTATATCCATATCATTCATTATATAATAAATGTACAATTAAATTAAAGTAAATATGTATTATCTTTAAACAATATGAATTTTCATGTTATAATAATTTTAAAAATGATGAATAAAGGGAGACTTTTTAATGAAAAAAATAGATTTTAAAGGTAGTGTAATGTTAAATCCTGTTCCAGCTGTTATGATAACTTCTAAAAATAAGGAAGGTAAAACTAATGTTTTTACTGTAGCATGGACAGGAACAATATGCACTAGGCCTCCAATGCTTTCTATTTCAATTCGTCCTGAAAGATTATCTTATGAATACATAAAAGAAACAATGGAATTTACCCTTAATATACCATCTATAGATTTAGTAGAAATGGTTGATTTTGTTGGAGTAAAAAGTGGAAAAGCAGTAGATAAAATTTCTGAATTAAATATACCACTTAAGGAAGGAACAAATATAAATACTCCTTATATAGAATCATGCCCAATTTCAATAGAATGTAAGGTTAAAACAATATTACCTCTTGGAAGTCATGATTTATTTATAGCAGATGTTCTATGTAGTCATATAGATGAGGATCTTTTAGATGAAACAGGAAAAATTCATTTTGAAAACGCTAATCTTCTTTGCTATTCTCATGGAGAGTATTATCCTATGTCTAAAGAAGCAATAGGTAAATTTGGTTTTTCAGTAGCAACTAATGAGTTTTTTACTGAAAAGAAGATTGAATATAAGAAAAATTTAAATAAATTTAAAAAGAAATATTCAACAGAAAAAAAAGAATATAATAATTCTTCTAAAATAAAATCTTTAAAGAAAAATAAAAAAAGGGATGAAAACGGAAAAAAATTAAGGAAAAGAAATAGAAAATAGATAGGTTCTACTTAACCTATCTATTTTTATAATTCTAAAGTTACACCATTATTTTTAAGCCACTTTCTTAATTCCTTATAATCACCTAAAATAGCTTCAACATCACTCCAAAAATCTTTTGAATGATTCTTATGTTTCATATGACTCATTTCATGAACTATTAAATAATCAATTATTCTAGGTGGAGCCATTATTATTTTCCAATTAAATAATAACCTATTATCATCAGTACAACTCCCCCATCGTCTCTTTTGATCTTTTACACAAATCTTCTTAGGAATATACTCAAAGAAAGGTATATAATAATTAACTCTATTAATAATATATTTTAGTGCAAAATCTTTATAAAATTTTAAAAGCATATCTCTTATATTTTTTGAATTAGAATCTCCATATAGCTCTATTGTGCATTTTTTTTTATTGATATTTACTTTACTTAAATTCTTTGTCTCTATAATATTTAAAGTATAAAGTTCACCAAGGATATAATATTTCTCTCCAGTTTTATATTCTCTATTAATAAATAACTTATTTTTTTCTTTCATTAAATTAACTTGCTTATAAATCCAAGGTTCATTCTTCTTAAGTATTTCTAATATATCCTTCTTAGTTAAAGTTTTAGAAGCTCTCACTTGCAAATTTGAATTAGATAAAACTTCTATAGAAAGTCCTCTTCGTTCTGTTTTTATAATATTTCCCCATATATCTAAATCTTTTATTTTTAAGTTAAAAATCATTAAAAACTCCCACTACAATTCTCTTTTCTTAATTCTTTTTTCTCCATAAGATTAACAATTTCAATTAAACCTTCATAAGTATTAAAATCATCAATTTGATTAAGCTCATTTTTTAAGTAATTAATATTTCTATAATACTTTACACAAACTTTAACTAAATCACTTTTAGAAAAATATTCTGTAATTTCAACACAAATATTACTAAACTCTTTAGAATTAAAATCACCATATTCAAGTTCCTCTAATTTATTGAAAAAATAAGAATATTTTTTTATTAAAGTTTTATTATAATACTTATCATTTATAGTAAAAAAATTTAACATTTCTCTGTAATCAACAGCTTCAATAATAACTTCTTCTTCATCACCCTTTATATTTGAATAAGTGAAAGAAGGTAATATTACATATTTAACAAACCTCACCATCTCTACTGCATTATTAAAAAAATAATACTTAGAACTAACATGAATATCTCTATTTTTTATATAAAAAGTTAAAAGGTAATCATTAACATTAACATTATTCTTATGATATTTTAAGTAATCTCTCCAATAATGAATTGCACCCATTCTATACACCTCTATATCACTTAATCTTTAATTAATTTTATCATTTACTAATTAATTAATAGTAACATAATAATTAAAATATTCTATATTTTTTAAAGTTTATAAATATAGATCTAATTCAGATGGAGTTTTGACTCCATCTGAATACTTAGTCATAGTTATCTAGAAGTATGATGCTGTTTATCTCCTACTTAATTAACTCTCTAAATCTTGATTTAGTTATAAGACCGTACATATTAAGCAATGCAAGTGGAGTTTCCTTTAGAACATATGAATACTACAGTCTCTAGCTATCATATAAATTTTAAAATGTACAAGCTATAGATGATGAGTTAAAAAACAAGTAAAAGACTCCTATTTACTTGTTTTTTGGAAGTATTTTTGTTTTTATGCATTTTAATACTCATTTACGAGTATTTTATTTAAGATTATTATATTAAGTATTAACTCTTTTGGCTAAAAAAACAAATAAAAAAACTAGAAACTTGAACTTTTACATACAATGTTTTTAATTCAAGTTTCTAGTTTTATTTTTCTTAATAGAATTATATTTTTTAAATTGATATGCACATGGAATCATAAGCAAAACTTAAATATCCTTTAAAAGTTTCTTCCATTGATTTATATTCGTCATAACCAACTCCCCACTGCTCCTCTATATGAGTTATGATTATCTTTTTGATATTTAAAGATTTACCTATTTCAATAATTTCTTCAATATAATATAAAGCTGGATTATTTTCTGTATATCTTTTCCCTCTTGGCATTGAAGCACCTATTATTAACACTTGCGAATCAATAAATTCCTTCCTTATGGGAAATGGTTTTATATCACAAGGTGCATAAATTATCTTGGTTTCTCCTTCTGATAATAAAAAAATAGTAGACACTATATTGGTAATAACAGGAAACAATTTTATTTCTATTTTATCAAATTTAAAAATATCTCCCTTTATAATTTTACACAACCTCATATTACTATAATATTCCAAATAACCACTGAATTTATTTTTTATAGCTAATAAATCATCCATAACTTCTGGTAAAGCATATATCTTAGTTGGTATTCTTTCTACTTTATAACGCCATCCCTCATGTAGTTGTTCTATAACTCTCATTCCTAAGCTATGATCTGGATCCCAATGGGAATACATTATTCCATCAATCTTAAATATATTCTCTCTATTTATTTGATAATTTATCTCCTCTGGAGTATCTATAATAATATTAATATCCTCTATATACAAAGAAGAACCCGTTCTTTTATAGGGTTCTCCTTTTTTTCTAGCTTCCATACAAATATTACATTGACATGTTGGTCTAGGTAGAGCTACACAACCACCAGATCCTAATATTTTTATATTCATTATAATTTTTCGACCTTAGCTCTTTCAGGTTTTAAATTACCTATTTTTTTTCTTCTTTCAGTTAAAACTTTTTCAACTTCTGAAGGTTTTATATTTAATTGAGACATTAAAACTAAAATATGATAAGATAAATCACATAACTCTTCTATTTGTTCTTCCTTGCTTTCACCTTTTGCTGCGATTATAACTTCAGTACTTTCTTCTCCAATTTTTTTTAATATTTTATCTAATCCCTTATTAAATAAATAGGTTGTATACGAACCTTCTTCTGGATTTTCCTTTCTTTCATTTATAACTTCATATAATTCATTTAATATATTTTCCATATTACTCTCCTTAAACTATTTATTAAAATAAAAATAAGGATTGCTTTTTAATTTAAGCCAATCCTTATATGCTAAAAACTATTCTACTATTTTATTATGAAAGCAACTTTTCTCTCCTGTATGACAAGCTACTCCTATTTGTTCAACTTTAATAAGTAAGGTATCACCATCACAATCACTAAAAATTTCTTTAACTCTTTGTTTATTTCCTGATGTTTCACCTTTATTCCATAACTCTTTTCTAGATCTTGAAAAAAAACAAGTATAACCACTTTCTAAAGTTTTTTCTAAACTTTCTTTACTCATATAAGCCATCATTAAAATTTCATTGCTAATGTAATCTTGTATTATAGCTGGCACCAATCCATATCCTTTATCAAAATCTATTTTCCCGAAATTTTCCCTGTTTATATTTTTCATAATTCTTACCCCTTCTTAATATTACTATTCTGTCATTCTTACTTCTATGTTTTTGGATTTCAAGAATTTTTTTACTTCCCCAATAGTTAATTTTCCATAATGAAATAAGGAAGCTGCTAAAGCTGCATCACTTATATCATCCACTAAAACATCATAAAAATCATGTAAATTACCACATCCCCCCGATGCAATAACAGGAACATTAACTGCTTTACTAACAGCTTTCGTAAAATCCAAATCATAGCCTAACTTTGTTCCATCTTTATCCATAGAAGTTAATAATATTTCCCCTGCTCCTAATTCCACTGCTTCCTTTATCCATTCTATAGCATCTATTCCAGTATCTATTCGTCCCCCATTTATATAAACATTCCAACCAGAATTGTCTGCTCTTCTCTTCCCATCAACAGCTAATACTATACATTGGCTTCCAAAGTGACTTGCACTTTCCTTTATTAATTTTTTATTCTTAATAGCTGCTGAATTTAAACTTACTTTATCTGCTCCAACTCTAAGTATATCTTTAATATCTTCTATAGTCCTTATGCCTCCTCCTACAGTAAAAGGAATGAAGATATTTTCCGATATAGCTTCAACAACATTCCTAAATGTTTTTCTACCTTCATGGGTAGCTGTTATATCTAAAAATATTAATTCATCAGCACCTTCATCATTATAAAATTTAGCAAGTTCTACAGGATCTCCTACTTCCTTTATTCCTACAAAGTTGATTCCCTTTACAACTTTTCCATCCTTAACATCTAAGCAGGGTATTATTCTTTTACTATGCATTTATCCTCCTTTTAGAACTAAAGTTCTCTTTTATTTTCTCATATTTATAAGAAATTTTTAAGTTAAAGTTTTCCATATTTTGTTAATTTAAATTTAATTTATTAAACATTTCTTGTTTATTATTAATAAGTAGCTTCAATAGTTTCTATAGCTTCCTTTAAATCTAAAGTGCCTTCATAAATTGATTTTCCTACTATTGAACCATATATATTTAATTTATTTATTCTTTTTAAATCATTTATATTCTTAACTCCACCAGATGCTGTTATACTTATTGAAACATTATTTTTAATCTCCGTTAACATATTTAAATTAGGTCCTTTTAAAGTTCCATCTTTAGATATATCTGTTACAATTATATTTTCTACTCCTAACTCTTCTAAATATTTACAAAATTCTATATAATGCAAATTACTTTTATTTAGCCATCCATCTGTACAAACAAAGTTATTACTGAAGTCCACCCCCACGGCTATTCCCTTCTTAAACTCCTTTATTGCCTCTTTTAAGAACCCCTTATCCTTAACTGCTGAAGTTCCCAATATTACTCTTGATACTCCACTTTCTAATAATTTTGATACCACTTTTATATCTCTTATACCTCCACCAACCTCTATAGGTATATTTACTCTATTAGCTACTTCTATTATTTTTTTATGATTTTTAGCAACTCCACTTTTAGCACCATCTAAATCAACTATATGAATATATTTTGCCTTTGCTTTTTCAAAACTTATAGCAGTATCTATAACACTTTCTGCAACCTTTTCTTTTTTATTATAGTCACCTTTATATAATCTTACAGCTGTTCCATCTAATATATCTATAGCTGGTATTATTATCACTAAATCATCTCCCCAAAATTCTTCAAAATCTTAAGTCCAACTTCTCCACTTTTCTCTGGATGAAATTGAGTTCCAAAAACATTATTATTCCCTACTACAGCAGCAATTTTATTAGTTCCATAAATTGTTTCACTTATTAAATCCTCCTCATTTTTTACAGCTCCGTAATATGAATGAACAAAATAAACAAACTCATTTTCATTTATCCCTTTTAATATAGGATTTACTTTTTTTATCCTTAAATTATTCCATCCTATATGAGGTATCTTTACTTTTTCTTTCTCTAAAATATTATTCTCTAACTTTTTTATTTCTCCTTCTATAAGTGATAAACCTTCAAATTCCCCACCCTCATAGCTTTTATCAAATAATAATTGCATTCCTAGGCATATTCCCAATATAGGAATGCCCTCTTCTGCTTTTTTTACAATAAGCTTATCTAATCCTCTAACTTCTAAATTTTTCATTGCATCTTTAAATGCCCCAACACCCGGTAATATTATCCTTCCTGCTTTTTCTATTTTTTCTCTATTATTTGTAATTTCACAATCTATATTTAAATATCCTAGCGCATTATATACACTTTTTAAATTTCCCATACCATAATCAATAATAGTAATCATTATAATACTCCTTTGCTACTTTGAACTCCAGGTCTTTCATGATCTATAGTTCTGGCCTCTTTTATCGCTCTTCCAAAAGCCTTAAATAATGCTTCTATTTTATGATGGTCATTATTTCCATAGAGTATATTACAATGCACTGTTATTTCACTATTATTAGCAAATGCCCTAAAAAATTCTTCTACCATTTCTGTAGAAAAGTTCCCTATAGCTTCTCTTTTAAATTCTCCATTGAAAACTAAAGCACTTCTTCCACTAATATCTATAGATATAAAAGCTAAAGATTCATCCATAGGAACATAAAAACTTCCATATCTCTTTATGCTTTCTTTATTTCCTAGAGCTTCCTTAACTGATTTTCCAAGGGCTATTCCAACATCTTCAACAGTATGATGGTCATCTATAAATAAATCCCCTGTACAACTCACTTCTAAATCTATTCCACTATGAAAAGAAAATAAATTTAACATATGATCAAAAAAACCTACTCCTGTATCAACTTTAGCTATGCCTTCTCCATCTAAATCTACTTTTACTGATATAACAGTTTCATGTGTTGCTCTTTCACAACAACCTACTCTTCCCATAATACCCTCCCTTTTATTGCTTTCTTTATACTTTTGATTAAAGCTATATTTTCTTCTCTATTTCCAATAGTTATCCGTATAGAATTATTATTAAAAACTCTTATTAATATTCCATCCTTCTCTAATAATTCTCCTAATTTATGTGCTACTCTTCCACTCCCAAATATATAATTTCCATAGCTCTTATAAAAAGTAATATAATCATTATTAAATTCTGCTAATTGTTTAAATAAAACTTCTCTTTCTTTTATAATTTTATCTACAGATTCCAACATAACTTCTTTATATTTCAAATTATTACTTGCTATTATATTTGAATAAGAATTTACATTATAAGGCACCTTTAATTTATTTAATTCTTTTATTTTCTTTTCTTCACCTATAAGAAATCCTACTCTTAATGCTGCCATTCCCCAAGCTTTAGATAAAGTTCTTGTTATTAATAAATTACTATAGTTTTTAACTAAATCTACAACTGATTGTCCAAAAAATTCATAATAAGCCTCATCAACTAGAACTATAGTATTTTTTAAATTGTTTAATATTTCAATTATTTCATCTCTTGAAAATGCCATTCCAGTAGGGTTATTAGGATTTGAAAATATTATTAAATCAGCTTTTACTTCCTTTGAAAACTTAATAAAATTCCTAATATTTATATGTCCCTCATTAGGATTTAATTTAAACTTCTTAATAATTCCTTCATTGATAGAACAATAAAAATCATACATCCCAAAATCAGGTTTTAATGTAACTAAAATCCTCCCATAATTTATATAATTAGAAATTACTAAATTTAGCATTTCATCAGATCCATTACCTACAATTATATTTTCGTCACTTAAATTTACATACTCTGCATATAAACTTTTTAATTCTTTATAATTATTATTTGGATATCTATTCACCCTTAAGCTTTCTAAAGAATTTAATGAACTTTCTACAAATTCATTAAACGGATTATATCCATTTTCATTCCCATTTAAATATATTTTTATATTTTTTCCATTAGGTATTTCATAAATACTACTCATTTAAATCCAACCTTACTTTTATAGAATTTTTATGTGCTGTCAGCCCTTCTTTTTCTGCTAGAAGCATTATTTTTTCACCATTTTCTAGTATCGCTTCCTTGCTATAATGAATAAAGGAGGATTTCTTCACAAAACTTTCTACAGAAAGAGCTGAAAAAAATCTAGCAGTAGAATTAGTTGGTAATACATGATTAGTTCCACCAAAATAATCTCCTATAGGTTCTGGAGTATTATATCCTAAAAATATAGACCCTGCATTTTTTACCATACCTAAATATTTCATTGGTTCTTCTACCATTAATTCTAAGTGCTCAGGAGCTATTTTATTACTAATTTCTATAGCTTCTTCTATAGATGACATAACCAATGCAAAACTATTATTTTTTAATGATTCTTTTATTATCTCTTTTCTCTCTAAATGTTCAATTTGCTTACTTATTTCCTCATTAACTTTTATATACAATTCTTTTGATGTAGTAATTAATATGCTAGATGCTAGTTTATCATGTTCACTTTGTGATAACATATCAGCTGCTACGAATTCTGCCTTTGCATTTTTATCTGCAATTACTAAAATTTCACTTGGTCCAGCTATCATATCTATGTCTACATCTCCATAAACTATTTTTTTCGCTGTAGCTACAAATATATTTCCTGGTCCTACAATTTTATCAACTGCGTTTATACTCTCCGTTCCATAAGCAAGTGCTCCTATAGCTTGTGCTCCTCCAACCAAATAAACCTTATCTACACCTGTTATAAGAACTGCTGCCGCAATATACGGATTTATCTTTCCTTTCTTATTAGGTGGAGTAACCAGGGAAATTTCATTGCATCCTGCAATTTTAGCTGGAATTACATCCATTAAAACAGTTGATGGATAAGCTGCTGTTCCTCCAGGAACATATATCCCCACTTTCTCTATAGGAGTCACTTTTTGCCCTAAATAAATACCATTTCTTTTAAAAAATATATAATCATTTTGTTTTTGTTTTTTATGATAATCTTCTATATTTTTTTTTGCTTCCTCCAATGCTTGATAAAACTTATCATCAACAAGACTAGCCGCTTCTTTTAATTCATCATAAGAAACTACAAGGTTATCAAGCTTTACTTTATCAAAAAGCTGCGTATACTCTATTAAAGCTTTATCTCCTTCATTTTTCACTTTATTTAAAATATCCTTAACACTTTTTTCAACCTCTAAACTCTCTTTATTTTTTCTATTTTTAAAAGTTGAAATTATATAATTTAAATTTTCAATCTTTTTTAAAATTAGCATTACTTCCCCCCCTATACTACAGTACCCTTTCAACTTTATCTAAAAAGTTTGTAATTTCTCCTTGTTTCATTTTAAAACTTGCCTTGTTTACTATAACTCTTGCACTTAAATTACAAATTTCATCTAATACAACTAAGCCATTTTCTTTAAGAGTAGTTCCTGTTTCCATGATATCAACTATACCATCACAAAGTCCCAAGATAGGTGCTAATTCCACAGAACCTTCTATCTTAATTACTTCTACATCCATATGCCTTTTTTTAAAATACTCTCTTGCTACATTTGGATACTTAGATGCTATTTTGATATGTGATACTGAATCATATAAGGTAATTTTAGGCATAGCTGCTACTATAAACTTACACTTGCCTATGTTTAAATCTAAGACTTCATAATAATTTTTACTTCCTTCTAATATGGTATCTTTTCCAACTACAGCTATATCAGCAACACCATGTTCAACATAAGTTAAAGCATCATTTGATTTAACTAAAAAATATTTAATATCTTCTTTTCCATCATGAAATACTAATTTTCGCCCCTTATCTTTTAGTTCGGTACAATCCATCCCAGCTCTCTCTAATATTTTTATAGTTTCCTTTTCTAATCTACCTTTTGTAAGTGCTATATTTATTCCCATATTATTTTGCCTCCTTTAAAAGAACAACTTTTTTCCCTTGTTTTCTTTTTTCGTTGGCTATCCTAATTTTTTCATTAAAATTTTCATTATTATAAAATATTTTTTCACTTTCTTTCTTATCTAAAAATTCATCTTTATTTATTATTTCTATTAATTCATTTATTCTAAGAGATAGACCTATTGCTTCTAAATCTCTTCCATAACTTTTTATTAAGTTATCATATCTTCCACCATATAATATATAATTTCCAATTCCCTCAACATAGCCTCTAAATACAATCCCTGAATAATACTTTATTTTTGGTGTCATACCTAAATCAAAGCTTAGATATTTTTCATATCCCATTAAAGCTAAACTTTCATAAATATTGTCCAAATAATCTATATATTCTTTAATTAAATTATCATCTATTAAATTCCTTCCCTTGTCTAAAATATCTCTATTTCCAAAATACCAAGGAATCTTTTTAAATATCTCTTTATATTTTTCATCTATATTTAATTCATTTAAATATTCTTCTAATTCTACTAATTTCTTACCTTCTATTATTCTTATTAAATATTCTTTGCTATAGTCATCAAGATTGCTTAATTCACATAATCGTCTTATTATACCTATATGCCCTAATTCTATTTTAAAATTATCTATATTACTACTTTTTATAGCTTCTATACCTATTATTAATACTTCTACCTCAGAAAAGAAATGTTCCCCACCTATATATTCAATTCCACAATCTATATATTCATTTCTTTTTCCTGCTAAGCTTTCATTTACTCTAAAAACTCTCGATTGATATCTTAATCTTAGAGGTAGCTTAGAATTTTTAAGTTTAGAACTTACAACTCTAGCTATAGGAATGGTACAATCTGCTTTAAGTGCTAAAATTCTTCCCTTGTTATCAAAAAATTTATACATTTCTTCTTGATTTATACCATCTCTATAATGAGTAAAAGTATCATAAAACTCTAAACTTGGAGTTATAACTTCACTATAACTCCAACCTTCAAATAGATTATTTACTTTTTTTGTGAGTTTTTCTATCACTTCACAATCCCTATAAAGTAAATCTCTCGTTCCATCTGGAACATTCATTATATTTTCTTTCATAAACTTGCCCCCCATTATAGTTTTATTGCTTTTATTTCATATTTTTCAAATAATATCCTATTTAATTTATTATAGCATATTTTTATTAATTTTATAGATTAATGTTTTTTTAAATTAAAAGTTGATTCAAATAAGTTATTAAATAAAAATTTACCTCATAACTATAAGTTACCTTTTTATCTTTTATAAATAAAAAATAAAAAATAAATAATATTATATTCCTAAATAAATTTGAAGCTAAATATACACTTGTTTAATAATAAAACTTTATAACATTTACTTATTATTATTTTTTTAATATCACATTAAATTAATACTTATTTTTTTTACATCTTATTTTGTAAAAATAGTTGCAATTCTCCTTAATTTTGTATATCATAAATTACACAAAGAATTTAATCTTATTAAAAGGGAGTAGTCGCAAATATAATATCAACAATCTCGGCAATATAGCCTGGTATTATATACCTCTATTTGGTGACAAGACTTTTAATATAATTTTTCAGATATAAAGAACTGAAAAATTATATTAGAAGTCTTATTTTTTTACACTTTTCATAACTTAATATATAAAGTGAAATTTAATTGCTCTTATAGCATAATAATTTTTACTCAGGTGAAAATTTTAAATTGAATATTATAACTATTAAATTATCAAACAAAATTAAAAGGAGGTTCTTTAAATTGAAAAATGCTTATAAAAAATCTATTGAAAAAATATCAAAGGATTTAAATGTTGACCTTTCAGTGGGGCTTAATGATTCTGCTGTAAAAGAAAGACAAGACAAATATGGATTAAATGAACTTAAAGATGGTCCTAAAAAAACAACTGTTCAAGTCTTCCTTGAACAATTTAAAGACTTACTAGTGATAATACTTTTAGTGGCTGCCATAATATCAACATTTATTGGTGATTTAGAGAGTGCTCTTGTTATTTTTATAGTAATTTCAATTAATGCTATTTTAGGAACTATACAACATATCAAAGCTGAACAATCTCTTAACAGCTTAAAAGCCCTTTCATCTCCTAAGGCTAAAGTACTAAGAAATGGTAAAAAATCAGAAATAGACTCTAAGGAAATTGTTCCTGGTGATATTCTTATATTAGAAGCTGGTGACTTTGTAGGAGCTGATTGTAGAATAATAGAAAACTTTTCTTTACAAGTTAATGAAAGTTCTCTAACAGGTGAATCTGAAAATATAATAAAAAACACAGATTTAATTGAAAATGATGAAGTTCCTATAGGTGATAGAAAAAATATGGTCTTTTCAGGAAGTTTAGTTACCTATGGTAGAGCAATTGTTGTAGTAACAGCTACAGGAATGTCAACTGAACTTGGAAAAGTTGCCAAACTATTAAAAAATACTCAAGAAAAGAAAACACCTCTTCAAGTTAATTTAGATAACTTTGGAAAAAAGTTAGCTTTTTCCATAATAGGTATTTGTATAATAGTATTTAGTCTTAGTCTTTATAGAGGCGAACCTGTTATGGATGCATTTATGTTTGCAGTAGCTCTAGCAGTAGCAGCTATTCCTGAAGCTCTTAGCTCAATAGTTACTATAGTTCTTTCCTTTGGAACTCAAAAAATGGCTAAAGAAAATGCTATTATTAGAAAATTACAAGCTGTTGAAGGGCTTGGTAGTGTATCTATAATTTGTTCAGATAAAACAGGTACTCTTACACAAAATAAAATGACTACTAAAAAATTATTTGTTGATAATAAAATCTTAGATTCTAAAGATTTAAATGTAAATAATACTTTAGAAGAAAAACTATTAATGATGAGTATCCTCTGTAATGATGCAAGTAGTTCAACAGGTTCTGAAATAGGAGATCCTACTGAAGTTGCTTTAGTCAATTTAGGATTACTTCATGATCATAATGAATTAAAATTAAGAGAAGAAAATAAAAGATTATCCGAAATCCCTTTTGATTCTGACAGAAAACTTATGAGCACTGTTTATAATCTAAATGGAGAAAATTTAATGATTACAAAGGGAGCTCTTGATGTACTGTTAAATAGAGCTAAATATATAGAGACTTCTAGTGGTATTGAAGAGTTAACAGATGAAAAGAAAAAACATATTGAATCAATAAATATGGACTTCTCTAAAAATGGTCTTAGAGTTCTCGCTTTTGCCTATAAAAATATTGGTTTAAATACTGAAATAACTCTTAAAGAAGAAAATAATTTAACCTTTGTTGGATTAATTTCCATGATGGATCCTCCAAGAGAAGAATCTAAAGCTGCAGTTTTAGAGTGTATAAATGCAGGAATAAAGCCAATAATGATTACTGGTGACCATAAAATCACAGCCTCTGCTATTGCAAAAGAAATTGGAATATTAAAAGATGAAAATGAAGCTATAGAAGGAAAATACCTTGATAAATTATCTGATGAAGAACTAAAAGAGCTAGTTCCTAAAATATCTGTATATGCTAGGGTATCTCCAGAACACAAAATAAGAATAGTAAAAGCATGGCAAGATCTAGGTAATGTTGTTGCTATGACTGGAGATGGAGTTAATGATGCTCCTGCTTTAAAACAATCTGATATTGGTGTTGCAATGGGAATAACAGGTTCAGAAGTTGCAAAGGATGCTGCTTCTATGGTTCTTACAGATGATAATTTTAGTACAATTGTAAAGGCAGTTGAAAATGGTAGAAATATATATAGTAATATAAAAAAATCCCTTAAATTTCTCTTATCTGGTAATACTGCTGGAATATTCTCAGTATTGTATGCTTCCATACTAGCTTTACCAGTTCCATTTGCAGCAGTACACTTATTATTTATAAATCTTTTAACTGATAGTTTACCTGCAATAGCCTTAGGTTTAGAACCTCATAGTAAAAATGTAATGAAAGAAAAACCTAGAAAATTAAATGAATCAATATTAACTAAAAACTTTACTCTTTCAGTAATATTTGAAGGCTTTATTATAGCTTTATGTACTATGATTGCTTTCCATATAGGTTTGAAAGAAAGCCCAGCTGTCGCTAGCACTATGGCTTTTTCAACCCTTTGCTTAGGACGACTTGTTCATGGCTTTACTAGTAAATCTAATAGTGTTTTAACAATTAAAGAATTTGCTTCTAATAAATTTTCTTGGTATGCCTTCTTAATTGGATTTATTTTACTTAATGCAGTACTACTAATACCAAATTTAAGAACACCATTCCAAGTTTCAGCTCTTTCTTCTATGAATTTATTCATTGTATATGGACTTTCCACTGCTCCATTGATACTAATTCAAATATTTAGAGCTTTAAAGATACTGATAAACAAATAAAAGCATAATTTATCTCCTACTTAAGTGACTATCTAAATCTTGATTTAGTTATAGGAACTTACTCAACGAGCGAGGCAAGTGGAGTTTCCTTTAGAAAATAGGAGTACTACAATCAGATAAAATAATTAAGAAGGGATATATCATAGTTCTGGTATATCCCTTCTACTTTTCTTACTTATACAACTAAATTAATAGATAAAGTAATATATCTTAATCTTGGAATAAATCACCTAAGTTACCAAGTATACTACCTTGACCTACATCTTTTCCGCCACCTTGTGGAGCTGCTGCAAAGACTTTAGATGCTAATCTACTAAATGGTAAACTTTGGATCCAAACTTCTCCTGGTCCCCTTAATGTAGCAAAGAATATTCCTTCACCACCAAATAAACTATTTTTTATTCCACCAACATATTGTATATCATAGTTAACCCCTTGAGTCATTGCCACTAAGCATCCAGTATCAACTTTTAACACTTGTCCTGGCATAAGTGTTTTTCTTACAATAGTTCCACAAGCATGAATAAATGCTATTCCATCCCCTTCTAACTTTTGTAATATAAATCCTTCTCCACCAAAAAAACCCGCTCCTAATTTTCTCTTAAAATCAATTCCAACACTAACTCCTTTTGCTGCACATAAGAAAGCATCTTTTTGGCATATTATTTTACCATTATACATTTTTAAATCCATTGGAACTATTTTCCCTGGGTAAGGTGATGCAAAGGATACTGTCTCTTTTCCATAACCTCTATTAGTGAACACTGTCATAAATAATCCTTCACCTGATACAGCTCTTTTAGCTGCACTACCTAATTTTCCAAAAAAACCTCTCTCATTTCCACTACCATCCCCAAAAATGGTATCCATTTGAATATTATTATCCATCATCATCATAGCTCCAGCTTCTGCTATAACTGATTCATTTGGATCTAATTCTATTTCTACAAACTGCATATCGTCCCCATAGAGTCTAAAATCTATTTCATCTGCTCTCATTTATCTAATTCCTCCTAAATACTATATACTTTTCTTAATTAGATTATATATAGTAAACAATCTATTTACAATATTAATCTTATAGTAAAAAATTTTTCAACATTAAATTAACTTTTTTACTTGTTACTATTCCTTATATTTTGTTACTATTTGTTTAAATTATAAAAAAAATAATGACTATTAAGTTAGAATATTGTAAAATAAATCTTTGTAGTGTATATTCTAAAGATGTCCTCGATTTTTAATAAAAGGGAGATGATTAAACTGAAGATGAAAAATAGTTCTAAGGGAGTAATGATATTAACATTTACAAATATATGCTCAAAGTTATTATCATTAGTATATATTCCTCTTTTGAACCATAATATAGGCGACACCGGTTATGGTGTTTATGGATCAGCTTATAGCATATATACTTTTGTTTATATGGTTACTATAGCTGGTGCTTCCACTGCCATTCCTAAATTAATTTCTGAATATATGGAAACAGATCACGAACGTGATGCCATGGCAAGTTTTAAAATTGGCCGTATTACCCTTGTGGCTATGGGGCTTATTATGACAATACTTTTATTTGTATTAAGTAAACAAGCTGCTACTTTCGGAGGATATGAAAGTGCTTATCTTGCTATAATAGTACTTTGTCCTAGTATTTTCTTAACTGCACTAGGTAGTGCTTATAGAGGATATTTCCAAGGTAGAAGTAACTTAATACCTCTTGGAATATCTCAATTTATAGAGCAAGTACTTAATGTAATTTTTAGTGTATTATTTTCATTTGTGCTTGTTAAATATAGCATTACTCTAGGTGTTGCTGGTGGTGCTGCTGGTACTGCTATTGGTGCTTTAGTATCTTTAATTTACTTAAAATACAAATTTATTAAAGATCAAAAAATAAAAAGAGATAAAACAAAACCTAGAATGCATAGTGATAAATACATATTTAACTATATAATTAAATTTTCAATACCTTTAATTATATCAACTGGATGTATTTATGCTGGTAATAATCTTCTTGATTTGAACTTTATAACTACAGGATTGCAAAAAGCAGGTTTCTCAGAAGCTGCAAACCAATCTACCTACGGTTATTTTAATAAATATATGCAACTTATAAATACACCTATGATATTAATAAGTTCCTTAGCTATATCAATATTACCTTTAATAGCTAGAGCAAATGTATCAGGTGATAGAAAAAATTTACAAAAATCTATACAAGACCTTATAAAAGTTGGATTCTTAATAGGAATGCCTGCTGCTATAGGTTTATCAGTATTAAGTACGGGTGTATTCACCATGATTCTAGGTCCTCACAATACTGGTGGTGCTTCAATAATGAAATATGGTGCCTACGTATTTATTTTTTCTTCTGTTTATCAACTTACAAATACCATGTTAAACAGTTTAGGCAAAGTAAAAGAAGGAGCTATAAATTCTTTAATTGGAGTTGCTATAAAATTAATATGTGACTATTTACTTATTCCAATAGTATGTATAAATATTTATGGTGTTATTATTGGTCTGTTAATTTCAAATATAGTAACACTAATACTAAATGTTTTTGTAATAGAAAAACATATTGGAAAAAGAGGTTTATTACTTACTAGTTGGCAAAAGCCTGCTATAAGTGCAATTATAATGGGAATAGTTGTTTTCTGTGTAGATAAAATTTTCCTTATGTTCTTCTCTTTATTCCTATGGTTATATGTTGCAAATCTTATTGCTTTATTAATAAGCATTTATGTAGGTGCTTTAGTTTATGTACAAGCAATGGTACGACTTAAAGGCGTTGACCAAACTTTACTTAATGCTGTACCTAGAAAATTCAAAAAAGTATTATTATTAAAATAAAGAAATGGGCTATTTAATAAATAGCCCATTTCTTTATTTTGTCTCTTTAGTTTCTTCCTTTAGCTTTATTAATTTCTTTTTATAAAATATTAAAAAAGTAACAACAGTAATTACTGTAGCTATTATATCTGAAATCGGCTCTGCAGCTAATGTAGCATTTAATTTCCATTTATTCACCTTAAAAAATTCTGGTAAAATAAATATTAATGGTACTAATAAAAATATCTTTCTTAGAAGTGCTAAAATTAATGAATTTTTTGCTTGCCCTAAAGCTAAAAAAGTTTGTTGACATGCTATTTGTGCACCAAATATAAAGATTCCAAAGAAAAAAATTCTCATACTTCTAGCTGTTATTTCGATAAGTTCCGGATTATTATTGAATATTTTAACAAATACTTCTGGAAAAATCATTATAGATAGCCACATTATAAGAGTATATGCCAAACAACAAATTACCAATAGCTTAAAGGTCTCCTTTACTCTTTCTATACTTTTTGCTCCATAATTATAACTAATTATAGGTTGAGCTCCTTGGCTTAATCCTAATAAAGGTAATAATATAATTTGCATTATACTATTCATTATTGTCATTGCACCTACTGCTAAATCTCCTCCATAAGCTTGTAATTTATTATTTAAGCTAACTACAACTAAGCTTTCTGTAGCTTGCATTATAAATGGAGAAACTCCTAAAGCAATTATTGCACCTAATATTTTTATATCTGGAATTATATATTTTCTTCTCACTCTAATTTTATTCTTTTTCCCAAAAATAAAGCTTAATACCCATATAGCTGAAACAAATTGTCCTAATATAGTAGCTAAAGCTGCTCCCTTAACTCCCATATCAAAAGTGAAAATAAATATAGGATCTAAAACTATATTTATAATTGCTCCTATCATAACAGTTGACATACTTATTTTAGCAAATCCTTGAGTATTAATAAAAGGATTAAGCCCTAAAGCGATTTGTATAAATATTGTTCCTATTAAATAAATTGACAAATAGTCAATAGCATACTTTATAGTCTCTTCACTAGCTCCAAAAGCATTTAATATAGGTACCTTAAATATCATAAAACCTATAGTTAAAATAATAGCTATTACTATTAGTGCAAAAAAACTATTACTTATTATTTTTTCTGCACTGTCTTCATCTTGTGCTCCCATTTTAATAGCTGCTAAAGGAGCCCCTCCCATACCTATTAAAGCACTAAAAGCAGCTATAAGCATTAAAATTGGAAAAGCGACTCCAACACCTGCCATAGCTATTTCCCCGTTTGGAATTCTTCCTATAAATATTCTATCTACTATGTTATATAACACATTAACTAATTGAGCTATAATTGCTGGTAACGCTAAAGTTACTAATAACTTCTTTATATCACCTTTTCCTAAATCTGTTCCTTCTTTAAACATTATACCTCCTATAACCTCAACTATTCCCTAATATAGTAATTTATACCTCAATTATACTATTATTTTCTGTACTTATAGTTAAAAATTTATTAATATTTTAATATAACTTCTAATAAAAAAAGTATGTATCAAATTCATAATATAAATTTGATATATACTTAAAAAATTTTATCTTTTTGAAATTTTATTAATAGTTCCTAATTTTCTTCTTCTAATTCGAGTTTTCATCTTTAATTGATTAACTCTTGCTTTTCTTTTTAAACCCTCTTCTCTTACAATAGTATTCTTTGTTAATTCTTCTTCTTCTTGTAAAGGTACTTTATTATCCATTTTAACACTCCCTAATAATATAATTAATATTATTATTGTAATGTTTTTCCCATTTTTGTACAAGATTACTATACTTAAATTTAAAATACATAATCTTATAAATTTTAATAAAAAGCTAAAAAAAATATTTTTTTATAATTCTAATTTAATTTTTTCTATAAAAAAAGCTAAATTACTAAAATTATTAATAAAATAATTCTAAAGTAATTTAGCTTTTTATTTAAACAAATATTTACTTAACGATATCTTTATGTCTTATTATATTATAATTATTTTTTTCTTTTACTTCAAATAAAGCAACCACAATTAAAGTTAAAATACTTAACACACAAAATACTTTTTTATTAAAAGTAAATATATTAATTAATTCAACCAATAACACACCTAATACTAAATAAAAAAACTTTGATATATATTTTTTTTCAAGTATCTTTTTCATTTGTTCTCACCCTTTTTTTATCTTATAGCTATCTACTATAATACTCCTATCTTTTAGAAATAGGAGTACTACAGTATCACTTTTCTAGATGAATTTGACTAACAATTCCAGATAAATCCAAAACTTTATCTGAATTGAGCCTACGTTTATCTAATTGCTAGTTACTACAATATATCTATCTTTATATACTGAAGCAACTTTAAAATCCTAAATAAGTTTTACTAATATTTTAATATTACTCAATTAAAACTTTAAATAATTAAATAAGGTCTTATTTAATTATAATAAATGAAACTCAATCTTTAACTTATTAATTATTATAGTAAAGACTTTCTGTAGGATATTCTGGATCACAAGTTATATCTATTCCTAATTTTCTAAAGGTTTGCTCATCAGCTCCAGATACTATTGTTGTTGAATGAGCTTGTGAACCTTTAAGCATAGCTATTTTTTCCATAGCTACTTGTGCCATAGGATTTGTTGCAGCACTAATACTTAAAGCCATTAAAACTTCTTCACAGTTTAAAGCTGTTCTATTTGATGCTAAAGTTTTAGACTTTAAATTTTTTATAGGTTCAAGTATTACTGGTGATAAAAGATGCATTGAATCATCTATGTTAGCATAATATTTAATAGCATTAACTACCACAGCAGCAGTTGCCTCCATAAGCTCTGAACTTTTACCTGTTAATAAAGTTCCATCTTCTAGTTCTATGGCTACCACTGTACATGGATCTTTTTCATCAGCTGTTTCCTTAAGCTTAGTTGAATATTCTCTTGCAACTGGTACAACTTTTCTATCATCTTCTTTAAGTTTTAGCTCTTCCATTATTAACTTACTTCTATGAAGAGTTTCTTGGTCAACAAAGCCTTTTTTATATTCACAACTTGTTTTAAAATATCTTCTTATTATTTCTTGTCTTGAGGCTTCTTTTACAACTTCATCATCAATTATTCCAAATCCAACCCTATTTACACCCATATCTGTTGGTGATTTATATATTGATTCTTTTCCTGTTATTTTTTCTATTATTCTCTTCAAAACAGGAAAACTTTCAACATCACGGTTATAATTTATAGCTGTAGCTCCATAAGCTTCTAAATAAAAAGGATCTATCATATTAACATCTTTTAAATCTACTGTTGCAGCTTCATATGCTATATTTAAAGGATGTTTTAAAGGTACATTCCATACTGGGAATGTTTCAAACTTAGAATATCCACAACTTTTTCCTCTTTTATTTTCATGATACATTTGACTTAAACAAGTTGCAAGCTTTCCACTTCCAGGTCCTGGAGCAGTAACAACTACAATAGGTTTAGTAGTTTCTATATATGGATTTTTACCATACCCTTCTTCACTTACTATAGTATCAACATCTGTTGGATATCCTTTTGTTGCTGCATGCTTATAAACTTTTATACCTCTTCTTTCAAGCTTATTTATAAATACTGTTGTAGCTGGTTGCCCACTATATCTAGTTATTACAACGCTATTTACATCTAAGTCCCAAGCTCTAAAATCATCTATTAATCTTAAAACTTCAATATCGTAAGTTATCCCAAAGTCACTTCTCATTTTATTTCTTTCTATGTCACCTGCATAAACACAGATTACTATTTCAGCTTTTTCTCTTAACTTATGAAGAAGTTTAATTTTAGCATTTTCATCAAAACCTGGTAGTACTCTTTTGGCATGAAGATCAAATAATAATTTTCCTCCAAATTCTAAATAAAGCTTATCATAATCATTTACTCTCTCTAAAATATACTTAGATTGTTCCTCAAGATATTTTTTGTCATCAAATCCTATTTTCATACTTCATCCCCACTAACTTTTATTATTTTTTTGTTTATTATAACTTGTTTATCCTTTAAGTTATAACTTTAAAACCACATTCTTTTAAAAGCTTTGTTTACATTAATATTTCCATAAAAAATAATCTTTATGCTAATTTGCTAAGATTTTTTATTTTGTAAATTAGATAAATGTATAATTTCTTTTAATAAAAATATATCTTAGTATATTATTAATTTTTTGTCAACAACATAAGGTTTACTATATTATATCAAATTTTAAAAAATTCACATCTTTATTATAAATATTATTAATATATTAATGCTTCTTATATGCTTATTTAAAAAAATTATATTTCACAAATACCTATATTTCTATAATTAAAATAAACTACAAATTATAAAATATTCTAAATATTAATATTTTATAATTATTTGTAGTTTATTAAAACACTTATATTCAATTACTTATATTTTTTTATAAATCTCTTAATTCTTTTCATTGCCTCAATAATATCTTCCACTGATGCTGCATAACAAGCTCTTATAAACCCTTCCCCACACTCTCCAAAAGCATTTCCTGGTACCACAAGTACCTTCTCCTCCAATAAAAGTTTTTCACAGAATTCATCAGAGGTCATTCCTATTGATTTGATACAAGGGAATACATAAAGTGCTCCTAAAGCTTCAAAGCATTCTATTCCAATTTCTCTAAAAGAATTTAGAATATATCTCCTTCTTCTATTATATTCTCTAGCCATTTCTCTCACACTATCATCACCATTTTTTAATGCTTCTATAGCAGCATATTGTGCTATTGTTGGAGAACACATTATTGCATACTGATGAATTTTTTTCATAGCTTCAATTATAGCTTTATTTCCACAAGCATAACCTAATCTCCACCCTGTCATTGCGTAAGCTTTTGAAAACCCATTTATAACTATGGTTTTTTCATATATCTCTTCAAAACTTGCAATAGAAATATGTCTCTTATCATAGCTTAGTTCTGCATAAATTTCATCTGATAATACTATTATGTCTCTATCTTTCAAGACATCAACAATAGGAATCAAATCTTCCTTTGTCATAATTGATCCAGTTGGATTATTTGGAAATGGTATTATAACAACTTTAGTTTTTTCAGTTATTGCCTTTTCTAAAGCTTCTGCTGTAAGCTTAAAATCATTTTCCTGCAAAAGTTCTATAGTAACTGCTTTAGCTCCTGTAAATGTTGTACATCCTTTATAGGCAACAAAGCTAGGTTCTGGTATAACCACTTCATCTCCTGGTCCTACTAAGGCTCTTAAAGCTAGATCTATAGCCTCACTTCCCCCTACTGTAACTAAAATCTCATCTTCTGGGCTATATTTTAAAGTAAATCTTCTATTCATATAATTAGAAATTTCTTTTCTTAGCTCAACAAATCCTGCATTAGATGAATAATGTGTATGTCCTTGTTCTAAAGAATAAATACCGGTTTCAATTATATTCCAAGGAGTAACAAAGTCAGGTTCACCTACTCCAAGAGAAATAACATCTTCCATCTCATTTATTAAATCAAAATATTTCCTTATTCCAGAAGGAGGCATATTTCTTATATCCTCTAAAATCATCTTTTCTATAATCATACAAATAACCTCTCTCTATTTTCAATTTTCTTTTCTTTAAAAATAGTTCCATGCTCTTTGTATTTTTTTAGAACAAAATGTGTAGCTGTTCCTGTTACATATTCTTGAACTGATAATTTTTCTGATACAAACAAAGCAACTTCTTTCATTGTCTTGCCTTCTACTATTACTGTTAAATCAAAGCCTCCTGATGACATTAAATAACATGCTTTCACTTTAGAAAATTTATATATTCTTTCTGCCACTTTATTAAATCCTACTCCTCGTTGAGGTGTTATTTTTACCTCTATTAAAGCCGTTACTGTTTCCTTGCCTGTATTTTCCCAATTTATTAAAGTTGTATATCCAGCTATTATATTTTTTTCTTCATATTCTCTAATAGTTTCTCTAACTTCTTCTACAGTTTTTCCAGTCATTTTAGCAATTTCAACATCACTATATCTACTGTTTTTTTCTAGTACTTCTAAAATATCATCCATAATAATCCCCCATTCATTATTACTTGATAAAAAAGCATTTTACCAAACACCGATAAATATTATATAAAATTTACTACCTTTTTTTGTATTATATACAATGAGTTTTAAATTTTCAATATAAATTAACAATAATTTATTAACTATTTACTTCTATTAAAATTTATTTGTTGTTAAACTCTTTTAAGTGCATATTTGCAAAAAGTAAGTGGGATATATCTATAAATTGATATACCCCACCTACTCTTTTATTTTCTTCTTGAAGTTTTAGATCTTTGTTTATCGCTTTTATTTCTTCCTCTTGAAATTTTATTTTTACTATTTCTACTTTGCTGTTTATTATTTTTTGTATCTTTCTCTCTTGTACTTGAAGCCTTACTTTTCTTTCCATTTGTATTACTAAAATTATTTTTCTTTTTTCTTACTAATCCATGTGCTTCTTTATATCTTTGTTCCTTTGATTTTATTAAGCATTTAGGTCCATTCCCTATTAGGTCTTCTCTACCTGCTTTCATTAAAGCATCATAAACTATATTATAATTTCTAGGATTTCCAAATTGAAGTAAAGCCCTTTGCATAGCTTTTTCTTCCTTTGTTTTTGGAGTATAAATCTCTTCCATAGTTATAGGATGTAATCCTGTATAGTATATAGTAGTTGATAAAGTTCCTGGAGTTGGATAAAAATCTTGAACTTGTTCTGGTTGATATTTTATGTCCCTTAAATATTCTGCTAGCATTATAGCGTCATCTAAAGTGCTTCCAGGATGACTTGACATTAAATATGGAATTATATATTGTTTTTTCCCTAAACTTTCTGTAATTCTAAAAAACTTTTCTCTAAACTGATCATAAGTTTTTCCAGCTGGTTTCCCCATATATTTAAGTACATTAGGTGAAATATGTTCTGGCGCTACTTTTAATTGGCCACTTACATGATGTTCAACTAATTCTTTAAAAAATGTATCATCCTTATCTTTCATTACATAATCATATCTAATACCTGATCTTATAAATACTTTTTTTATCCCAGGTAATCTTCTAACTCTTCTTAGTAAATGTATGTACTCCTTATGATCTACATCCATATGGTCGCATATTTTTGGTGACATACATTGTCTATTCTTACATGCACCAAATTTTAATTGTTTACTACAAGATGGTCTTCTAAAATTAGCTGTTGGACCTCCTATGTCATGTATATATCCTTTAAAGTCTTTAAACTTTGTCATCTCAATAGCTTCTTCAACTATAGAATCTTCACTTCTACTTGATACAATTCTTCCTTGATGAAAAGTTATAGCACAAAATGAACAATCACCTGAGCATCCTCTTGAACTCATTATACTAAATTTAACTTCCTCTAAGGCTGGGACTCCTCCTAATTCCTCATAAGAAGGATGATATTCTTTAGTGTAAGGAAGTGCATATACTATATCTAACTCTTCTCTAGTTAATGGCTTTTCTGGTTTATTTATAACAACATATTTATCCTGATGCTTTTGAAGTAAAGTTTTTCCTCTAAATGGATCCTGTTCTTCATATTGAATTTTGAAAGCTTCACAATATTTTATTTTATCTGTGAAAACTTCCTTATAGGATGGTAATTCTATATAATCCTCATATACTTCATCTAGACTATCGACTATATAACAAGTTCCAGGAACATGTCTTATATATTTTGCTTCAAAACCTTGATTTAAATAATCAGCTACTTCCACAATTTGTCTTTCACTCATTCCATATATTAAAAGATCCGCACCACTATCAAATAAAATTGATTTTCTAACATTGTTATCCCAGTAATCATAATGAGCAAATCTTCTCAAACTCGCTTCAATTCCACCTATAACCACATTAATATTTTTATATGCTTCTCTTATTTTGTTACAATAAACTATTGTAGCTCTGTCTGGTCTTTTTCCCATTACACCACCAGGTGTATATAAATCCTTTTCTCTAAGTCTTTTACTAACTGTATACTTATTAACCATAGGATCCATGTTACCGCCATTAACTAAAAATGCTAATCTAGGACGACCTAATTTTTTAAAATCTTCTGTTGAACTCCAATCTGGTTGAGCTATGATACCAACTTTATACCCTGCATTTTCTAAAACTCTTGCAATAACTGCAGTTCCAAAACTATGGTGATCTACATAAGCATCCCCTGTTACAATAATGAAATCACATTGCTCCCATCCTCTTTCTTCCATATCCTCTTTATTTATTGGTAAAAATCTATTTCCCATCAATCCATCACCTACATATTATATTTTAATTTTAGTTTATAAATGGGGCTGTACAAAACAGCCCCTTTAATTACATATATCTAAATCCTATTTAAAGTTATTTTTCAATTATTTTCTACTAATTAAACAAATGTCTTCATATTCCTCTTTCACAAATCAAATTATATTTTAATAAAACTAAAATCATCTTTATATAAACTTCTGTCTCTTTGCCCCACCTTACATAAATATAGACTTAATTTAAGTGGAGCTTTAACTCTACTCAGCTTTATTGCATTGGGTAAAGTTTCATTTCACTAGTATATAAGCTATTTACCTAATCTGTCAATAAAGATATCTTAAAAATTATTTTCAGAATTCACAAAGTTAGCTACTGCATCCTCATTATTACTTTCAATGACTTTAGTAGCAATTTTTTTTAATTCATCAACTGAATTTCCCATGGCATAGGCTCTATGAGCTACTTTAAACATAGAAATGTCATTTGTATTATCCCCAAAACATATTAATTCATCATATTTAATATACTTTGATAATTCTTTTATCCCTCTAGCTTTTGATGCTAAATCACTATGAATTTCAAGGAAATAACATTCTTTATCATATATATCCTGAGAATAGTTAACGTATATTCCTTTTATATCTTTTATTTGATTATAGATTTCTTTTATTACAGAAGGCTTGTCCATAATTACAATATTAACAACATCCTTTTCTTCACTTATAGTTCTATATGAATCTATTTCTATAAAAGTTTTATATTTACTTACCACTCTTTCTTTATAATAATTATTATCAAATTCTAAATCTAAATTTTTATAATATACATTCAATTTATTTTCTTCTATGGTATATAAAAATATATTTTTATTATTAATTTCTACTATATTCAATATTTGCTTTATAGCTTCTTTATTAATATCTTTAAAATCTAAATATTCTTTATTTTTCATATCATATATTATTACACCATTCATCAACACTGCTGGTATTGAAATATTTAACCCACTTAATAAATCATTAATAGTCCCTGGTGTTCTCGCAGTTGCTACTGTAAACAAAACACCCTTTTTTATTAAATTGTTTAATATATTCTTACTATAATTAGATACTACCTTATTACTATTTAATAAAGTTCCATCTAAATCTGAAACATATAAATTCATTACATACCTCCGTATATTTAGTAAAATTTAAATAAATAATTATCTTTAAATTAAGTCAAAATTCCACTTAAATTTACTCTATATTTATGTTAATTCTACTAAATCTAACTAGTCATTTATTTTTTTAGTTATTTTCTCTTTCTATATAATCACAAAAATAATACATAAATCTAGCTAATTGAACTTGTGCCATATTCAAAGTCCTAACAGCTGCTATCATTTGTTCTTTACTATTATTCTCTCTAGTATCCTCAATAAATTCTCGAGCATACATAGCACTTTCTCTTGCTATATATGTACAGTACTCATCTAAGTCTAAATTTAAGTTTTTATTATATATCTCCTTAACCATCATTGCTTTATCTTTAACTTCTTCTTCTGTACTTCTTTTACCTACTATATAATTATATATTTCCTTACTATCTAAAACAGAACTTAGTAATAAGCTTTCTCCCTTAGTATATTTGGAAATAATTTTAGAAGATTTTTCTTCATCCTTCAGCCAATTTCTAACTATCTTTTCAAAATCCGAATGATTTGAAAAAATACCTTGTCCTATACCCTCAATATTAGCAAAATCTATTATTTTCCCAATAAAATTAGTTGGCTTATGTATATTGTTAGTTACATGATGTGGTTCATTCATATCCGCCAAAAAATGACAAGCATAACTTAAATATCTCATACATCTTTTTTGCTTTCCTTTTTTTTGATAATATAAAGCCTTATTGGCAAAAAATTTAAAACTTTCTAAGGCAGTATTACCTTCTCGTCCAAAATAATTACTTTTATTATCTTCATTATAAAAATGTTCTGAAAATAATCTAAAAAATGTTGATATTTTAACATCTGGCTTTCTTGAATATGATGGCTTAATCCACTTTATACTTTTACTCACATTATGAGTTAAATCATATAAATTCAAACACCAAACAATATTTTTTTCAAATTTACTATCTTTTATATATTTTCTATTATCATTAACTACTAATATATCAGCTCTATGTAGCAATATATCATGGGTATTAGATTTAACTAATGCTTTGAGAAGTATCTTATCTAAATTTTCATGTATCTCATGAAAAGTCTTATTCATATTTTTGATAGTTTTATTTATTATTCTTTTTGTTTCATCTCTATAAGTCAATTTCTTCACCCCAATATAATATTGATTATACCATTTTATTATATTAATATCTAATTTCAAATAAAAAGCATTATCAATAAGAAGCTGATATTCTTATTTTTTATAAAATACGAATATTAACTTCTAAATTTTAATTATTTTTTATTTTCTAAATAAAAGACAATTAATTTTCTAAATAAAATTTTTAATTTTTTTATTAATTTCTTCATTACTAAAATTCTTTGAATAATCTATTCATTTCTTTATAAAATTACTATAAATCTAATTTTTTTTATTTTTATATATGATAAATTTAAATTTTTAATATTTTATAAAATATTTTTTTATTTTTTACAATCAAAATTTAATGATTTTAATTGAAATTAAGGTAATTAATTCAAATTATTTTTCTTATATATGTAAATTTATTGTTATTCCATTTATTTTTTTTAACGAATTTTTAATCTTTTTTTCAAATAAATATACGTATTTTTTTATATATATAATAAATTCTTACCCAGATCTCACCACTAAAGTTCTATACGTATACGAACTTTAACTTTGTTTTTTGTAACTATTTTGTAATCTTTATTTAATTCCATTTCACTTTTTTTGCACTTCTATGTTATAATATAAACCATAGTCGAAAAAAGTCATAAAAAATATTGTCCAAGTTACAACAGTGAATTCACAATTGAAGGAAGGAGTTTTAACTTTTATGTTTAAAAAATTCATGTCTTTATCTCTTGCTTCGGCAATTGTAGCTGGTACAAGTGTACAAGCATTAGCTGCACCAGAAACCACTACAAGTAATATACAAGAGAATAAGGCAAAATATAAGGCTCTAGGAAATGAAATACTAGACCTTAATGCACAATTATCTAATTTGAATGTTCAAATCGAGCAGTTAAATGCACAAACTCAAGAAAATAGCGTAAAGATGCAAGAAACTACTCAAAAAATAAATGAAACAAAAACACAAATAGATAATGTACAAAAAGAAATAGATGCCAAACAAAAGATTTTAGGGGTAAGACTTGCTGCAATGTATAAAAATGAAGTTGATTTTAATCCAATAGCATTTTTAATCAGTTCAAATAGTCTTTCAGATTTCTTCTCTAGACTAGAAGCTTATAGAAAAATAATTAGTCTAGATGATAACCTAATATCTGGTTTGAATCAAAATAAACAAACTTTAAATAATGACATGACTAGTATGAAAAACAAAGAGCAAGAGCTATCTAATTTACAAGCTGAAAATGAAAAGAATTTAGCTAGCTTAAATGAAAAGAAAGAAAGTCAAAAAGCAACAATAGACAAGCTTAATGCTCAAAGAAATTCTGTATTATCAGTTATTACAGAAAATGAGAATTCTTTAATATCTTACTCTGTAAATATTATAAATTCTTCTAATCCGTCTATTGATCAACTAAAATCTGCAGTTAGTTCTCTTAATGAGATATTACCACAACTTAGTGTTGATTCTGTAATAAATACTGCAAAGACGGCTATAAATACTGGTAATAGCAAGATACAACAACTTGAAGCTCAACAAAAAGCTGCAAAGGAACAAGCTCAAAAGGCAGCTGAGCAAAAAGCAGCTCAAGAACAAGCTGCTCAAAAAGAAGCTCAACAAAGTAGTAGTAATGTAAGTTCTAATAATAACACAAGTTCTAACAATAATACTTCTAATAATAATTCTAGTAGTAATTCCAATAATGGATCAAGCTCTAGTAACAACAGCCCTACTAACGGCTATAAAAAAGTACTTAGTATGACTGCCACTGCTTATACTGGTGGAACTTTGACTGCTATGGGTTTAAAACCTGTAAGAAATCCTAATGGTATAAGTACAATAGCTGTTGACCCAAGCGTAATCCCTCTAGGAAGTAAAGTTTACATACCTGGATATGGATATGCTATAGCTTCAGACACAGGTGGAGCTATTAAAGGAGATATTATAGATTTATATATGAATTCAGAAGCTGCTTGTAACTCATGGGGAAGAAGACCTGTAACTGTTTATATAGTTGCATATCCTGGACAATGGTAAAAAACTAGAGCATTTGCTCTAGTTTTTTTATTTTTTTCCTGTTTTATTTATATATATATTCATAAACATTCCAGGCATCATTGAAGCCATCTTAGCCCATGTATATACACTTTTTCCATACCTAGTACTTTCCTTATTCATAGTTTTTAAATATTGCCTTGCCTTAGATTTTTTTATTGCCTCTTTAACTTCACTCTTTGTATCTGTAGTTAAGGCACCACAAATTTGATACATTATATGTTCAGGTATAAACTCTTTTTCTATAGAATTAGCTAAATCAATTGATAAAGAATTATTTCTTATGTACTTAACTACATCTTCAAATGAATCTATAACTGTTATATTTTTTAGTATATCAGGCTTATTTGTTAAAGAATCCTTTCTTTGATAATAATATACCAATACATCTTTTATAACTTTTACATTATTAGATTTAAATAAAGCTTTAAATATAAAATTTAAATCTTCAGCTGCATAGGCTCCCTCTAAAAATTTCAAATTATTTTTTAGTATAAATTCTTTATTATAAATTAATGCTCCTGTCCATAATCTTAATTCATTATTTTTATAAGCATTAAAAATATCTATACCAAAATGATACCCTTCTTTATAATCAAATTTTTGCTCTTTATTTTCTAAAATAACATAATTCTTGTCTACTCTTAAATAATCATATACTAATATTTCTGTATCTTCTAAAATGTTCTTTTTTATTACCTCTACTAAATTACCATTTATAAAATCATCTGAATCTAAGAATAATATGTATTTTCCTTTTGCATTTTCTATCCCTTTATTTCTAGCATGACTTTGTCCCTTATGTTGTTCTTTTAAGATTTTATATCCTACTTTCATAGTATTTAGATAGTTTTCTGCAACAACTATACTATCATCAGTAGAACCATCATCTACTAATATTATCTCAAAATCTGTATCATTTTCATTATTTAAACTTTCTAAAGTTTTATTTATATGATCTGCACTATTGTACATTGGTATAATAACACTTAAAAATTTTTCCATTTTTCTTTCCCTTCTAAAAATAAATATCTCATAAGTTAAACATCTTACATATTATTTTACTACCATTTAAGGTTATAATTCTATAGTAAATTTTAAAAAAATTAAATTTTATTAATTATCTAAAAAAACATGAAAAATAAAATAAAGATATATCTTCCTTTTTTTAATTTTAACTATAATAAACATTCTTTTAAAGTCTTTCACCAATTTTTATTCTTTCTAATATATCCTATAATCAAATTTCTATTTTTATAATTACCACATTTAATTTACCAATTATTCCATGAATTTAAATTTACTTGTCATTTTAATTGTTCTTTCGCCTTTCATTTTCACAAATATTCTTTCACATAAAATATATAAGATTAATCTAAAAAACTCTAATTTTCTATAATTATTGTTTTATTATTTTAAATTAAATCTATACTATTATTTATAATTTTTATATAATATACGGTAAAACTTCAATTTTAAAATTTTTATTCATATATATCCTAAAGTTGAATATATAAATAGAAATATATCTATAATATTTATATTGATATATTTCTATTTAGGTGATAAAATTTATTCAATAAGCAAAATTACTTATTAATTATTTTATTAAAACTCATAACTATAGAAGAGTTTTACAAAGGAGGAATCGATATGGGTCTTTTTGATGATATATTTGAAGGTTTCGTTGAAGGTGAAGTTGAAGGAAGAGTAATAAGAAACGAAATGGAAAGAGAACAAATGATGCAAAGAGAAATGATGCAGAGAGAACAAATGGCTCACAATGATGCTCTTAGAAGAAATCAAATGATGGAACAAGAGTTCATGCAAAGAGAGCAAATGGCTCAACAAAGATTTCGTGAACAATTAATGCAAGAAGAAAAATTCCACAATGAAAGAATGATGACTTTATCTCCAGAACAACGAATGGAAGAACAAAGAAGATTTGAAGATAGAATAAATTATATGAAAAGAGCTGAACAAGAAAGAAGAATGGCTCAACAACAATTACTAAACCAACAAAGAGAAATGATGCAAAGAAATGAAATGGAAATGCATAATTCTTATGGAAATCCTGGATATGGATATGGTTATAATAACATGAATTACGGCGCTCCAATGGGTATGAGTGGTGGAATGTTTGGTTCTAACCCTGTTACAACAATGATTGAAGCTGATATTCTTGGAAATATTGCTGGTGATATTGCTGGCGACTTAGTTGATGATATATTTGATGGTGGAGATAGATTCTGGTAAATCAAATATATTAAAAAAGGGATATATCAATTTTTGATATATCCCTTTCTTTCTTTTACCTACTATATAAATGTAGACTTAACTTAAATGAGATTTTACTCATCTATTTATCCCTAAATGTAAGGCTATAATATTATTATAATGCTAGTTTATAAATATTATAAATATCTTCTTTATTAAACTCTAAAAACTCATTTACTGTTGTATTTCCATTGTTGGTAAGCTTATTAACAATCTCTAATAATTCTTCTTCTTTTATGCCAAGCTCTGATAATTTTACAGGCATATTTATAGAACTATAAAACATTTCTAATTTTTTAGCTGTTTCTATAGCCATTTCTTCTACAGATAAGTTTTCACCAGTTACTTTAAATACTCTTCTACCTAATTGAGCTATTCTATCTCCATATGTTTTAGCTAAAAATTTCATTATAGCTGGATATATTATTGCAAGCACTTCTCCATGTTCTAAATCATAATTTGCACATATTTGATTTTCTAAGCTATGTGATTCTAATCTTTTTAAGCTACTTGTTGATAAAATATCATTTTGTGCAACAGCTCCAGACCATATTATTTCTGAAAATCCCTCATAACTAGTGTTATTTTCAATTACTTTATAAGCATTATTCATCACAGTTTTTATAGTTCCTTCAATTAATCTGTTTGTTATTTCAACATTTTTTACATTTAATAAGTACTTTTCTATTAAGTGAGATAATATTTCTGCCACTGCTGAACCTATTTGCTTTTCATTTAAAGTGAAACATAACTCTGGATTTAAAAATGAAAATTTAGGATATAAACTATTTGATGTATATGTAATTTTAGATTTTGTTTCTTCATTAGTTAATACAGCATAATTACTTGCTTCACTTCCTGAACCTGGATTAGTTAAAACTATTCCTATTGGAAGAGCCTCTATACTATCATCTTTATTTTCAAATAATTCCCAAACATCACCATCATAATTAGCTCCTAAAGCTATAGCTTTAGCAGAATCTACTACACTTCCCCCACCAACAGCTAAAATAAAATCAACATTATTTTTTTTGCAAAATTCTATTCCTCTATTTACTAATTCTAATTTTGGATTTTTTTCTACTCCTCCTATTTCTATTAATTGAACTCCTGCTTTATTTAATATTTCTAATATCTTACTATAAAGTCCACTTTCTTTTATACTTCCCTCTCCATAATGTAAAAGGACTTTACTTCCGTATTTTTTTATTTCCTCTCCTACTTTATCTTCAACATTTCTACCAAAAAATATATTTGTTGGATTATATAATGTTAAGTTTTCCATATTAATCTCTCCTCATTGCTTTTATCTATAATTTAAGTATATTTTACCTATTATGCTTTACTTTTTTAGAACTTAAGATAAATTAAATATACATTTTAAGGTTCAAATAAAACTTTAAATTCTGACTAAATTTATTCTTAGATATTAAATAGTTACTTTGCTATTTATATTTTATATATACTACTTTAAATTTAATTATAACTTTAGAAATTTGCTATATCTAAAGTTATAACTTTTCTTTTTATGACTTATTTAAATCCTTATAAATTTCTCCATTATCTGTTATATAAAAACTATCTACAAAATTATTATCGCCAGTTATCTTTATATTATAATATTTAATTCCTTTTATCTCCTCTTGAGAGTTTATATTAAATTTATAAGTCTTATTACTAAGAATTAAATTTTCATATTCTATAACTAATTTATATAAATTGTTACTTAAACTTTTACTAAATTTATTTTCTTCTATTTTACCTTGATTTTCGTTATTTTCACTTATTTTTTTGCTATTAGAAGTTATATCTTCTTTTGTATTAATAGATTTATTATTCTCTTCATCAACCTTTGTATTAGCTTTTGAATTATTATTAATATCACTATTATTATCATTATTATTAGCAGTGGTATTATTGTTATTTACATTATTATTAGAAGGAACTTTTACATCAGTATATGGAACTATATTTCCACTAGCAGTCATAAAAAACTTATATAATAGCCCTCCATTTTCACTATTTCTAAGATTATTGTTATACATTAATATTTCATAATAGTTACTACCATTATAATTTATAGGAGCTGACATATTAGTTACAAAATTATAACCATTCACATAGGTTGTCCCAAATATATTTAGTTCTGCCATTTCACATAATCTATAATATAGTTTTTTTTGAGACTCTGTAAATAATTCATTATTATTATAATTGTTTATTTCGCTACTATTTAAATCGTAAGTTGCATTTACTTGATTATTATTTCCAAAATCATTAACCATACTTATAGAACTATTTACTCCAATTTTTTCATTTGCATTTTCATTTGGCATTATAGTAGAATCTAAACTTATATAAAAAGAATATTTTAATTCTCTGTTTGTACCTTTATCTATAGTATAAACTTCAACTGGGTAGTACTTTATACCACTCATTACTTTTATTTCATTAAAATCTACCTTTACTATAGTATTTGTTAAATATATTCCATTTTTAGCTAAAATGTTATTAGTACTTGTTACTAATTCATTATATATTTGACCTTTATTTTCTATTTGTCCACTATAATTTACAACCATATTTTCTCCAAATGACATATATTGGCTATTGGAGTTAGATTCCATTTCAGCTATTCGCAATTGATTTTTTATATGTGAATTAAACTTTCCAATAATAAGTCTATTCCAATCTATAGTAAGAAATATAATTCCAATTCCCACAAAAGCTACTATAAAAACCTTTTTCTTTATTTTTTTCATTAGTATTCTCCTTGATATATAAACTAAATCGTCTATAATTAAAAATTATACATTTAATTATATCAATTTATTTTACTTTTAACATAGTAAATATGTTTAAATCATCTTATAATTATTTTCTAGAAAATTCAAAACTTATTTATAATTTAAATTTATAGTAGTTAATTCTATAGTATATTATTTTTCTAATATTCACAAATCATATATATTTTATTTATAGTCAATTATTTTGTAATTTCTTTATTGGAAATATTATATTAATAAAAATCCTTTAATCTTAAACTTTTTGTAACAATTACTTAAAAATATAAGTTTATAATGGATTACAGTTGGTTAACAACTAATTTACTTTTTGTTTTATTTTTATTAACAAAAAGTTAACATTTTAAAATTGGAGAGGAATTTTTTATGACAAAAGATAAAAACCCCAATCGAAGACAACAAAATAAGTCGCGTAAGAAAAAAACTGCTATAATAAGTATCTTAATTATAATAGCAGTAATAATTATTTTACTAGGTTCTAGTTATTTTGTAGTTGAACATTATTTAGGAAAAATAAATAGAGTAAACATCAACCAAAATGATTTAGGAATAAATAGTTCCGTAGACAAAGATCTTTCTAAATTTACTGGTATTCATAATATTTACTTATTTGGTGTGGATGAACCTGAAGGTGTACCTGGTAGATCTGATGCTATAATGGTTATGTCTGTTAATGACACTACTCATCAACTTAAATTAGTTTCTATCTTAAGAGATTCTTTAGTACCAATTCCAGGACATGGTATGGGTAAAGTAAACTCTGCTTATTATTATGGTGGTCCTCAATTAGCTATGAAAACTTTAAATGAAGATTATCACTTAAACATACATGACTTTATAAGTGTTAACTTTACTACTTTACCTGATATAATAAATTCATTAGGTGGAATTGAAGTTAATTTAAGTCCAGCTGAAGTCAAAGCTATACAATCTCCATATGATCAATTAAAAACTTTAGATCATATGCCAGATGCACCACCTATAACTAAACCAGGTCTTCAAACATTAAATGGTATACAAACAATGGCTTACTTAAGAATAAGACATAATACTGGTGGTGATTACGCTAGAACTTATAGACAAAGAACTGTAATAGAACAATTATTCAAAAAAGTTAAATCTAGTCCAATAAGCGAGTATCCTGAATTATTAAATAAAATTGCTCCTGCTCTTGAAACAAACATGAGCGATGCTCAAATTTGGGAATTTGGTAAAGAAATACTTGCTACTGGTTCTAACTCTATAATTAAAGCCAGAGTTCCTATTGATAGTAACTGTATTGGTAAAACTATAAACGGTTTATGGTTCTTAACATTTAATCAAGAGGAAACTAACCAAAACTTATATGACTTTATCTATGGAGATAAAACTCTACCAGATCAAGAATATCAATAAAATATTTACTCAGAAAACTCTCTCAAATACTATAGATTAGTATTATGAGGGAGTTTTTTTAATAAAATAAATTTATCCTTTAATTTTACTTTTACTTGTTTTTTTGTAATAATTTTGTGAACGTTTTCTATTGTATTTTTTTCCCATGAATATTAATATAAAAATATAAGTTAATATTTAAGGGGGAAAATATTGTGTTAAGTTGTAAATTTAAAAAAATAGTTGCTACTATGTTAGTATCATCTTGTATTTTCTTAAATATTAGTACTATATCTTCTGCTGTTGAAAAACCTGAAGGTAAAAAAGTAACCTCAGAAGCTTCTAGTCAAAATAAAGATTTAAAAAGAAAAATTGTAGGTTATTTTCCTGAATGGGCATATAAAAGTGAAGCTCAAGCTTATTTTGATGTAGCTGATTTGCAATGGGATAGTTTAACTCATATTCAATATTCCTTTGCTATGATAGATCCTCAAACAAATAAAATTAAATTTGGTGATGAGCATGCAGCTATTAAAGAAGATTTTTCAAATCATGAACTAACTCACAAAGGAAAGAAAGTAGAGTTAGATCCTACTCTTCCTTACAAAGGTCACTTTAACATACTTCAAACAATGAAAAAGCAATATCCAGATGTAGATTTATTAATTTCTGTAGGTGGTTGGGCAGGTTCTAGAGGCTTTTATACAATGTTAGATACTGATGCTGGAATAAACACTTTTGCTGACTCTTGTGTAGATTTTATCAGAACTTATGGATTTGATGGAGTTGATATTGATTTTGAATATCCATCATCAACTTCTCAATCTGGTAACCCAGATGACTTTGACTTAAGTGAACCTAGAAGAGCTAAATTAAATGAAAGATATAATTTATTAATGAAAACATTAAGAGAAAAATTAGATGCAGCATCAAAAACTGACGGTAAAGATTATCTTCTAACTGCTGCTGTTACTGCATCTTCATGGGTTCTTGGAGGTGTATCTTCTAATGAATATGCTAAAAATCTAGACTTCCTAAGCGTTATGTCCTATGACTTCCACGGTGGTTGGAATGAATTTGTTGAAAATTTAGCCAATATATATCCTGATCCAGCAGATAAAGAAACTTCTGCTATGTTAATGCCTGTACTTAATATGGACTGGGCTTATAGATACTATAGAGGAGTTCTTCCTTCTGAAAAAATATTAATGGGAATTCCTTACTATACTAGAGGTTGGGAAAACGTTCAAGGTGGTACTAATGGTCTACATGGAACAAGTAAAACTCCTGCTTCAGGTAAATATAATATATGGGGAGATGACTTAAATGGTGATGGTGTTTTAGAACCTGCTGGTGCTAACCCTCTATGGCATGGATTAAACTTAATGGATCAAGATCCTAATGTAAAGGAATACTGGGATGATGTTGGTAAAGTTCCTCATCTATGGAATGATAAAGATAAAACTTTCTTATCTTTTGAAAATGAAAAATCTATTGATGAAAGAGTTAAATATATTGAAGATAAAAACCTTGGTGGTGCTTTAATTTGGGTTATGAATGGTGATTATGGACTTAATCCTAATTACGTTGAAGGCTCTACAAAAATAAATGAAGGTAAATATACTTTTGGAGATACATTAACTAAACGTCTAAAAGCTGGCTTAGATAAAATGGGTGATTGTAAGGAAACTAATGATGAAATTCCAAACTTAGAACCTATTAATGTTGATGTAAAATTAGGTGGAGTTTATGATCATCCTAATTATACTTACACATTAGATATAACTAACCATACTGGCGAAAAAATAGAAGGTGATTGGACTGTTTCATTTGATTTACCTAAATCAGCAGTTTACAATTCTTCTTGGGGTGGTACTGCTACAACAGAAGATATAAATGATACATTTACTAGAGTTACTATAACAGGTGGGGCTTGGCAAGGAATTGATCCAGGAGCTAAAATTTCAGTTCAAGGGATGATAGGACTATGCTTCTCTGGTGTTAGAAATATCACATTTAATGGAAAGAATCCTATTGGTAATAGTGATATTACTGTAAACTCAGCTCCAACAATAAAAGGTGCTACTAATACAGAAATTAAAGTTAATGAAAAATTTGACCCTAAAGCTGGTGTTACAGCTTCTGACAAAGAAGATGGTGACTTAACTTCTAAAATAGCTATTGAAGGTACTGTTGATACTACTAAAGTAGGATCTTATAAACTAATATATACAGTTAAGGATTCAAAAAACTTAGAAACTAAAGTCGAAAGAACTATAAAAGTTGTTAATAATTCTGAAGTAACTCCAGATTCTAATACTGCCCCTGTTTTAACTGGTGTAACAAATAAAACTATTAAACTTAATGAAAAATTTGATCCTAAAGCTGGTGTTACAGCTTCTGATAAAGAAGATGGTGATTTAACTTCTAAAATAATTATTGAAGGTACTGTTGATACTACTAAAGCAGGAACTTATACACTAGTATATAAAGTAAAGGATAGTAAGGGTCTTGAAACTAATGCTACAGCTATAATAACTGTTGTAAAAGAATCTACTCCATCTAATGATACCTATGATGCAAATAAAGTTTATTTAGCTGGAGATACTGTAATATATAATGGTAAAACCTATACTGCTAAATGGTGGACTAAAGGAGAAACTCCTGACAAGAGTTCTGCATGGGAATTAGTTGTTACACCTAATGCAGATGGAACTGTAAATTATACTTCTGGTAAAGCCTACAATAGTGGTACTATTGTAAAATACAATGGTAAAAACTACAAGGCTGCTTGGTGGACAAATTCTCTTCCTGGTAGTGATTCTTCTTGGATATTAATCTAATTAAATTACTACCCTTCAAATTACACTTAAATTTCATATAAAATAAGGAGCTGATTTATACAGCTCCTTATTTTATAGATAGCTATGACTATAATACTCCTAACTTCTATAAGTAGAATATAAACAGCCTCCATCTTCTAGATAAATTTGACTAAATATTCAGATAGAATCAAAACTTCACATGAATTAACTCTACATTTATATTACTTTTATAAGCATATTTCTTCATCTATCAAGATAGTTATATAGATATAAAAGGATGTAACTATTGAACTAGTACTAGAAACCCTTTATTTTTGAGCAATAATTGCAATCATATATCTTTTATATTCTTGAAACCTTTGTTTCTATAGCTGCTCTTTTTACAGCTTCAGCTATTTTTTTAGCTATATTTTTATCAAGAGGTGATGGAATAATATAATTTTCATTTAATTCCTTTTCATCAATATACTCTGCTAAAGCCTTTGCTGCTGCAATTTTCATTTCTTCATTTATTATTTTGGCTTTAACATCTAAAGCCCCTCTAAACAGTCCTGGAAATATTGAAACATTATTTATTTGATTTGGATAATCTGATCTTCCA
This sequence comes from uncultured Sarcina sp., assembly GCA_963557775.1. GTDB lineage: Bacteria > Bacillota > Clostridia > Clostridiales > Clostridiaceae > Sarcina. Next base: position 43,712 of record CAUWDH010000019.1, read on the forward strand.
GTTCCAATAATTCTAGCTCCACCTTTTTTAGCTTCTTCAGGCATTATTTCTGGATTTGGATTAGCCATTGCAAATATAATAGAATCATTTTTCATTTTTCTTATATGTTCTGCCTTTAATATATTTGATGCCGATACTCCTATAAACACATCTGCATCTACTAAAGCATCACTTAAATTTCCACATAGAGATTCTTTGTTGAATAACTCAGCAAGCTCCTTATAATGCCCTACTAAATTTTGATTATTATTTAAGATTCCAACTTTATCACAAGGAACTATATGTTTTGCACCTGCTGATTTAAGAAGTTTAGCTATAGCTGTTCCTGCTGCCCCCATTCCATTAACTACTATTTTAACCTCTTCTATTTTTTTCTTAACAATTTTAAGTGAATTTATAAGTGCAGCTAGTACTACAATTGCTGTACCATGCTGATCATCATGAAATACTGGTATATCAATTTCCTTTTTTAATCTTTCTTCAATTTCAAAACATCTAGGAGCTGAAATATCTTCTAAATTTATTCCTCCAAAGGTTTTTGAAATTAATTTAACAGTATTCACAAATTCATCAACATCATTGCTATCTACAGTTATAGGAATTGCATCTACTCCACCAAACTCTTTGAATAATATTGCTTTTCCCTCCATTACTGGTAATGAAGCCTCTACACCAATATTTCCTAGTCCTAACACTGCTGATCCATCTGTTATTACTGCAACTAAATTTCCTTTTGATGTATATTTAAAAACATTATCTTTATTTTCTTTTATTTTTAAGCATGGCTTTGCTACTCCTGGAGAATATGCTAAGCTTAAATCTTCTCTACTATTAATTTTAACCTTAGATTTTATTGATATTTTCCCCATATACTTCTCATGTAACTTTAGACTTTCCTCGAAATAATTCATAATACACCACCTCTTTATTTTTGTTCATAATCTTATTTTACTACTTTTTATTGAAAATTTAATTACATACAATTAAGTTTATTATTTTAATAACAACTATGTTAATTTTACCAAATAAATTAATTGAAATTCTCTTGTATTAACATTTAATTAATTGACTTAACAATTAATTAATATTATAATCAACTTAAATCCACTTTGGACTAAAGTGTAGGAGGTAATTATGAATGAATTTAAAGAATTAAGTTCTATAGAAAAAAACATATATAAATCACTGTTAGTTTCTAAAAAATTAAAAAAAGATCTTATGCTAGAAATGAACCTTCCAAAAACTACAGTAAATAGAGCTCTTCAAAATTTAATTAGTAAAAATTTAATTGAAGAAATTGGATTTGATAGCTCTACTGGTGGAAGACCACCTATTGTTTACGGACCATCATCTAATAACTTTTTTGTTATTGGCATAGATATATCTAGAAGTTATTCAGAAGTTATTATAGTTGATAGTTCCTTAAATATTAAATTTAAAAATAGATTTGAAATGACCATAAAATTAGACCCTAAAAGTACAGTTACTAAAATAAGCAAAATAATTTTTGATGCTATCTATAACTTGTCTATAGATAAAAATAAAATTATAGGTATTTCTTTAGGTGTTGTAGAACCTATAGATTTAAAATCAGGAACTTTTGGTTCTCTTTCTAACTTTTTAAATAAACAATGGTCTGAATTAAATATAAAAGCTTTATTTGAAGAATACTTTTCACTCCCTATTTTTATAGATAGAGGTACAAATATGGCTGCCTTAGGTGAGTTTTTTATAAATCAAGACACAAATCTAAAAAAGATAATATATCTAAATTTAGGATTAGGTATAAGATACGGGTTAGTTAACAATGGTGAAATTATGGATTCTCATCATAAAATTTATGATGCTCTAGGACATATGACTATAAATTTAAATGGTTCTAAATGTATTTGTGGCAAAAATGGTTGTCTTGAATTATATGGAACTATTTCAGCAATAGAATCTAGTTACAATTTAAATAATAAATCTAATAAAATTAACATTGATTCTATTATAAAAAATGCTCTTTTAGGAGAAGAAAAAGCTTTAAAAGCTATTGATGATGCTTTATATGCCTTATCTATTGGAATAAATAATTTTTCTAATATTCTTAATCCAGATAAAGTAATTATAAATGGTCCTTTAATTCAAAAAAACCCTTATATATTTGAAAAGCTAATAGAAAATATAAAATCATTTAATAATAATGATTCCTCTATAGAATCTATTTATTCTAAAACCTCTTACTTTAAAGAAAGTATTATTTCTATGGGGGCTGCAATAACCCTTATTTTAAAACATATTGATTAAAAAAGGATGTGACTAAGCTAATGAAAAAAATTTTTAATGTTTTCTTCAGTTTTTTTAGAGTTGCTCTTGTTACTCATGGCGGTGGATATGCTATGGTTGGAGTAATTGAAGATGATTTAGTAAGTAAACAAAAATTAATAAGTGAAGATGAATTCGTAGAAACTATAAGTTTATGCCAAAGTTTCCCTGGTCCCTTAGCTGTAACCTCTTCTTTATTTGTAGGTTATAAAATTGCTAAACTCCCTGGTGCTATAGCTGCACTTATAGGAGCCTTATTACCTCCTTTCGTATTTATTTTTATTTTATCTACATGTTTTATGAACTTTCAAGAAAATACTTATGTTAAATACATATTAAAAGGTATAGATGCAACAGTGCCTATGTTGATGCTTTTAGCTGTAGTTAACTTCGGTAAAAAAATGAAAAAAAGTACTCATAATATAATTATTTCATTAATAGCCTTAATTGCTTTAGGAGTTTTCAAAATTAATCCTGCTTTTATTGTAATTGCATCCGCTATATACGGAATAATTGTCTACAGGTTCATATTTAAGGAGGAAAAATAATGTTACTTAAATTATATATAGCTTTTTTAAAGGTTGGAACACTAGCTTTTGGTGGTGGCTATGCAATGCTTCCATTTATAAAAAAAATACTAGTCGAAGACCATCATTGGTTAACAAATGCTCAATTTACATCATATATAGGTCTTGTTCAAATTTCTCCTGGAGCTGTATCTGTTAACTTAACGGCTTTTGTTGGTTTTAAAATGGCTGGCTTAATTGGTGGCATAGTAGCAATACTAGGTTTAATAACCACCCCTTTTATCTTAGTAACCATAGCCTATTTTGCATTTTCAAAATTCAAAAATTCTAAAACTTGGAAAGCTGCAATGAAAGGTATGAAACCTGCACTTATTGCATTAATTATATTTGCTTTTATTTCTGTAACTAGCACAGCTTATAGCAGTTATTCTCAAATTTTAATAACTATAGTTGCTGCAATTTTAATATTCTCAAAAAAAGTAAATCTTATATTTATAATAGCTATAGTATCCATATTAGGAATACTATTAAAATAAAGTAAAGGGGCTGATTTATACAGCCCCTTTACTTTATTTTATTTTTATCGTCAAGATATCTATATAGCTAGATAAATGACAGAGAGGATATATCTGTAATTTGATGTATCCTCTACTTTTTTATTAATCTTTTAATATATCTAACTCATCATCAATTTCTTCCTGAAGCACTTCTAAAGCCTCATTAGCTTTTTCATCTGAATAATCATAGCCATATAATTCACTTGCTAACTCAATTCTTTTTAATATTTTCATGTCAATATGTTCTCCAAAGAAACCTATTTCCTTTAAAAGATAAAATTCTAAAATAGATTTTAATATATGAATCGCCTCTTTTAATCTTCCTTTTACAAGAATTCTATCCTTTTGTTCTAAAGAATAATGTGTATGATAATTTCTTGTATCAACTACAGCTCGTAAGAAGTTCTGTATTTGCTCTTCATCTCTTAAATATGTATCTATTCCAAACTCTTCTATGATTAAATCACTTAATCTATTTTTTAAAAATATAGATTTTTTTCTTCTTTGATTGATAGTTTTAAATTCTTTATAATGTCTTTCCTTTTCTTCATGGTCTTTAAATAAATATTCTATTTTTTCTACAAATAAAGGTCCATCATTATAACAAAATCTCATATGATAAGCCTCTAACGCTTGTACTATATTTAAAAATCGTCTTTTAGTAGACATATAACTATAATGTAAAGTACTCAAATATAATTCTATAATAGGCTCTAATAAATCATATTTTAAAAACCAATTATCTAATAAATTTACCTCTTGCTCTATTAAATCCTCTAATTTAAAAAGAGTTTCTCCTTCATAAAGCTCCTCATAGCCTTCTTCAAATTCACTATCTGTAAAAATTTCAATAAAGTTATCACTATGCTTTTCACTATAAGCTTTAACCTTTAATATATCAACCTTTTTCTCACTTCCTAATCTCACTAGGTTTAATACTTTAGTTAATATATCCATTATTTCATCCATAGATTTAGGATTTTCATTCTCTATATTTATCCACACTGATTGTTCTAATCTTATATCTTCTGACTCGACACTTACATCCTTTGCGTTAAATTTAGGTAAAAATATGATTTTTGTTTCTTCATTAAGGTCATACTTTATTGGGTCTTTAAGCCTATACTCTAAACAATAATCATTTTCGTTTACACTTGGATTATAAAATCCACTTAATCCTGACCATTTTATTATATTTGATACCTTAAAAGACATCTTATAGAATGCTATATCTTCTACCTTTTCAAATATTAAATCATTAATTGCATATTTAGCTTCTATTAAAACTGCTTCTTTTTCAGTATTCTCAAATCTTATATTTAAAACACTACAATCAACTAATGTCATTTTTCTTCCATTAGTTAATACTCCATTTATTAATTCTATATTATCTTTAATTATATATTTATTTATATTATATATTTTTAGAGATATTAATCCTTCTCTATTGTTTATATGGACATCCCCGCTTAAATTTTCTTTTATTCCAGGAATATTCCAAGTCCCTCCAAAACGAATTGATTCCATGTCATCTTCTCCTACTGTCATAAATTATATAAATAACTTTAATTTACATACCTAATTATAATATAACATTTTTTTAATAAATAAAAAACTATGTTTACATTTTTTATTTTCAAAACTTGTCTTTTATTGTTTATTTAATACCTTTCTCACTAAATGACTTATTAACATCATTCACTCTTTTTTAATATTCATAATATTATATTATAGTAATAATAATATAGGAGATATTTATGGAAATAATTTATCCTTCTAACTTTTTAAATTTCATAGATGAAAAAAATGATGAGGAAATTATTGATAAGAATTTATCATTTAACTACAGAAATTTAAATGATTTTACATCTGAATTTGAAACATATAGTGAATATAGTGAGAAAGATATTAATAGATTTCCTTCCTCACCATCACTGATGTCTCCAAAACCACCAAAACCACCAATTTCAATACCATTACCTATGCATAATAATTGGTTATATAATTATCATATTGGTCCTAACATCAAAGCACCTGTAGGTCCTCCACCTCCTTATATACCATCTAGACCAATTGAAAATATTCAGTCTTCAAATAATTCTATAACTACAGCCTATGCTGAACCTATAATAAAAGATATTAACCAAAAATCCTTAAAGTTCTGTTTATATAAGTATACTTATATTTGGCAAAAAGATGGCCGTTCTTATTGGGCTTTCATTATTAAAGCTGATGAAACTGCTATATCCGGATATAGATGGATAAATTATAGATGGAGCTACTTTGGAGTAGATTTACGAACTATTGAGGCTTTTGAGTGTTATTAATTTAAATACTCATTTATATAAAAAGAGGATGTATCCAATTACAGATACATCCTTTCTGTCTTTATTTAACTATATATTTTCAGCTTTATACTTCTTATATTCTAAATCAGAACAATAAACAAAATGTTCCTTTCTTATTTCTTTCATAGATAAGCTTACATCATCATAATCATATTCCTTATAGTTATACATTATATTTATTCTTTTATTTTTATACTTTGGATTAGGCTTTGGAATGGAATCTATAAGAACTTTAGTATATGGATGAATAGGATTTTCATAAAGTTCTTTTGCCTCTGCTATTTCAATAAGTTTTCCCTTATACATAACCCCTATTCTATCACTTATATAGCCAACCATTGTTAAATCATGAGCTATAAATAGACAAGTAAGTTTTTTTTCTTCCTTTAATTTTTTAAATAAATTAACTATTTGTGCTTGCATTGATACATCTAAAGAAGCTATTGGCTCATCAGCTATAATAAATTTAGGATTTATACTTAAAGCTCTAGCTATTCCAACCCTTTGTCTTTGCCCACCAGAAAAATCATAAGGATATCTATTAAAATATTCTTTTTTTAATCCTACAGTTTCCATTAATTCATATACTTTTTTTTCCCTGTCCTTTTTATTCTTAAAAACTTTTTGAATTTTTAAAGGCTCACCTATTATTTCACCTATGGTCATTCTAGAATTTAATGATGATGTAGAATCTTGAAATATAAATTGCATCTCTCTATTAATATTTTTTCTTTCTACTCTATATACTTTTCTATTAGCTATATTCTTTCCATTAAATAAAATCTCACCAGAAGTAACCTTATTTATACCTATTATGGATCTTCCTGTAGTAGATTTGCCAGATCCAGATTCACCAACTAATCCAAAAATTTCTCCATTATATATATTAAAAGAAATATCATCTACGGCTTTAATAATTAAATTTTTATCCACTTTAAAATATTGCTTTAAATTTTTTACCTCTAAAATTATATTCTTATCCATTTTTAACCTTTTTACCTTTTTCTAAATTTATAATCATTTTAGTTTTATATGCTTTAGGATGTAAAAGCCACGTAGCAGCACTATGTGTTTCACTAATCTTAAACATAGGTGGTTCCTCTAAATAATCTATTACTAAAGGTCTTTTATTTCTTTCTGCAAAGGCATCCCCTTTAGGTGGATTAATTAAATTTGGAGGAATGCCCTCTATACTAGGTAAATACTCATTTTTATTATTTAAATTTGGAAGTGAATTTATAAGTGCTTCTGTGTAAGGATGTTGATAATTAAAAAATATTTCTTCCACCTTTCCTATTTCCACCAATTTCCCTGCATAAATTACAGCAACTCTATCTGCCATATTTGCTACAACCCCTAAATCATGTGTTATAAAAATTATTGATAGTCCTAAAGTCTTTTGAAGTTTCTTTAGAAGGTCTAATATTTGAGCTTGAACAGTAACATCCAAAGCTGTAGTTGGTTCATCAGCTATTAAAAGTTCTGGTTTGCAAGCTAAAGCTATAGCTATAACTATTCTTTGTCTCATTCCTCCTGAAAATTGCTGAGGATATTGCTTAAATCTACTTTTTGCATTATCTATTCCTACTAATTCCATAAGCTCTATAGCACTTTTCTTAGCACTTTTCTTATCTATTCTTTCATGCAATAAAATAGTTTCCATAACTTGTTTTCCAACTGAAAAGGTAGGATTCAAAGCAGTCATAGGGTCCTGAAATACCATTGCTATTTTTTTACCTCTTATTTTTTCAAATTGTCTTTGAGAAAATTTTGAAATATCCTCTTTGTTAAATAATATATTTCCTTCTTCAATATATCCATTCTTCGGTAAAATACCTATAATACTTTTACACAATATAGACTTACCACACCCTGATTCTCCTACTATAGCTAAAGTTTCCCCTTTATTTACATTAAAAGATATATTCCTAATTGCTTTAACTTCTCCACTTGGTACTTTTAAATTAACAACTAAATTTTTTACATTTAATAAAACACTCATTAAATTCATCCCCTATAAAATTGTTTATTAAAATTAAATTATTTACTCCATTCTTCTATATTCCAAAATATACCTACACCATGGTGTCCTAAAACAGTTTCTTTAGTTAATCCCTTAATACCTGATTTGCAAACATAAATTGCATCAATATATGAAATAAAAGTATAAGGCATCTCCTTTACCATTTCTTCTTGAAACTCTTTATATAATTTAATTCTTTCTTCCTCATTATCTGTTTCTCTAGCTTTCTGAAGAATTTCATCTATTTTTAAGTTAGAATAAGCATTGTAATTTGCTCCTTTCCCTGTACCAAATACTTTATAAGTATGGTCATCTGGATCAAATGGACTTCCCCAACCAATTAAATAACTATCTTGATTAGCCCAATCTATTTTTGCATTAACCACAACCTTAGCGTCTACACCTATAGCTTTTAATTGCTGTGAACATATATTAGCCATATCTATTCTTACTTGATCACCTTCACCACAAACTATCTCAAATGATAATTTTTTACCTGCCTTCTCATAAATACCCTTATCATCCTTTTTCCATCCTAGTCTTTCTAATTTATTCTTAGCCTTTTCTGGATTATATTCAAATTTTTCTATAGTTGAATTATTATATGGACCCATTTGTAATGGAGAATAAGCTTTTTCACCATGTCCTAATAAAACACTATCTACTATAGCTTGTCTATCAATAGCATAACTTAAGGCATTAGGTAATTCCTTATTTTCTTTAAATAATGGTGCATTAAAATTATACATTATTCCTCTATAATCAGCTGTTTTCATTACATTGACTGTATAATCTTGATTATCTTTAAAGACATCTATATCCTTTGGAGTAATTTGAGCCAAATCTAGCTCTCCAGCTTTTAACTGCATTACTTTTGCTTTTGAATCCTCAACTATTTTAAATACTACTTTATCTAACTTAGGTTCTTTCTTAAAATATTCCTTATTTTTTATTAAAGTTATACTTTGTCCTCTATCCCACTTTTCAAATTTAAAAGGGCCTGTTCCTATTGGATTTTGATTAAATGAATCTGTTGTTATATCCTTTCCTTCTAATAAATGTTTTGGAAGCATACCTACTGTTAAGTAATCTAACATAGCAATATTAGGAGCTTTTAATATAATTTCAACAGTATATTTATCCTTAATCCTTACTTCAACTATATCTTCATAATTTGATGCAATCTCTGATTGATTTTTTTCATCTTGAATAGCTTCTATTGTAAATTTTACATCCTCTGCTGTAAATTCTTTTCCATCATGCCATTTTACATCTTTTCTTAGCTTAAATAAATAGGTATTGCTTTTATCATCAAACTCCCAACTTTCAGCAAGTGCTGGCACAACTTTATTATCTTTATCATGAGCTGTAAGCCCATTAAATATTAATGAATTTATTTCTCCATGCTCTTTTATAGCTGGATTTATTTGTTCATAATCATTGCTACCATAAACTAAAACTTGTTCTGCACTATTATTTGTAGTTTTATCATTCACACTTTTTGTGCTAGTTGTACCACATCCAACCATTAAACTTAATCCTATTATTAACAGCCAAATTTTTATTCCCTTAAATTTCATAAAACCTCTCCCATATTATAAATTATTTGATTTTTTATTATTATTCTTTCTTAACCAATTTCCAATATTAGCTATAGACATTAAAGTTGTAACTAAGAAAATTCCTGGTATTAATATTATCCACCAATAATTAGATAAAAGTGCTTGTTCTGATAAAGACAACATACTTCCCCAAGATATTATTTCTATAGGTAAACCAATTCCTAAAAAACTTAAAGTTGCTTCTGTTCCTATAGCAATTCCAATATTAGTTACTATCATAAACATTATTGAAGCTATAAAATTAGGTACTAAATGTTGCTTAAGTATATAAAAAAAATTCCCTCCCATTGTCTTTGCTGCAATTATATATTCATGATTTCTTATTTGCCTTACCTCACTTCTAACTACTTTGGCTATATTCATCCAGCTAGTTATTCCAATTACTATAGAAATAGAAATTGGATTGGCATTTCCAAGTATGGCTTGAACAAATATTATAATTAAAATAGAAGGTATACTCAGAATTATCTCTGTAGCCCTCATCATAATATCATCAATTAATTCAGAAGAACTTCCACTAATCGTCCCATATACTATTGCAATTGTAGTTGAAATAATTGTTCCTAAGAATCCTATAAACAAGGAAATTCTTCCCCCATACCAAATCATAGAAAATATATCTCTTCCCATAGAATCTGTTCCAAAAAGAAATTCTTTACACGGACTAATATTAATGTTTGCTAAATCCATATATTTAGGATTTTTAGTCATTATTAATTCAGCAAATATACATCCACTTATTATAATCACTAATAACAAAATTGATATTATAGGTTTTCCTCTTATATACTCCATTGAGCTTTTTTTCTCAGCTATAACTATTTCTTCTTTAAAATAATCCTTATTAGCTATTTCAAAGTCTGATGTTTTAAAACTCAATTTCATCCCTCCTATAATGCTTTATTCTAGGATCTATTTTAATCTTTATTATTTCTGCTATTACATTTGCCACAACTACTACAATTCCTGTTATTAGGCAAAGAATTAATAACATATTATAATCGTGATATTTTGCACTTTCAAAGGAAAGTAATCCAAGTCCCGGATAAGAAAAAACTTGCTCTACAATATAAGTACCACCCAGAATATGTGGAACTGAAACTGCCATTATACTAACAAAGGAAGGCATTATATTTCTTAAACAGTGTTTATAAACAATAACTTTTTCTTTCACTCCTTTTGTTTTGCATAGTAATACATAATCTTCTTTAATTTCTTCCAATATTTTATTTCTTACCATATATGTGTAATACCAAAGATGAGAAAAAATAAGTACTATTAAAGGCAAAATTAAATGTTCTATCCTATCCACTAAATCCCATTCCTTCCCTATTGAATAGGCTCCACTTGTTGGTAGTATACTCAAATTAATACTAAAAATTAATACAAGTACTAATGCTACCCAAAATGAAGGAATACAATTTGTTATATTTCCTATTGCACAAATAACTTTATCTATGAATTCATCTTCATGTAGTGCAGAAAATATTCCAATTATTAATGCTAAGGCAAATGTTAATACATAGGCTATTCCTCCCAATAAAATAGTATTAATATAGACTTCTGATATAACTAACTTTACATCTTGCTTATACTTAAATGACATTCCAAAATTCCCCTTTATAGCCCCTTTAATCCACTTAATATATTGAGTTCCTATAGATTCATTCAAGCCTAACTTCTCCATAGCTCTTTCTCTTTCTACTTCACTTATCCTTTCCACTCGCTCTCCATAAAAAGAAACTAATGGATCACCTGGTGCTAATCTAGACATATAAAATACAACAAAGGTTAATAAAAAAATAGTTATAACTACCTGAAAGCATTTTTTTAAAAATATATTTATAAATTCTCCCCCCTAATAGATAATGCTCTATCTATTGAAAAAATATTTCTAATTGAAATATAATTCTCAATCAACTCTTCACTCATATATTATCCATTTAAATACATATTTATTAATATTTTCTTTAGACAAATTAAATTCTCTTTCAACATTATTTATTCATTTTAAGAATATTTTGTCTTTTAATAGAGAAAAATAAGTTTATATAACTTTGTAATTCTTTTATAAATTGAGGCTTAATTCATATACACTTAACACTCTATATGAATTTTGATTAAAGTTATTTAAGAAGACTTATTGTTATTTATTTTTTATGGAGGAAAAACTATGAACTTAAAAGGAAGCAAAACAGAAGAAAATTTAAAATCAGCCTTTGCTGGTGAATCTCAAGCTAGAAATAAGTATACTTACTATGCTTGCAAGGCTAGGGAGGAAGGTTATAATGTAATTGCAGATATTTTTGAAGAAACTGCAAAAAATGAAATGTCTCATGCTAAAGTATATTTTGAATTACTTCATGATGGTATGCCAGAAACATTAGAAAATTTAAAAGATGCTGCTGGTGGAGAAAATTATGAACATACAGATATGTATAAAACATTTGCTAAAGAAGCTAGAGATGAAGGATTTAATGACATAGCTTTTATTTTTGAAGAAGTTGGGAAAATAGAAGCTGATCATGAAAAAAGATATAATGACTTATATAAAGAATTAGAAGAAAAAACACTCTTCAAAAAATCTGAAAAAACTTCTTGGAGATGTCAATATTGTGGATATATTTATGAAGGTAAAGAAGCTCCTTCTGTTTGTCCAGTTTGTAAAAAACCACAAGGATATTTCGAAATAGTTTGTGAAAATTACTAAACTAAAAGTAATATTATATTTAACTAAGCTCTAGGTTTGCTAAAAGAAAAAACAGAAAGGATGTATCTATAATTAGATACATCCTCTTTTTTATATAAACCAAAATTTAATTCAAGTAAAATTTCAACTTAATCATTTAATAATCCTTTTCTATAAATATGAGACTATTTAACTCCTACTTATATCTAATATAAATATTACAATTTTCTAATCATAAAATAAAAGATTAATAATCTGATCCTGCTAAATATCCTGTTGAAAATGCTATTTGTAAATTATAACCACCAGTTTCTGCATCAACATCCATAACTTCACCTGCAAAATAAAGGCTTTTTACCAACTTAGATTCCATATTGGAAGCATTTATCTCTTTTACTTTTACTCCTCCGGATGTTACTTGAGCTGCTTTTATAGTTAAGGTTTCTCTAGCTGTTAATTTCATATTTTTTATGTACTCTATTATTTTATTTTCATCATCTTTTCTTAAATCACTTGCTTTTACTTCTGTAAGATTTAAGATATTTAATATTTCTTTTAAGAAGTTTTGTGGAAGTATTCCTTTTAAGTTATTTAATACAGTTTTGTTTGGATTCTCTCTTATAAGTTTAGATATTTCTTCTCTTGTTTTTTCACTTAAAAAATCAATAAATATCTCCACTTCCTCTTCTAAAAGAGCTTTATTTATATAAGACGATAATTTTAAAACAGCTGGTCCTGATATTCCAAAATGAGTAAATAACATATCACCTTGCTTTTCAACTTTTTTCTTCTTAACTTTAGCTTTAATAATAGCTTCTTTCATAGCTACACCTTGAAGATTTTTTACAAACTCCTCTTTTATTACTAAAGGAATCAAAGCAGCTTGTGGTGTTACTATAGTGTGCCCATATCTTTTTAATATTTCATACATCGTTCCGTCAGACCCTGTATGAGGAAAGCTCTTTCCTCCTGTAGTAATTATTATTTTATCAGCAAATAACTTTTCTCCATTTGATAAAACAACACCCTTCGCTATATCATCTTCAATTATTAAATCTTTTACCATTGTATTAAATATTAAATTTACATTGTTTTTTCTTAAGTCATTGTAAAGTAAATTTATAACCTCATCTGCTTTATCACTTTTAGTAAATACTTTTTGGTCATATTCTACTTTATATTCTAAATTATGCTTAGAAAAATACTCTAATAAGCTTGTATTAGGAAATATATAAAATGCACTATATAAAAATTTATTATTTGTAACTACTTTTTCAAAAAATTCTTCTATATCTCTATTATTAGTTATATTACATCTTCCACCCCCTGTTAATCTAAGTTTTTTTCCAATCTCATTATTTCTTTCTATTAAAGTCACTTCATTATTTTTAGATGCAGTTAAAGATGCCATTATTCCTGCTGGTCCACCACCAACTACTATAACTTTTGCCATAAAAATTGTCTCCTCATTTATTTCTTATTCTTAATTCTAAAAACTATTTTACTATACTTTAAAAAAAACTAAAACTCTCTAAGTATATTAAATCTACCTTAACTGTAGACTTAATTCAGGTGGAATTTTGACCATCTCAATACTTAGTTACAGTTATCTCATAGTTAAGTAAAAATATAAGAAATATATCAAAATTATAGATATATTCCTTAATAAACATTAATTTATGACTCTATTAAACCATATCCAAATAATAAGTCGCTACTATTTTCTGCTTCATTTTCTCCATTGTAACTAGGACTATTATTAAAATTTATAAGTCCCTTATCTTTTTCATAGATTCTTTCTTCTTTATAAGTATTTTTATAAAATCCTTCAATGTTGTTTATAGTTGTAATAAGAGTATATTTATTCTCACTTACATTTTTCATTACAGTTTTTGCTGTATACTCTTTATTTTTATAAATCACTTTTTGTCCCCAACTTTTCCCTTCTTTAGGTTCTCCCCACATTACAATATAATTTTTTATTATAGAATTTAATGTATCTTTGTTTTTAGTAAGATAATCTGAATTTCTCACTCTTTCATAGACCATAGGAGTTTCCCCTTCATCAAATTTAAAAGTATAGGTTAATGTAAATCTCCTTGAACCTCTTTCGTCTTCACCATAGCCATCTGTCATTCTTCCATCATATAAAATCAAATTATTTTTTTTATCTATCTTATTAAAATCCAATTTATGACCATATTCACAATAGCCATTATATATGACTTCCTTATTTTTATTTATAAAAAAAACTTTTTTATCTTCAAAATATTCTTTTAACTTTTTATTATCTACAATACTTTCTTCACTATTATTTTTTTCTATAGTGTTTTTACTATTCTCATCTTTTTGTATAATATTTTCTTGTTCATCAACTTTAATTTCTTCATCATTGTTTTCTATAACTTCATCTGATGTATTATAGCTTACAACATCTTTATTTCCATCATTCACCTCTTCATTATTATGTCCATTAAAGCATCCTATACATAAGAATGAAGTTAATATTACTATTAAAATCCCAATTACTCTTTTAACCATGAATACTCCTTAAATTAAATATATTTTACTTTAATTTATATCCATAATACTTTTAATTTATGCACAATATATTTAATTTATTATATCCAAAATGTTGGATATTTTCTCTCTTTGCTTGTGTTGTTTATAATAAGTGCTAATACTACTATTAACACAGACCCTAATAAAATGGGATGTAATAAAAATTTAAAACTACTTCCAGCCATTATTACAACTATAGGATCTGCTCCTGCTGGTGGGTGAGTTGTTTTAGTTAATAACATAACTCCAATAGCAACTCCAACTCCAACCCCAAGTGAAATATAATTATTTCCCATTAAATTATATGTAATAATCCCTATAAAGGAAGAAATCAAATGTCCTCCTATTATGTTTCTTGGTTGCGATAAAGGTGCATTCCACACTCCAAAAACTAAAACACAACTTGCCCCAAAGGGCGCTATTATCCATGGTGCATGTGATACTCTCCCTAAATAAGCTAGAATAGCTATTGTTATAAATCCACCTATAAGCCCTATAAAGCTATCCTTATAATTTACCTTAAGTGGTGTCCGTTCCTTAGTTATAAATTTTCTAAAATATTTTTCCATAATTACCTTCCTTCATATAAATTTAAATTAGAAAGAAATATATTTTTTTAATTTTAAATTAGCTAATCTTATTATTTCACTATGTAATAAATTTATTTCATTAAGCTCACCGCTTTTTAATTCCAATAAAGAATTTGCTATGTCATCACAAATATTAAAAAATTCTTCTCTATGTTTTGCTATCATTTTATCAATCTTTTTTTCTATAGGATTTGGTAAATAAAATTCCTCATCTATAGAATTACTATTTTCTAAATCACTTAAAATTTCCTTAATTACAACTATTATTTCTGTTTTATCAAATTTAATATTTTCCATATAAATCGCTCTCCTACCTAATATTATTTAATCTAAAAATTAGGCTACAATAAAAAAATAATGAGGTTTTATAAAATACCTCATTATTTTATCACTAATTTTATAAATTTTCTTTATTACTTAAAACTTTTTTTAAGTTTTCATAAGTATAATCTATTATTTCTGCACAACTTACTTTATTTTTCTTCAAATCTTTACATATAGTAGTATTATATTGTGAATTAATACTATTCATTAATTCTCTATTTATTGTTCGAGCGTTATTGCTTTCTTCATTTGATATTCTCCCTTTTTCTATACCAATAATAGCTCCTGCTCCCCCTATAGCACCACAAAGTGATGCAACTGTAAAGCCTGTTCCCATTGCACTTCCTAATGATACTGGTATATTTGTTCCATGATCTTCATTATATGATTTTATAATTGCCTCTCCACAAGTATATCCTTGTTTATGGTATTCTGATGGTTTAGTCATGTATATTCCTTCTTTCATTGATATATATAAATATAGACTTAATTTATTAGAGTTTGCACTCTATTTCAATATTTAACTCTATTTATCTAGAAATTAAATACTGTTTATCTCTTGATTATAAAATATAAATGTATTATAATTTCTACCTATAGATATAAATATTATCAATCACTATATTTAGATATTACGATATTTATAAGGTAAGTGTCAACAATTTCTAAAAAATATTATTGACTTTTATTTAACAATATCATATTATTTGAATATAGTAATAAAGAGGTGATTTTATGCTTGAAAGCGAAAATTTTCTAACTAATCCAAAGTTATTTGAAGAAAAAGCTGAATTACTCAAAGCTTTATCACATCCAGTCAGACTTTGCATTATAAAAGGACTTTTAGAGTTAGGTGAAAGCAATGTTACTAATATGTATTCATGCCTTAATATGCCTCAATCTACCATCTCTCAACACTTAGCAAAACTTAAAAGTTCAGGAATTATTGTTGGAGAAAGAAATGGTCTAGAAATAACTTATAAAGTTTGTAATGATGATGTAAAAAAAATAATAAATATTTTATTTCCATAAAAAATAAATAAGAAGTTTAAAAATTTTACTAGACTTCTTATATTTTTATAATATATATCTAAAAAACGTAATATATAAATTTTAAGATAGAGGTGAATTTAATGAAAAAGGTATTAATTATTGGAGGAGTAGCAGGTGGGGCTTCAGCAGCTGCTAGACTTAGAAGACTTAATGAAGATTTAGAAATTATTTTATTTGAAAAAGGTGAGTATATCTCTTTTGCTAATTGTGGATTACCCTACTATATAGGTGAAAAAATTAAAGATAGAAATAAACTACTTATTCAAACTGTAGCAGGAATGAGTACTAGATTTAATATTGATATTAGAAATTTTAATGAGGTTATTTCTATAAACAAAGAAAATAAAATTGTTAAAGTTAAAAATTTAAAAACTTTAGAAATATATGAAGAATCTTATGATAAATTAATTCTCTCTCCTGGAGCTTCTCCAATTAATCCACCTATAGCCGGTAAAGATTCAGCAAAAAATATATTTACTTTAAGAAACTTAAAAGATACTGATGCAATAAAAACCTTTGTCGATGAAAATGCTCCAAAAACTGCTACCATTATAGGTGGAGGCTTTATAGGTATTGAAATGGCAGAAAATCTTTCAAATAGAGGTATAAATGTAACAATAATCGATAAAAGCAATCAAGTTATGGCTCCTTTAGACTATGAAATGGCCTCCATAGTTCATGAACACTTATTAGATAATTCAATTTCCTTAATCCTTAATAATGGAATTTCTTCTATTGAAAACAATGGGAATACTGTTATTTTAGAAAATGGAGAAAGTATTAATACTGACTTAATAATATTAGCTATTGGTGTTAAACCTGAAACAAAAATAGCTAAAGAAGCTGGAATAGAAACTAATTCTAGAGGTGCTATAGTAGTTAATGAATACTTAGAAACTTCAAATAAAGATATTTATGCAATTGGAGATGCTATAGAAGTTAAAGACTTTATTAACGGAAGTAAAACACATATTCCTCTTGCTTGGCCAGCTAATAGACAAGGACGACTTGTTGCTGATAATATTATTGGTAAAAAGACTTCTTACAATGGAACTTTAGGAAGTTCTGTAGCAAAGGTCTTTGATATTACAGTTGCTAGTACTGGTAATAATGAAAAAACTTTAAGAAATTTAAATATAGATTATAAAGTTGTTCATATCCATCCTAACTCTCATGCTGGCTATTATCCTGGCGCTTTCCCTGTTCACTTAAAATTACTTTTTAATAACGAAGGAAAAATTTTAGGTGCTCAAGCTGTAGGTTTTGAAGGCATAGAAAAAAGAATAGATATTATAGCTACTGCAATTAAAGGAAATTTAACAATATTTGATTTACCTGATTTAGAACTTTGTTATGCTCCGCCATATTCCTCAGCAAAAGATCCTGTAAATATGGTCGGTTATGTAGCTTCTAATATACTTGAAGAAAAAGTTGAAACTATTCAATGGTATGAAGTAGAAAATCTAATAAAGGAAAATGCCTATATTTTAGATGTTAGAAATCCAATAGAGCTTGAAGGTGGAAAAATAGAAAATGCTCATAATATACCACTTGATAACTTAAGGGATAATTTAAATAAACTTGATAAAAGCAAAAAAATATATGTTTACTGTAAAGTTGGACTTCGTGGTTACTTAGCTTATAGAATTTTAAAACAACATGGGTTTAATCCTATAAATATAGATGGTGGTTATACTACTTACTCTATTGCCACTAGAGAAATTGACAATAATTTAGATAAATTGACTATGGTTGCTATAACTGAAGAAGAAGGAAAGGAAGAAGAAAAAATGAACAATAAAGTTACTGTATCCATTGATGCCTGTGGACTTCAATGCCCTGGTCCTATAAAAAGAGTTTTTGATGAAATGAATAAATTAGAAAATGGAGATATTCTCGAAATTATGGCTAGTGACCCTGGCTTTAAAAAAGATATAAGTGCTTGGTGTTCAAGCACTAAAAATGAACTTTTATCAATTAATTATTCAAAAGAGAAAAAAGCTTTTATAGTACAAGTAAGAAAAAGATTGAATTCTGAAAATATTCCTTCTCAATCTATAACAAATATAAAAAATAAAGATGATGCAACTTTAGTTGTATTTAGTGGTGATTTAGATAAAGCTATTGCTTCCTTTATTATTGCTACTGGTGCTGCTTCTATGGGTAAAAAGGTTACTATGTTCTTTACATTCTGGGGATTAAATATATTAAAAAAAGAAAATAAACCAACTGTAAAAAAAGATGGAATGGAAAAAATGTTTGATATGATGCTTCCTGACAGTACTGCTAAATTACCTTTATCTAAAATGAATATGGGTGGACTGGGACCTAAAATGATAAAAAAAATAATGGAAAAGAATAATGTTGATAGCCTAGAAACTTTAATAAAAAATGCCTTAGATATGGGAGTTAAATTATTAGCTTGTTCAATGTCTATGGACTTAATGGGAATAAAAAAAGAAGAATTACTAGATGAAATAGAAGTTGGTGGTGTTGCAACTTATCTAAATGCAACTAACGATGCTGGTCTAAATTTATTTATTTAATAGCTATTGTCTATAATATAACTCTAAAATAAATATAAACTTAATTCAGGTGGAATTTTAACTCCACCTGAATACTTTTTACCTCTCTTAGAAAAAAATGATTTACTTAATAAAGAATAATAATATTTAAAATAAATTTATTCAACTTCTATAAGAAAATACACTTCCTAAAAATATAGTTAAGCATATTACACTAGTTAAAGATATTACTATAGCTATAAATTTAGCAGGTGTACTTAAAGGTAATATATCTCCAAATCCTATAGTAGTAAAAGTTATTACTGTATAATAAAATAAATCAAAATATCCTGGATTATTAGAAAATCCCTCAGGCCCTAACACATGAACTAAACAAACTCCTAAATATAAATTTATAAGTACCATAAATGAAATTAAAACAGCTGCAATAAATATTCTTATAAAACTACTTTTATCTTCTATAGAAAATTTTATATTTTTAGGATTTCTCATTACATTAAGTAATATTTTTAAATTTAAGAAATAAGAAATACTTACTCCTAATATCCCCACTAAAGCATATTTATAAAGTTCCTTTGGAAATAATATTAATACCATTAAATATGCTGTAGTTAAAAAATAACTTAATAAAAAATCAAATTTTAAACTTTCCTCCTCACTTCTATACAAAAAACTATATAATTTAGAGGTAATAAGCATGATATACCCCATAGAATAATGCATTAATATAAATAAAAGAAAAATCATTACAAATTTAGTATAAATACTAATTTTCCAAACTATATCAGTATTAAAATAATTTAATATTAATTTATAAATTATAATAAATGAAAATATTTCTGAAAAAATAATCATAAAACATTGTAATAGCCTAACACTTATAGTTCCATCAACAAATAAATTTATATAATTAGTATTTATAGCTTCTATGGCCATATTTATAGTTTTTTTATGTATATAGATTTTTCTCATTATTCTAAAAAATAATATAATTAAAACTATAATAGTAGCTAAAATAATCAATCTAATCACCTCTTATAATTATTATGTAATTTTTTTTAATTACATTACAAATTAATAATTATAAAATAAAATATTAGTCTAGAATCATTTATTCAATGATTCTAGACTAATAATCATAATATGTTTTATAAAAATTTTACTCGTTAATTAACCTCATAAACTCATTGATTGCTCTTCTAGCTGAACTAGGTAATTTATCAATAGCTTTTTTTCTTTTTTTCTCATCACTTATTTGAGCTATTTTCATCACTTCTTGTTCAAGCCCAGGTATAGAATTTAATTTTTGACCTAATTCATTAAATTTTGCTGCAAAATTAGGATCTTCTTGCATTTTTTGCTGAATCCTCATTATTAATTCATATCCGTCCATATGAAGCTATTGCTAAATTTTATACTTTATTTAGCAATAGTTCACCTCCTTATAAATTAATCATTTGTTATATATTATTAAAATTCAAATTTATATGTTCTTATAAATTCTTTAAATTTAAAAATAATTATTTATTATAATATCTTTTGAACTAGTTGATTCTCCACTTCCTAATTGCTTCGCTTTTACTTTTGACTTTTTGCTTCCTCCTATATCTTCTATATCTATATAAAAATCTTTTATATCGTTTGCAAAGGATAATCCTGTTTCATTTTCTACTATTCCCAAATTTTCTATATCCTCATATTTTTCAAATTCTTCTCTTGTTAATTTACTTTCCCCTAAATCATTATTGAAGGTTTCTTCATAAACATTGGTTAAATGAATATCACTTTTTTCAGATTTTATAGATAAAACATTAAGCTTCAAATCAGAAATATCAACCTTAACTTTACCTAAATATAAATTTAAATTCATTCTATATTCCTTAGGTATTTTTACTTCAATCTCTGATGGTGCTGTTTTTATAAAAATAGGTTTAAATAATCTAGGTTTTATTTCTATAAAAGCCATTGTATCCTTAGTGTATGCTTTTATATTTCTTGTCCAAAATCCTAACCTTCCACTTATATCTATAAGATCCCCATTATAACTTGATATTTTTAAACTACCTTCTGTTACATTCATATTGATAGTATATATTTTTTTAGAAGAAATTTCTCTTTTAACACCTCTCATAAAATTCTCCCCTTTGCAATTATTCCTATAATCATACCTTTTACTTAAATTTTAGAATAAAAGTATTTTTTTGTCAATATTTTAAATATATTTGTATTTACAATTTTATATTATTATATATATAACAATACAGAAAAAACATTATTTCTTTTTACTAAAAAACCTTTAAAAAATTCAATGAAATTTAAGGAGAGTTGTCAAATAACCCCACCTAAATTTCTTCAACTATTCTTGTAATAATCATAAACTCTATTTATATTTAATTTTAACTTCATCTAAATCTTTAATATCTCTAAAGGCATATAACTTTTCAACTTTTATTTGCCGAAAAAAGTATAATAGTATCCTTACTATCATATAAAAAGGAAGTATTCCTAAAAAAGAATTAGCTTCCTCCCTGAAATACTTCCTTTGCTTAATTATTTATTTTGAAATGTTGGTATTCCAAATGAAAATCTATCATTTGCATTATATAAATAACTATATTGTTTCATTATTTCACCAATACTTTGTCCGTAATTAATATCTGTTGAATATTGATGCCATATTTCGCTGTCCCCTCCATTTACATATCTTAAAGCATATGGAGTATTTTGATTATATTTAGAATTATGAACATAATTATTTGCTAGAAATTCAGCTGCACCTTGTAATGCACTTGAAACACTTGTCCAACCATGCTCATATGCATATGCTTCTGCAGTTATAGTTGCCTTATTTGAAAATTCCTTAGTATTATCATAAGCTCCTACTCCAAATAAATTATATACTGTAACAGGTTTTTTTAATTTTATCATTTTATATCCTACTAATTGTCCCTTTGAATTTTTAATAGGATCATTTAGATTTGCAACTTCTTTTATAGTTGTTCCTTGTGCAAAGTTACTATGACCCCATCCAGTTTCTAAAGCACACTGAGCTAATAAATATACTGGGTCTAAATTATATTCCTTTGCAGCATTTATAAATGCTTGTCCTTGCCCTTCTAATACACCTTTTCCTTGTAATGCTTGATTAAGCTCTTGAGCATTTACATTTCTATACTCATTAACCTTTAAAAATTCAAATACAGTTGCTGCAGCTTTAGGATTAACAGCTGTTGATATTTGTTTTGCAGTATTCTCTAATTGTTCCTTTGTCATTGAATTTCCTGTAGCTTCTTTATAACTTTGAAGTTGTTGAGCAACATACTTTTTCATTGATGTTGGATAGTTTACATTTTCTTTAATACTATTTTCTTTGTTAGCTACTGAAGTTGATGTTGGAATTGTAGCAGCTGTAGTATTTATATCATTAATATTTACATATCCTATACTTCCACCAAATTCAATTTCATAATATCCGTTATCTTTACTTATTATTTTAACATTCTTACCATTACCTAATGTTCCCACAACAAATGAATAACTTGGCACTGTTGTTGGAGCTGACATAACATTTATAGTTTTATTATTTGTAGACACAAGTCCATCATAGGTTGTTAATGGTTGTTGTTGTGTTGTTTGTGAGTTACTTTGATTTCCTTTATGTTCTGTTTGTCCACCTTGGTTGCTTGTTCCTTGGTTTCCTTTATTCTCTGTTTGTCCACCTTGGTTGCTTGTTCCTTGGTTTCCTTTATTCTCTGTTTGTCCACCTTGGTTGCTTGTTCCTTGGTTTCCTTTGTGCTCTGTTTGTCCACCTTGGCTACTTGTTCCTTGATTTCCTTTATGCTCTGTTTGTCCACCTTGGTTACTTGTTCCTTGGTTTCCTTTATTCTCTGTTTGTCCGCCTTGGTTGCTTGTTCCTTGGTTTCCTTTGTGCTCTGTTTGTCCACCTTGGTTGCTTGTTCCTTGGTTTCCTTTGTGCTCTGTTTGTCCACCTTGGCTACTTGTTCCTTGATTTCCTTTATGCTCTGTTTGTGCACTTGAATTTGATGTACTTGTTTCTGAATTTGATGTTGCTGTTGCCTTAGCACTTGAATTTGTTGTGCTTGCTTCTGAATTTGATGTTGCTGTTGCTTTGGCACTTGAATTTGTTGTGCTTGCTTC
>CAUWDH010000020.1:0-66728 GCA_963557775.1 uncultured Sarcina sp.
AAATATAATTTTACTTAGTTCGATTAACTGTGTCCACTATTTTATACTAACACCAGTTTTGTATTGCAAACTCGTCCGACCTTAGTAAGCCTTATATGTAGTTCGTATTCCTCAGACCAAGACTTTGCCTCCGACTTCCTTCAGATTCCACCTCACGATGGACACCCTTGTCATTAGCTAGTGGTTCCCACTACCAAGCCCACAACGGACTTTCACCGTCAAGTTGTTGTTCATGCCGGGCACACAATAAAAGGATGTATCTGTATTCGATACATCCTCATTTCAATTGTATTTATTTAATTCCTTTACATAACTTCTTTTAGAATATTTAGCTGCTTTAATTCTTAAAATAAAGGATTTACTCATTTCTATACTGTATTGCTCTTTTTCAACTACTTTTTTTATTTCTTCAATAGTTTTACAGCTTTTATCTAACTCTGTATAAATAGAGCCAAGTTGAATTGGATAATGGCTATCACTACCTGTTATAATTTTAACATCAATTTCCTTAGAAAATATCTGAAGTTCTTCTCTTACAGCCATAAGACCTCTTTTATATATATCCTTTGCATTTAAATCAACTAAATCTAATCTTTTTAATTGTTCTTTATCTTGCATATAAAGTTTTTGTCCTCGCCTAAATGGATGTGCTCCTATTTTTAGTAAATTATAGCTATCAGCTAAATTTAATAAGTCTTTTATGTTTATAAAATTCTCTTTGTGAAAATATGGTTCTAAGAAATCGTGAACTAGTTCTATATTATCTCTATTTCCTGAGAGAATAACATGACCTTTCTCTTCTACATTTACTTCTAAAGCTGGAAATACAAATATACCATTTACAACATAACAGTCTCCCATATAATCAAAATTATTTCTTAAAAAGTTATAAATTTCTTTAAAGCCCTTTGCATTAAAATGTTCTGATAGTAATATAGCATCTAAGCCTATTTCCTTAGCAAATTCTATTCCTTGAAGAAAAAGTTCTCTATCAAAATCAACTCTTTTACTAACAAGACCATGTGTATGAAAATCTATGTTCATATACATCACACCTTAAAATTATCTATTCTTATAATATTCTAAAACTTTAACTAAGGTTACTGATTTAGAAAGAAACTAATTAGAATAAGATGGATATAAAGTAAATGGTATTTTTTCACCATTAGAAACTTTAATATAAATTCCAGTTAATCCTCCAGTACTATTGAATTTACCATTATAAATTCCTGTTAATACCCCATTATAAGATTCATCTAAAATAATATTACCATTCCCTTGATTTTCTTCATTATAATTTTGAGTTACTTTAAAAACAGATTTCACATTACTAGGATAAAATTCTGTCATATTATTTAAATTTCCAGTACAAATTACTACAGGTGTAGTTCCTATATTACCTTTCATAAAAGGTGTACTTCCTATATAGTTTCCTACTGTACCATATATGTTTAAAGTAACTTGGCTTGTGACTTTATTTGATTCATTAATAAATGTACCTGAAAGTGCATTTCCATTAAGAATAACATTATATGTGCCTGTATGCTTACCTTCATAATACTCATACATCACAAATTGGTCTGGTTTAGGACTAACAACCTCTAATTGAAATGTTTCTGATGGAACCATTGGGTAATACTCTTGTAAAGTCATAACGCCATTGTTTATAGTTGGATGATTAAGACTAATTAAAACTGGACTATTTCCTCCTATCATCCCATTTATGTATGGACCCTTTAATAAGGCATCAAAGTTAGCTGGATTACTATTACTACTTGATACTATCCCGTTAGTTAGTTGAATATTATTTGTTGGATCTTCTTCACTCTCAACACTATTTTTACTACTAGTATTATTACTATTGGTAGTATTGTTGTTTTCTGAAATACTATTAGCAGATGTGCTTCCACTACCATTTACATTACTTCCATTGCCTGTAGTCTTTTGATTACTTGGAGTATTCTGACTACTTGAAGCAACTGGATTTATAGGTTCTGCTTTTCCTAAAACACTAGCACCTCCACTGGTAATTCCCCCTATGTACATGTAGGAAAATATAATTATAGCTATTCCAATAACTATACCTATTACTATACCTGACATTAACTTCATTAAATCACTCCTCCAATATATATTAACATAGCATTAATAGGTAGAAAAACCGGCAAAATATTATAAAAAAGTAACAAGGATGTATCAAAATTAATTAATACATCCCTACTTTTCTAATATTTACTTATATTTCCCGAATAAAAAAATATATAATTTCTTTTTTCATTTATTGAATTATTCTTCTGTAGGCACTTTAGGTCCTACTAAATTCAATTTATAAAAAGCAAGCCAAATTTAAAACCTACTTTTGTTACTGTACCTAAATACTTAAATCCCATTTTTTCATGCATTTTTATACTGCCTTCATTGGCCACATCAATTCCTGCTACAAGTGTTGCATATTCTCTTTCATTAGCAATCTTTATTATTTCCTTCATTAATTTTGTTGCAATCCCATGGTTTCTATAATCCTTATGTACATATATGGAATGCTCTATACCATGCTCTAAAAGGGCCAAATGTAGCAAAACCAACAACCCTATTATCTTCTTCAAATACTAATAGTGAATAAGCACCTTGTTTCTTTTTTTCATACTATTGTTTTCTCTCTTCAAATGTCTCAGGCTTATAAGTGTAAATAGCTGTTGTATTCATTATAGCATCATTATAAATTTCTAAAATATCTTCTAAATTTTTTTCATTTGCTTCTCTTATCATTTTTACTCCTTTTACAGCAAAGTTATTTTTTATATTCTAGCACTTTTTATACAAAGCATAAAACCAACTTTAAGTATCTTTACTATTACGTTGAAATAAAAAAATCACTTGCTTTTCTTACAAAACAGCAAGTGATTTTCAATAACATTTAAACTACATTATTTCTTATAAAAAACTATTCTTTTAAGTTCTTTTTCTATTTACTACTATTCTATTTTTTTCTTGCTTGAAAGTAGATATATACATTTTACTTTTTAGCTTTTCTAAAATTAACATATTTGCCTTAGTATTTTTTATATACATTTTTTTAGGACTTAAATCTAATAAACCACTATATTCTTCATCTATATATACTAATAAATTGCTAATATCCTGTTTATCAATAAACTCTATTTGATATGCTATTAATCTTCTTCTTTTTTCCTTTTCAAAATCACATCGTATTATACTCTCAATTAATTTATATTCTATTTTTTCATTAGATAAAAACTTTTCAATAATATCAAATATAATTTCTGCTAAAGAATCATCGATCTCTATATATTCTCCATAAAGCTTAATAATATTATATTTATTATCTTCTGATATTTTATCTGATTTAAGTATTAACTCCATATCACTTGAGTCAAAATCTTGTATTTTCTCTGAAATAAACTTCTCAATATTATTTTCTAACAAATTTATATGTAACCCATCGTAATTAGTTTTTAGTGATTTATATATACTTTCAGTTAACGCAATAAGTTTTTTATTTATTAACACTAAAATTCTACTATCTAACATATTTTCAAAATCAAAATCTATAAATGAGCCACCTAATTTACAGGATAATAAGTCGACTATTTCGTCTGAAATTATTTTAGACATTATAAACTTCTCAACAAATAAATCTATATCTTCTTTTTCGTCATTACTAATAGATTCTTTATACAAAGTATCTTTTAATAATTCTTTACATACTTGAAGGTTATTTATAAAACTACCTAAACATTCGTCTATACTATCATTAATCTTATAGTAACTTAATATATTTTCCCAACTAAAATTAACTTTCAAATTATCAAAGATTAAATTCCATATATCTATATTTTTTATTTTATTTATATCGTCAATCTTAAATTGCTTAATATTGATTATATTATCTATAAGACCTTTATCTACTTCTTCATTATTTAAAATTTCAATTATAGTTTCAGTATTTTCTATAACACTAGATTCTACGAATATATTTCTTAAATATAAGTTTATATTATTTTCTATATATTTTATTAGATAATTTAATTCATTTTTCTTTATATATGAATAAGCTAATTCTATATCATTCATATTTTCTATATTTTTATTCTCAATGAAAATTATTTTACTAACTATATCTATATTAAGTTCATATAAATCATGAGAATATATATCTTCAAAGACACTAATATATTGCTTATTTGACTGATTTTTTATGTCATTAACTATATCTTTATCTATATTTTTTAATTTTATATTTAATTTTATTAATATCTCTTTAAGTTTAGTTTTTTCTATTTTAATTGCTATTGTTTTTATAAAATTAGAATTTAATTCAATATATTCTTTTATATATCCATCGTTATTTTGTATTAATATATTTTCTACACTACAATATTTCAATAATAATTCTAAAATATAATCTTTTTTCTCTGATGATAAATAACTATTTCCATATATACTATTCCAAAAGTTATTTATATTTTGACATAATAACTCAATAAAGCTAGAAATCTCTCCACTTTCATAGATAAAATCTATTATAAAATTTATATCTTCCATTTTTAATTCTGACAAAAGGCCTACTATTTTCTTTAACCTTATTTTATTAATATCAATATATACATTTTCAGATAAAAATTTGATTAAGTTATAATTTAATATAGCTTTTGATTCAAAATCTTCTATCCTAAACTTAACTAATATCTCATTAATATTGTCTAATTTAAATTCGCAATCTAGTGGTTTATTATAGATTACACTTTGAACAAATTCAAAATCTTTTTGAGTTAATCTACCTTCATAAAAATATAATGAATAATATGAATACATTTCATCTATATACCCATACTTTAGCAATCTAATAATTAAAGATTCCTCTTTTATTTTTTCATCTAAGCAATTAAAAAATCTTTCATCTTTCATAAGAGTAGCTACTGAACTATTTTTAAATTCTTTAATTTTATCTTCTGTATTTTGTATTTTCTTCTGATTCAATTTTATTTTTTCTTCTATATTTGTTCCCCTAGATTTTATAGCCATTAACCTTTCATAAAAATTAGTCTTTTCACCGTTTATAGTCATAAGATTTTCGAAATCTATTTTTATCCAATTATAATAATAATTTTTCTCTTGTGAAAATTCTAATGAATTAACATTCTTCAACTTTTCAATAATCTCAATATTTTCCAAATCTTTAATGCTAAATATGTCATTAGAACATCTAATATAGTTAGCTCCCATAGACTTCCATTTTTCATTATATACTGTATATAACTCTTCCTCATTTTCTAATATTTCTTTTTCTAGTTGCTGTATATTTAACCTATAAACTTCGAGTTCTTTATATAAACTGCCTATTGCTTTATCTGCAATTTTATTTTTTTCTGAAAAAACATTATATACCATACCATCTCTATTTTGTAACTTAGTAAAATCAACAGGATATAAATTTTTATATACTATAATAGCAAGTAAATTATCAGCACTCAAAGTTATATTTCCTTTTTCTATTACTAATCTTCTATAATATATCAAAAATTCATTATAAATATTTGTTAACAATCTCATATCATCTATAAATATAGATAAGTCACTTAATAACTCCTTGCTAACAATATTTCTTTGGTATCCATATTTTTCATTAAATTGTTCTATCTTCTTGCTTAGAATTTCATAAGAGTTTTCTCCATTTACAATAGGTATAACTGGAATTATAAAATCAAAAAACTTAGTTCTATTTTTATTCATTTCTTTTTTGTCAATATATTTATATTCCTCATCATTCTCCAAATCTTCTTTAATAAAAAATATTTCATCCTTTATTGCATAAACAAAAGTCACTTTCTTACTTATAGAATCTGCTTTGTTTATTAAAGTATTTAATTCTCTAAGCTTAGTAAAAATCTCTAAGTTATCAAATCTATCTAAATCTTCAAAAAATACAATATCATATTTTAATGATTCAAAAAAATACATAATTTCATCTAAATATCTATTAAATGTTTCACTTTCTTCTCTTTTACCAAATTCTAAATTACCATCTTTAGTTTGTATTTTATTTATTGTAAATTTACTTAATATGAATTTAATTAAAATCATTGTTATATATAGTATTGTTATACTACATATACAGACAATAATAATTACAGTTAGATTAACATTATTTTTTACTATGGGTATAGTACTAAACAATTTTTTCAACTTTAAAATATTAGAAGTAAATTTTTCTATTAATTCAGGTTTTATTAACAAGCTTAGTGTTAGTATCAATGACATAAAGATTAAAGTTACTTTAAATATATGTAGAAATCTTATATTTTTTATTTTGCGAAATCTAGAGTATGGCATCTTATCATAGCTAACTTTATAAAAAATCTGATTTAATATATTTCTTTCAAGTTCTTCTTCCAGTTTGTCATCTTCGCTATTTATAAATGTAGCTAATGATACATCTAAATATTTATATTCTTTATATTGCTCTTTAAAACTTTCTATAATACTACTTTTTCCTGATCCATATATTCCTGATATCGCAATATTTTTTCTTTTCAAATCATCAATAGATTCTTTAAGAGCCTTAATATAACTATTGCTTCTATCTAAATTATCTTTTGGTGTTAAACTTTCATATTCCTTTTTATAATCTAACTTTTTTAATATCTTATTATTTATTTTTGCCAATAATGAAATACATAAATTTATAAATAATGAAAGTTTCTCTATAATAATCTTGTATTTATCTAGTATATATTTCTTTATTCTTGTCCAAACTTTACTGCTTTTTTTCAGATTTAATACAAGTAAAATTATATTTATAATAAATATTAAAGTTATAATAATAAATATCCCCCTCTTCCTCAAACATCTATATTTTGTCATAAATAGTTATTATTTTCTACTTTTATTATATCATTACAACAAAAAAAGATTAATTATCTTCAATTAGAACATTAATCTTTTTCTTTATTTTATGTATATTATTATATTACAGTAAATTTATTTGTCATCAACTCTTTAATTTATCTTATAAAATTTCTATTTCATCATAAAATCTCTTCACTAAAAACTCTAAAAATGCGCAATCTCTTTTCTATCATATAAAACTGATATTAGTATAAAATAGTGGATACTATTAATTGAACTAAGTAAAATTATATTTAGTTAGAGATGATGTATTCCTACTATAGATAGAAGTAAAATTTATACAGATGAATATAAAGAAATGATTTCTAATTTATACAACTCTAGAATGAATGTAACAAAAATAAGTAATAAATATGGAATAGCAAAATTAACTATAAATGAATAGATAAAAGCTAATAAAAAAGTTAAAGTTAGTGATAAGGAATTTATGACAATGAAATATAAAAAAGACTATGTCCATATTTACAAAGGAAAATTAGACAAAATAATAGACATTATAAATACCAATAAGTAAAAAATATTATTTACACCAAAATATCTAGTCTCTCAGTCTTTCACAGATTTTCGCATCTAACACTTAATTTTTACTTCTATTTAGCAACATACAAGTTTTAGCTATTAATTACCTTCAATCAAACTCCCTTTATTCATTTTCTTAAGCACTCCTTGCTTGCAGCATATTCCTGTAGTGTACTCTCTTATTAAAGTTTATATTTCCTTTTCCTTTCTCCCACAGCCACACTCTCATCTTAAAAAAATTCCGACTATAATTCGACTATTAAAAATTCATAAAAATAGTCGTATCAATAACCCCTTTTATAATCAAATTTTAATAGAAATCTAAAAAACTTTTATTTTTTTATCGTTCCAGTTAAAAAAAAGAGCCAAGCAATTACCTTGCTAAGCTCCTTTATTTCTCTTATTTTCTTTCTATTTTTTGCTTTGTTTTATCTACTATAAACTTTCCACTTAATTCTGTATCAAAAATATCTTTCGCTAAACTTTTTTATGAAGAACCATTATTAATTCGAATTAATTAAACTATATTAGAATATTACAATTTCTTATTTAAATTTACAACAGTCTCTACATGCGGAGTATGTGGGAACATATCCATTAAAACTGTTTTTTCTATTTCATAGCCACCTATTTGTAAAGCCTTTAAGTCTTCTACTAAAGTCTTTGGATTACATGAAACATATATTATTTGTTTTGGATTAAACTTAATTACATATTCCATAGCTTTTGGATGTACTCCACTTCTTGGTGGGTCTAAGATTATTATGTCTGGTTTATCCTTTATTGTTTTTATAACTTCAGCTACATCACCAGCTATAAAGTTACAGTTTTCAAGGTTATTTAACTTAGCATTTTCGTTAGCAGCTACTACAGCTTCTTCTATAAGCTCAACACCAACAACTTTTTCTGCTTTTCCTGCTGCAATTTGACCAATTGTTCCTGTTCCACAATATAAGTCAAATACAACTTTATTACTTGCATCTCCCATGAAATCTCTAACTATGCTATATAATTTTTCAGCACCTTCTGAGTTTGTTTGGAAGAATGAAAATGGTGATATTTTAAATTTAAGCCCTAATAATTCCTCTGTTATATGGTCTTCACCATAAAGTATATTAATTTTTTCTGGAATTACAGCATCAGAAAATGAATCATTTTCTGTATGAATTATAGATTTTAAAGTTCCTTTGTAATCTAAGTTCTTTATTATGTCTACATATTCACTTAAATCAAAATCTATTTGTGTTGTAGTAACTAAGTTAACTATTATTTCACCAGTTTTCTTAGCTTTTCTAATTACTAAATGTCTTAAGTAACCTTCTCTTTGCATAACCTTATAAAAGGGTAAGCCTTTTTCTCTAAAATAATTAACTGTTGCCTTACATACTATTTCAAAATCATCATCAGTTAAACAACATTTATCTATGTTAACTATTCCATTTCTTTTATTTACCATGTGCATTCCAAGGTTTAATTCTCCACCCTTAACTTCATCACCGAAGCTATATTCCATCTTATTTCTGTAATGATTTATTTCTGGGCTGTTTTCTATACCTAAGAAATTTCCCATAGTTACATTGCCTTCTTCAAAAAGCTTTTTAACTTCATCTGTTTTAAATTCTAATTGTTTTTCATAAGGTATAACTTGTTGAATACATCCTCCTGATACTCCATGGTGATCACACATAGGTTCTATCTCGTATTCAGCTTTTTCAACTACTTCAAGTACCTTTATTTCAGCGTATTCTCTTCTTTTCTTACTAACTCTCCCTTTAACAACTTGACCTGGAAAAGCATTTTTTGCAAAAACTTTTAATCCGTTCACATAGCCAATTCCTTTAGCTGGGAATTCTATATCTTCTATTTTAACTTCAATTATGCTTCCTTTTTTCATTATACACTCCTAAAATTATTTAAATAATTTATTACCAACAGTAGCTTTAAGTTTTGAACTCTCTAATATTGGTCTATAGCATATATTCATTATTAAATATAATAAAAAGAATAGAGGTACTCTTTCTGCTATATAGTATCCAAATATCTTAAATGCTCCATCAAAAATAGCTAATAATATTAAAGCAGAAATTATTATGCAACATTGGTTAGCTACTTCAACCATTATTTTAGAAAAAAAACCTTGTTTCTTATTTTCATTTTGCCCTTGGGAATTTTGTTCCATTATTAAATTCCTCCTTGTTTTTTTACTTCAAATATCTTTCTAATATTAACTTTCGTTTAATAAGTATACTATATTAAATACTTACTGTAAACTTTCATAAGCTCTTATTCATATCTTTTACATAAAAATAAATTTTATTATTAACTCTCTTAAATTCTAATGTTAGGAGTATTTTCATTTCTAAAAAACCTTAATAAATTCTACTATTTTTCACTCTGTCTTCATAAAAAATTCATTTTTTATTTTTAATAAAATATCCAAAGACTATAATACTCCTAAAACAAACAATATAATACTCCTAAATAGGCTTGATTAAGCATTAAAATAGAGTCAAAACTCTATCTAAATTGAGTTTTAGAGTTTTTTGTAAAATAAATTCACTTTTTATCTTAATTTTTGGAATTGTTTTCTTTTACTTTTGAAATTTACTATGAGATTATAAGTATGTAAACATTTTTAAAGGGGGAATTTTAGTGAGAAAATTTAAAAGTAAACTAACAAAAACCATATCATTATTAATGTCTTTTGCTTTTATACTTGCTTTAGTACCTACTAGTTACGCTACGGCTACAGAAAAAACAGATACAAAGGCAGCTTCAGGAGCTCCTGGAAAGCCTCTCTTACAACACAACCAATATGGAAATGACAGAGATGGAAATTATACTATAAGCTTCAATATGTGGTATGGTAATAACGGTACAAGCTATAAACTTTATGAAAAAATAGGTATAAAGAACGACTTCGTTGTTATTTCAGAAGGAAAGCTTGAAGATGAGACACCCGGACCTCAAAGTGGAACTATTGAAATTACAGGTAAAACTATTCCTGGAACCTACTATTATTATTTAGAACTAAATAATTCTTTTGGTACAACTATAAGTGAAACTATATCCGTTAAAGTTGGCTCAACTGAAACTAGTAAAATAGTTATTGACAAAATAGATGATGAAAGAACAGAAGTTCAATTTACAGTTCCTCAAGGTACTTCTCAATACAAACTAGTTCATGTTGATGCAAAAGATCCTAAATTTAAAGTTATTTCAAGTAATACTTCTTCTGTTAAAGCTTCTATTACAGATGGAGATACTTTAAAAATTGAAGCTATAGGGGAAGGAAGAAGTGGTTTAAAAATAATAGAAGAAACTACTGGCGAAATAAGACAAATAGGTTGTAGAGTTTTAAAAGCTGATGGAAAAGTTCCTGGAATGCCTAATTACCTTTCTATCGGTCAAGTTTCAGAAGATACTGATAACGATTTAAATTTTTGGAAAGAAACTTCTCATGATGATACAAACAAAAGAAGTGATATACGATATATCTATATAAATGGAGGTCCTATTAGCGGTTGGAGAAAATGGACAACTGAAGATGGTGCTAGAGCTAAAAGATACCTTACTGAAAGTTTAAAATTAGGAATGATTCCTTTCTTTGTTTACTATAACATTCCAGATGATGCTGAAGACTACGCTGTAGATTTAGCTCATATAAATGATAAAGCTTATATGGAAGCATACTTCCAAGACTTAAAATTCCTTTTAGATATTTGCAAAGAATATGCTGGTGATGAAACTGTTGGAATGGTATTTGAACCAGACTTCTTAGGCTATATGATGCAACAATCTGGTAAACAACCTAATGAAATTTCTGCTGTAGTTGATGCAGCTTATAGCTCAGGTATATTAGAAAAAGGAAAAGATCCTAACTTCGAAAATAATGTTAAAGGACTAGTTGAAGCTATTAACTACACAGTTGAAAAATATTATCCTCAAGCTTATAATGGATGGCAATTTAATATTTGGGCATTTAGTGAACCTGGTATACCAAGTCAAGGCGTTCTTCATAAAACTGAATTTATAGGTATGGAAGAAGGACAAAAATATATAAAAGATGTAGCTAGAAAAACTGCTGAATACTATTTAGCAGCTGGAATAAATTCCTACGGAACTGAATTTATCTCTATAGATAAATATGGATTAGATGGTGCTTATGAACCTGGTGCTGCTGAAAATCCAAAAGATTCTAAATGGCTTTGGAATTCAGATATTTGGAACAACTACTTACTTTACACTAAAACACTTCATGAAACTACAGAAAGACCAGTTATTCTTTGGCAAATTCCTGTAGGACATTTAAACTCTTCTCAAGAAAACAACCCATATGATGCTAGTGGTAAATTTAAAGATTTAACTAATGCTGTTGGAAACTATGAAGACTCAGCTCCTACTTTCTTCTTTGGTGATACCTTTAACGCTGGTGGTGGAAAAAGAACTGAATACTTTAGTACTAATGAATATAATGATCCTAAAGTAAAAGTTCAAGGTGACACTATCACTTGGGAAAATCATATGAAAGAAGCTAAAGATGCTGGTATTGTTTCTATATTATTCGGTGCTGGTGTTGGTGCTAGTACAGATGCTGTAGGTTCTCCTGCTCCCGATAATTATTGGTGGATAACTAAAGCACAAAGATACTTAAAAAAACCATTACCTTTAGATGCTTCTAATATTGTACAACCAGAAAATAACTTACCACTTAAGGGTACCTTAACTTCTAATACTACTAATAGCAAAGATGGCAACTATTCATTAACTTTAACTTTACCAAAGAACCATAATGCTACTTCTTATGAAATATTAGAAAATAATAAAATAGTAAAATCTGCTTCACTCACAAATTCATCTACTTCAATAAAAGAAGATTTTAAAAATAAAACTGATGGAACTTACGCTTATGAGGTTATCTTAAAAAATAAAAATGGAACATCAAAAACTTCTAAAATAACTATATCAGTTAAGAGGGAAAGTACTGAAAAACCTACTCCTGAAACTAATTCTTGGAAAGCAGATGTCAACTACAAAGTTGGAGATGTAGTTTCCTACAATAACAAGAAATATAAATGCATTCAGCAACACTTATCCTTAAATGGCTGGGAGCCAACTAATGTTCCAGCGCTTTGGTCACAAAACTAAAAACATTTAAAGATTATTATACTATTTAAAGATAACGGGATTATCTCTAAGTAAGAATTTTATTCTTCCTCGAGATAATCCCTTCTATCTTTTAATTGACCATAATATTAATTAAAAAATTTTAATTTAAATTAATTCTCTACTTATGCTAAAACACGCTTATCTTCTACTCTTTTACTCACTTTTTCTCTATCTAAGTATTCAAGAATAGGCACTAAATATTTTCTTGAACTATCTATTAATTCTTTTAATTGTCCTATATTTATTGAACCATTTTCTTTTATATAGTTTATAACTAAATTTTTAACCTTCTCTAAGTTATCTTTATGAAGAGTTATTCCCTCTCCAATATAAATTAATTCTTTAGTATCTATTAAATAATTGTATATTTCTTTAGCTTTAAGTTTTTTATCTATTTTTCCTATTATATCTTCTGCTTTTTCTGTTTTAAATCCACCTTTTAAGTATTTTTCTATAAACATCTCTTTAATTTTATTTTCCTCTTCAGTGAATTTAACTTTTCTTTCAAAAGCCCAAACTAAAGTTTCATTGTAATTTATTATTTTTCTCTCTTTTAACAACTCTAATAATTCATTAAATATATTTCCTTTTACTTTGAAGTTTAATATATTCTTTTTAAATTCTTCTTTATTTACTCCAAGCTTAAAACTTTCCTTTGAATAATACTCTTTAAAATATTTTTCTATTTTATTAGAAAGCTCTGATAAGTATTTACTGTGTATATAAAAATTATCTCCAATTAATATAATACTCTTTTCCTCTTCTAAATTTTTAAAAGCTTTCTCTATTTCTTCTTCATTTGAATTGAAACTATTTTTCACCTCTAAAACTGTAGTCATCTTATTATCATTATTTAGTATATAATTACTTATTCTATCTTTTAGAGATCCCTCTTCCTTCATCTTCAAATTCATAATATATTTTTCGTTAAATCTTTTTGCTTTATTAGCTCTTGCTTCTAAAATAATACCTCCTCCTATGGTATACATAGGTGAATAAGTTCTTATAATTATCTTATCTTTATATTTTGAGCAAAGTTCCTCTTCAAGCCTTATTTGAACATTTGCTATTTCTCCACTTTTAAGTTCTTCTCTATCTAATAAAATAACTCGTCCCATTATCTCATTAGTATTGCAATAAATTCTAACTCTATCTCTATTTTTTATGCTTTTTTCTGCATCTTTTAATAAAGTAACTTTACAGTCTATAATAAAACTTGATATTTCCTTTGATGGTTCTCCTATAACCATACCTCTTTTTAATTCTTCTTTTTTTAAGTTTGGTAAATTTATAGCAGTTCTTTCTCCAGCATTAGCAAATTCTCTCTTTTCATTATGAACTTCTATTCCTCTAACCTTTGAAATTAAACCTCCTGGATTTATTTCCACTTCATCATTAATTGAAATAGTTCCACCAAGAGCTGTTCCTGTAACTATAGTTCCAATTCCCTTCACAGAAAATATCCTATCTATGGACATTCTAAATAATGCTTCTTTATTTTTTTCTTCAGCTTCCTTTACTAAAGTTCTCAATTCATGGATTAAATTATCTATACCTTCTTTAGATTTACTACTTACTTCTACTATTTTACAATGTTCTAAAAACGAGCCTTTTACCATGTCATTTATATCTTCTTTTACTATTTCTATAATATCTTCAGAAGCTAAATCTTTTTTAGTTAACACTATTATTCCTGATTTTATATCTAAAAGTTTTAATATATTAAAATGTTCTATAGTTTGAGGCATTACTCCTTCATCTGCTGCAATAACCATCATTACTATATCAATAGAGGCTGCTCCACCAATCATATTTTTTATAAACTTTTCATGTCCTGGAACATCTATAATAGCAGCTCTTATATCTTCATCTAAATTAAAATAAGTATAACCATTTTCTATAGTTATACCCCTTAATTTTTCTTCCTTTAATCTATCTAAATCATTACCTGTAAGTGCTTTAACTAAGGATGTTTTTCCATGATCTATATGCCCTGCTGTCCCTATAACTATATGCTTCATTTGTTCATTCTCTCCTCTAAAACCTTTAAAATAGTTTCATATTCTTCTTCTTTAATAGTTCTTACATCTAGTAATACTTTCCCTTTATTTATTCTTGATATTATAGGTGTTTCATATTCTATAAGACTTTTCTCTATTTCATTGGCATCTAAACTTTTGCTTGCTATTTCTATAACATAACTACTAATTTCTTCACCAGGCATTGATCCCCCTCCAACAAAGGAAGTACTTTCATTGATAGAAAAACTATAATCACCCTTTATAGAATCTAACTTTGACTTTAGTTTAATAGCTTTTTCCTTTAATTCTTCTTTAGTAAGTGAAATCATGTTAAGGGTTGGAATTTCCTTCATAGCACCTTCTTTATTTAAGTATTCCATTAAGGTTGCTTCTAAAGCTGCTAAAGTTATTTTATCTACTCTTAAGGCTCTCATTAATTGATTCTTTTTTAATCTTTCTATATATTCCTTTTTACCAACTATTACTCCTGCTTGTGGACCACCTAATAATTTATCTCCTGAAAAAGTAATTATGTCAATTCCACTTTTAACTACTTCCATAACAGTTTTATTTTCATTAAATCCTTCTTCAGATAAATCAACAAGCATTCCACTTCCTAAATCCTCCATAGTTGCTATGTTATGTTTTTTACCTAATAAGGCTAATTCTCCTGAACTTACTTCCTTTGTAAATCCTACTATTTTAAAGTTAGAACTATGAACTTTTAATAATAAAGAAGTATTTTCACCTATAGCATTTTCATAGTCAGACAAATGTGTTCTATTAGTAGTTCCTACTTCCTTTAATGAACTTCCAGATAGCTCCATTATCTCTGGAACTCTAAAAGAGCCACCTATTTCAACAAGTTCTCCTCTAGATACTATAACTTCCTTCCCTTTAGATAATTCATTCAACACAAGCATAACTGCTGCTGCATTATTATTTACTACAACAGCATCTTCTGCTCCTGTTAATTCTTTTAAAATATTGCTTATATGATCATGTCTTGACCCTCTTTTTCCCTCTTTTAAGTTATATTCTAAATTATTATAAGCACTAGCAACTTTCACCATAGCCTTTATAGAATTTTCACTTAAAAGAGACCTTCCTAAATTAGTATGTAAAACTATTCCAGTAGCGTTTATTACTGTTTTTATAGAAGGTTCTTTTTTTACTTTTAATTTATTTTCTACATTTTCTTTTATTTCTTCTATAGTTGGAAGTGAATTTTTTTTTTCACTTAAAATAGCTTTTCTATAAAAATCTAACGTTTCCCTCAACTCATTAATTACTCTTTCTCTTCCAAAAATATCTACTAAGTTTTTTACTTCCTTATCATTTATTAATAAATCCATTTTAGGTAAATTTCTTAATAATTCATTTTTCATAATTACACTTCCTTATTAAGCCCCATGTGTCCTACTATTCAACTAAAATATAAGTTTCTCCATTAAAATCTTCCACAGTTCCTATTACTTCACTTTTAATCTCTAATTTATTTAATTCTGAAATTATATCAACGAAGTCTTCTGCTTTACATGTAAATACTAAGCCTCCTGAAGTTTGTGGGTCAAATAATAAATCCTCAAGCCAACCTTCTACATTCTTTAATTCATATTGTCCCTTTAAATGCTCCTTATTAGAATAAACTCCTATAGCTGCAAATCCCATAGCTGAATATTCTTTAGCTTCTTCTATATAAGGTATATTATCTTTAAACAGTTTAAATGTTTTATTTGATGGTTTAGCCATTTCAAATATATGTCCCATAAGTCCAAAGCCAGTTATGTCTGTACATGCTGTTATATTATAATTAAGTATTATTTCACAGGCGTATTTATTTAAATAAGTCATATTTTTAACTAGTTTATTATATGCTTCTTCAGAGGCTATTCCCCCTTTAAATGCATTACTAATCATTCCATTACCAAGTGGCTTAGTTAAGATTATTATATCTCCAGTCTCTGATCCATAATTTCTTAGAACTTTATCTGGATGAACAATTCCAGTTACAGAAAGACCATATTTAGGTTCTTCATCTTCTATAGTATGACCTCCTACAACTACAGCTCCTGCTTCTAAAACTTTTTCAGCTCCACCTCTTAAGATTTCACCTAATATTTTTGGATCTAAACAATTTGGAAAACCTACTATATTTAATGCCACTATTGGTTTTCCTCCCATAGCATAAACATCACTAAGTGAATTTGCCGCTGCAACTTGACCAAAAGTATATGGGTCATCTACCATAGGAGTAAAAAAGTCTAAGGTTTGAATTGTTGCTATTTCATCACTTAATTTGTATACTGCTGCATCATCAGAGGTATCAATTCCTACAATTAAATTTTTATCTACCATCTTAGGTATATTTCCTAATATATTTGAAAGAGCCTCCGGCCCCATTTTAGCTGCTCATCCTCCTGATTTAGTTAGAGAAGTTAATTTTACCTTCTTATTCATAACATAATCACCTCACTCTATATTGTTATACCTATTTTTTAGGTCATTATATTTTAACTTTTTCTAGTCTTTAAGTAATATTAATAAACAACTTAATTCCCTAAATACTAGTTTTTGTACTATTAATTATAACATAAGGTATTACTTTATTCTTATTTTATAGTTATTTTATCCTTTAGCTTTTCAACAGTTTTAATGCCTATACCATTTACCTCTGCTAATTGTTCTATAGAAGCAAATTTTCCATTCTTACTCCTATATTCTATTATACTCCTTGCTTTAGTTTCTCCAATTCCAATTAAAGTCATAAGCTCTTCTTCTTTTGCTGAATTTATATTTATTTTTCTATTTTTATTCTTTAAATTATTATTAGAAGATACACTTTCTACTTTCTCTTCACTCTCTTGGCTTTTTGCCTTTATATTTTTAATAATAATGCAATCTCCATCATTTAATATTCCTGCTCTATTTATGTTTTCTATATCTCCATTTTCTGTTATTCCTCCAGCTAAATTTATCAAATCATTTATTCTACTATCTGCCTCTAATTCATAAACATCAGGTTTTGCTACTTCCCCTTTTATTTCAACTATTATTTTAGAATTATTCTCCTTAGAAATTTCTTTCTCATTATCTTCTCCTAAATCTATAATATTTGAAGATGTGTTTTTAGAGTTACCCTCCATAAAATTCCCATTTATCTCCATTTCTGATAAATTTGTTGGTTTCCTACTTTGAAGAACTCCTATAAAAATAAACATAGTTAGTCCAAGTAATACTATAGCTCCAATAATTTTTTCTTTATTTTTCATAAAACCCCCTAATTTTAGATTATATTTATATATTTTTAATTAAATTATTGACAATTTTATATAAATTTATAGATTATAATAAAATTTTTAGTGTATAATTTATCTAAATGGTTAGAATTATAATAATGTATATTTTACCTTTATTTAGTTATAATTATTGAAATATTGAAAATATATAAATAAATTAAATATATTTTTATTAATACTATAAAAATTATATAACCTGATAAATTAGGAGGATTCCAATGAGAAATATTACAAGGAGAATCCTATTGCCTCTAATACTATTTTCATCTTTTTTTGGCTTTGGTAAATTGGCAATAGCTTCACCAGAACCCCCAGTTGTTGCTGGAGAGGGAATGATGCTTATGGATGCAGAAACAGGAA
The DNA here is from genome assembly GCA_963557775.1 of uncultured Sarcina sp. Taxonomy (GTDB): domain Bacteria; phylum Bacillota; class Clostridia; order Clostridiales; family Clostridiaceae; genus Sarcina. The sequence goes on from CAUWDH010000020.1 coordinate 18,299, forward strand.
AAATAATAGCATCTAAAAATGCTAATATGAAATTACCTCCCGCTTCAACTACAAAAGTACTAACAGCTCTATTAACTTTAGAAAATTCAAAGCTTTCAGATATAGTAACAGTTGGTAAAAATCCACCTTTTGCTGAGGGAAGTTCTATTGCCTTAAAAGAAGGAGACCAGTATACTGTTGAAGAATTATTACATGGATTATTACTAGAATCTGCTAATGACTGTGCTGTAGCTCTTGCTGAACATATAGCTGGCACTGAAGAAAACTTTGTAAAAATGATGAATGAAAAAGCTAAAAGCTTAGGTGCTAATAACACTCACTTTGTAAATTCTAGTGGTTTATTTGAGAATGAACACTTAACAACCCCTTATGATTTGGCTCTAATAATGAAAGAAGTATCTAAAAATAAAGATTTCATTAGAATATCAAGAGTTACTAGTTGTGAATTACCTGTTAGTAAAGTTGATAACCAAAGCAAATGGGTTAATAATATTAATTCTTTATTATATCCTACAAGTTCTAACTATTATGAACCTTTAATTGCAGGTAAAACTGGTTACACTACCAAATCAAGATTTACTTATACAGCTATAGCTGAAAAAAATGGACAAAAACTTATACTAACAATTTTCAGATATGAAGATAAAGCTTCATTATTTAAAGATACCATAGACCTTTTTAACTATGGCTTCGATAACTTTAATTTAATTAAGCTATATAACAAAGGTGATAAGGTATCCACTTTTAAAATAAATGAAAAAAAGGAAATTCCCTTACTTGCTTCAACTGATGTTTTTTATGTTAGTGAATCAAACAAACTAAACCAATCTAGTTCAAAAAGTGATATAGAAAATACACTTAAACCATCTATAAAAATAGAAAAAAAAGATTTAAGTCGTCAAACAGTTAATAAAGGTGATGTTATACTAAATTCAGAAATTTATATTGGTAATTCTTCTTATACTTCATTACCACTAGTTTCTGGTGCTACTGTTGAATATAGTACATTTAATAAAATATTGAATAATATATCTGATAATAAAGTTATTTATTCTATAGTAAGTTTAATTATTATAATTTTATTATTTTTCTTATTCAAACCTACTAAACCATCAGGTCTTTTTGGCAGAAGAAATACTAAAAGATTTTCTATAAGATTTAGAAGAAAAAGAACTCCTAAACAATTGTTTGGAGGTAGAAAAAACAAATATGATTAAATATAAAAAAAAGAGAGGATGTATCAAATGACAGATACGTCCTCTCTTCTTTTTAACTATAGAGATAGGCAACTCACCACCTATCTAAAATACTCTATGCTATTTTAATTTGTCTATTAATTCTTTCATATCATAAGGTAATTCTGACCTTAATTCTAATTTCTTTCTAGTTCTTGGGCTATAAAAATCTAATCCTGATGCGTGTAATGCTTGTCTGTTTATATATTTGCTATCATCAAATTCTTCACCATAAAGTTCATCTCCAAATATATGATGCCCTAAACTACTTAAATGCACTCTTATTTGATGAGTTCTTCCTGTTTCTAAAAGACATTCCACAAGGTCAGCACCCTCAAAACTTTCAATAACTTTATAATGTGTTATACTTTCTTGCCCTCTTTCATCAACAGTTCTTTTTATAGAATCTAAAGTTGGTCTATATATAGGTCTATTTATAGTTCCTTCCTTTTCTTTAAGGTTTCCATGAACTAATGCTAAATATCTTTTCTGAAATTTTTCTGTTTTCATTTCTTGAGATAATTGCATATGTGCAAATTGATTTTTACCTATTATTATTAGCCCTGAAGTATTCATATCTAATCTACTTACTAATCTAACTATACAATTTTGGTTTGTTTCTTTAAAGTAATAGAGCACTCCATTAGCTAAAGTTCCACTTTGATGACTTTTAGTTGGATGTACTACCATAAAAGGTCTTTTATTTATTACTATTATGTCTTCATCTTCATAAATAATTTCAATATCTATGTTTTCTGGCTCTATATCTTGGCTTTCTTCTCTTGATAATTCTATTTCTAATTCTTCACCTTTACTTAAAACATAATTCATTTTAACTGATTTTCCATTAATTAAAATTCTTCTATCTATAGCTGCTTTTTTTATAAATCTTGTTGATAATCCTAATTCTTCTTTTAAATATTCTCTTATTTTAACTTTATCATAAATTTCACTTATTTCTTTGTTTATTTTACTCATTAACTTAATCTTCTCCTAAATTAAATAACTATTTAAAACTCTACTAATATTAATCTATTACCATTGTTCTATGATTTAACGTATTTATTATATCAGCATTTTCTTCTTTATTGTAAATAAAATACCACAATCTATCTATGTACTTAGGTTCACCTTTTAAAGTATGCATTTTAATACTATCTTCTTTTAACTTTACTAAAGTTGTACCATAAGCAACCATTCTCTCAAAAGACATATCAGTATCTACATTTCTTTTTATGACATCTATTATGTCATCTATTTTTAATATTATGGATGGTGAAATACATTTTTGAAAAACCTTCTTCATTAATTTTTGTTGATTTTTTATTCTTCCCATATCTCCATCTATAAACCCTGTTCCATCATTATTCTTTCTCCATCTAAAAAACTCTTCAGCTGCTTTTCCATCTAAAAGTACAGTTTCTCCTTTTTTAAAGTGAATACTTAAATTTTGACTTGGGTCATCATAGTTCATATCTCTATCAATATACATCTTAACTCCACCAATTGCATCAATTATTTCTCTAAAAGCATTATAGTCTACTTTAATAATATTATCTATTTGAGTATCTAACATATTTTCTACAGTGGATTTTATCAGTTCATCCCCACCAATAGGATAAGCTGCATTTATTTTATTTCGTTTTCCTTTATAATAAAACATAGTATCTCTAGGTATAGAAAGTACATCTGTCTTAGGTATGGTTGGATCATAATGTACTAACATAATAGTATCTGTCCTTTTTATACTATTATCATTCTTATTATTTATATCCCCTATATCAAGACCTAAAACTAATACATTTAGAGGTTTTGAAACTTCTATTTTTTCATTTTTAATATTATTAGTAATATCTACAATTTCCTTAACTTCTTTTCCATAATTCATATAAATATAAGAGAAGATTCCTATTATAAGAGCAAAAATAAGCGAAAAAATCCCTATAAAACTTCCTATAATTATTTTTTTTAATCTTCCCTTTTTCATTTGAAATTCACCTCTAAATAGTATATTTTATCTCATAACTAGAGGCTGTAATCCTTTATAAATAGGAAATAAACAGCCTCGCACTTCTAGATAATGACCACTAAATACTGAAATAGAGTTAAAACTCCACCTCAATTAATCTATGTTTATTTATTAATTGTACATATAATACTATTGTTACTTTCTATAAGTAATAAGTAACCTTACAATCCTTAGTAAGTAAGTAATTTCTAGCTTCTATAGTTAATGGATGTATAACATCATCTTTATCTAAAAGTAACTTAATAGTATTATTTATCCCCATAAGAACCCCTTTATCTAAATCTTTATAGGTTACTTCTCTTAATTCCTCAACTCCAGGGTAATTTCTAGTTGGCTCTATATAGTCAGCTATGTATATTATCTTTTCTAGTTTAGTCATATTTGCTTTTCCTGTAGTATGATAAGCTACTGCTTTTAATACTTCTTCATCATTTATATTAAATTTTTCCTTTGCTAAAAACTCACCTACAAAACCGTGAAGAACTTGCAATGAAGCTTTCTCAATTTCTGTAATATTAAAATTATTTTTCTTTAAAATTCTCATTTGTTCATCTACAGGCATTTCCTTTGCTATATCATGAAGCATAGCAGCAAGTTCTGCTTTATTTTCATCAACACCATTTAAAGTTGCTAATTCTTTTGCTGTTTTAGCAACCCCTAAAACATGCTTATATCTTTTTTCACTTAAATTATTAGTTAAAAATTCAATTATCTCCTTCATTTAAACTCCTCCATTTTATAAAAAATCAAAATCCATTCTACTCTTCTCATTATACCCATAAATTCATCTTTTTATAGAAAATTTAAGCAAAAAATAAAAAAAGCAGGCAAAGCCTGCTAATTATAAAATATTAAGGTAACTCTATTTTAGGTTTCTTCTCTGATTGCTTAAATAATACAAGTTTACTCCCAATAGCTTGAATTCCTTCACATCCAATTTCTTCACATATTATTTCTGAAGCTTCTCTAGCTGTTAATCCGCTATTTTCTAAAACTTTTATTTTTATTAACTCTCTTGCTTCTAAAGCTGATTCTACTTGCTTTATAAAATTATCTTCTATTCCATTTTTACCAACTTGGAATATTGGGTCCATTCTATTTGCTAAACTTCTTAAGTAAGCTCTTTGCTTTGTAGTTATCATTTTCTTTCCTCCGATTTTATTACATTAAGTATTCGAATTCGAAGTCATCTAATCTTACCATGTCTCCATCTTCGATTCCCATATCTCTTAATTCTTGTAAGATACCTTTGTTATTAAGTACTTTATGGAAGTATCTTAATGAATCTGGATCGTAAACATTAACTGCCATAAGTAATCTATCAACAAATGAACCTTCTATTACATAAACCTTTAATCCATCTTCTTCTACTGGAGTTATAGTATATGTAAACTTCTTATCTTCTGGGATATATCTTTCCTCTTCTGCAATATAAAGATCAGTAACAGGAATTTCCTTAAGCATTTTAGCTGCTTCCTTCATCACATCTTCTATACCTTGTGAAGTTGCCGCTGACATTTTGAATACTTTATCAAAGCCCATTTTATTAACTTCTTTTTTAAAGTTTTCAAATACTTCTTCATCAAATAACATATCAGCCTTATTTGCAACTACGATTTGAGGTCTATCCCAAAGCTTAACATCATAGTTCTTAAGCTCTTCATTTATTTTTATAAAGTCTTCTATTGGATCTCTTCCTTCAACTCCTGAAATATCTACTATATGAATTAATAGTCTTGTTCTTTCTATGTGTCTTAAGAATTCTAATCCAAGACCAACACCTTCAGAAGCTCCCTCAATTATACCTGGGATATCTGCCATTACAAATGGTTCTATTCCTGGTACTGCAACAACACCTAAGTTTGGTTTTAATGTTGTGAAATGGTAGTTTGCTATTTTAGGTTTAGCCTTTGAAACTACTGATAAAAGAGTTGATTTTCCAACGTTCGGGAAACCAAGTAATCCTACATCAGCTAATAACTTAAGTTCTAATACTACTTCAAACTCTTCCCCTGGCATTCCTGGTTCTGCAAAGTTTGGTGCCTGTCTTGTAGGTGTACAGAACTTACAGTTTCCTTTTCCACCTTTTCCACCTCTACAAATAACAAATTCATCACCTTCATGTGAAAGGTCAGCCATTACTTTATTAGTTGCAGCATCTCTTACAACAGTTCCCATAGGAACATCTATTATTTTATCTTCACCATCTTTACCGTAACATTTTGAACCAGCACCATTTTCCCCTGGTTCTGCTACGAATTTTCTTTTATATCTAAAATCAAGTAGAGTAGTCATTTGTGTGTTAACTCTTAATATTACGTCTCCACCTTTTCCACCATCTCCACCGTCTGGTCCACCAAGTGGAACATACTTTTCTCTTCTGAAGGAAACAGCACCATGACCGCCATTACCTGATTTAAGAAAGACTTTGGCTTTATCTATAAACATACTTCTCATCACCTTTCTTTTTTAATATTATTACCTTTTTACTCTTTAGCTAGTCAATATAATTTTCATTTAGAAAATATTAATCAACTCTCTTCATAAACTAAAATTTAATTTACATATAGTTTTAGCTCTAAGATAAACTCTTTATTTTTTTAAAGTTTAAAAGAATCTGTATTTTAAAAAAGCATCCTAGAATATAGGATGCTTTTATTTAAAATAACAGATTATTCAGCTATTTCTACTTCTACTGGGTAAACAGAAACTTTCTTCTTGTCTCTTCCCATTCTCTCATATTTAACAACACCATCTGCTTTAGCAAATAAAGTATCGTCTCCACCTTTACCTACGTTAGTACCTGGGTGGATTTTTGTTCCTCTTTGTCTTACTAAGATGTTTCCAGCTAAAACGAATTGACCGTCAGCACATTTAACTCCTAATCTTTTTGATTCTGAGTCTCTTCCGTTCTTAGTACTACCCATTCCTTTTTTATGAGCGAATAATTGAAGGTTCATTATTAACATATCATTACACCTCCTCTTTTTTAAAATCTATATATTTACAACGTTTTTTCTTACCAAAACTCTGATCTAAACTAATAATTACGCTTTCAAGACTTTTCTCAAATGTTTTTAATAAAACTTGAGCTTTCTCAATTTCTTCTAAAGTAAATTCAGATAAATCAAGATGTATGTATCCATCAGCCATTTCATAGTTTACATTCAGCTTTAAAACTTCATCCAACCCGATAATTGCACTTTGTGACAAAACTGATACAGAATTACATATCATATCATAAGCTTCTCCTACAAGGATAGCATCTCTATCTCTAAGTACATGATCTTTTATGGTGTATGAAATTATATTGTTATTTCTAGATTGAATTCTAATATTGATCATTATGCTTCAATCTTTTCTATAACTATTTTAGTGTATGGTTGTCTGTGACCATTTTTTCTTCTGTAGTCTTTCTTAGGTTTGTATTTGAATACAACAACCTTCTTAGCTTTACCTTGAGCTAAAACTTTAGCAACAACCTTAGCACCTTCTACTACTGGAGCACCAACTTTTAATTCTCCGTCTTTTGATACTGCAAGAACTTCAGTTAATTCAACAGTTGAGTCAACTTCAGCGTTAAGTTTTTCAACGAATAATACGTCTCCTTCTTGAACTCTGTATTGTTTTCCACCTGTAGTTAATACTGCGTACATTAAAAAACACCTCCTCATAACGGTCTCGCCACTTAAGGTAATAGATTTAACTATTTTCTGGAACCTATTCGTGAGCGGTTTACTAAAGCAATTCTATCATAGTTAAATATTAAAGTAAAGGATAATTTAATATTTTTCGATGTTTTTAACAAGATATTCACTTAAATTACTTATTTGGTTTTTAAATATTAATGGCTCTATAGTATAGCCTTCTTTATTTTCATCAAAGGTTAGGTAAATATTCACTGTTAAAGCTCCTATTGATTTCAAAAATTCAAATATATTTCCTCTAATATCGCTCTCGTAAATCTTATTTAAATTTACATGAAAATCATTTATTTTACTTTCTAATTGCCATCTTATAATTTCATTTTTAAGCAATAATTCAATATATGAAAGCTTTAATACTTTTCCAAGTCCATGGCATCTACTACAGTCTTCTTCTATATATTCATCAATACTCTTTCCTATTCTACTTCTAGAAATTTGAACTATACCTAATGGAGTAAAGTTAAACACAGTAGACTTTTGCTTTTCACCTTCAAGTCCTTCTTTTAATATGTTTATGATTTTCCCTTTAGCCTCTTCATTATACATATCAATGAAATCAACTATTATAATTCCACTTAGATTTCTAAGTTTTATTTGTTTTAATATTTCTCTAGCAGCTTCAATATTTGTTTCTTCTGCATTTTTTTCTTTACTTTTTCCTGAAATATTCTTAGCAGAATTTACATCTATAACATACATAGCTTCTGTTTTTTCTATTACTATGTTTCCGCCACATTTTAAGTTAACTCTTGAATTTCTAAGACTTAGTATTTCTTTTTCTATATTGTAGTAATCAAATATTGTTCTTATTTCATTATGAAATTCAACTTCTAAATGACTTTCTTTTATTAATTCATAATCTTCTTCACTATCAACTACTATTTTACTTGTATTTTCACTATTACTTTCTCTAATAACTTTATTTAAAAGTCCATTATTTTCATGTAGCTTTTTAGGATTTAAAGAATATTTTCCTTCTCTAACTATTTCTTTATACTTTTCATATAATTCATCTAATTCTTTTTGAATTAAGTTTAAAGAAGTATTTTCTGCTATAGTTCTTATAGTAACCCCTACATCATTTGGCTTTTTTAAATTATTTAAGATAAATTTTTCAAATTCTTTATTTTCTATTTTCTTTGAAATATTTATGTCCTTATTTTTACTTTCTATGACTAAATATTTACCCGTAACTGTAAAGTTTGAAGTAACCTTAGCACACTTCTTCCCTATAGGTTCTTTTACTACTTCAACTATAATCTCATCTCCACATTTTATCTTTTCACTTAATTTAGATGATAATTGAATATATGCTTCCTTTTCTTTTCCTATATCAAGAAAAGCACCTTTAACAGCTGGAACTATTTTTCTTACTACAGCCTTATATATTTCTCCAACTGTTGGCTCTTCACTTACTTCTTCTATATAACATTCACTTAAATTGCCATTTTCCTTTATGGCCACTCTTAATGTTTTTTCTCTTTGCTCTATAAAAATTTCTTTCATTTTATTCGCCTTCATTCTTAATCTACATATTTATATAAAGGTACTAACTTTTCATTTTTATAACCATACATTTCTAGTCTAACTATTTCTGTAAATGCCTCTTCATCTACATTAGATGTATTATCTTTTATATATCTACTTAGTAAATCTGGTGAAAGATTTTCTCTACTTCCACAAGCAACCATAGTATTTATAACTAAAGTATTTCCTTCAATTTCATAATTAAACTTTTTAACTAGAGGTTTTATATCTACTACTTTTTCACCTTTTTTAGTTTTCTTTAAAATATTAAATTCTTCATTATTTAATAATTTTTCTATTTCTTCCTCTAACTTATTAGCATCATTGTATTTTATTTTTATTTTGTAGTCAGCAGCATCTAGAAGTGCCATTGCTGGTGGTACCTTTTTTACATTATGAATAATCGGAGTTTTTGAAGCTGTTAAGAATTTTATATCTCTTGTACTTTCTTCATTTAATTGTCTTAAAACCTCTTCACAGTCCATATCTTCAAGTAATAATAAATCTAAGTAATCTCCTTCTGAATAAACACCAACTGATAAAGGTTGAGCTATAGAAAGCTCCATATGTGGATTGAAACCTGTTGAATATTCAGCTGGTAATTCAGTTCTTTTTGCTATTCTTTGAACTGTTCTTGTCAAATCTAAATGAGATATAAATTTTATGTTACTTCCTTTAGTGAATTTGATTAGATATCGCACCTTCAAAACACTTCCCTTCCTTAAAATTTACGTTTATTCCACAACCAGTACATCCAATTCTACAATTTTGAGTTAAAGCTGCCCTTTTTGCTTTTTCATTTTCTCTTTCTAAGTAACTTCTATCTACGCCTATATTGATAAAGTCCCATGGTAATATTTCATCATAAGTTCTTTCTCTATAAACATAGAAATCACCATCAACATTACATTCCTCTAAAGCGTCTAACCATAAATTAAAATTAAAGTATTCTGACCATCCATCAAATCTAGCACCTTTTTCAAATGCCCTTATTAAAACATCACAAACTCTTCTATCACCTCTCGCAAAAACAGCTTCCATATATGATGTTTCTTGTTCATGATATTTATAATGAATAGATTTACTCTTAATACTATTCTTAACAGCCTTTATTTTTTCAGTTACACTCTCCATCTTTTCCATAGGAGCCCATTGAAACGGTGTAAATGGTTTAGGTATTAATATTGATGTACTTACTGTTATCTTTAATCCCTTATTTCTAATTTCTTTAGGAACAGCAAAATATTCATCTGCTATTTTCTCTGCAAGTTGCCCTATACCTTCTGCATCTTCTATTTCTTCATATGGTAATCCTAAAATAAAGTATAATTTTAAAGTGCTCCAACCTGATTCAAAAGCATTTCTAGCTGCTTCTAAAATTCTCTCCTCTGATAAACCTTTATTTATAACATCTCTCATTCTTTGAGATCCAGCTTCTGGTGCAAAAGTTAATCCTGTTTTTCTAACCTTTTGTATTTCTTTTAATAAATCAACAGAAAAAGCATCTACTCTAATTGATGGTAAAGCAACACTTACATTGTCTTTTCCATGTTCTGCAATAAGTTCTGTTACTAAAGCTTGAATATCTGAATAATCGCATGTACTTAAAGAAACAAGAGAAACTTCATCATAGCCTGTTGCTTTTAACATTTTTCTTGCCTGTTCTATTAAAGTTGATCTAGTTTTTTCTCTTACTGGTCTATATATCATTCCTGCTTGGCAGAATCTACATCCATTAGTACATCCCCTAAATAGTTCCAATACTACTCTATCATGGACAATTTCTCCGTAAGGAACTATTAACTTCTCTGGGAATGGAACTTTATCAAAATCTGTTACTATTTTCTTTTTGATTGTTTTAGGAACATCATCATACTTAGGTTTAAATTCTTTTATAGTATTGTCTTCATTATATTCAACTTCATATAATGATGGTACATAAACACTCTCTATTTTTGATATTGCTCTTAAGAATTCCGTTCTATCAAAATTATCCTTCATTGAAGCATAGACATCTAAAACCTCATTTAATCCCTCTTCACCTTCTCCTAATTGGAAAAAGTCTATTACATCATGAAGCGGTTCTGGATTGTAAGCACATGGTCCTCCTGCCATTACTATAGGATCATCATTAGTTCTTTCTGATGCTCTTATAGGAATTCCAGACATATTAAGCATATTTAATATATTTGTATAACTCATTTCATATTGAAGAGTAAAACCTAATATATTAAATTCATTTAATGGATCCTTCGTTTCTAAGGTATATAAGGGAATATTATTTTCTTTCATTAATGCTTCCATATCTGGCCATACAGCATAAGCTCTCTCACAATATGTATCTTCTCTTTGATTTAATGTATGATACAAAATTCTTGAACCTAAATGAGACATACCAACTTCATATACATCTGGAAAACAAAAAGCAAATCTTATATCTACATCCTTTGGTTTTTTTATAATTTGATTAAGTTCTCCACCCACATATCTAGAAGGTTTTTCTACTTTATATAGAATATCATCAGTTATTTTTATCATCTTAATCCTCCTATATTTTAAGTTAATCATTTATCTGATAGCTAGAGTCTGTAATACTCCTATGTTCTAAAGGAAACTCCACTCGCATTGCTCGCTAAGTAAGTTCCTATAACTAAATCAAGCTTTAGATAATCACTTAAGTAGGAAATAAACAGCCTCACGCTTCTAGATAACTACGACTAAGCATTCAGATAGAGTCAAAACTCCACCTGAATTAAGTCTACGTTTATCTTATAGCTAGCAGTTATAATTCTTCTATTTCCCATAAATAGAATATAAAAGCTTCATGCTTCTAAATGATTATCTCTAATATTCAGACCAAAGAAATTAATCCTCTCTTTGTCTAATAATCAATTAACATCTAGTAAGATATTATTTTTCTAAGTTAAATAATATCTTTTAATTTTATCATAAATAAAGCTATTAACCAATAAAAATGGAATTCAATTAATTTCATTTTTATCTATTAATAGCCTTACTTTTCTTTTAATTTTCTATAATATTCTTCTAAAGTAATATTTCCATATTCCTTAATTATTTCAAAAATCTCATCTTCTCTTATTTCATACAACAATTTCATTTCATCATTAAGAACATAGAAAACATTAAATTTATTTTTTTCTATATAACTAATAATAGAGAGCATAGTCTCTTCATAATGTACGGAAATAGGTTGGTTTATCATGTATTTTTTATTTTTAAATCTTATTTGTTTTTTTATTAGTTGATCTAAAACTATATACATTGATTTATTCTTATCTTTATAGCTTATAAATATAATAAATATTCCTATTACAATTAAATTTATATTTATTAAATTTTTAGGAATTAAAATTCCTCCTAATATTACTATAAAAAAACCAACTAAAATACTAATATAAACCATAAATCTATTAGCACTTTTATACAATAATAATCTTGCTAAAATACATCTTAAAATTTTAGCTCCATCTAAGGGATAGGCTGGCAATAAATTTAATAGTCCCAAAGTTAAATTTATTTCCATTATATCCTTAAAACATTTAATACCATAGTTTTCTAATATCAAATAAGATGTAAAAGCCAAAATTAAATTTGCTATAGGTCCTGCTAAAGCAACTATAAATTCATCGCTTATATCAAGTCCATCATAATCTTCAATTTCTAATGAAGCACCAAATCCATGTATATTGAATTGATTAACCTTTATTTTTAGTATTAATGCCACTATATAATGAGAAAATTCATGTATTATTATAAAAAGAAATCCCAATATAAAGTTCTTTTTACCTATTATAAAAAAAATTAATAACTGTGGAATTATCCACTTGCTTATTTTTATATTTTACACTCCTATTAACTGCTACTCTTAATTTTTACTATGATTTATATTTAAATATTCTTTAAAACTAAAATATTTTTCATTTTTTTTCATCTTTAGTTTTACATCTCCTTTGCTTTCCCTTTGTCCTATTATTTCTCCACTAAAAATTTTTTCTCCTTTAGCAACCTTTGCTTTACCCACATTATAATAAATCCCTTTTAGCTCATTTTCATACTTTATTTCTACTACTTGCTCTCCATTATCTTCACTTACAGCAACTACTTCACCATCTAATAAAGCTATAACTTCACCATGAGCATCTTTAAAAATTATGTTATTATTAAGTTCTTCTACTTCGCTATAATTTTTAACTGTCCTCTTATCATCAGATTTTATTTTTTCTCCTTCTTCCTTTGTGACAATACTATTATTATTTAACTTAAAGGATGATACAGTCTGTGAATCATTACTTAATTCTTCTTTGACTTCTTCTTCTTTTTTTATTTTTTCATTATTTTTATTACTGAGTTTACCAACATTTTCAGATATATTCAATTTGCTAATAAATTTTGAAATAGCCTCTTTATGATTTCCCTTTTCTTCTATGGTTAATTTCATATTATCATAAAGTCTTTTCCCTTCTGCTCCAAGGAAATATTTTATTCCAATAATTCCTCCAAATAATATAATTGATGCTATAGTAGTTCCAAATAACCCCTTAAAAAAATATGTTACAATACTTCCAGTATCATTTTTATTTTTATTTCCATATCCATAATCAAATTCTCGTTCATGATTTTCTTCTGGCTGTATAAAGTCATTATTTTTACTTACTCTCCTATAATAATGTCTATACTCATTATCATATTTACCCATTTTTATCACCCATTACTTTTATTTATAAATTTCTTACTTTATCTAATATCTAGATTTTGTACTGCTTCCCTTTCCCTCAAATAGTAAATAATTAGTCTCATAGCTCTAGATAAATTTTATTAAATATTTAAATAAAGTTAAAACACTACCTAAATTAAGTTTATATATACTTATTTATATTTAAGTAAAGTTATTTATAGAACAAAAAAAACTTTAGGGATTAGTTTAACTAATCCCTAAAGTTTTAAAAATGAAGTCTTCTTTTTCTCATATTAATGTTTAATACAAGTCCTATACATGCTATAGTTGTTAAAAGTGAACTTCCTCCATAACTCACCATAGGCAACGTTATACCTGTTATAGGCATAAGACCTATGGTCATTCCAATGTTTTGGAGTATGGCAAATATGAAATATGATGCTAGGCCTATGGAAATTATAGTTCCAAAGTTATCCTTAGCTTGTCGCCCTGTATCAATCATTCCTTTTATTAATATTCCATATAAAATTAAAAGACAAGCAGCTCCAATTGTTCCCCAGTGTTCTCCTATTACAGTAAATATGAAGTCAGTTTGCTTTTCTGGAACGAATTGTGATGCATATCCACCACTTTCTGAACTTAAGTCAGCTCCTGTTCCTGTGAAACCACCTGATCCAATACCTATCATTGATTGGTTCAATTGAAGGTTTATGCCAAGTTTATTTTCATTTGGATGTAAGAATCCACTTAATCTTTGCTTTTGGTATGGATGAATTATATTTGTATGCCATACTAACACTAGTAATACAATTACTGCTGCAAGCCCAGAAAACAAGATTCTTAAGTCTAAACCAGCACAATATACAATACCAACAACAATAAAGAAACAAACCATTGTCATTCCCATATCAGGCTGTACAAAGATAAATACCATTGGAATTATTGCATATATCACAATTTTAAGTAGATTTCTGAAATTGTTTATATTCATATCCATTTTATCTAATTGCTTTGCAAGCATAAGTATCATTGCTATTTTAGCAAACTCTGATGGCTGAATACTGACTGGTCCAAGAACGATCCATCCTCTAGCTCCATTAATTGTAGTTCCTATAAATCTAGTTATAATAAGCATAACTATGGAACCCCAATAAAATATATCTACATATCCATAGATTATATTGTAATCCCATGCAAGCATAAAGTACATAACTATTAAAGATATGATAAAAAATATGCCTTGCTTTAATGCAAATTCTATTCCCGACTGAGCATAAGTCCCTAGATATATGTTAAATATCCCAAAACACGCTATAGCTATAGTTGAGAACAAAATTTTATAATTCATATCTTTAAGTAGTCTTGGATCTAATTTAAAATTTCTAAACATTAGATGCCCTCCAACTTTTGTTTTTTTGTTCTAATTTATATTGTAGCTTCTAACACTAATGTTTTAGTTTAAAAAAAGTTACGATTTTACCTTCCCCTCAAATTTTTTATTGGTATATTAGCTATAAGTGATGGTGTTTCTCCCTCTATATTACTTGATTTGGTTACTGCAATGTCAATGTCTTCCTCATCAATCTCAATATATTTGGACAATACCTCTAATATTTCTAACTTAATTTTATCAAGAGTTTCCTTAGAAAGCTCTCCTCTATCATGTATCAATATCAACTTTAAGCGATCTTTGGCTACTTGCTTCGGAGAGGGTCTACTAGAAAATATTTTAAACAAATTTATCCCCCCATATTTTTGTTTACATTATTTCTTAAATAGTCTAGATAATTTAGCAAAAAAACCACCTTCTGATGCAGCTTCTGGTTTTATTAATGGCACACCGTCATCAATAATTCTTTGTGCTACATTAAGGAAAAACTTCCCTGCTCTTGATTCCTTATCTAATACTATTGGCTCTCCTTTGTTCGTTGATATAGTTACTTTTTTGTCATCTGGTACTACCCCTAAAATGTCTACAGATAGTATTTCTATTATGTCAGGTATATCTAGCATATCACCTTTTTGTGTCATTTCTGGGTTAAGTCTATTAATTAATAACTTTTGATCCTTTTGAGGGTCTAATCCCTTTGGATCTAACTTCCCTATAACTCTATCTGCATCTCTTACTGATGTTACTTCTGGATTAACTACTATTATTGCTTTATCAGCACCTACAACAGCATTTTCAAATCCTTGTTCTATTCCTGCAGGACAATCTATTAATATATAATCAAATTCTTCCTTCAACTCGCTTATAAGTCTTAACATTTGTTGACTTGAAATATCATCCTTATCTCTTGTTTGTGCTGTTGGTAATAAGAATAAATTTGGAAATCTTTTATCCTTTATAAGCGCTTGCTTAGTTCTACATTTATTCTCAATTACATCTACTATGGTATATACAATTCTATTTTCCAACCCCATTAATACATCAAGATTTCTTAGCCCAGTATCTCCATCAATAAGCACTACTTTTTTTCCTAAAGACGCTAATGCTGTACCTATATTAGCTGTGGTTGTTGTTTTTCCAACGCCTCCCTTTCCAGATGTTATTACTATAGACTCTCCCATTTTTTATTACCTCCACTATATTTTATATGTATACTTATTAGGAAGATATGGCTCAACAATTATTTCTCCATCCTTTAACCTTGCAATTTCAGGGTATTTTGGCTTTTCAAAATCATCTGGTGAAATTGTCATTATCCCTGCTATTGACAATATTTCTGGTTCTAAAGAAAATGCTGATATTATTGCTTTTTGATTTCCATTATTCCCTGCAAAGACACGACCTTTTATAGTCCCAAAAACTATTACATTTCCTAGAGCGACAACTTCTGCACCATGATTAACATCACCAATAATAACTATATTCCCTGAATAAGTTATTCTTTGTCCACTTCTTACAGGTCTTCTAAAAAATTTTGTTCTTCCTTCATATACCCCTTGAAAATACTTGGTTTCTTTTTCTTCCACTTCTACATCCATAAAAATGCAATCTTTAATTAGAATTTCATCAAATAAAGCATCTTTCAATTTTGAAATTTGTCTTTCATTTATATGCTTTAAATCTGTTGTTATAGTCAAGGTAGCACCTTTATAAAAATTCTTTCCTGAACTCAGTTTTTTTAGAAGAGCTTCCATCATCTCTTCAAAATCTCCAAACTTATCCATATTTATGACAGCATTTAATCCATGTTTGTTACCTTTAATAATAATATCTCTATTTTGCATAGTGACTAATAACCTCCAAAATAAGCATACAAAGTTTCGTTTATTCAAATGCAAAATATTTTCTATTTTGCACATATAACTATTATATAGTTATTTTCTCACTTATTAAAGTATTTATTTCGCTATAAATCAAAAAAATCATTCAATTTATTGTAAACTTTGTTTTTTTTAGGTTAACAAAGCTATTTTTGTATGTTTTTTAATTTCATATTAAATTTAACAATCAAAAAAACTATAATTTCTCACTATTAGATAGATAAAAAGAAAAAGCCAAATAACTACTTGATAAATCTTACCTTAAGATTTATCTTATAGTAATTTGACCTTTTTTATTAGTCTACATTCTCTTCTGTAGGTGTTGGGTTATTTGATTCAATTCTATTTTTATTTTCTTCTATTTCACCTTTTACTTCATCCTCATTAGTCTCTGTCTTATACAAGACTTCATTATCTTTCACATCTTGTAAGTCTGGATTTAAAGTATAAGTATACTCATCCCCTGCCATAGTTCTAGGTTTATATGATGGGAACTTTTCTTTTAACTCATCTCTCCAGTAAGTTTCATAAATAGCTCTTGCAACTGGTGCTCCTAAATAACCATTTATACCATCATATATTACTACAGCTACTGCTATTTGAGGATCTTCAACTGGTGCAAAAGATACATACACACCAAAAGCCTGTCTTCCTAATTCTTCTTGACCAGCTTTAAATGTTGCTGTTCCTGTTTTACCACCTGTTTGTATTGGGAAATTCCCAAACACACTATAACCAGTTCCTCCAGAAGGATCATGGTTAACCATTCTCATTCCTTCTTTTATAGTATCAACAGTTGATTTTTTCATATCTATTTTATCTAATACAACAGGCTTAACCTCTTCTATTAAATTACCTTCATAATCTGATATTTTATCAACTAAACTAACCTTATATCTTGTTCCTCCATTAACTAAAGTTGATATATAACTTGCTAATTGAAGTGGTGTATAAGCATTAGTTGATTGCCCTATAGCTGAAAATGCAAGTTCAGCTGGTGTTGTAGCTGACATTTTAACTGTTGTTGTCATCCAATCATAAGTTTCTTGTGCTGTCTTTTCAAATACGTCATCTGCTGATACTTTTGAATTATTAACTTTATTATCTATAGTTTCCTTATAAGTTGGAAGCTCTTTATATAAAGTTTTTAATCCCGCTATAGCTTCTGCCTTAAACTCTTCCTTCATAGCAATACTTCCAAAGTTAGGCTCACCTATTTGATTTAAATACTTCTCTATTATATTTTTGTAATCTTGTTTAGCTTTAGCAACTTCAGCTGAATCTGAATCGTTTTTACCTATTTCAACAGGTGTAAATTCATATCCACCTTTAAACTTACCATTTCTCATTGCTTCAACTAAATCCCATCTCATATAATAGATTGTATTCTTTTTAAATGATTCAAAATTATAAGTGTTACCAAAGTTTTCAGCTATTTCTATTCCTGTTCCAGCAACAGTATCACTTTTTGGATCTTTTCCAAGACCAAATCTCCAAGCATATTTAGCTATACTATTTAATCCTTCTACAGAACTATTATATTTTCTGTATAATCTAACTCCAATTTCATAGTATAATGAGTTACAAGATTTTTGTAATGCTCCTTTAATATCAACAGTTCCATGATTCTTATTATCCTTTGGAGTTCCTATTAAATCAGCATATTTTATAAATCTAAGACCACTACCTAAAACAGCTCCATCACTTACTGTCTCATTAAGTCCTATTACATTCTCCTCTAATCCAGCAACAGAAGTAAGTGGCTTAAAAGTTGATCCTGGTTGGGTTAAACCTAACGTTGCATAATTGTACATTGGTTTTGGATAAACATCATATAAATCCTGTCTAAAACCATTTTCATCCTTAGGGAACAACTCATCAACAGTTTTATTTAATCCCATTCTTCTAATGAACTCTTTCCCAAACTCTTCAAGATTAGGATTCATAAGTTCTTTAGCCTTTTCTGAATGTATATTTCCATTAGCAAACACATTAGGGTCAAAGCTTGGATAGCTAGCCATAGATAAAACCTTTCCTGTTTTTACATCTAATGCAACCGCAGCCCCTCTTGTAGCATTTTTGCCTTTTCCCACATTTTTTTGTATATACTCTAATTGAGTTTTTAACATTCTCTCTGTAGATGATTGAATATCTTTATCTATACTAAGAGTAATACTGTTTCCTGGAGCAGTCTGTAATGAATATAAAGTTTCAATAGGTCTGCCATGAGCATTTACTTTAACCATATCTCCACCTTTTGTCCCCTTTAATTGAGCTTCAAAAGCAGCTTCTATTCCAGATCTTCCTACTAAATCGCTAGATACATCATATCCTTGATCTACATATTTTGACTTTTGCGAACTTGGTATAGCACCCACATATCCAAGAACACTTGATGCTAATTCATTATAAGGATAATATCTTACAGGATCTTGATTTATATTTATTCCTGGTAAATCACTTAATTTTTGATAAAATATAAAAGCTGTATCATCTTTTATACCTTGAGCTAAATTAACATCCTTAAAGCTTGAAAAACTTTGCATTTTTGCTGCATCTTTTACAAGCATATACTTTCTTATTTGCTCTAAACTATAAGTTTTTCTTAACTCATCTAAAATTTCTTTTCCAGTTTTGTTTTTATATTCTTCTTTAAAAGCCTTTCTAAACTCCTTCTCTTCAGTTTCGTTAGAGAAAGTTTTATTTTTAAGTAATAATTGCTTCATATCGTATTGTTCAATTAAATACTCAAAAGCTTGCTCTGGAGTTATTGTTAAAAGTACCTCATCGATTTTTGCACTTTGTTCTGCTGTTAAATCTCCTTCTGCTTTAGGATATAATTTTTTTCTGACCTTCTCATCAAGTCCTCTATCTTTTTTAAATCTTAATTCAGCTGCTTTTAAATTTTCTTCATTTTCAAAACCAAAATCAAAGGCTAGATTTCCATCTTTATTTATTATTAAATCCATATTATCTTGTATTTTTTCACCATTATCATCTAATATCTTAAAGACTTTATCCATTATGCTGTAAAACTTCTTTTTTGACTCGGTAGTTTCAGTAAAAGTTAATGTATAAGTTTGCTTATTAGCTGCTAATACATTACCATTTTTATCATAGATTTTTCCCCTTGGAGCTTTATCAGACATAAATCTCATAGATCTATTATCTGCTCTTTCCTTAAACTCTTCGTAATTAAAAACTTGAAGAGAAAGTAATTTTAATACTATGACGGAGAATATAACGCACATTATTCCAGTTAGACCATTAAATCTATCTGACTTTTTATTTTTTTTATTTAATTTTAGTTTTTTCATCAGCCTTATGTACTCCCGTAATGCTAAACATTCTGCTCATAGATTTTTTAAATTTACTTATATAAAAAAATAACTATTTTTTTATTTAATCTTATATTCATAATATTACACTATCACTTATAAAATATACTTGATTAATCTATAAGCCATAACGGTTCCTCCCCCCTTATTAAAATCATGTAATGTAACTTTATTTTATTATTTTCTATACTTACTATTATATAGCTTTTTTTAGCTAGATTATTACTTTTCAAAGAAAGTATACAAAATATTAAAATAATATCATATAAAGTTTAAACTTTTGGATATTATTGTAATTTATTTTGTAAATTTATTTCAAAAAAAAGGAGCTACCTATAGTAGCTCCTATATTCTTATGAATATGAATCATTTGTATTTCCTGTTTCATATACAACTTTATCACCTTTACCATACACAGGATAATAAGTTCCTTTAAGAGTTATATCTGGTGTTGGTGGATCTAATGAATAAGTATAATATGAATATGGATCATTTTCTAAAATACCATTACCATCATCTGTATGTGGACGATAATATGGATATTTAGTTTTAATTTCATCTCTAAAGTAAGTTTCATAAACTGCTCTAGCTGCAGGTGCTCCTAAGAATCCGTGAATACCATTGTATATTACTGTTACAACTGCTATTTGAGGATCTTTAACTGGTGCAAAGGAAATATAGTTACCCCAAGCTGCTCTACCTACAGATTTTTCAACCTTAGCATTAAGAGCAGCTGTACCTGTTTTACCTGCACTAGGTATAGGGAATCCTTCTTGCATCATTACTATAGCTGCTGTTCCCTTAATTTTATTATTAACTTCCCACATACCATACTTAATATCATTTAAGTCTTTAGTTGGTATATTTATTTTATCCATAACTTGTGGCTTATATTGATATATAAGCTTTCCTGTTGGAGAAGTTATTTTATCAAGTAAATGTAACTTATATCTAGTACCACCATTTGCTAAAGTAGCTGTATATTGAGCTAATTGTAAAGGAGTAAATTCGTTAGCACCTTGTCCAATTGCTGCATATCCAAGCTGTGCTGGTGTTCTTATACTTGTGTACATTGTTGATACTACCCATATATCAATTGCTCTTGCAGTAGCTTGTAAGTTAGCTTCTAAAGTTAACTTTGGATCTTTCGCTTGAGCTGCCTTAAAGGCTTCTTGATATTGTGATGATAATTTATAAATATTATTTAATTGTCCTATTAAGTCATTTTGGAATGCAGTTTGTGCCACATTACTTTGAATATCTTCTACTCCAATTTTATTTAATTGAGAGTATACTGTCTTCTTAAATGTTGCTTTAGCTTCTGCTAATTCTGCTGGATCACTTGAATCTTTTTCAACATTAACAGGTACAAAACTAACTCCTTGACTTGGGAATTTACCAGCTTTTAAGTCAGCAACTAAATTCCATTGAGAATAGAATATCTCATTAGCCTTCCAGTCTTGGAAGTTATAAGCATTACCAAAGTTCTCTGGTAACTCTATTCCTGTAGTAGCTGGTTGCTTACTTCCTGGAAGCGTACCTAAACCAAACTTTTCTGCATATTCTGCAACCACATCTAAGGCGTTTGTTGAAGCTCCAAATTTATAATAAATTTTAGCTGCCATATTGTAGAAATAAGTATCACATGATCTCTCTAAGGCAGTTGCTAAATCAACAGCTGGTCCAAAGTAGTTATTATCATGTGGTGGATCATTACCAAATATAGTTGGCTTAGCTTCATAAGTATATGGATATGGTGTTGTTGCAATTGTAAAGCTTGGAGTTGTTACTCCAGTCATTAATGAAGCTACTGACATAAGTGGTTTAAATGTTGACCCAGGCGCTACAAGTCCCATTGTTGCATTATCAAACATTGGTTCTGGAAGAACATTATATAAGTCTTCTCTTTGACCATTTGGCCCTATTGGGAACATTTGATTTAATGTCTTTTTAAGATGCATCTTATCAATGAACTCTTGTCCTAATTTTGCTATGTCTGGATCGAAATATTCATTATAAACCTTTTGGCTTATGCTTCCTGACGCAAAATCATTAGGATTAAAGTTTGGTAAACTTACCATAGCAAGTATACCTCCAGTATGAACATCTACTGCAACTAAAGCTGCTTTAGTTGCTGCTGTGCCTTCATATTTTTGTATAAAGTTCATTTGTTGTTGTAATGCTCTTTCAGCTGAATACTGTAAATTTTTATTTATAGTTAAATATACATTATCCCCTGGAACTGCCTCTTGTGTATATAATGTTTTAGTTGCTCTTCCTTGGGCATCAACTTGAACAACCTTTTCTCCTGGTGTTCCTCTTAAAACATCTTGTTCAGCTGCTTCCATTCCAGAAATACCAACTAAAGCATTTGAGCTATATCCTTGCTCTTCATAAGTTTGACTTTCACTAGCTGGAATATGTCCTATATATCCTAAAACATGTGATGCTAAAGTTCCATATGGATAATATCTTTCATATTGTTTACTAATATTTATTCCTGGTAAACTGCTAAGTCTTTGATCAAACATTAAAGCTGTATCTTTACTTATTCCTTTAGCTATAACAATTGGATCATAACCTGAATAACTTTCTAACTTTAATTGATCCTTAACAACCATAAACTCTCTTATTTCTTGTAAACTATAATGTTGTAAAAGAATTTCGGTTTCCTCTTTACCTGACATTTTTTGATAAGCTTTAGTAAATGCTGTTTGTTCTGCTGTAGTTAATGTCTTATTTATATTAAGCATATTTATAAGTCCATAACTCTTAACTAAATCATAAAATATATCATCAGGTGTATACTGAAGAATTATTTTATTTATTGCTTCTCTTTGAGCAGTTGTATAAGTCCCATTAGCTTTTGGATATAATTTATTAGCTACAGATCCTTCAACTCCTCTATTCCACATGAATTGAATTTCTTGGTCATTCCATCCGGTAGGATTTTTCTCTTTATTTATTGGAAAATCAAAATACATTTGACCTTCACTGTTTATTTTTAGTGGGAAATCATCTGAAACCTTGTTAATATCTCCACTATTTTTTAGCATTTCAAAAACTGTATTCATCGTATTATAAAAATCATTCATAGATTCTTGTGTATCTGTAAATGTTATTACATTTATTGATTTATTTGTTGCTAATAAATCACCATCTGCCGACAAAATATTTCCTCTTGGAGCCGGTATTGTAATAACACTAGTTGCTCTACCTTCTGCCTGCTCTGTAAAACTTTGATGATTAAACACTTGTATATCAACAAGTTTAGCAATTAGAATCACAGCTATAATAACAAAAATGATCATTAATACTCGATATCTGCTAACAGCTTTTTTCTTCCTGAAGTTAAATTTTTTCATTTAATCACCTATTTTTTACTGAAATTCCATTGATTTTTCATTAGTTTTTTTCTTGCCATTCCATATACTGAGCTATACATTAATAATCCAACTACAAAATTGTATGGAACTATAATTAAAATATTTTCTATATCTACATTTATTTTTATCAATCTGCAAATTAGAAAAACAGCTATAAATTTTACTATTGTTAATCCTCCAACTGTCAGTACTGGGATACTTGCCTTGTTCTTAAGTGTTTTATCACCTATATATGCAGCAATAACGTATAAAAGTAAATTTACTAAAGCATTTATTCCAAAGACATGGGAAAAATATATGTCTTGAAGTATTCCTGAAATACTCCCTAAAATAACTGCATCTTTATATCCGTTAATTGTAGAATATAATATGACAAATACAAATAGCAAGCTAGGATAAACTCCTTTTATTCCAAATATAGGCATTATACTAGTATCTATTATGAATAATACTATACATAATATTATTTGTATTAATCTCTTCATAAACTTCAACCTCTTTAATTATAATTTATATCTCCTGGTACTGGATTTTTAGGAACTACAACTACCAAATTCTGAATTGTGCTAAAATCAGCAAAAGGTTTAATTATAGCACTCTTAGAAACATCTGTACTATTTTGACTAATTGATTCTACTGTTCCTATTCTTATACCTTGAGGATATATACCTCCAAGACCTGAAGTTAAGATAGTATCTCCAACTTTAATTTGTGATGTCATTGGTAAATTTGATATTTGAACCATAGGTTTCATAGTTCCCATATCTTGGTATCCTTTAACTATACCTGATGATTCTCTAGTACTTTCTACTTGAGCTGCAACAGCTATATTAGTATTTGATATAGTTTCAACCTTAGCCCATGTCTTATAAGCTTCAGTTACTATACCAACTAAGCTATTTCCTGATATAACAACCATATTTTTTTGTATTCCGGAGTCTGTTCCTCTATTGATAATGTATCCGCTGAAGAAACTTCCTCCTGTTTTACCAATTATATTAACACCTACATAATTAAATTGGTTATGCTCATCTTTAAAATTTAAAGCTTCTTTTAAAGTTTCATTTTCATTTTTATAATTATTGTATCCAACTAATTCATTTTGAAGTTGAATATTTTCTGCCTTAAGTTTTGCATTTTCTGCTTTTACTTCTGAGAAGTTAGCTAGAAAATCTAAATCAGTTTTAAATTTATCACCTATTGTATAAACAACCTTCTGTATTGGATTAAAAGTTTCACCCAATGCATCAGAAATAACACCTGAACCACTTTTTGCTGTGTATATTATTAATACTAAAAATGCAACTGACAGTACTATAATAGTTACTGCCAGTTTATTTTTGAAAAATTTCATTTAACTTATCCTCTTTGTTGCTTGATGATTAAATCAAATTTATCTAATGCTTTTCCTGTACCTAAAGCAACACAATCAAGAGGTGATTCAGCTATATGAACAGGCATGTGTGTTTCATGGTTAATTAACATATCTAAGCCTTTTAATAATGCTCCGCCTCCTGCTAACATTATTCCTTTATCTATGATATCTGCTGCTAATTCTGGTGGTGTTTTTTCTAAAGTTGTTTTTATTGATTCAACTATAGCATATACTGGCTCTCTTAAAGCGTCTCTTATTTGTCCTTCGTTTATTTCTACTATTTTAGGAAGTCCTGTTACTAAGTCTCTTCCCTTGATTTCCATTATTTCATCTTCTTGACCTTCAATTT
Source organism: uncultured Sarcina sp. (assembly GCA_963557775.1). Lineage (GTDB taxonomy): Bacteria > Bacillota > Clostridia > Clostridiales > Clostridiaceae > Sarcina. The sequence goes on from CAUWDH010000020.1 coordinate 43,211, forward strand.
GGAAAGCTGAGCCTATTTGCATTTTTATTTGTTCAGCTGTTCTTTCACCTATCATAAGATTATATTCTCTCTTAATATAGTTGATGATTGATTGATCTAATTCATCTCCAGCTACTCTTAATGACTTACTAGTAACTATTCCTCCTAGAGAAACTACTGCTACTTCTGTAGTACCACCACCGATATCTACTATCATACTTCCTGTAGGTTCATCTACTGGAAGTCCAGCTCCTATAGCAGCTGCCATTGGTTCTTCCATAAGGATTACTTCTCTTGCTCCTGCTTGTTTAGTAGCTTCTTCTATAGCTCTTTTCTCTACTTCTGTTACTCCTGATGGGAAGCAAACTATTATTCTTGGACTTGCGAAAGCACCTTTACTTGTTACTTTTTCTATAAATCTTTTAAGCATTGTTTGTGTTACATCAAAATCTGCAATTACTCCATCTTTAAGTGGTCTTATTGCAACAATGTTTCCTGGTGTTCTACCAATCATTTGTTTAGCTTCTTCACCTACTGCTAATGCTCTTTTTGTTAGGTTATTGATTGCTACAACTGAAGGTTCTCTTAAAACGATACCTTTACCTTTAGCGAACACTAAAGTGTTAGCTGTACCTAAATCAATCCCCATATCTTTCGTCATTCCTACTCCAAATAAACCCATGTCTATTCCCCTTTCGACTATATTATTCCTTTTTGTTTTAAGCTGATGAATTTATTTTTTCCTAATATTACATGATCTAAAAGCTCTATTCCCATGAGCTCTCCGCATGCTTTAATTCTTTTGGTTATATTAACATCCTCTATACTTGGCGTTGGGTCACCAGAAGGATGATTATGACATAGTATTATCGCTGCTGCACTCATACTTAAAGCTTCCTTAAATATTTCTCTTGGATGAACTATTGAACTATTGAGTCCGCCTTTAAATATCTCCTTAATAGATATAACAATATTTTTTGTATTTAGGCTAATAAGTCTTACAATTTCTTGATTCTCCATAAAAAATGAATCTTCAAAAAGATACGCTATATCCTCTGGACTACTAACTTTATAATTTTTCATCTCTTTTCTTTTAACTCTCCTATAAAGTTCGCAGGCAGCTAATATTTGCGATGCTTTAGCTTCTTTTATTCCTTTAACATCCATTAATGATATTAATGAAGAATTAAAAACACCTTCAATTCCATTTACTTGTTCAAGAAGCCTTTCTGAAAGTTTTAAAGCACTTTCTCCTTTTTGCCCTGTTCGTAACAATAAAGCCAAAAGTTCCTTATCACTTAAACTTTCAACTCCAAAATTAAGTAATTTTTCTCTTGGTCTTTCTTCCTTTGGAATATCTTTTATCTTAGTATTTCTATACATATTTTAAAACACTTCCTATATAAATTGATATTCCCCCATTTTATTAAAGTAACAAACTAAGTTTTTTGTAAACTAAATTAAGTGGTAATCCCATGACATTATAATAACAGCCATTTATACCTTCCACAAATAGCCCACCTAAACCTTGTATTCCATAAGCTCCAGCCTTATCCATCGGTTCTTTACTTTCTATGTAATTATTTATTTCTAATTCTGTAAGCTTTGCAAACCTCACTGTAGTTTCTGCGAAATCTATGTCACATTTTCCAGTTTCAGTATTTATCATATATATACCACTATATACCTTATGATTATGTCCACTTAAACTCTTTAACATACTTCTTGCATCTTCTTCATCTTTTGGTTTTCCTAATACCTTGTTGTCTATTACTACTATGGTATCTAAAGCGATTACTATTGATGGTTTTGAAAGATTTTTAGCAACAATCTCTCCCTTACCTTTAGCAAGTTCCATAACATAAGTTTCTGGATCTCCTTTATAAATGACAGAACTCTCATCAAAATTAGAATTCATAATTGTAAATTCTTTTACAATTCTTCCTAAAAGTTCCTGTCTTCGTGGTGATTTTGAAGCCAAAATTATTTCCATATTAACTTATCACTCCTATAACTGTAATTGGGAAAAAAACGATATTTTAGGTATTTTATTCCTAAAACTTAACCTTCCTTGTCATCCTATATAGTTTATCACTTATTATTTTTATACACAAGAAAAAATATATCACTATTTGAAAAAAATTTAATGATTTTTTTAGAAAAAAAATTGCTTTATATAATATTATTCAAATAAAGTTTAAGAACTCTGATTGCTCAGAGTTCCCCTTTAAAATCTATTCCATTATAATATATAAGTAATGTATATTTATTAAAATTTAATTACAACTTAAAAAAATTTTCTTATTTAAATTTATTTAATAAATTAAATATTATTTGATAAGAATTTTCTATATTGCTTTTAGATATTGCCTCTGGCAAGTTCTTTACTTCATTTTTCAACACTGCTAGATTCTCCGAATTCTTACATTCTTTGCAAACTTCAAGTTTTTCAACCCACGCTTTAAATTCATCTGTTTTTACAGACTTCACACTATCATCTTTTGTTTTATCTATAATTTCTAATAACCCATTTGTAATTTCTATTATTTTTTTATCACAGACTTCATTACTTGGTATATAAAATTTACCTTTACTACTTTCCAATCCTTTATTTTTTATAGCTTCTATATATTTATTGATTTTTTCTTCTTTTCCTATGTATCCTATCACTCTGTATTTTTCTCCATCCTTTATAATGGCAGCACTTTCTCCAACTTCACTTTTAACTTTTTCTGCATTTTCTTTTGATGAATAATATCCAAACTGAACTGTTAAAAATTCTTCTTTCACTCCTAAGTTATTATTAACTTTTTCCTTAGGACTTTCTACTGCTATAGGTGGTGTCTTATTTTCTTCATTACTTTGATTTTTATTAATTATCCCCGAAGCCACATCTTTAGGAGCTACTTTAGGATAAACCAATTTAAATATCAATGTTCCTATTACTATAGCTAAAATACAAACCATAATTATTAATATAGGCATAGTTTTCCATTCATTTTTCTTTTTATTTGCTTTTAAATCATATCTTGTGTATTTCACAATATCACCCCATTTAAAATTACTTACATAACATATTATTTTTAAATGGGATTAAATATTCCTAATTTATATATTTTTATAACTTTTAGATCATTCTTCTTGCCCCTATATAACGTTCTTTATAATATTTTTCATTTAAAGAATTTATTTTAACTCCATTACCTTTAGATGGTGCATGAATAAATCTATCTCCGCCTATGTATATACCAACATGACTTACATTCCCCGTAGTATTAAAAAAAACTAAATCTCCTTCCATTAATTCATTTTTACATATCCCTTCTCCACATCCCCATTGTGTTCCTGTATAATGTGGCAAATCTATATTAAATCTTTTATAAACATATTTTGTTAACCCAGAACAGTCAAAAGCATCTGGTCCTTCTGCTCCAAATACATAAGGCTTACCTATAAACCCTTCAGCATATTGTATAACTTCTTCTCTTAACTCATAATTTTCATTTCTTTCTTGTGCTATAGTATAAATGCTATTTTGAAAAATAACTCCTATAGCAATAGCAAATATAATGATCCAAATATTCTTGCTTTTTAAATAATTAATTTGCAAGTGATCTTCATTCATAAATAAATCCTCCTTGATTTACAATTTCATTATTAATTACAAGTTGTTCCTTTAAATAAAGAAACATATTTAATATATCTATTTTTTCTTCTTTTAATACTGTAAATTAAATCCATCAAGGTGAACTTACTTCCATTTAAAAATCTAAAAATTATATTCAAAGAAAGATTTACACTCTATTTAGAATAAAAAAAGCATCTTATGATAGGAATTAATTTCCTATCAAAGACACCTTATAAACAATGTATTATTTAATTTCCTTTAAAAGTGCTATTAAAAAGTTCCATACATTTTCAATAGATTTTATACTTACATGCTCATCTGGAGTATGAACATCCCACATATTTGGACCAAATGATATCATATCAAGTCCACCTTCAACTTTTTCACTTAATAATCCACATTCAACTCCAGCATGAATTGCTGTAAAGTGTGGTTCTACTCCAGTTAAGTTTTTATATACTTCCTTTGCAAGCTCTCTTATTTCTGATTCTGGATTATACTCCCAAGCTGGATAATCTGATGAAGTTTCAAATCTTCCGCCAGCTAGTTCTACTATTCTTCTAGCTCTTTCAACTAAATTATCTTTTAATGTTGCAACTGAACTTCTTGTTGCACTGTCATACTCTACAGTTTTATCTGTTGTTGTAACAACTCCTATATTTGTTGAACTTTGAACAAGTCCTGGCATATCAACACTCATTGTATCAACACCATTTGGTATTAGGTTTAATATGTCAATAGCTTTTCTAGTGCAATCAGCTGAGAACATTTCAGTTGGTATTTCCTCTTGCTCATTTAATTCAACTCTTACATTGCTATCTTGAGTTCTTAATTCATTTTTAATTATTGAATCAAATTCTCCAACTATTTCTTTTAATTTTGAAATATTTTTTTCTTCAATTATAAGAACAGCCTCTGCTTCTCTTGGAATGGCATTATTTTTTGAACCACCATTAATTAATGCTATATTGAAAGGAACTTCTTTTATGGCTTTATTTAATACTCTACCTAATATTTTATTTGAATTTCCTCTTTCTTTATTTATTTCCATACCAGAGTGACCACCTTTTAATCCTCTGATAGTTATTTCAACTGCCTTTAAATCTTCTTTAACAGGTTCCCATTCTAAGTCTAATATTGCTTTAGTTCTTACACCACCTGCACAGCTTACTAATATTTCCCCCTCTTCTTCTGAATCTATATTTAAAAGTATTTTTCCTGTTATGTTCTTTCCATCAACCCCCATAGCACCACTCATTCCTGCTTCTTCATCAGTAGTAACTAAAAGTTCTAAAGCAGGGTGCTCTATATCATTAGCAGCTAATATAGCTAATCCATAAGCTACAGCTATTCCATTATCAGCTCCTAAAGTTGTTCCTGTTGCATATATGTTATCTCCATCAATTCTTAATTTTAATGGATCTTTTTCAAAATCATGAACTGTATCTTTATTCTTTTCACATACCATGTCCATATGTCCTTGAATTATAACAGTTTTAGCATTTTCATATCCCTTTGTAGCTGGTTTTCTTATAATAACGTTAAGATGTTCATCTTGAATTGTTTCAAGACCTAAATCTTTACCAAACTTAACTAAATAATCACTTATTTCTTTTTCATTCCCTGATCCTCTAGGTATTTGAGTTATCTCCTCAAAATATTTAAAAACTGCTTGTGGCTTTAAATTTTCTAATACTGCCATATTTTAACACTTCCTTCCATTTTTGTGTTATTATAATGTTATAAACTACAACTTAATTCAAATAGAGTTTTAACTCTTTTGAATTTTAGTGGTCATCTAATAATTACATTATATCAAATAGACTGAATCTTTCATATTTTTTTGTGAGGTGTTTTTATGCAAAAAACTAAAATGATTTTTACAATCGGTCCAGTAAGTGACAATGAAAAAGTTTTGAGAAAATTTATTAAAATTGGAATGAATGCAGCTCGTTTAAATTTTTCTCATGGATCTCATGAAGAGCATAAGAAAAAAATTGACCTAATAAAAAAAATTAGAAGAGAAGAAAATTCACCCACAGCAATTCTTCTAGATATTAAAGGTCCTAAAATAAGGATTCATAATTTTAAAAATGGTCAAGAAGAGCTAAAAGAAGGTGATGAATTCACTTTTATTTGTGGTGAAGAAATTTTAGGAGATAATAAAAAATGCTCAATTTCTTATGATATTTTATATCAAGATATCAAAATTGGTTCTTCTATCTTAGTGGATGATGGTCTTTTAGAATTTAAAGTAAAAAAAATTATTAATAAATCTATAATTTGTGAAACTATTATTGGTGGAATTATTAAAAATCATAAAGGTGTTAATATTCCTAATCTAAAAATAAAACTTCCTGCTATTACTGAAAAGGATATTTTAGATTTAATTTTTGGATGTAAAATGGAAGTAGATTTCATAGCAGCTTCTTTTATAAGAAAAGCATCTGATATACTAGAAGTTAGAAATATTCTAGATAATAATGGTGGAAAAGACATAAAAATAATATCAAAAATTGAAAATCAAGAAGGTGTAGATAACATAGATGAAATTATAGAAGTTTCAGATGGAATAATGGTAGCAAGAGGAGATATGGGAGTAGAAATTCCTATAGAATTTGTACCTGTTATCCAAAAGTCCATAATTAGAAAATGTAACTTAGCGGGAAAAGTAGTTATAACAGCTACTCAAATGTTAGATTCTATGATTAGAAACTCTAGACCTACTAGAGCTGAAGCAAGTGATGTATGTAATGCTATTTTTGATGGAACTGATGCCATAATGCTCAGTGGTGAAAGTGCTGCTGGTCACTATCCAGTTGAGGCAGCTAAGACAATGAGTAAAATTGCAAAAAAAGCTGAAGAAAACTTAGATTATAGTGAATTATTAAGAAGATTAAAAGATCCAAACCCAAGTACTGATGCTTTTGCTGATGCCATAAGTTATTCAGCCTCTAAAACTGCAATAAAATTCCCAACAAAAGCAATAGTTGCAGCTACACAAAGTGGATATACCGCTAAACTTCTTGGAAAGTACAAGCCTATATGTCCTATAATAGCCATAACTCCACATGAAAAAGTATGTAGGTCCTTGGCTCTAAACTTTGGTGTATTTCCAAAGCTTTGCGAAACTTACAAAACCACTGAAAAAATAGTAAAAGAAGCAAAGACAGTAGTAAAAGAACTAGACATTGCAAAAACTGGAGACAATATGATTGTTGTGGCTGGAATGCCAGTAAGTAATGCTTGTCTTGGAACAAACATGTTCAGAATCGAAAAAATTTAAATTTTTAAAAAGAGGTGATGTATCAAGTCGCTCTCTAAAATTCAATTACTTTTATAAATATATTTCTTTATTTGCCGAGATAGCTATTATAGGTGCAAAATGCTGTGACCATTGAACTAGTAATTAGAAGCTCTTCATTTTTGAACAATAGTTGCGAAAAGAAATTTCCACTGTTTGAACGAAGTGAGTTTGGAAATTTTAGCAACTGTTGTAGAAGAAATGTTAGAGCTTCTTTACGTAGGTGAGCGGTCACAAATGGTGAACCTATATAGCTAGCTAAAAGCAAAAGGGACATATCTACAATTTTGATACATCCCTCTTGTTATTAAAACTTAAAATCCTTGAATAAGTCTCCTAATGAGAAGCCTTCTTCTTCATCGTTATATTCTAAGTATTCAGTTGATTTTTCTGAAGCATCTTTTATGCTTAATGATAATTTATGTTCATCTGTATCTATTGATAAGATTTTTACTTTTACTTTATCACCTATTTTTAATACTTCTTCTGGTTTTGTTATATTTTCATCTGATATTTCTGATATGTGAACTAATCCTTCCACACCAGCTTTAATTTCAACAAAAGCACCTACTTTTATAAACTTTGTTACTGTTCCTTCTATTGTATCACCAATTTTGAAATCTTCTTCTATTGTGTTCCATGGATCACTACATATATCTTTTAATGATAAAGCTAGTCTATCCTTATTTCTATCTATTTCTTTTATATAAACTTCAACAGTATCTCCTGTCTTAAGTATATCTTCAACATTTCTTACTCTGCTCCAAGAAAGGTCATTTATGTGAATTAGTCCTTCTAATCCTCCAATATCAACAAAAGCACCAAACTTCATTATTTTCTTTACAGTTCCTACTTTCTTTTCGCCAACTTTTATTGAATTCCATATCTTAGCTTTTCCAAGCTTAATTTCTCTTTCTTCAACTACTCTTCTTGAAATAACAACTTTTCTATTTTCTCTATTAAATTCAATTACTTTTACTTCTAAACTTTCTCCAACTAATGTTTCTAAGTTTTCTACTCTTTTAACTGAGCATTGTGAGCCAGGCATAAATACTCTAACACCATTTAAAAATCCTACTACTCCACCTTTAACAACTTCATCTACTTTAATAGTTATTGTTTTTTCCTTATTAAAGCTCTCTTCTAAATCATCCCACACTTTTATGGCATCAGCTTTTTTCTTTGATAAAAGTACATTACCTTCTCCATCATCTCCACTTAAAACCATCACAAAAATATCATCATCAATATTTATACTATTTATATCAAAGTCTTTATTATTTGATAATTCATTTCTTGGAACTATTCCATCTGCAAAATGACCAATATTAACTATTACTTCATCACTTTTAACAGCTATTACTTTTCCTTTAACTATATCTCCTTTATGAAAATGCTTTAACTCAAAGCTATCCATTAATTGATCCATTGACATATCTTCACTCATTGTTAGTTCCACTCCTTATATATAAATTTTTAAGACACTTAAGTCATAAAATTCTAAATAAAATATCTCTTAAAGTAATCAATAGCTTATGCTATCAATTTTTCTTGATTTTTACTTACGTTAAAAACTCAGCTAAAGTGAATTAGCTACTATTTTATAATACTATATTACATAATAATAATTCAATATTTTAGAAGATTATCTAAAATCCTTTGCCATAACTGTTACTTGATTAGTTTCAGTTAAAGCTTTGCTAATATTATGCATTATTGAATTTTCATCATAACTATAATCAACATATCCATTTTCGTCTATTTCACCTAATTTTATAAAATCAAACTCTTTTCTTGCATGAAAATAAAAACTAGTAATTTTTTTGCTATTAGCATTTTTTCTAATCTTATTAGTCATCTCTTCTCCATTTTCATCCTTAACGTATCCCATAGTTGTTGGCAAATATAAAGTTGATTTATCCATAGGACTTTTTAAAGGATTCATAGCTGGATAATATTTAAAGGGTTCATAGACTATATCAAAATACTTTTCTATAATTCTTTGTTGCTTCATTGATGAATGATAATGAGCACTTTCAAAAAAATCTATTGGTATATTAAGAATTTCTGCTGTTTTTATTGCACTTCTTATAATAGCCTCTGTTTCTGCCTCTGTATTATTTGCTTTTATACTTAAGTCACTACCTACAGCACTTACTTCATCTCCATTTTGATGGGTATAGCCATGAAGCCCTATAGATGCTCCTCTAAAAATTAAATGGTCCATTAAATTTATATACTGAACATTTCTCATAGATCTATTTTTTAATAAATCATTATCTATTCCTTTAGGTGGATTTTTATATCTACTTATCCACGCTACATTAAATTTAACATCTTGTGAATATAAATAATCAGCTAAAATTTTATATTTTTCTATAGATTCTGCTTTTAAATATTCTCCTCCTGCTGCTAAATCTTCTACTCTCATCATAGCTACTTTACCAGTTTTAGATTCCATTGTTTTTTCAATATTTAAATCTTTCTTTTCTTTAAATAAATAAATTTCATTGTTCTCATCTTTCCATCTATCCCTTAAATTTAAAGCATGCTCTAAATCATTTAATGGTATATAATTTTCTGATTCTAATAAGCTTTCCCCTCTAAAATCATATAACTTCCCATTAACAGTAAAGTTTTTATTTTCTAAGTCTATTAAAGTATTATCTACTTTATAAATTTTATTTTTCTTTTCATAATTTAAGTTTGCCCTTTTCAAAAATTCTTCTAAGTCAATATAAAATCTTTGATTTTTTTCTAATATTCTATTCTCCAATTTAATTTCTTTTCCATTCAAATATAGCTTTAAATTTTCAACTTCATATACCTTCGATTCACTTGTACTTAAAGTATTAACTATCTTTTCTTTTTCTTCTTTTTTCTTTCCATCAAAAATAATTTTATTATCTATAACTTTAACATCTTTATAGGTTAATCCATTAAAATAAATTACTCCCCCCACTAATACTGTAGCTAAGCTTAATCCTGCTACTTTAAAAGTTTTTTTAAGCATAATATCCCCCTACTGTTTTATTTTCAAATAATTTCAAGTTTATTATACTATAACCCTACACAATTTAACCTTTTTTTAATATTATTTCCATATTTATAATTATTCTTCTCTCGTAAATACTAATTCATTTCCCTTTGAAAGAATTTCATTATATCTATATCCCTCCATAGCAAAATCCTTTAACTCATCTACTGTTTCAATTCTATTTTCAGCCATATATCTAACCATCATTCCTCTAGCCTTTTTAGCATAAACAGTAACTACTTTAAATCCTGTGCCTCTTCTTTCCTTAAAAACAGGAGTTATAACTTCAAATTCCTTTAAATTTATTACTTTTGAATATTCTTCTGAGGCTAAATTTACTATAATTTTTTCTTTATGACTTTCTAAATCGCTATGCATACTAGATGTTAAATTTCCCTTCCAAAATTCATAAAGATTTTTTTTATCTTTTATAGCTATTTTGGTCCCCATTTCTAACCTATAAGGAAGAATTCCATCTAAGGGTCTTAAGCTTCCATAAAGTCCTGATAATATTCTTAAATTATCATTACAATATTTTAATTCTTCCTTCGTAAAACTTTCTGCATCTAGCCCCCTATATGCTTCACCCTTAAAGCTAAGAATTGCTGGCTTTTTATTACTTCCATCAAAGACTTCCCAATTTTGATTTCTTATATAATTAAGCTGAGCTAAATTATCATTTATTTTCATAAGTTTACTAAGCTCTGGTATCTCTAATTCTTTTAATTGATCCATTATTATTTTTGAATTCCCTAAAAATCTAGGTGTTGTAACATCTAACTCTATATTAAAACTCTTTTCATCAATTGTTTTAGCTGGTGAAAGTATTGCTATCATAAAATTCTCCTTCTTAAAATAAAATTCTAATTTAATAATAATTATTATATATTTATAAAATTCTACCTTCAAGTAAATCATCTTATTCTGTGTTATAATCTAAAAATAAGATTTAATTCAGAATTTATAAGAAGATAAATATAGGCTTAATTCAGATAAAATTTTGATTTCTCTGAATGCTTAATAATAATTATCTAAAAGTACTACATTCTCTAATTATCAGGTAAAGGAGGGTTATTTATGGAAAGTTATTTAGATAATGTGATTTACTTAAATCTTTTAACTACAGGAAAATCTCTTGATAATGATTTTATTTTTAAAATAGATGGATTAAAAATTAATAATAATAATAAAACATTTTTTAGTAGCTTTATAAACATCCCTTCTGAAGTTCTCTATGTTAATAATAATTTTCTTAAGGAAGAAACACTAAAAAATTTAACTAAAGCACCATCAATTGATGCTATTATAGATGATTTAAAAGCATTTATTTCAGATTTTCCTATAATTATTTTTAACAATCAAAACCAAGAGGAATTCTTAAAAAAACTTTTTTTATCTCATAATATTAAATTTAATAATACTATATTAGATTGTTTTGAATTATTTATGCTTCTAGAACCATGGCATAACGATTATTCACTAGAAAATCTTTTCTTAAAAAAATCATATAAAGAAAAGTTATTAGAAGATATTTCTTCTGAAGACTTACTTTTTTTATTTAATTCATTTTTAAAAGAAAATGATATTGGTGATTTTATCAGTCATTATGGGGTTTATTTAAAGAATTGGAACTTTTATAATTACTTAGTTAATTTCAATATTTCAGAAGAAATGTTTAAAGATAAATTGCATAAAGTTACCGATTTTTATGAAGAACCTAATAAAATATTAAAACTAAAAGAAAACTGTGAAGAAATATTAAAAGACCCTAAGGGATTTTCTTCTTTGAATAATAAATTTAAATTTAGACAAGGACAATATGATGTTATGAAAACAGTTAGAAGCTCCTTAGAAAAAAACTTGATTTCTATTATGGAAGCTCCAACTGGTACTGGAAAAAGTATTGCTTATTTATTACCAGCTATAACAAAAGCCTACTATAAAGGACAAAAAATATTTATTTCAACAAATACTAAAGAGCTTCAACGACAACTTATACATAAAGATATTCCCTTTTTATTGAGAAGCTTTAACTTAAATTCTAAAGTTGATATTATAAATATAAAAGGAAAATCTAATTATCTTTGTATGGATCTTATTCAGTCTATTTTAAATGATAATATCTTTAACAATACTAAATCTTTAAAAGAAAATATGGCTCTTGTTTACTTGCATAGATATTGTTACAAAGGAAAAGCCGGTGATAAAGAAGAAATAACTTCTGAAGCTGAAAATCATTTAAACCTTAATAGTATAATCAAACATTGTCTTTGTGATTCAGATGGCTGTAATATCAAAACTTGTCCCTATGAATGTTATTATAAAAATACAGTTGAAGCTCTTAAAACAAGTACTATTGTTATAGTAAACCATTCTCTATTATTAAAATGGCCTTATGATAGTACTATTGAAAATGTAATTATAGATGAAGCTCATAATTTAAGTGATGCAATTTTTGATGCTTATGCCGCAATACTTAACTCTAGTGAATTAAAATCTTTATTACTAGAAATATTAGATTATAAAAATAAAAAGGGTTACTTAAATTATATATGGAAGTATACTCCTAATAGGACTATGAATTTTAGGGAACTAGTGAGAGATAAAATAGATTTATGTTTCTTAACTATAGATAGAATAAGTTATTTAGTTTCTAAAGAACAAAAGGAATCTTATGATTTAGATATTAGTTTTTCAAAAGAAAAATTCTTAAGTTATGGAAAAGTAGTTCATGAACTAAAGGTTTTAAAGGAAGATTTAATTGCTTTTTATAAACCTCTAAATTCTTTTATTGATGCTAATAATCTTGATAATAGTAAAACGAGAAATTTAGGAGAAATATTTATAAAAAAAGTTGACCGTATCAAGGAAATAATTGATTTTATAGGTATATTCACTACTGTAGAGCAAGATGAAAATAAATGCTATGGATTTTTCATAGAAAAAAACAAAAAGTTTTGGGAATGCTATATAAAAGATTTAAATTCATCTCTTATTTTCTTTGAAAGATTTTTAAATAACTTAAAAAGTTGTAGTTTTCTTTCTGCAACTTTAAAAAATAATAATACTTATAAATCATTTAAAAATTCTCTTGCTATAGATAAAGCAAATACTAGTTTCTTAAAGGAATTAGAAAATATCCCTCAAAGCTTTGATTTAAAAAAACGTTCTATTATTTATAATCCAATTGATTGTCCTAAATATTTCGAACCTGGTTTTATAGATTTTATGATTTCTAGCACTATAGAAATCCTTAAAAACTCTAACTGTAATATATTAGTTTTATTTACTAGTAAAAAGCGATTAATTGAATTCAAAAATAAAATTTTACCTTTTGCAATTGCTAATAAAATAAACCTTTTTGAAAGAAAACAAGATATAAAAAAATTATCATTAAAAGGTTCTAGAAGTTTACTCTTAGGATCTAAAGGATTTTTTGAAGGAATAGATATTCCTGGAGATTTATTAAATATTGTACTTATTGATAAAATGCCTAATATAAATCCATACAATCCACTTTTTGAAAAATTTATAGAAAATGGATTTGCATTTAATACTATCAATACTCCTAGAGCTACAATTTCATTTAAACAATGCTTTGGAAGGTTAATAAGAACTGAATTTGATTATGGATATTTTATAATATTTGATAAATGTAATCAAAATACTATTTTAAATAATGTATCAAAAGAATATAAAGGAGTAAAAGCAATATCTGCTCCAATCAATAATTTATTAAAGGATATACCTGTGCGATTTAAGTATTGGAATTCATTAAATATAGAATTAGTGATAAGTTCAACAATTAAGGAACTTGAAGAATTTCTTAAAACTCATGCTAAAGGTATCTACGGCAATAATGCTAATCTTGAATTAGCACTAAATGATTTTTATGAAGAAAAATTTCAAGAACTTAACCTTAAAAAGAGATTTTCCATCTCTACTAAGAATAAAAAACTAAAATTTATATATGAAGATAATTCATACTTAGATTTAAAAAATAAAATTTTAATAATAAAAGTAATTTCTTTAGTATTTTCCTAAAGTTATAATTACATTTCAAAAGGCTATATAGATGATACTTCTATATTTATTTACATGAACCTCATCTATATAGCCTATTTAAAATTAAACTATCTTATCTCTATTAAATTTTACTTTCTTGATACAATTCTTTATAGCAATATTCTATTATATCACTTCTTTTTATTATACCAATAAATATTCCATTATCATCTACTACTGGAACAAAGTTTTGAGATATAGCTAAAGAAATCAAATTTTCCATGGTTTGATTAATTGTAACAGATTTATGATTAACTCTTCTTTCTACATCCTTTATTGAAACTTCATTAATATTTTTAAAGTTTAACTCTGAAGTATTCTTTAATTTCCAAAGTAAATCACCTTCTGTTAAAGTTCCAACATATTTTCCTTCATCATCTATTAAAGGAATAGCTGTATACCCATGATGTTCCATCCTCTCAATAACTTGTCTCATTGTTGCATTTATATCTTCATAAACCACTTCATTTTTTGGTGTTAAAAAAAACGCAATATTCATTTCTTATCATTCCATCCTTAAAACAAATTTCAATACACTTCAAATTATTTATTTTGCATTATTCTTTTAAATTTATATGCAAAATTCATATAGTCTATATCATCTAATGAACTAATTATGTTTTTATAAGTAATTTCTCCTGTAAGAGTTTTCTTCACTATTATTTCTTGTAAAAGTTTATTATTACATTTAGGACAGTTCCCCATTGATAAAAATCTCCAATTAAATAATGCTAAAGGATATTCAATATCCACATCATTAATACATTTTGGACACTTAAAATCAACATCTATATCATTAGCATTATAATTCTTTAAATCTTTAACTCTTATAGATGGCATATTATAAACATCATCTACAATATAGTTTTTAACTATCTTTCCATTATATAGACGTTTAAATACATCTGCTGCATAATTAGCATCATTTAAAGCATCATGTAACTTTTTTTTATCTAGTTTTATCTTAAGCTCCTCTAATGCACTTTTAAGTCCCAAAGCTTTTTTATGTCCTAACATTTTTGTGCAGTAATCTTGTATATCTAAATATCTTTTTATCCATTGAATACTTTTATAATCATGATAATTAGAATTAGAAATAATCTCTACTATATCATCTGTAGCCCAAGAGCATATAATATTATCCTCTTCCACAAAAGCTTCTAATCCATCCATAGCATCTTCAAAACTAATTCCAGCTCTAAGCTGTTCCTCTTTTATACCTGTTATTTCTGTTATTTTTGGATTTAACACATTAAATATGCTAGGTTTAATATATGCTTTATACTCACCTGTTTTTTTCATAAATTTATCTAATTTAACAGCTCCAATTTCTATTATTTCATTTTGAACGGTAAGCTGTCTTAAATAACTATATTCATGATAAATATTTGGAAAATATCTAGTAATATTCTGCATATTATTAAATTCCAAATCTATTATTATAAATCCCATTTCTAAAATCCCCTCACTAGTTGCAAAGAACATATTGAATTATATTAAGAAACTTCATTTTTACTAATTAGTTTTATTTTTTAAAATCCCTAATACTATACCTAATATATTACTCTCTTTCCCCTTTAATTTTATTGGCTCATATTTTGCATTTGCTGGCATTAATAACGGTTCTTCTGAATTTAAGTTTAATGTCTTTAAAGTTGCACTACCATCTATATCAACAGCTACAATTTCATTATGATACGCAGAATTTTGAGACTTTATTATAACAAAATCTCCATTATTAATGTTTTTTTCTATCATACTATCCCCTTTTACATGTAGCATAAACAAATTTTTATTTTTTCCTACAAAATAACTAGGAATATTAAAAGTTCCCTCTTTTATATCATTAATTAATATAGGATTTCCAGCTGCAATATCACTATATACTGGAATACCTATTAAATCATCTTCTATAATATTATCGTTTCCATTCTTATTAACTATAACTTCTTTTAAAGTATTTCCATTGTCTACTTCAAAGCTTAATACTCTTCCTTTATTTAAATCAATATAGTCATATTGTTCTATGAAAGATAAATTCTTTTCTTTCTTGTTATTAAACTTATTTTTTAATATAAAGTTTTTTCCCTTAGTGTCTCCTACTATGTTGCTTATAGATTTTCCACTATAGCTCCAATGACTTTTATTAATTTCCTCACCTTTATTTATAATCAATATAAAAGATCCATGCTTTTCATTTTTTAAGTTTTTCATAAATATTAATTGAGCTCTACTAAGTTTCTCACAATCATCTATTATTATATGTGAATATTTTTCTTCATACTTTTTGCTATAATTTATGGCAAAAATCGTATCATCATATTTATCCATATAGCCTAACTTATGAGTTTCATAAGAATACCTATCTCTTTTATACTATAAATTTGATTTCTACTCTCAGAGTGCTTTCTTAAAGATTTTCCTCTTCCCATTCTATTCACATTGAAATATTCATCCCTTGTAAAGTAATTAGATTTTATCCATTCTATTTCTTCTAACAAGTAATTCATATCTATATTCTTTATAAATTTAGTAAGTTTATTATCCTTACTAAATTCTTCATATACAGACTGTAATATTTCTATTTTTTTATTTAAATCTAAATAGACTAACTTTAACTTATTTTCTCTTATGTACGATTTTACATAAGAATCTATTAGTTGATTAATATTTGAGAATTCTATTTGTTCTTTGTTTTTTATTGAAAATAAAGAATAAAAATTATGTTCCATTTCAAGTTTAGCTTTTGAATAAATACTTTTTGCCTTTTTACTATGCTCTTCTCCACTATGAACTAATAAAACTTTATCTTTCTCATATATGCAATAATTTCTTTCTAAATCAACTGCCTTATAAATAGAAACTGTGGTCTTTCCTGTACCTATAGCACCTTTTAAAATTTGTATACCTGTCTTTTTACTTTTTAAAAATTTATCTTGTCCAACTTGAAACTCCACTATATTTATTCTCCTTTCTCTTAATAATATATCTCTTATTGTACTCTTAGTGTTATACTTAACATTATAATTAATGAAAATTTCAAAAATAATTAATTTTTATCTAATAGCTAGATTTCTAATATTCCTACCTTCTACAATTAAGAAATAAATACTATAAAACTTCTAGATAAACCTTACTAAACATTCAAATAGGTGAACCCCTACTTGAATTAAATTTACGTTTATATTGGAAAAACTCCAAAGAAATCTAAAAAACCTTAGTTATCTTTGGAGTTCCCTTTATATAATTTTATATTAGTTTTCTTTTATGGTCAATAAACTGAACCTTTATTTACTACATTTTAGTCCATAATTCTAAGGCTCTTGAAACTAAACTTTCTTGTCTAGCTTCTAATACTTCCATATTCCAATCCTTATTTGAGAATATTTCTTTACTTATTTCAAATTCACTTTTCTTGCTTAAGTATTGTTCAACTTTCTCTAAGAAAGGCTTATTATTAACTCTTGTATTCTTAGCTCCTGTAATTAAAACAAGATTTCCAAATTTATTTACCCAATTTCTTCTTTGGTCAGCTTTAAAATTACTTACCCAATATAAATCCTTTGAATTTCTTGGCAGTATGTGCTCTATCATTAGCTTATTACTAATTTCTAGTTCTTTTCCTTCTATTAATTCAAGTTCCAATCTTAAGAAAACATACTTTGGAACTGTCATTCTACCTTTACTATAAAAATCTATATCATTTAATGCATTTTTAAAGTAATTTACTGTTCTATCTAAATCACCAATAAATACATCATGGTTCTTTAGTTCTTCTAAAGAAGATACTTCATCTATGGCTTCTATTATCTTATATACTCTATCTAATCTTTCAGCAAATGCATTACCATTTACCCAATCAATAACAACTCTCTTCTCTAAGATTTTTAAGAATTCTACAGTTGCTTCGTCATTATTAAACTTCTCTATAAATCTTATTAAAGCTGCTATCCACTCATCATATGGAAGTAACTCTTTCATTATGTTTACTAAATTTTTATAATATACAGCTTTATTTTTATCAGTAACATTTACAGTTCCATCAACAACATAAGTGCTATATATTTCTTTTAAACTATGCATATGATTTATAAATTCTTCACCTATATATTCTTCTTTATTTAAGAATATATTTTTAGCAAATTCATCATATAAGCTTTCATCTGCCTTTGCTTTTAAAATCATAGCTCTCATATAGCCTATAAGTTTTTCAATTCCATCTTTACCTAAGTCTATTTCATCATTTTCCCATATTTCAGTGAAATCTTTTCTTCTCTCTATATTAATAACTCTTAAGTTCTCACTCTTAAGTAAATCTGAATTTGTTAAAGGTAAACCTCTAGAGTTTATTACATTGAATAATCTAAATGCTGATTCAAAAGTATTAGTTGTTATAACTACTAATACTACCTTTTGAAGAAGGTATTTTATAAATGCATTTAATTTTTCTTCTAAAACATTTCCTTCTTCATCAGAAAAGCTTGTCTTAAAAATCTTAATAGCATTTATCATATTTTTCTTAGCTTCACTTAATTCTTCTTCATCTAAATTTGAAATTAAATTAGTTCCACCTTCTGTTAAAATATATTCCTTAAAGAAATCACTTTCTTTTCCTCTTACCTTAACTCTTATACTTTCTTTAATTCCCATAAGCTCATTTGCTTCTTGATATATTAAAGAACCTAATACTTTTTTATATTCTTCGCTAGCTATCATATCTCTAATAGTAGCAATTAACATTATTATTGATGTAAGTCTTTGTTGTCCATCTATAACATCATAACGTCCCCAACCATCATCTTTATATTCTTTTGAACATAAAACTATGCTTCCTATAAAATAAGGTTCGTAGCTTTCAAACTCTCTATCTTTATTTAAAGTAATTGATAATTCTATATCATCTACTAACTGCTTTAAATTTTCCTCAGTCCATGAATATGCTCTTTGATAATCTGGTATTTCAAAAACAAACTTAGGGCTTAAAAGGTCTTTTATATAATA
Source organism: uncultured Sarcina sp. (assembly GCA_963557775.1). Taxonomy (GTDB): domain Bacteria; phylum Bacillota; class Clostridia; order Clostridiales; family Clostridiaceae; genus Sarcina. The sequence goes on from CAUWDH010000020.1 coordinate 62,225, forward strand.
TTCTTTAGCTTTTATATTTTCAGTAAACAATTTTTTTCCTCCCAATCTACACCTATTAGCAAAATTATCTAAATTAAACAGTGGGTATTACCTCTGAATAAAATTTTATACTTTTCCATATCTACCTACATATGTAAATATAAGACTTAAAAATAGACTTTTAATTATTTTCTATAGAAAATATTTTAATAGGACACATTGTCCTTATATTTACAACAAAAAAAGCCCATAATAAGGCTTTTATTTTCTTATGTTAACTTTTTTTAATTATATCAAATTTTACTCTCTTTGTCTAAGTCTTTATATTTAACTAATCATTATATATCTATACCAGCCATTTTCATTAAATATCTAGCATTTCTTGTAGTTGATACACCATCTCTTAACTTATAGTCAAATTCTAATTTATTATTTTTATAATATTCTCTAAAATTATAATTTACTATTTCTTTTGTTCTTTCTTCTAAAGTACACAGCTCTAAGTCATGAGTGGAGACAAGTCCCATACTTTTTCCTTTTAATAATTGATTAATTAAAACTCTAGCTCCTTCATGTCTATCAATAGAATTAGTTCCCTTAAATATTTCATCTAATAAAAATAAGACCTTTTTATCATTTTTCACTGCTTCTACTACCATTTTTACTCTAAGTATTTCTGCATAAAAAGAAGAAATATTTTCATCTAAATTATCACCCGTTCTCATACAGCTATATATATCCATTATTGGTAATGAAAATTCTTTTGCTTTAACAGGTAATCCTAAGTAGGATAAAAATGAATTAAATCCTATAGTTCTTAAAAAAGTACTCTTACCAGACATATTTGAACCAGTTATAAGTGCTACTCTTTTTTCTTTATCTAAATTAAAATCATTAGATATGGCTACACCTTTAATCATAGGATGACTTATTTCTTTTCCCTTTATTGCAAAGTTTTCTACTATAATAGGTAAAACATATCCATCTCTTTCTCTAGCTAAAATTGATAAGCTTTCTAAGGCTTCAAATTCTCCAAAGCTTTCTAAATACCCTCTAATTTTTTTCCCTTCTGATTTTCTCCACTTTTCTGTTTTATATAAAATTTGAAAATCCCAATATAACATACCATTTAAAACTATATAAAATATATTCCTTCTATCATAAAGCCAGGATGTAATGTTATATAACTTTTTTATTGATAGGCTAGCAGGTTCTTTATCTTTTAAATTATCTTTAATATTATTTAACTTTTTAGTCTTAAAATTAGAATTCTCTATTAATTCTAATGCTTTAACATAACCTCCCATACTTCTTTTTATATTTTCAAATAATTCAAGATTTTTATTTATATCTTTATTTCCTAATTTTAATATCCCTAAATTAGCCATAAATAATATTAAAAAATATAAAAAACTCATTTTCCCAATTATCATAAAAATAAAGGCTATTATTGTTAAAATAGGACCTAATATTCTTATTAAATTTAGGGGATTTCCTAGAAAGCTATAATTTTCATCTTCACAAAATTTTATAAAATCTTCTTCATTAAACCCTTTTTTATTATCTTTAATTAAAGCTGAATATATATTTTCTCTAAGTTCTATATTGTTAGATAATTCTTTTAGAACTTTTTGATTTTCAATAATCTCTTCTTTAGATGTTTTTCCACTATTACATAAAATATCTTTTAATTTTTTTCTCCCATAAGAACTTCCAGTTATATTAATCCATTGAAAAAAAGAAGCATTTCCAAATATATTTAAATCATTTATAAAAGGATGATTTAAATCTAAAAACTCTTCTCCTTTATCCTCAAAACTTCTCCACTCACCATTTAATCTACATATATCATCTTTATTGAGTTTAATAGAACGTTCCTCAAACACTTTCTTATAAATTATTTGTTCGTGAATTTTAGCTAATACAAAAAATACTATTAGTATTATTAATTCTATAACAAAGAAAATGCTATTAAAATTTTTCTTGTATCCATAGTAAATTACTCCTATAAAACAAATTCCTAAAATTAATCTAATAATACTAATTAAATTATATCTTTTATTAAGAATATTAAGCCTTTCTTCCTTTTCTCTTATTCTGTTGTTGTACGAAACTTCTTCATTAATCATAATTTTTCCCCTTACATAAATTAAAGTTTATAAAATTAAAATATTCCCTATTACTTATTATACTAATTATACCTTTTAATGAAAAAGATGAGAATTAAATATTCTCATCTTTTTATATTATTCTTTTTATGTTAAATTTTATTTTATATATTTTCATAAATTGTTTCTAAATTACTTTTCATAGTATCTAAATAACCTTTTCCTGAACTATTTGTTTCTAAGCTTGATATTTTTACTACCTTTGCTCCAACTTCATTTGCTAGAGTTTGAGATAATTTTTCACTTGCTGTTTCTGGCATAAAAACTGTTTTTATATTATTAACCTTACAATATTCAACTAAGTTTTTAAGTTCTTTTGGAGTTACTTCCCCTTCACCAAAAACGCCTTCTAAGCTTCTTTGTTCTAAACCAAAATCTCTACATAAATATGCAAAAGCTGCATGACCTGTTATAAAATCTTTTTTATTTTTAGAATTAAACTTTTCTTTATATTCCTCTTTTAAATTTTTTAGCTCTGTAGCAAAATTATTATAATTTCCTTCATAATAACTCTTATTTTTAGGATCTATCTTCACTAATGCATCTCTTATTAAAGCACACTGTTTTGTTGCTTCATCTAAGCCAAGCCATATATGTGGATCTTCTTGACCATGATTATGACCACTATGATCTACATGTTCATGCCCTTCTTCATGTTCATCTTCAGTATTAGCTATAACATTGGCATTTTTAGAACTATTTACAATAACTAAGTTCTTATTTTCTATATTTTTAATAACCTTATCTACCCAATTTTCCATTTGCAATCCATTATAAATAAATAAATCTGATTCATTTAATTTAACAATATCCTTGGCCTTAGGTTCAAAATCATGTGGTTCTGCTCCATCAGGAACCATAGTTCTTACATTTACCTTATTTCCCCCTATAATTTTTGCAAACTCTTCTATTGGATATATGCTTGTCATTACTTCTATTTTATTATTATCTTCTTTATTTACTTTTTCAGTTTTATTACATCCTATCATTGATATTAACAATGTTGCTATTACAATAGCTCCAAAAAATACTTTTCTTTTCATCACTTCACCCCTTGCAACTGATTTGCATTTCTATTTAATAATAAATATATTTCTATGCATTGTCAATTGATACTACTAATTTAATTATTATCTTTTTTCATAAAATTATCCCTAAATACAAAAAAAAGATGAGTCAATATCTAAATATAGATAAAGTCTCATCTCTTATTAGTAAAAAGCTAGTAGATTATTTTAAATTACTTTCGTATTCTTCTACCATTCTTTTTACCATTTCACCACCAACGGAACCACATTGTCTTGAAGTTAAATTACCGTTGTAATCACTAAATGGTACTCCTAGTTCATTTGCTACTTCTTCTTTAAAAGCAGCTAATCCGTTTTTTGCTTCTGGAACTAATGCTTTTGACATAATGAATTCCTCCTTTGGTTTTGGCTTTTATTTTGTAAGTTATTTTGTAAGTTATAGATTAACTATTTCTTACACTATTATATTGTCCATTCATAATGGTTTAATTCTAGGAAATTAGAGGTAAAAATTTTTTTTATTTTCTTTTGTAATATTTTAATTATGAAAACATATAATTGTAAAGGATTAGAAATTATATAAATTATTAAATTTTTTAAAGGAGGTTTTTAAATGAAAAAAATTCTTTTAATTTGTTCTGCTGGAATGTCAACATCTTTATTAGTTACAAAAATGCAAAAGGCTGCTGCTGAACAAGGATTAGAACTAGATATATCAGCAACTGGTTCTGGTACTTACAAAGCAGAAGCTGCTAAAGCTGATGTTCTTTTACTTGGACCTCAAGTAAGATTCATGATGAAAGAAGTTTCAAATGCTATTCCTAATAAGCCTATTGAAGTAATTGATATGAGAGCTTATGGGAAAGTTGATGGTGCTGCTGTTTTAGCACAAGCCTTAAAATTAATGAAATAATTTTATCCGAAATTATTAATTGCAAATAAGTGCATTTATCTTTATCTAATGACTAGAAGCTGTAAATACTCCTATCTTAATCTCATGCTTCTAAATAAGGAACATTAATCATTCAGATGGAATTAAAACCCCACCTGAATTAAGTCTACGTTTATTTAAGGGGGAATTATTCATGAATTTTGTAAACAAACTTGGCGACTGGCTTGAAAGACATGTTATGCCCATCGCTACTGTTATTGGTGGCCAAAGACACTTAGCTGCCTTAAGGGATGGCTTTATAGCTACTCTTGCTGTCAATCTTATTGGTGCAATGGCATCCTTAATCAACAATGTTTTAATAAGAGACTGGTCTCTTATCGGTGAACAATTAAACAAAATTGCCTTCTATAAAGAATCAATACAACCTACTTTAAGTA
>CAUWDH010000021.1:0-59572 GCA_963557775.1 uncultured Sarcina sp.
AATGTAGCCTAGTAAAGTTCAATTTTTTGTGTCCAAGATATTGACATAAGTCCAAGATGACTTGAATACTATAGATGTTATATAATATTTAATATGAATTTAGATTTAGATTCAATTAAGATTTTATTGTGATTTTAAGTAAACTATTAAATTTAATTTTTAAAAAGTTGTTTAGAATAGATTAGAATAGGATAAAAGTAAGGAGAAATACTAATGAAAATATTATATTACGACTGTTTTTCAGGAATAAGTGGAGATATGAATTTAGGAGCCTTAGTTGATTTAGGAGTTCCTTTTTCTTATATAAGCAAAGAATTAGATAAGTTAGGGTTAAATGAGGAATTTGAGATAACTTGTGAAAAGGCTATTAAAAATGGAATAGGAGGGACAAAAGTAACTGTTAGGGATTTAAATTTTTACAACCATAATCATGTGTATGGAAGAACATACAAGGATATTGTAACAATAATAAAAAATTCAAGAATTAGTGATACTGCTAAGGAGATAGCATTAAACATTTTTAATGAGATTGCTGTAGCAGAAGCAAAAATACATAATAAAGCTATAAGTGAAGTACATTTTCATGAAGTTGGAGCTATAGATTCTATAATTGATATAGTTGGAGCAGCTATTGCTATTTCTTATATTAATCCTGATATAATTAAGTGTTCTACTATAGAAATTGGTTATGGTATGGTTAAATCTGCACATGGTATTTTACCAATCCCTGCTTCAGCTACAGCAGAAATTTTAAAAAATATTCCTATAAAAGCTGAAAATGTTCCTTTTGAAGCAACAACACCAACGGGAGCTGCTATTCTTAAAGGAACCTCTTCAGAATTTACTGATAAAAAGAACTTTAAAATATCAAAAATTGGTTATGGTATAGGTCAAAAAGATAATAAAATTATGGCTAATATTCTAAGAGTATTTTTAGGAGAACTAGAAAGTAACAAAGAAGATGAGGAAAAGGAATTAATTTTAGAATGTAACATAGATGATATGAGAGCAGAAGAATATGAACTTTTAATGGAAAGACTTTTAAATGCCAATGCTTTAGATGTTTTTTATACTAATATACTAATGAAAAAACAACGTCCAGCAATAAAGCTTTCTGTTATATGTAATTATAAAAATAAAGATATATTAAAGAATATAATATTTAATAACTCATCAACAATAGGAATTAGAGAAATAGATATAGATAGAACTAAATTAGAAAGAGAAATAATAGAAATAAAATCTAAATATGGTTTTGTTCCTCTTAAGATTTCTAAATATAATGGACATATAATAAGAGTAAAACCAGAATATGATTATTGTAAGGCTATTGCTATAGAAAAGGATATATCATTAAATGAAGTATACAATGATATATTATATACGTATAAAGAAACTAAAGATAGAAAAAGAGGTATTTAAAATGGATAAATTAAATGAATTAAGAGGATATATAAAAAATCTGGGTAAAGTAGCTGTTGCTTTTTCAGGAGGAGTAGATAGTACATTTTTACTTAATGTATGCAAGGAAGTATTAGGTGATAATGCAGTTGCTATAACAATAGTATCACCATATATACCGGAATGGGAAATAAAAGAAGCTAAGGAGTTAACTAAAAGTTTAAATTGTGCTCATCATTTCATAGAAATAGATGTGATTCCTGAAAATATAAAATTTAATCCAGCAAATAAGTGTTATTTATGTAAAAGAAATTTATTTGAGAAAATCTTAAGTGAAGCTAAAGGCTTAGGTATAGATTATGTAATTGATGGAACTAATATAGATGATACAAAAGATTATAGACCAGGATTAAAAGCCCTTTCTGAACTTAATATAAAAAGTCCACTAAAAGAATTAAATATAACAAAAGATGAAATTAGAAAATATTCAAAAGAATTAAATTTAAAAACTTGGGATAAACCTGCTTATGCATGTCTTTTAACAAGAATGGAAGTTGGTACAGAAATAACAAAGGAAAAGATAGATAGAATAGAAAAAGGCGAAACTTATTTGCATAATAAAGGTTTTAAAGCAGTTAGAGTTCGTGTTCACGGAGATTTAGCTAGAATAGAAGTTAATCCAGAATTAATGGATAATATATTAAATAAAGGTTTATTAGGAGAAATATCTAAAGCATTTAAGTCCTTTGGATTTAAATTTGTAACTTTAGATATGGAAGGATATAAAACTGGGAGTTTAAATGTAAAGGAGTAGTATAATGGACAAAAAAAGTTTAGAAGAACTTATGAAAATGGTTAAGAATGATGAAATAGAAATAGAAGATGCTGTTGAAAAAATTTCATCATTAGATATTACAGAACTGGGTTTTGCTAATATAGATAATCATAGAGCAGTGAGAGTTGGATATCCAGAGGTTATATACTGCGAAGGAAAAACTAATGAACAGGCAATTGAAATTATCAAAGCTATGTTAAGTAAAAGTGATTCCAATATATTAGGAACTAGAGCTAACAAAGAAATTTATGATGAAATAGTTGCAATAGAACCTAAGGCTCAATATAACGATATATCAAGAACATTATGGATAAAAAGAGAGTGTAAAGAATTAACAGAAAGCTATATAGCTGTAGTTACAGCTGGAACATCAGACATTCCAGTAGCTGAGGAGGCTGCTATAACTTGTGAGGTATTTGGAAATAAAGTTGAAAGAGTTTATGATGTTGGGGTGGCTGGTATACATAGATTATTTAATAGGTTAGATATAATAAGAGGAGCTAAAGTTGTAATAGTAATAGCTGGTATGGAAGGTGCTCTTGCAAGTGTTGTAGGAGGACTTATTGATAAACCTTTAATTGCAGTTCCAACAAGTGTAGGATATGGTACTAATTTTAATGGATTAACAGCTCTTTTAACAATGTTAAATAGTTGTGCAAGTGGTATAACTGTTGTGAATATAGATAATGGTTTTGGAGCAGGGTATAGCGCTAGTATGATAAATAAACTTTAAAAAACTTATAATAAATTAAATAAGATAAGTGTGGTATAATTTTAAAGAGAAATTTTTTTATTTCAAATACTAAGGAAAAATGAAGGAGAAAGATTAATGAAGAAATTACAAGTTCCTTATCATAAAGGATTAATTGATGTTGAAATTCCTGAAAAGAATCTAATTGGAGTTTTAGAATCTAAAGCAGATGAATTTAAAGTAACAGAAACACAAGAAGAGATAGTAGAAAGAGCATTAGATAATCCTATAGGTAGTAAAACTCTTGAAGAGTTAGTTGAAGGAAAAAAGAATATGGTTCTTATAACAAGTGATCATACAAGACCAGTTCCAAGTAAAGTAACTTTACCTATATTACTTAGAAGAATTAGAAAAGTTAATCCTACTATAGATATAACAATATTAATAGCAACAGGATTCCACAGACCTACAACTAGGGAAGAAATGATTGATAAATTTGGTCTTGAAATAGTAGAAAACGAAAAAATAATAAATCATGTTTCCACAGATGATAGTATGATGGTTAACTTAGGAACTTTACCTTCAGGTGGAGATTTAATAATAAATAAAATTGCAGTTGAAACAGAGTTATTAATTTCAGAAGGATTTATAGAATCACATTTCTTTGCAGGATTTTCAGGTGGAAGAAAGAGTGTACTTCCTGGTGTAGCATCAGCAAAAACTATAATGGCTAATCATTGTGGAGAATTTATAGCAAGTCCTAATGCTAGAACAGGTGTTCTTATTAACAATCCTATTCACAAAGACATGCTTTATGCAGCAGAAAAATCAAAACTTGCTTTCATATTAAATGTTGTTATAGATAGTGAGAAAAAAGTTATAAATGCTTTTGCAGGAGATAGTGAAAAAGCTCATTTAACAGGCTGTGAATTTGTTATGAGTTTAGCTAAAGTAGAAAGAACACCATCTGATATAGTTGTATCTACAAATGGAGGATATCCTTTAGATCAAAATATATATCAAGCAGTAAAAGGAATGACAGCAGCAGAGGCGAATTGCAAAGAAAATGGTGTAATAATAATGGTAGCTGCATGTAATGACGGACATGGTGGACAATCTTTTTATGATAATGTAGCTGGTTCTGAAAGTCCAAGAGCTCTTTTAGATAAAATAGCAAGAGTTCCAAGAAATGAAACTGTACCAGACCAATGGGAATTCCAAATACTTGCTAGAATACTAGATAAATTTACAGTAATTATGGTTACTGATATGTGTGATCCAGAAATGATAAAAAGTATGCATATGCAACATGCGTTTACATTTGAAGAAGCATTAAAGAAAGCTTTTGAAATAAAAGGTAATGATGCAACTGTATCTGTTATACCTGATGGTGTATCTGTTATAGTAAGATAAAAATAGTAATGTATGAAAGAACAAAATGGGCTGGATATTCAGCCCATTTTTAATAGTTATTTTTTAATTTAATAGTATGTATACTATCAAACATTGAATATAATGTTATAGCTAATAAAATTAAAATAATAACCATCAATATATTATAAATTATTTTTTTTGTTTTTTCAGATAAATTAAATTTATTTAAAGATAAATTTATTCCTATTACTATTATAAATAAAATTGAACAAATAGATGTAATATAACTAGCATTTATTAATGACATTATAAATATTATTCCAAATAATGATAAAGCTAATATAAATACACCTTTAGGATTTTTTAACGAATTCATAGTAAGTAAACCTCTCCATTTTTATATTATACAATATAATTCTAATAGCTTTGTAGTTTTTTAGCAAATAAAATAATAAATAAGTAGTAAAAATTCTATTCTCTAACAATTACTTTTAGTAAAAAAATAATACTGGAAATTTTAATGTTCCAGTATTATTTCAATAATAATATTTAATCTCTTTCATAAATGAAATTACAACTTATGAGAGAATTTTATTTATTATTTTTACTAAACGATTCTTCTAGCAGCTACTATTCCTCCCCAGTTCCAAGAAGATATATCAACATATTGTCCAGGTTGAGGAGCTTGTATATATTGGTGATTTCCTATATACATAACAACATGATCAGGTGCTTCAGGATTACCGAAGAATAATAAATCTCCAGGTTCTAAATCATTTAATGATACAGGAGTACCAGCATCTATTTGTTGATAAGTTGTACGTCCTATATTGTATCCAAAGTGTCTGTATACATAAGATGTTAATCCACTACAGTCAAAAGCATTAGGGCCTGTTGCACCCCATACATAAGGTCTTCCTAAGAATTGTTCTGCATATTTAACAATTGCTTGTTGTAATTGAGCAGTAGATTCATTATTATTAGAAGATATATTTTGTTGCTTTTTAGGTGAAGTATTTTTAGTATTGCTATTTGAATTATTACTTACAATATGATTATTGCTGTTACTATTGTTATTGTTGTTATTACTATTACTATTACTGTTATTGTTAGTATTAACAGTATGATTTACACTAGTATGTTTAGAAGGCACATTAGTATTTACAATATGATTATCTTTCTTAACATTGTTATTACTGTTACTATTACTATTATTACTACTGTTAGTATTTACAACATGATTTGCACTAATATGTTTAGATGGTGCATCATTGCTTATACTATTTTTATTATTAGTACTTACAGTATTATTATTGTTTTCAATATGCTCTTTACTATTAGTATTTATTTTATTGCTTTCTTTATTGTTATCAATATTTGTAGTAGAACTATTAGTTTTTTCTTTGTTATTTATTGATTTATTAGAATTATGCTGTTTTGTATTAATAGTATTTGTGTCTTTTTTAGAGTTATTATCTATATTGTTAGTATTTTTAGTTATATTATCTTTATTTTTAATTATTGTATTATTTTTTGTTTTGTTATCAGTATTTATTGAAGCATGATTTTCTAAAGTTTTATTGTTCTCTACAGTGTTATTAGCTTTACTGTTTGCTGGATTTACATTAGCTCTATTTGATGTATTATTTGTCTCTTTTATTGTCTTATTTTCTGTTTCTTTAACAACTTTTTGCGTATTAGGATTTATTTTGCTGTAAACATTTACCTTTTTATTAATATTTTGATTCAAACTAATAAGAGAAATTAAGTTTTCTTTTGGATAAAGATTTACATTTCCAACAACTTTTCCATCAGGTGTTATGTTAACTTTAACAGTAGTATTATTAAAACCTTTAGCTGAAACTGATAATGTATGATTTCCTGGTTCTAAATCCTTAAGAAGAATTTCTCCCTTTGAATTAGTTGTATAAGTAGTTCCATCAATAGAAATGTTTATATTAGCAATACTTCTTGAATTTCCAGCATTTAAAAATGTAAGTAATGCTGTTCCATTATCAGGAGTTAATCTAACTGTAGCATCAGTATTTTTATTAGCAATTACGTCTAACTTTAATGTAGTTGCGTTATAATTGGATGAACTTATATTTAATGTTGCTTGTCCTGGTTTTAATTTTATAAGATTAACTTCTCCCTTTGAATTAGTAGTTAAAACTTTATCATTGATAGAAACAGATGTATTAGCAAGTGGTATAGATGTATTAGTATTTATCAATTTTATAGTAGCTGTTCCAGTTTCAGAATTAGCATTATTTATTAAATGAGCAACACTGTTTTTTTCATTATTATTATGAGATACAACTTTTTTAATAACATTATCATTAGTATTGTTAGTAGTAACGGTATTATTATTAGAAATTGAAGATTTCATTGTTGATACCTTATTATCTTTTATCATCTTATTTTCTGTCATAGTATTATTTAAAATATTAGAGCTGTGTCCTTTTGAGTTATTTACAATATTATTTGTACTTTTATTTACAATTTTATCATTATGAACTGAAGTTGAAGCAGGCATATCTACTGATATATTATCATTATCTTTTGCCACATATTCTTCAAATATAAATCCAATATGACCATTTGAATTTACTTTGTACCATTGTCCTTCTTTACCTAATATTTTAAAGCTATCTCCATTTTTTAAAAATCCTATTATATTTGAATTTAAAGAAGCTTTCCCTCTTAGATGAACTTCACTGCTTACATTAATAACATGACCATTTTCATTTAATGATACAAAGTTTGAATTTTCTCCATTAAGAATTAATTCAACATTATTTGCAGAAATAAATCCTGTAGCTCCAGTTTCTTCTACTGTAACTTTATAATAGTTTCCAACTTTAGATGTCACATGAAGCATCTCACCAGCTGAAAGATAACTTACAATAGCTCCATTTACTTTATTTTTAAGTACTAATGAATTATCTCCATTTACAACAACTGCAGTGGAATCTATTTGTGTTGATTGGTCGGCTACTAATAGTTTTTCATTTTTAGTTGAAGTTTTTGTTTTTATTGGTGAACTTATAATTGAGCTAGTTGCCCCAGTACTAGCACTTGAGATTATAGCTCCTGCAAGAACTAATCCGGCTATTTTATTTTTATTCATTTGCTTTCCTCCGATGTCATAATATACTATAATTAAAATTATAACTTAGATAAATTTCTATATTCAAGTCGTTTTTTTTTATTAATAGCTAATAAAAATGAATAAAAAAAAGAATAATATTAATAAAATTGAATTATTTATACTAAATTGTTAATTAAATAGAAGAATTTATAAATGTTAAAAAATAAAGACATAATTATTACTAGTTTATTAAGAAAAACTCTTTAAAGAATTTTTTTGTTAAAAAGTGTGTATTATTTAAAATAATTTAACTAATTATCTATACGGAATTCTAAAATATTACTTATTATATAAGTGTGGAAAGAATTTAACTAAAAGGAGTAACAGCTATGGATAAAAAAGTTATTAACAAAAATGAGGAATTAAGATTTGAATTAGCTAGAGAGGCTTGTGAATTAATAAAAGAAAGAGAAGAATTATTAAATTCAATAATAGAGAATACAATAGTAAATATTAATGTTACTGAAACAGGGGATATTTTTTTAGAAGATGAATTTTTCGGAGATAAAGTCTATAAATTAGAAAATATTTCAGAAATAGATAGAGATAGAGTAAATGGAGATGCTTTCAAACTAATATTAGATGAAAGAGAAAATATAGAACTTTATTATGGGAGAATGCCTATTAATAGTTGGATTGAGAAGATAGGGTATAATCATTATGCAGAGAAAAGAACTGAAGAGATATATAATTTATTAAAAGAAATAGAAAATAAAGTAGGGTAAAATAAAAAAAAAGAAGTGACTTAATTAAGTAAATTAATTTAAGTTACTTCTTTTTGTTTTATGTATAAATTTATTGTTTAATTGGAAAGTTAAGACTATAAATTTATAATTTTTTATATAGAGGAGGAACTATGTTTGCAAAAAATAAGTTTTTCTATAAATTAATAGCATATGCTTCTATATTAATGGTATTAATTACTTATATTGTTATAGCTAAAAGAAATTACACTAATGAAATAAAAAAACAACAAGTTATAGCACATGCTATGGGTTCTATAGATAAAAAGACATATACAAATAGTTTAGAGGCTTTTCAAGAAAATTATAATAAAGGAATTCGAATTTTTGAAGTTGATTTAGTTATGACATCTGATAAACATTTAGTATTAAGGCATTATTGGAATAAAAATGAGCTTAATAAGGGAAATCTAAATGATAAATTAAGCTTAAAAGAGTTTAAAAATTCAAAAATTTTGAACAAATATACGCCTATAGATTTTGATTTATTATTAGATTTATTAGAAAAAAATAAAGATGTTTTTTTCATTTTAGACATTAAAGAAACTAATAGAAAGGCTATTAAGGAAAGCTTTTCTTACATAGATAAAAAACTAAAGACAAGGAATAAAGAGATAGTAAATAGAATAATACCTCAAATTTTAAGTGAAGAAATGTATTATGATTTAAAGGAAATTAGAGAATTTCCCATCGTTTTTTATGGTTTATATACTACTAAAGTTTCAGAAGAGGAAGAGAAAATTATAAAATTTATAAAAAATGAAAATATATTTGCAGTATCTATGTGGGGATATGATTTTAATGATGAATTTATAAAAAAAGTAAAAGATACAAATATTAATGTATATGTTCATACTATAAATTCTAAAGATGATGCTATAAAATTTATTAAAAAAGGGGCGGATGGTATATATACAGATTATTTAAATATAGATGATATAAACATCACTTTAAATACTAAAACCTAGCATTTAAAGTGATATTTTATTATTTAGGTTGAAAAATATTTTGATTTTTACTTATAAGATTATTTAAATTAGTATAAGAATTATTTATTGCAGTTTTTTGTTGCTTTATTGCATTCATATTTGGAGTTGATGAATCAATCATATTAATATAGGTTTTTATATCATTTATATATGTTGTATTTGCAGCAATAAGATTATTTACAAATTCAGTTATTGATGAAATCTCAGCAGGACTTAAATATTGTGCATAGGTTTCTAAGTTACTTTTTAAACTTGCTGCTGCATTTAAGGAATCTGGATATATATTAACTTCACTACTAGGATAGTTCATAGCTATACCAACATTTTGATTGTATCTTTGCAAATCACTTAAAATAGTATTTTCTTTATTAAAAAATTCAGTCTTTTTGGCTGAGGTAGCTTGAGCTATTTGAGCCGCTTTTTCTTGTTGTTGAGCTGCTATGGTTGCTCTCTGCTTTGCTAAAGTTCTTTGCGCTAGATATACATGAACTGCACCTACTGCAATAATGATTATAAAAACAATAGATAAATTTCTATAAATTTTAGCTTTATTAACTTTTATTTTTTTTCGCTTTGTTGTTTTCTTAACAAATTTTGAATTATTTCTGTTAATTGTAGCTGTTCTATAATTGGTAACATTTTTTCTTCTTTTCGTTTTTTTATTCTTTTTCATCAGTACAAGCCTTTTCTGAATATTTTAACTTATTGAATTGCTTCTAAATAGTCATAATAAAATTTTTTTATAGCATCAGCTATTAAGGTTCTAGAATTATTATTTGATACAGATATATAAGATATTTCGCCTATTTGTTCCTTTTCTATGTCATAATCAAAAACTTCCGCACCATTTCCTTTATCAATAACATAATAATGTATATTACATTGATCTTTTACGATGAGAGCTTTATATTTATCATCTATTAATAATGAATTAACGTATTTGATTCCTTTAAGAGCATCTTTTTGCTCTTTTTTCATTACTAAATCAAATGATTTTTTTAAATCATTTAAGTCATAATCAGCTATTCTTTTCATATTAAAGCCTCCTTCATTATGATATAATAATTAATTATAGAATAAATTAATTATAAATGTCTATAAAATTAATAAAAATTAATATAGTATAGTGCTATTATACAACTAATGAGTTATTTTGGGTAGAAATAGTATTTACTTTATGATTTTATGTATCATATACATAAAAAATAGTAATTACAAATAATATTTTTAAATTTTAAGGAGAGATAAATATATGGCATTAGAACACAAAGTAAAAACAACAAATTTATTAAATGATATAGAAGAGGAGTTATTTAAATCGTTAAAGATTAAAATATCCTTTGATAAGGATCATAAGAAAGAGGAAGAAGAAATTAATGATAAAGAAGAAATAAGTAAAGAATAATTCTTTACTTATTTTATAGGTTCAGATAATGTTGAAATCAAAATCTTTAAATTATAACCTCTTCCTTTTTTCCCTTTTATAACCTTTTCAATTTCTCCTTTAAAGGTGTATCCTTCATTAAAAAGAGGAATAAGAATTTTACTACTTTCTTCGGTTAAGTATCCTAAATGTTCTAATCCTTTATAAACAGCTATAGAATTTGGTTTATATAAACTAAATTTTTCATATTCTAATCTTAAAGTTTCTCCAACTTTACATTTCTTTAAATAAGAATCTTTATCTTTAGTTAAATTTTCCTCCATTTCAGTATGAATATTTTTAAATTTATAAGAAGAAAAATTAGATGAAATAAAAGATATTATTTTATCTATAATGTTTCCTGTAAAATTACCAGTTTCAATTGTGATATTTTCAAATGTTTTCGCGAAGTTTTTATAATTATCTTCAGAAGAAGAATTTTTAAAATCCTCCTTTTTACTTAAAGTTATTATAGTTTTTCCTATTAAAATAATTATTATTTTACCAGTAACAGCAATTATTTTAGCAATATTTCTAATTATAGAACTAGCTATACCCAATTTTATTCACTCCCTAGGAATTTCTTTATATTATGAACTATTATAACACATAAATGTAGATTTTATAATTGACATTGTAGAAATAAAGGTATACATTTGTACTTAGAAATTAACTTAAGATGAGGATAAAAAAATGATAAAGGATAATATTATATATACAATAGGACATTCTAATTATAGTTTTGAGCAATTATTAAAAAGAATAGAAAAATATAAAATTAATGTAATTGTAGATATAAGAGGTATACCATATTCTAAATACAATGTTCAATTTAACAAAGAAGATTTAGCTATAGAATTAAGAAAATTAGGTTATGTATACATATATATGGCGAAAGAGTTTGCAGCGAAAAGAACTACAAGAGAGTCATATAATAAAGAAGGATATGCTGATTTTAATATGGTGAAGAATGAGCCATTTTTTAAAAATGGTATTGAAAGATTAAAGATAGGTTTAGAAAAAGGTTATAATATAGTTTTATTAGGTGCTATGCAAGAGCCTATAAGATGTCATAGAGCTATACTTGTTGGAAGAGAACTAGATAAATTAGGATTTAATATAAAGCATATTTTGCATAATGAAGAATTAGCTACACAAGAAGATATTGAAACTATGCTTTTAGAGAAATATTTTCCTAATAGAAACCAATTAACTATAGATAATCTTTTAGGAGAAAATAAAAATGATTCTATGCTTATAGAGGAGGGGTATAGACTAGCCAATAAAGAAATAGGCTATAGGATGGAAAAATTATAAATATAAGCTCCTATTAAATAAAAAAGTTCATTTAATAGGAGTATATCTCTTATATAATTATAAATATGAAGCTCTTTATTTCACACCTATAAGTAGTCTTACAGTTTCTAGCTATCAAATAAAAATTTTAATATTAATTATCTAAAATCTCTTTTTGTATTTTCTCTAAATTACATAGGGAAAATCCTAATATTGAATCAATGTGTATGAAAAGACAATCATTATATATAACCTTCCCATTATTTTGCAGTATAGAAGCGTTTTTTACACAGATTATTTCTCCATCATTTTTAAAGGAACCTGCATTAAATTTTTCCATAATTTTTTTCTTTTCATCTAAAAATAATTCAGATAACTTAGTAGCTTCATTTTCATCAGACACGCCTCCAATAACAGTTCCAAAAGCAGTATAAAAAATAATACTATTCTGTATATTGTTATTACTATCATATATAGACATATCATCTCTTAAAGTTTTTAGTATAGTCATATTTAAATACTTTTCAGATATAGGTTTCATAATCTCCCCCCAAAATAAACTTTATAATATAATTTTATAATATTTAATAAATATGTAAAGTATTAGAAATAGATAGAGCAAGTTAATTTGAATATTTTAAATATTATCTATGAAAGAAATATATACTTGATATTATTAATAAATATTCTTTAAAAATATTAAATATTTAAATAAAAAACTATTCCCTTATTAGTTTTTTTATAATAAAATATAACTTGCACTAAATTATTAAACGAAGAGAGGAATGCATAATTGAAAAG
Source organism: uncultured Sarcina sp. (assembly GCA_963557775.1). Lineage (GTDB taxonomy): Bacteria > Bacillota > Clostridia > Clostridiales > Clostridiaceae > Sarcina. The sequence goes on from CAUWDH010000021.1 coordinate 12,705, forward strand.
ATATGAAGTAGTTCAATTAGAAAGAAAATATTGGGACGAAATGGCAGCTATTTATCAAGATGGAATAGATAATGGAGTTACAACATTTCAAAGAGAAGTTCCAACTTATGAGCAATGGATAGAAAATCACATTAAGGGGTTTAATATAATTATTAAGGAAGCTGAAGAAGTTATAGGTTTTGCATCGTTAACTAAAATAAATAATAGAGAGGCCTATGCAGGAGTTGCCGAAGTAAGTATTTATATAAAAAATGGGCAAAGAGGTAAAGGTATAGGTACTATTTTATTAAACACTTTAATTGATATGTCTGAAAAAGCAGGATTTTGGACACTTCAATCTACAGTTATAGTAGATAATATAGGAAGTAAAAAATTACATCTAAAATGTGGATTTAGAGAAGTAGGTTACAGAGAAAAAATAGCCCAAACTAAGTATGGCGTTTGGAGAGATTCTTACTTAATGGAGAGAAGAAGTAACATAGGATTACAAATTTTAGATTCTGATAATGTAATAAATATAACAGAAACTGAAAATGAAGAGGAATTATTATTTGGATAATACATATTTATATTAAAAAAAGGAGCGTATAAAAAATACACTCCTTTTTTATATATTAATTCTAATAAAAATCTAAAAATTTGAGAATATAATTAGATAAATTAAATTTTTAATCATATATACCACTTAATCTTTCATGTATTATAATTGCATCTTTAGAATTTTTAATTAAATCTTTTAAGATACTTACTTTTTCTAGATCTATACTTTGAAAGGAAATAAGACCTAGAGGGTTTTTTTGATATTTAAGTTTGTAATTAAAGCCATTAACATAAAGTATAGGATTATTTAAAGAGTCAAATCCTATAAAAGAACAGTTGTTATTGGTACTTTTTAAATAGTTAACTGTTGCAACAACTATAGACTTTTCTGTAAAATAGTAATTATCAAGGGAAAAATTCATAAAAATATCTTTACTAATTATTTTCTCCATAAAATCACTCCTCAAGTTAAATTTAACTACTAACTTATTTTATATTTTCCTTTTTATAATTTAAATATACATTGAATTTCACATATATGCAAATTAATTTTAATAATTTATTAGAATATAGATATAGACTTTAATTTTATAGAGAAAAGCTATTCTATAATATAATTATTTCTCATATGAAAATATAGTATTATGCTTAATTAAGTAAAAAAAGAACTATCTTTACAGAAGAGTTTTATTCTACCGTGAGATAATTCTTTATTTTTTTACTTAATTATATGTTTATATTTTTTTTCTTTATTTTATTATTTACGTATTGTCCAAATAATTTATAAAATACTGCAAATAAAGGTATTCCTATAAATATACCGAGAACTCCACCAATGCTTTCACCAATTACAAGTGCTAATATAACCCAAATTGCGGATAAACCAACAGAGTTACCTACAACCCTTGGATAAATTAGATGTCCCTCTATTTGTTGAAGAACTAATATAAATATAATAAACCAAAAAGCTTTTATAGGGCTTATTAGGAAGATTATAAAGACAGATGGAATTGTTCCTAAGAATGCACCAAATATAGGTATAATACTTGTAGCTCCAACTAATGTACCTATTAATAAAGCATAAGGTAATCTAAATATAAGCATTCCTATAGTACAAAGTGTTCCAATTATTACAGCTTCTATACATTGTCCTGATATAAATGCAGCAAATGTATTATTAGTAAGTTTACCAACTTCAATTATAGACTTTGCGACTTTAGGAGTTGGTGAAAGAGCATATAATATTTTTTTTGTTTGTAATAAAAGCTTTTCTTTATTTGCAAGTAAATAAATAGAAAATACTAAAGCAATTGCCATATCTATAACACTAGTAGTTATATTTATTGTTATTTCTATAGCATGAGATACTAATGTTCCTATTATTTGTGTAGATGCATTTAAGAGATCTTTCCACATAGTTAGGATACTTTGTAATAATTTATGAACCTCTTCAGAACCACCTTTAGATGTTAAATAAGTAGTTAAAAGTTCTTCACTTCGTTTATAATAATCTGGAATAGATTGTGCTAGTGTAGAAACGCTTTTTAAAAGTTCTGGTAAAACAAAAGTTATAAGTGCAGCAATAATTCCTATTATTGTTAACCATGATAAGGTTATTGCCAAAGGTCTCATAGTACTTTTTATAAATTTTTTTTTACTTTTATTAAGAAAAAATAAAATTCTTTTTTCATAAAATTTTACTAATAAGTTAATTACAAATGCTATTCCTAAAGCAACTATAAAAGGACTTATTATTGATAAACATGATGAAAAAAAGCCAAAAACTGTTTTAAAATTATAAAGTAGAAATCCTAATATCAAAATATAAGAGCTTATAATTAAATAGAACTTTATTTTAGAATCTTTTAAATTCAATAATATATCACCTCTTGATCTTTTTGTCTTTTATATATGATTATTATTATATTGCAGTAATTAATTAAAAACAAGATTAATAAAAAAGTTATATAAATTTAATTATTTTTGAAACAAAGTATAAAGAAATACATAAAATAATATATAGTTAAAAAATTAGCTAAAGAGGTGTTTATTTGTTTATAAATTTCGAAGATATAGATAGTAATATGGTAACCATAGACGTAAGAACTAAGAAAGAATTTGAAGAAATGCCTTTATTTCAATATAACATAGAAATAATAAATGAAGATGAACACAAAAAAATAAAGCAATGCTATCCTATAGCTATTTTTATAATTTTTAAAGCTTTATTCAATAAACGAAAAGTTATAAGAAAAGAACTTATTAAATTATCAGAAAATAAAAAGAAAAAATTGGTTTTTGGATGTTCTAGAGGAAGATTGAGAAGTCCTTTTATGTATTTATATGCTAGAATGTTAAATATAGAATGTTTTATCTTAAAAAAAGGTATAAAGAGATTCTTTTATAAAGAAATTAATAAAAAAGGTATTTTGGAAAGAATATATGATTATATGACCTTTAAATAAAAATAAGCTCAGAGTCGTTATAATGCTCTAAGCTTATTTTATATTATAAATCAATTGTTTATAGCATTCCTAAGTAATAATTCGTGACTACATATCAAATAGTTTTCTAACTTATCATGCTTTGATAATATATTACAATTAATTGTATTATTTGTACATAAAGTATATAACAACAATAGAAAAAATATTTGCTGATTTTGTTGCTGAGTTTGCTGAAGAGCATTAAATACACAAGGATCCATAGAATAAGCGTTAGACGGATCGCATGGATCACAGCAACAACAGCTTTTTCGATGTCTACGTTTTTTAGACATAAAAACTCTCCCCAAATATTAATATATATTATTATATGTAGGGAGAATTAATTTGTTATAGTAATAATTGATTTTTTATATCTAAGCAAGTTTTATTAGAATATATTACTTCACAAATGGTTACATAAATAAGTTTTTCGTTAATCTTTTCAATATCTTCAAAATGATGTTTTAAAGAATTTATAATTGTTTCTTTTGTACAATTATTGCAATTGTAACAGCGTTTTTCTAATTCCTTAGTCATCTTACTTAAATTATTAAGACGTTCCATTCTGTTCTCTTGAAGTGTAGAATCTGCATATTCAACTTTGTTTATTATATAATTTAATGAGTTAATTATATTTCTTTCCTCTTTTATAAATTCATTAAGTTTTTCATTATCTAAAGCTGTATTGCTTAATAAAAGTTTATTTTCTATAATTGGAGCTAATAATAATAAATTTTTAAATTTTGCTTTAGCCTCTTCATCATGGGCAACTGATAAAATTATATCTATAGCTGATACTCCTAAATCGTAATACTTTTCTACAAGTATTTTAGTTTCTTTTTCTATATTATAATGGAAGATTACTTTACTTCCAATATAAGCAATTATAGCGCCTATAAATGAATATAACATTCTATCTATTGTTAGTATTTGTGTATTTGGTGAAGCCATTGATGCAAGACCTAAAATAAGTATTGTTAAACAAATCATTGTTTTATCATATGCTTTCATAAATAAAGAAACATAAACAGCTATAAGAATTATTATTATTTTTATACTTTGCTCTGGAAATACAGAAAATAAAAAGAAGAATATAAGGGCACCAATAATAGTTCCTTTTACTCTATGAATCGCTCTTAGTTTAACATTATCATCATATAATTGACTAACAGTTGAAATACTATATAACATCCAAACACCATTTACTATATGGAAGTATTGAACTATAAAATAAGTAATAGAAAGTAAAAAAGCTGTTCTAAAAGCAAAAGTAAATCTTACAGAATGCTTACTTAAATTATTTATTAAGATTTTTCTAAAGTTTTTACGTTCTATTTTTCTTTCATTTTGATTTAATTTTACTTTTTTATAATCTAGTTGATTTAAGTCTTTAAGTAGGCTATTTATTATATATAATGATTCTATAAGTTCGAAAAGTAAATAACTATTAGGTTTTAATTTTTTACTTTCACAAATAAGAGTATATATTTCTTTGTTGATAGAATTAAAATCTTCTTCAGATTTTTGGTGATTCTTAAATTTAGAAATGATATTTTTAAATTCAGTTAATATGTATACATTAGAATCATCTATTCGTACACTTTCAAGATGATATTCTAACTTTTCTAGAGATGATATTATATTAAGTTCTATGTTTTCTTTATCATTTAAGTAGAAACTATTATCTCTATTTTCAAATATATTATTATTCCAACTATTACTATAGTTATTAAAGTTTTTTAAAGACTGAGAATATGGTTTTTCAGATATTATGTTGTCTATTATCTCTTCTAAGGATCCTATCATTCCTTTTAATCCTTCAAGATAAAAATTTTCCACTTTTTTTCTATTTATAAATAGTTGAATAAGAAATGCACCAAAGCCTACTATAGCTAATCCTAATACCCTTAGAGGAAATCCCTTTTCAGATACATGGCTACTCAAAAATAAAGTATATCCTAATAAAAATGGGAAATATATTGTTTTTTTATAATTGTATACTAATAAAAATAGCATTACAAAAATAGCAAAGAAGTTTATAAATATTCCTGTATACATGTTTAAGTTAGCTAAATAAGGGAATACACCTATAAAAAGTGTTAATGAAATTACTTTTAGGGCTACCCTTAAAGGATTCCCTGTGAAGTTTTTGTTTAATATAAACAATGATATTATAAAAACAAAAACACCAACCATTAAATTTTCTTTTCCTAAGTAAATTCCTGAAGCCACTGTAGATAAACATGTTATAAGAAATATTATAGTATTTCTTATAATAAGTTCTTTTGTCATGATTTACTCCTTTTCTTTAGTTTTTTAATTTTTTAGTTCTTTAATCAATTATACTATTTAATTGTTAAAAAGTCTAAATTAAACTTAAAAAATATATAAATTTAAGAGTTTTACATAAACTAATTAAAAGAAATATTCATTAATTTATAAAAATTATAATATAATTTATAAACGTAGACTTAATTCAGGTGGAGTTTTGACTCCATCTGAATACGTAGTCTTAGTTATCTAGAAGCATGAGGCTGCTTAACTCCTAGAGTTAAGTTTGATTTAGCTATAGGAATTCACTCAGTGAGCAATGTGAGTGGAGTTTCCTTTAGGACATAGGAGTATTACAAGCCTCTAGCTATCAGATAAAACTAGTGAGGGGTGTTTATGATGAGTACTTACAAAGAAAATAATGAAACTAAAGAATTTTATGAATATATTTATTTACTAGAAACTACTTTTAAAAGAATATTAAACATTATTCAAGAAAAAATAAATGCGCCAAAATTATTAATATTCAATATAAGAAATTTAAAGCATATATTATTTTTGATGAAAGATGTTTCTTTTCCAAATGAGTTAAAGGCATTTAAAAATAAAATAATAAGTAACTTGGATATATTTAAAAGTATTTGCTTTGGTATAGAAGAAATATATATGAAAAATGGGAAACTTTCAGAAAAACAACTTAGTCAATTATTAGAATTATCTTTTGAAATGAATAAGTTTATTACAGAAGTAAAGGAAAGAATAATAGCTAAATCAGAGATAATAGAAGTATAAGGGTGAAGCATTTTTAATGTAAAATTACAGGCCATTTAGTATTTTTTATAAAATGAAATAAGATTTTCTTGAATTTATTGCATTTTATTCCAAAAATATATTTACTTCCAAGTGTATTATTGTTATAATACATTCATAAAGTAATTTTTAGAAAAAATGTATTTTTTTATTATATATGTATTAATGAATTAATACATTAAGAAAGGTGGAAAGAAATGATAGAAATAAAAAATGGGGTAAAAAAATATGGAAAAGTTATAGCTTTAAATAATGTAAACCTTAAATTTGAAGAGGGAAAAATAATAGGATTGTTAGGAATTAATGGTGTTGGGAAATCTACCACACTTAAAGCTATTTCAGGACTTATAAAATTGAATAAAGGAGAAATTTTAATAGATGGGGTAAAGCTTAATCCTAAACTCTATGAACATGTAGCATTAATCCCTGATATAGAAACCTATTATGGTTATATGACCATTGAAGAGAGTTTTAATTTTATGGACAAGTTTTATGAAAACTGGAATATGGATAAAGCTTATAAGATGTTAGAAAATTTTAAAATAGATAAAAAGAAAAAAATAGCTACTTTATCAAAGGGAAATATAGCGAAAATTAAATTAATTTTAGGTTTTGCTAGAGAGCCTAAATATTTATTATTAGATGAACCTTTCTCTGGCATAGATATGTTTACAAGAGAAGTATTTATAAATTCTATAATAGAAAATATAAATGAAAATATGACTATAATAATTACGACTCATGAAATAAATGAAATAGAAAACATTGTAGAAGAGGTTATATTACTTAATGAGGGAAAAGTAATTTGTCAATTTGATGTAGAAGATGTAAAAGAGCAAGAAGGGCTATCTATTGTAGAAAAAATGAGGGAGGTATATAAAAATGAAATTAGCTGTCAATAAAAAGAAAGGAAGTTTTTTAAATTTGTATTCTCATGAAGTTAATGGAATCTTTTTACCTATACTTATTTCTGCTATAGGATTAGTTCTTTCTAAGTTAATGTATTCATTCTTTCACTTCTATTTATTATATAAAAGAAATTATGAATATGAAATTGATTTTTATAATAGCTTTAATGCACTATTCATATATGAATTTTTATTAAATGGATTAATAGTTTCTATTTTTGTTATTCTTGCGTTAATAGCTATTATGGCTTTTTATATATGGCTTAAGGAATGGTTTGGAAGAAAGAAAACTATTTTCACATTGATGACTTTACCTGTAAGTAGATTGAAAATAATATTAAGTAAATTATTAGCAGTATGTACCTTCGAATTTATATTATTTGGTATGTGTTTTGGAACTATATTTTTAGAAAGTTTTATTTTAAAAAATATTATGGGAATCAGTACAACTTCAATAGATGGATTTTTTAAATATATGCTTAGTATGGGTTATTCTATTAATACAGAGATGTTAGTTTTGTCGGTATTATTCATTATAACTATGATTTCTTTTATTTTTTTATTAATTATGCTTAATAGAAGTTCTGTAATTAAAGGTAGTGCTATAGCTATAATTTTAGCTTTCACAATGTTTGGAATATTGTTTTTACTTTTAGTTTTATCGAATTTTATTTTTTCTTATGATTACTTAACTTTAATTAATATATTTTGTATTGTGGTAATTGGGCTATCTATAGAAGTTTCTAATTATTTATTTAAAAACTTGGTTCATGTATAAAGGGGTAGAGTAAAATGAAGTATAAAAAGATTATTATAGGTGTTTTATTAGGCGTATCTGCTTTGAGTATCACAGGAGCTTTTTATAAGGAATTAAGCTTGGATAATCTTAATTTAAGATTAACAGATATTTCTGGAAGTAGATCTGCTTTAACTGATACTATTGAGGGAGTAGTTTCCAAAAGTATTGGTAAGGGAAGTACTATAAAAATAAATAAAGATGAAATTATATTAAGTGATTTAAGAAATGTTGATGATGAATTTTTGCTTACAAAAGAAGATATTAATAAAAATAAAGAATTCTATAAAAAAATGAAAGGTTATAATAGAAGTGGAGTTATAGAAAATAAAGGTGAAAAGATATTTACAAGAATAAAAAATAATAATATTTATATCTATAAAGATATAGATGATAAAGTTCACGAAATTATTATTCCTTTTGAAGAAAAGGAACGTAATTTAGTTAATAAATCTGAAGTTACTATAATAGAACTTTTAAAAAGTAATAATGGAATTGTATATGGAATTTTAACTTTTATTAATATTTCTGGTGACTATAATTCAAATTTAATAGAAATAGATATTAGTAAAAAAAATTATAAGACTTATAATGTAAAAGATGCTTCTAGTAATTTTTATGCTATGACAGATAAAAATGAGTTATATGTGAGTAGGGGAAATGAGCTTTTAAAATATGATTATAAAGCAGGAAAATATAATAGTATTATAAAATTTGACCGAAGTATAAGATTTAATAAAGGATACTTTTATTTTTCTAATCCTGCTGAATCTGGTCAGTTAAGAACTATTTCAGCTATAAATTTGGAAAGTGGAAAAATAATAGAATGTGGTTATGCAAACAATGAGATATTAGATATAGCTATAAAAGGGAATAAGGTTTATAAAATTTATACAGCTTTAGAACATACTTATGATAAAATGAATTATATTATTGAAGTGTTAAGTTTAGATGATAAAAGCATTTTGTATAAAGGAGATTTAGAATTAAATAAAAAGTTTGGATTTAATTTAGATATTAAATAATGATAGAAATTTTACAAAAAAATAGAAGGGAGTGAGTTAAGTTGTATTTTAAAGTTAATGATAAAGAGCCTATTTACATGCAAATAATAAGACATATTAAAGTTAGTTTAGTTATAGGAACATTACTTCCGGGAGATATTATTCCTTCAAGAAGAGAGTTAGCTGAAATGCTTAAAGTTAATCCTAATACTGTACAAAGAGCATATAGAGAAATGGAGGGATCAAGGTTGATAGAAACAGTTAGAAATTTTCCAAGTAAAATAACTACGAATGAAAATATTATCAAAGCAGTAAAAGAAGAACTTCTTAAAGACTCTATAGATACTTTTATTAATTCTATGAAGGAATTAAAAATATCCAAAGAAGATGTTATAAATATAATAAAAGAAAATTATTAGTAAAAGTGGTTTTGTATTAATATAATGCAAAACCACTTTAAAAAATAATTATAAATAGTGTTATAATAGAATTATAAAAAGAGGGTTGAAAGAAGAAAGCAATAAAATTAGTGATGAAGTTTATTGTAGATACTATATTAAAAGTTTTGAAGAAGCTTTTTTGATTATTATAATACCAAGAATTTCTCAAAATATGACTTTTTTTAACTAGCTTTTTTAGCCATAAACATTGCGTGAAACTATTATTTCACGCAATGTTTAGAGTTGATTTAATAATTTAATAGCAATTATATTAATATATATGAAAATTATAATATGCTCATACATAAATTTATTTATAAAAATAGTTCTAAGTCCTAATCAATTATATCTAAAACATCATTTTGATTTATAATCAAAATTAAATTTTAAAACTTAATTTAATTTGTAATTATACATAAAACATAATTTAAAATTTAATTTCTTCTTATATTTTATACTTGAGTTATTTGGTGCAATTTCAAAATAATTTATAAAAAATAGTTTTAAAATTTTTGTTACTTTGCAAAAGAGATTTAAAGAGATTTTATGAAATATTAAAATTATCTTTTAAATACCTTTATATAAAAAGATTTATATAATCATCTAAAACTAATCCAAAATAAAAAAGACCATCATAAGGTATGGTCCTTTTAAAATTATAAGATTATTTTATCAATTTCTGATATTAATAAGTTAATATCATCTTCATTTGGATGATTTACTGATTCTGCAAGTTTATCTTTAATTAACTCATATTTTTCTGGCATTGATTCTTTTATCTTAGTTTGTATAGCATCTGTTACTTTTCCTTGGCAAATATATGTCCCGATAATAGTGTTAGATACTGAAATATGTGGTTTTACATTATTTAAAATTTCATCAAAGTATTCTTTACTATTACCATATCCAACGGTTCCAAATATAAATACTTTCTTACCAGAAAGCTTTTCTATAAAATTTTTCACATCAGCTCCTCAAGAATTTCCTATTGCCCAGAATCCTACAAATACAATATCAGCTGCAAGAGCTTCATCAGAAGTCTTACCAAAGTAGCATTCACCAACTTTATTCTTAATTACTTCTGCTAATTTTTTTGTATTACCAGTTACACTACTGCATATTTCATAGTTTCATCTCCTCATTATTTTTATTATATTTTATCACATTTTTAATACTTCATACATAATTTTTCTATAATTTATTAATTAATTTATTAAATAAGAAATGTTTTCTTTACTCCTAAGGTACTACTCTATTTTACCTAATATTATGTATATAAAATACTTTTCTATTTTTAATAATACTAAATCTAATTTTTATTATATTACATAAAAATTAATTATTTTTGATAAAATTATACTTTTATATAATTTTTGGACTTTATTCTAAAAAAAATCAGAAATTAAATGTTTTTTTTGTTCTAAATAATATAAAATCGCTAAAAATATATAAATATTATAAATAATATCCTTTTATAGGATAAATATCTTTAAAATATATAAATTAATTTGTAATATTGTAAATAAAATATCGGTTAATTATATAAAGGTAATATATATTTTATTATTAGCAATTTTTTATTATATTACTCTAAATTGTATCAATAGTCATAGATTGTATATATTTATGTAATTTTATATTATCAAATAAAGGAGTTGAATTAATATGAATACAAAAAAACACAAAAGCGAAAAAATAAATTCTGTAGTACATCAAAATGAAAGAAGCTTAAACCTTCATGAAATAAAAAAACAAACAGGTGCTGGTAATGGTCATAGACATTCTGAGGATGTAATAAAAAATGAAACTAAAGTACAAAACAGTAAAAATTTAAATAAAAGCGATCATATTCACTCTGTAGTACATGAAAATGAAAGAAACTTAAATCTTCATGAAATAAAAAAACAAACAGGTGCTGGTAATGGTCATAGACATTCTAATAAAGTATCAGCAAACAACGAAATAAAAGAGCAAGATAGTAAAAATTTAAATAAAAGTGATCATATCCATTCTGTAGTACACGGAAATGATAGAAATTTAAATCTTCATGAAATAAAAAAACAAACAGGTGCTGGTAACGGTCATAAACATAACAAATAATTAAATTGTTAAACAGAAGTATGTCTATAAATACTTCTGTTTTCATCTTTATTCTTTAGTTTAACTATGAAAGCTTAATACGAAGAAAATTTTCTTTAATTTCAATGTAATTACTTCATATTTTGTTATAATAAGAATACATAAACTAAATTTAAGATAAAGTTTAGTAATTGTTATCTAAGGCGTGTATCTATCCTATATAAAATTAAAATATTACAGATACTAGTCATCAAATAAAATATAATAAATTGGAGATATTATGATAAAGAAAAAGAAAATTAAAGAGAATAATAATATACCTAAGTTTTTAAGTAATTATCTTTCTTATCTAAAAGCTATAAAAGGAGCTTCTGAAAGTACAGTTAGGGCATATGAATCTGACTTATCTTTATTGCTTAAATTTTTAAGAGTTTATTATGATGATTATGAATGTGATGATGAAACTGATATATTAACTGTTAAAATTTCGGACTTAAAAAAAGAATTCATATCTCAAATAGAACTTGAGGATCTTTTTGAATTTTTAAACTTTTTACAAGAAGAAAGAGGATGCAATGCTAAGACAAGATCTAGAAAAATAGCAAGTATAAAGGGATTTTTAACATATTCATATAAAATAACTAAAACTATAGCTGTGGATATAGGACAAGATTTAGAAAATCCTAAATTAGAAGAAAGATTACCTGTTTATTTAACAGAAGATGAATGTAGAATTTTACTTAATTCTGTAAATAGTAGGAATTGGATTAGGGATTGGTGTATATTAACTATATTCCTTAACACAGGAATGAGATTATCAGAATTATGTTCTCTTAATATATCTAATTTAAATAATAATACTATTACAGTAATCGGAAAAGGAAATAAAGAAAGAATTGTTTACTTCAACAAGGCTGTAATGGAAGCTTTGAGTAAATATAAAGAGGTTAGATTTAATAGGGATTTAATAGTTAAACCAGGACATGAAGATGCCTTATTTTTAAGTGAAAGAAAACAAAGAATAAGTAAACGAACTGTAGAACAATTAGTAAGTAATGCTTTAGAAAATTCAAAATTTAGTAAACACTATACTACTCATAAACTTAGACATACTTCTGCTACGTTAATGCTTAAAGCAGGGGTAGATATAAGGACAATTCAGACTACTTTAGGTCATAAATCAATTTCTACAACTCAAGTATATACTCATGTTAACAATAAAGAGTTAGAGAAAGCTGTAGAATTAAACCCTTTAAATACTTAAATGATTACATAAAGAAGTTTATTGAATAGACTTTATAAAAATTAAAGAATGTAATTATTTAAATTTCTAGTACATAATTAGAATTTTATAATATTATATACTATAAGGTTATTTAAGGATGTGTTATTATGCATTATATAATATTTGGAGCAATAGCCTTAGTGTTTATAATTGTTTCATATCTAATAGGCGTAAAAAAACAATTAAATCTAATATGTACTTTAGATGAAAGTAATATATGCAAAATTAAAAATAAAAAGCTAACAGCAAATATTTTTGCTTTATACTACTTATTTATAGGAATAGTAGCTATGTCATGTCCAATTTATATAAACTATTATGGAGATAAAGGAATAGTATTTTCAGTATTTTTATTATTAATATTATTTTTAATTTCTATAATAGCATCTGTATTAATATATTATTATTTAAAAAAATCTAACATTTCTTAAAAAGATTAAAAATACAAGCCACAGAATATATATTAAATTCATAGAAGAAAAACTATTTCTTAAATATTATTTTGTGCATATATTACCAAAGGGGATTATCAAAATTATAGATATATCCCCTTTTGTTATAATTAATTATTTTTCTTATGATTTATGAATATATTTTAATGTAACAATTAAATTTAGGAGGAAACCTTGAATACTTTTATGAATGCTAATATTCCCTTTAAAGAAATAGATTATAATTTTAATATGAATATCTTATATATTGATAATGAAGATATAATAAATGATTATGATTTAGAACTAAATGTTTATAGAGGTAAAGATTCATCTTATATCTATGGCTTTATAAAATTTTTAAATCCAGAGGAAGCTAGTAATAGCTTTATTAATATAGTTAAAAGTAAATTAGTTGATTATAAGTTAAAATTTCAACTTATAAATAAGTATAAATTACAAGCTTCGGGAAAATATATTATAAAAGTACCTAATAATATTATTGAAGAGATTCAATTAGTCGTAACAAAAAAATAAGGGATTGTTTGCATCAATCCCTTATAATTAATTATTTTTCAATTTCTAAATTATTAAGTACTTCATCCAATATTTTTTGAACAAATTCTGATTTTCCCATTCCAGAGGCTTTAGAAAATTTATCTATTTTTTTTATAGTCTCTGGTCTTAAATAATAAGTTATTCTTTTAGGCATTTCAGGTTTTTCTACTTTTTTTATAACTATTTTATTAATATTTATATCAGAAACAACGCCTGTTTTTTTAGCTACATATTCAACTTGGTGTTCTTTATTTAATTCTTTTTCATTTTTATCCTGTTGAATATTACTATCTTCATCAACTATATTAAGAGTTACATATTCTTCTTCTTGAAAATTTTCATTAGATTCTTTACTCTTTTCTTCTATTATAGATGGTAATTCTGTAATATTTGTTTTCATATCATCTTTTTTTCTATCAATTTCTTCGCTTTTGCTAGTTTCAAATCTATTTTCTGCTAATTTACGTTTAGCTTGCATTTGAGCTTTCAGCGCTTCAAAGTTATGATTTAAAGAATTTTCTTTTTTCTTAGCCAATTTTCTTCACCAACCTTTCAAGAACATCGAAAAATTGTGATGCCGCTTCTTCATCATATTCAAAAACAGTTTTACCCATTTTACCAGCTTCAGTAATTTTTATTCTTCTATTGATTGGTCTAGTAACTATATCATCCATATCACTAAAGAATTCATAAAGAAAGTTTAAATTCTCTTTTGCATCTTTTGTTCTTTGATCAAACATATTTGGAATTATTAATGATATTTTATCTGGTGATAATCTTAAATCAGCTAAATATTCATAAATACTACCACAAGCTCTTACAGCTGCAGCTTCAACTTGAACTGGCATTATTATATTATCAACATAACAAAGTACAGCATCATTTACCTTAGTTCTTTGAGGTCCACAATCTATTATAATAAAATCATAATCCATCTCTTCTAAATCTTTTAGTTTTTCATCTAATATTAAGTCAATTCTAGATTCTCTATAAAATTCTGCATTAATTTCTTCTATATTTGAATTTGGAAGTAAATCTAAATTTTCTCTTGCTTCAATGATACAATCTCTTACAGATACCGTAGATCTTTTATCCATCAAATCAAAAAAAGTTTTTTTATATTTCTCTTCACTTATTCCTAGAAATAAACTAGAATCATTTTGACCATCTAAATCTAATAAAATAACCTTAAATCCCAATTTTGATAAACCATGGGAAAGTTGAACAGCAACTGTGCTTTTCCCAACACCACCTTTGTTATTTAATATTGCTATCTTCTTCATTAAGCTCTCCCCCTTTTTTGCTTAAAATCCCATAAAGAACATTTAATCTCGTTTTCCCTAATATTTGTTTAGGTTTTTGAGCTATATCGTTACCCTTATAAAATTTATCCTTATTGGCTTCTATGACATCGTTAATTTTATCTTCCAATTCTTTATCTAAAACTTTATTTTGAAAATATGCATCTATAAAATCTCTTAAAGCATAACCAAGTTCTAATTGGTTTTTATAATAAAGTCGCAAATCATTTTTTTCCATAAATTAAGTTGATCCTCCTCTAAATTATTTAGTATTGAACTATTAATCTATATTTAAACAAATTTATCATAATTTTAAACTATATCTTAACCTTATTTTATACTAAATTTTAACCGAATTCAAATAAATTTTTTACTAAATTTATACTTATACTAGAAAATAAGTGAATTAATATTAGGTACTATTAACATTTTAAGTATATTATTTCTAAATTATACTCCTTTCTTCTTATTATTTTGAGAATAATTAACTTAAATATATATAGTTTTTGAATTAAGTAAACATAATATTAAGTTTTTTTAAAATCTATTGAAATTGATTAAATATTAGAATAAATTAGTTATATCTTGCAATAATAATTGTTATAACTAAATAAAAAGGAAATGAAACTTATGAAAAAAGATAATAAAAAACAAATTTTAAGCACATCTATCAGTGTCTTATCTATATTAATAATACTTTCTATAATATACTTACTTTTCGTTGAATTAGTCTTGAATTAACAAAACAATAAAAGAGCTACATTATAAAGCTAGCAAATCATAGCTCTATAATATAGCTCTTTTATTTTATCCTAAAACTTGTTTAAACCAACTTTTTTTTCTTAAATTCCTTCGTCTATATAATTCATCTCTTTTATCTAATAATAATTTTTCTGTTTTGGTTAATTTATTAACTACTATGTCATCATTGAAATGTAGTTGTTGCTCCTTTGTTAATATAGACTTTAATTTTTCTATTTCACATTTAGAGTCATTAAGTTCATTTTTTAGTGTTATTACTTCTTTTTTTAATTCTGATATTACCTGTTCATATTTCTCTACATCATAATTTTCACATTCAACATCTATTATATTAGAAGATGGAGTATCAATTTCATAACTAATATCACTTAAATCAATTTCTATTAAACCATTTCTTTCTTCTTCTATTAAAGCTAATTCCTTACTTTCTTCAACTGGCTCCATTTCAAACCTATTAAATGATTCGCTTTCCTTTAACCTTCTCTTAAGGTTTTTATATAAAGTTATTTCTTGTATATCCGATCTCATAAAAATTCCTCTCTTTCTATTCTAAAAGTTCCTAATTTATATATTCTACAAAAGAACAAAAAAACCTTCAAAAATGTAAAAAAAAGGTAATTTATTATGGATTATTTTAATTTATATATTAAATATTTATAATAAATATCATTATTATTTAATTTATCCTTGTATAAGTCAATTTCTTCATTGTTTATAGGCAAGAATGTTATAGTCTTTTCATTTTCAATTTCAACAATTTTTTTTATATAATTACCTATTTGAATTCTAATTTCATCTTGAAATACATTTGCATTAATTAAAGGATTATCATATTTATTATCTTCTATATAATTATTAATATCCTCTTCTAAACTATAAAACTTTTTACTTTTCAAATTATATATTAAAATTCCCAGTTTCCCTTCTATTGCTCTATAATTAATAATTATATTATTATTATCAATAAATTCAATAGAATAAATTTCAGAAATTTCATTTTTATCATGTATATATTTTTCAGCTTTACTTCCTTTATAAAGGATATTTACTTTTTTATTATCTTTAAGGTTACATATATATACACTTAAATCTATATTACCAGAAAGAACTATAATATTATCTTTATTTAAATCAAAGGAAATTATATTTTTGTTTTCTATTATTTTTTTTACTTCTTTAGTTAATATATTATAAGTATAAATCTCTGCTTTTTTAAAAATTCCATTTTCATCTGGTAAAGTTCTTTTTTCAAAAGCAATAATATTATTACTAATTTTAGGATTACTAAGTAATTCAATACTTACATCTCCTAATCCATATACAGTATTTAACTTATCATTACTTAAATCATACAATACTAATTCACTAGTAACTAAATCACTTATTATATTGTTATTTTTATGTTCTGATCTAACCATTTTTCTATAAAGAAGTTTATTATCTTCTATAGAAAAGCTATCTGGAATTAATGAATTAAAATTCCTTTGTTCAGATTTAAATCTATTGAAATTACCACTATCTATTTTTTTTATATCACTAGATTTTTCTGATAAATTCTTAAGGAAAATATCCCATTTATAATATATCTTTTCTTCATCTTCCCAAGTTTCACTTTCTCCCCATATTAACCAGTTGTCCTTAGCAATAAGTTCAAAAACATCTTTATTTTTATCTACTAGAGTGGTTATAAATTCTTCTTTTTCTTCTTTAGTATTATACTTGTATATACTTTCTTTATTCTTGACAATATATTCATTAGAATTTATCTTTGATATTTCTTCATATTTTATGGGAATATTTTCTTCATATTTAGCAAAATAGTTTTTATAATCTAAATTTTCTATAGGCGAATTTTCAGAATATATATCATTTTGATACTCTACAATTGTATCAAAGAAACTTTTCCCCTTAAATATTTTGAAAATTGTAAAGAAAGCTAAAATACATAATAAAATTAAAAGAAATTTTCGTAAATTTATAAACTTCTTTTCCAAATTTTCAGCTCCTAAAACATAATAATTATCACCTACATTTTACCATTATGATATCTGTATTTAAACAAAAATATAAAATATTTAAATTTAATTTTCAATTAGTTTATAAGAATCTACAGCTCTTTTTACGCATTCCATTAATTTTTGTTGATAAGAACTATTATTTAGCATATAATCCTCATTAGGATTACTCATAAATCCCATTTCAAAAGTAATAACTGGAACCTTAGACCAATTAAATCCGGTCATATCATTTCTTTCAAAAACACCATTTACTTTCACACCGTTTTCTTTTAATTCTCTTTCTAATTCTTTAGCAAATTTATAACTATTTTCATATATGGTAGCTGTATGCTTATTATTTTTATTTGGTATTAATATTGATGCACCAGTTTTAGAAGAATTCCCTATACTATCACAATGAATTTTAATTACCAAATCTGCTGAACAATCATTTGCTAAATTAGCTCTTTCAATATTACTTATACTTTCTTCATTAGTATTCCTAGTTAAAATTACATCATAATTTTCTGTATCTAATAATTTTTCTAATATTTTGGCGCAATCTAAATTTACTTCATATTCCCATTTTTTTGTTGCAACACCTCTAGTTCCAGATGAAACTTTTGGTTTTTTTAATGAACTTCCTGGAGCATTAGGTTCAGTAATATTGATTCCTTTTTTTTGATGTCCGGGATCTATGCATACCTTAAATTTTCCAATCTCTTCAGCTGTAGAAGTTTTAGTATTAATTGTTACAAAATAAAATCCAATAATTAATGAAATAAACATGTATAAAAAAACATATCTTTTTTTCTTCATAAGTTTTCCTCTTTTCTTTTTATAAATAGCATTCCTTATTAAGTATTCTTTTATAACAAGTAATTTATGCAGTAAATTTTAATCTTTAGCTTATATTTTTTACTTATATATCATATATTTAACTAACTATGATATTACTCTAGGAGGTGTTTATATGAGAAAGTATGATGAAAGCATCACTTATATCTTAAGTGAATTGGATATAATCCAAACTGGTAATTTTTTTGAAGTTAACTCAAACCCAAGCAGTCCTAGTGCTCAAACAATAGCAAGAAATATAAAAAAAGAATTTACTGAATTATTAAGAGTAATAAAAAATGATATAAATTGATGTCTAATGAATATATTTACTTTATTTGGATAATAATCATAAAGAAAAGTTTGTTCTATTAAAATAAAAAATAGGAGCATATTAATGAAATCTTTTAAGGTAAGTAAATTATCATTACTTAAAATATTTATATTGGGAACTTGTTTATTATTTATTTTTAGTAATTTTAATACTAAATTATCTATCCTAAATCTTTCTAAAGTTATAGAAGCCTTTAATGGTGATTTCTATTCAGATCTTTCAGAAAGCGAAGTATCTGAATATTTATTTTTATATGATAGTATGGAAAGTAAATCTGATATAGATGAGGTAATTTATATATTAGAGAACAAACGTTCTATACCTATTAAAATGCTAAACATCAAAAATATCTCTAAACCACAAATAAGATTACTATCTAAATTTAATAAACAATATTCTGAAAGCTTAGGTTATGTTTATTTTCATAATAATGTTATAACAATATTAAACAAAACAGCCCTATCAAATGTTAGTAGCATTAATGAAAATGAAAAGTTTACAGAATTAGTTTCACATGAGTATACTCACTTCTTAATTAATAGCAAATTAAAAGAGAATAAATTATTTCCTAAGACTATTCCATTATGGTTCAATGAGGGAATTGCTGAATATGTTGGTATATCTTCTAGAAATGGATATATACCAGAAAGACTAGAGACAACTATCAAGTTATCTAATATTAATGAAATCTTCAACGATGATCCTGATTTATTCTATAATCAAAGTGTAGTATTTATAAACTACTTAGTAAAAAATTATGGATATGACTCTATAGGAAGTATATTAGATACCTTAAAAAAGAATAATTTTGAAGAGGCTATTAAAATAGTAACTGGTGAAACTATAAATGATATTTCTAATAAGTTATTTAATTTAGATTACTAAATTAAATAATTGGATTGCAGTCAAATAGAAATTTATTTCTAATTTTGAGGCAGTCCAATTAGCTTTTATTATTAAGTAAGTATTAAATAATATTTTCTATAATCCATTTTCTATTTTCTTTTGAACTCATATTTAAGCTGAAATTGAATTTCTATTATTTTTTTTGCTTTCCCATAAAAGAAATTTATCAATTTCTTTTAAAGAATTTTTTTTATTTACTATGTTTGCATGAGTACAATTTCGTATTTTTTTTAAAAAGGATCCTTTTATATTTTTGTGAATTGCAATTGTATGAAAATCATAAACAACATCAAGATCTGCACATAAAATCAATGTTGGAATATTCATATTTCTTAAATCATTTTCTTCAATACCGATATCTTCTAGCATTAAATTTAAAAGCCATATTTTCTCTTCTGATTTTCTATAATATTTTTTTAGATTTAATAATATTTTTTTATACACTTTAATTAATAGTATAAACCAAGTATGTATTCCATTTACAGTAAAATTCCCAGAAATAACAACCATCTTCTTTATTAATTTAGGTGCTTTTTTGGCCATTAAAAGAGCTATATTAGCCCCATCACTATAACCTATAATAATTGCTTTTTTAATTCTTTTTATACTACAAAACTTGATTATATCATCCGCAAATAAAGATAAACTATAACGTTTTTTTCCTGTTGAACTTAACCCTTGTCCCCTACTATCAATGGCAATTACATTATATTTGTTAGAAAAATATGAGTGCATTTTAGAAAAAATTTTACTACTCATTCCATTTCCATGGATAAATATTATAGTATCTCCTTCTCCTTTTTCATAATAATTTAATATAATGTCATCAACTTCTAATTGTTTTTTTCCCTCTAATTTCATATATTCACTTCTTTTCCATCAAATTTAAATATTAAAAAACTGTATTAAATATACAAGTTTTAATACAGTTTTTATTAATTAATAACACTTTACATAACAAAACAAACCTCCATGTAGAATTTATCTAATGCAGATTTGTTACTTTCATATTATATCATAACATATTTAAAATGCCATATTTATATTAATTCACTTTCAGAAACTTATCTATTATCTTTAGAGAATTTTCTTTAGATACTATATTAAAATGAGTTGAATGTTTTACAAGTTTTATTATGGAGCCTTTTATGTAATTATGTATAGTTTCAGTATGTTTTTTAGAAATTACATCAAATTCAGCACACATAACTAAAGTAGGAGTATTTATAGAAGCTAAATCTTCATCCATTATTCCTATATCTCTTATCATTAAATTAAGTCTCCATAATTTTATCTTAGCTTTTTCAGAAAACTTTTTTAATAATATTAATGGGATTTTTGATGTTAATACATAGGTTTTAAACCATAGCTTTACTCCTTCAGCTTTATAATTACCTGAAATAACAACTAATTTATCAATTATTGTTGGTTCTTTTTTAGCTATCATTAATGCAATATTACCACCATCACTATATCCTATAATAGATGTTTTTTTTATATTTTTCATATTACAAAATTTTATGAAATCTTCAGAAAGTAAATTTACGGTATATGGTATGTTGCCTGATTTACTTAGTCCATGTCCCCGTGTATCAATAGCTATAACTCTATAAAATCTTGAAAAATACATATACATTTTTTTAAAAACCTTACTACTAAGTCCATTTCCATGAATAAATATTAAAGTTTTTCCACTTCCACGTTCATAATAGTTTAATGTTATGTCCCCTATATTTAATTCTTTTCTTTCTTCTGAATCCATTTGCACCACTTCCATTTATAAGAGTTATTTTTCTATATACTATTATTTTAATTCAATTTTAGCTTTATAACAATAGACCTATATTCATTAATTTTAATATTTTAGAAATTCATAATTTATATAGAATTTTATTAATAAAATAAATAATTCAACTTTTTAATTCACATACATTTAAATAGTTTATTTAATTTTATTCCTGTTATTTCTTCCATTATGGTCCCTTCAATAAATGAAGCATTTGAAATACCTGGTATAAATAATTTGATTGGTTTTATATCATTAGAGAGAATTATTATTGTTATTTTACTATTTTCATAATTCTTTAGTATAGTACTATATCCTACTGGATAAGTTCCGCTATGTCCTATAGATTTTTCTCTAAAATTATCATTTAATAAAAAACCATAACCATATTTATAAAGTCCTGTATGTCCATGAACCTCAGTCATCAAATCTAAAGTTTCTTTACTAACAATTTCATATCTTTTTACAGCACTTATAAATTTCCATAAGTCATCTGTTGTAGATATTATATTTCCACTACCATAAAAGGCTGCAGAAGAAAATAAAGCAACTTTTCTTTTGTTAATATATCCTATTGCCATATCATTATTATCACCATAAAATGAACTTTGATTCATACCAATGGTTTTAAAAAAAGTATCTCTTATATAATCTTCATAGAATTTTCCTGTTACTTTTTCTATAATTAAAGCTAAAATTAAATATCCTGTATTACTATATAAGGTATTTTCACCAGGATAAAAACTATCTTCTTTTTTTAACATAAACTCTAGTAATTCTTTTGGATATAAATCTTTATATAAATCAATTTCATTTCTACACATAATAAAATCATTAATTCCTGATTTATGAGCTAATAAATCTTTTATTTTAATAATATAATTAATATTTATATCATCTAAATATTTTATAACTTGATCCTCAATATCTAAAAGCCCCTCTTCATAAAGCTTCATTATTGATAATGCTGTAAATATTTTTGTAATAGAACAAGTTAAAAATTTCGTATCTACTGTATTTTTTATTTTATTTTCTTTATCTGCATATCCATAAGCTCTTTCAAACATTTCCTTATCATCATAACAAACCTTAACAACACCATTAAAATTTTTAAATTTACCTATAGCTTTTTCTATCTTATTTATCAATGTAACTCCCCCACCTACAAAATTATCCTATAAATCTAGTATATATAATTAATATATACAATTTATGTATATATAACATAAAATATGTTAAAACTTATTTTATTAATTATTTATGGGAAAGGATGTTCTAAATTGAAAAAATCTAAAATTTTAATAAAATTAATCTACTTTTTATTTTTTTCAATTTTTATAATTTATATAACTTATATAATTATATTCAATATATTGAATATAAAGTATATTGAAACTTTTATTACTTCACCTAAAAATTAAAGTAAGATTTAAATTAAATTAGTCTATTTATATAGAAATTTATCTATTTATATGATTTTTAATACCATTAAACAGTTATTTAAAATTAAACATACATATATGTACTTAATAGCTATAACTTCAATGTTGACAGGGTATAAAACTTATTATATATTTTACATATGCAGAAAAAACTAATATAAATGTACTTTAAAATTACATCTATATTGCACTATGAAAGTTGTAATGATTTTGATTATTGATTTGATAATACAATTTACGAAAGAATATGGAGATGTGCTAAATGCAAAAATATAAAGAAAATTTAATTGAAATAATAAAGAGTAAAAATTTAACTCATTACTTAAACAAATGTAATTTTGGTTTAGAAAAAGAAAATCTAAGAGTAAATTTAGATGGAACATTAGCTCTAACTAAACATCCTAAAAAATTTGGAGACAAGTGGAATAACCCTTATATAAAAACAGATTTTTCAGAAAGTCAAATAGAAATGGTTACTCCAGCATGCGATAGCATTAATGAAGTTTATGAATTTATGGGAGCATTAAATGATATAGTTTCTATAGAACTTAAAGATGAAGTTTTATGGCCACAAAGTAATCCTCCAATAATTCCAGATGAAGATTTAATTCCTGTAGCTGATTTTAATGGTACAGAAGCTGAAACCTACAGAAAATATCTTGCCACAAAATATAGTAAAAAAAGACAATTACTTTCTGGTATACATTTCAACTTTTCATTTAAAGATGATTTTATAAAATTATTATTTGAAGAATCTAAAGAATTTAATTCACTTAAAGATTTTAAAAATAATTTATATTTAAATTTATCTAGAAACTTCTTTAAATACGAATGGCTTTTAAATTACTTAACAGGTGCTAGTCCAGTATTCCATGATACTTATATAGAAAAATGTGTAAACTCAGCTGAAAAGTTTGGTCCTAATAGTGTTTATTTTAATCATGTAAATTCTTTAAGAACTAGTCGTTGTGGATATAAAAACAAAGAAGATTTCTTTGTTTCCTATAATTCACTTGAAGAATATGTATCAGATTTAAGAAATATAATTGCTGATGGAGTTTTATATAATGAAAAAGAATATTATAGTCATATAAGACTTAAAAATCCTAAAGACAATCAAGACTTAGATTCATTATTAAATAATGGTATAGAATATTTAGAATTTAGATTTTTAGACTTAAATCCTTTAACTGAATTTGGTGTTTCACTCAAAACTCTAAAATTACTTCATGGATTTATTATATATATGGCCTTTAAAAATAGTAATAATATTTCAAAAGATAACTTTGAGAGAAATTTACATGAAATAAACTCTATGCAAAGACAAGAAATAAAAGATTTTAATGAAGGCATAAATAATAAAAATAGTGAATTTAAAAATAAAGCTATTAATTTGTTAAATGAAGTTGAAGAACTATTAAAATCATTAAATATCCTAACAGAAGATTATAGTCTTGTTTTTGAAGAGGCTAAAAAAATGATTTTAAATCCTGAAAACTTACCAGCTAACAAAATTAAAGAAAAAATAAAAAATAGTAACTTTATAGATTTTCATCTTGAAGTAGCTAATAAGTCTCTTGAACTTTCAAAATCTAGACCATTTGCATTAAGAGGTTTTGAAGATTTAGAACTATCAACACAGATTTTAATAAGAGATGCTATCAAAAGAGGAATATCATTTGATATTCTAGATAGAGCTGAAAACTTTATAGAATTATCTTTCAATGGAAAAAAAGAATATGTAAAGCAAGCAACTAAAACATCTGTAGATAGTTATATTACAGCTTTAGTTATGGAAAATAAAGAAGTAACAAAAACTGTTTTAAAAAGAAATAATGTTAGAGTGCCAAAAGGAAATCACTATGTTAATAGAGAAGAAGCATTAGGAGATTTTGAATTATATAAAGATAAGCCAATAGTTATTAAGCCTAAAACGACAAACTTTGGTTTAGGAATATCAATATTTAAAAACAAATATTCTTTAAAAGATTTTTCTAAGGCAGTTGATATTGCTTTTAGTGAAGATAAATCAATTCTTATAGAAGAATTTATACCAGGTAAAGAATATAGATTTTTAGTTATTGATTATGAAGTAGTTGGAATACTTCATAGGGTTCCAGCAAATGTTACAGGTGATGGAACTTCTAATATAAGACAATTGGTTGAATTAAAAAACCAAGATCCTTTAAGAGGAAAAGGTTACGTAAAACCATTGGAGAAAATTAAGCTTGGAGAATTAGAAGCTTTATTCTTAAAAAATCAAGGTTTAGATTTTGATTATATTCCTAAAAAGAGTGAAACAGTTTATTTAAGAGAAAATTCAAATATAAGTACTGGTGGAGATAGCTTAGATTTCACAGATGAAATGCATCAAAGCTATAAGGATATTGCAATTAATGCAGCAAAAGCTTTAAATGCCAAAATAACAGGAATTGACATTATGTTACAGGATATATCAGAGCCTGCTACTGAGGATAACTATGGAATAATTGAACTTAATTTTAATCCAGCTATTCATATACATTGTTTCCCTTACAAGGGTAAAAATAGAAAAGCTGGTGAAAAAGTATTAAACTTATTATTTGATAGTAACAATTAATTCTGAATAATTAAAAAGATGGCTAATTTTAGCCATCTTTTTATATAGCTTTTATTATAAAAGAAATTATAAGACCGATAATTGAAAATATAATAGCAAAAAGTAAAAATACGAAAATCAACATATTATATAATAAAATTATTGAAGATAAAATATCTATATTAATATTAAAGCTAGTAATAACAAAACTTATTACAAGATTTATTATAAATATAAATACTATTCCATCTAAAGAATTTTTTAAATCTGCTTTACTAAGAGACATATGAGTGCTTATTGATATTGCAATAAATAAAAAAATCCAAAATTTTAATGAAATAATATTATTTACTTTAAATATAGATGATAATATCAACACAGAATTTTTTAATAAATCTACTAAAAGACTCACTAAGTTAAAATTTTTAGATAAAGACATATAAGGTTTTAAATTAAAATTAGAAATTGTATTATTAAAACTTTCAGGTAATAGTAATTTAAAAAATAATATCATTATAAAAGTTCCAAAAATTAATGGGCCTATTCCTATAAAAAAGTTTCCGATTCTTTGATATATATTCCTTTTATTATAAGAATGAGAAACATGTCCCAATTCATTTCCTTCCATTCTTAAAGAAAAAAGCTTTATATCTGTAACTTTATGAAAAAACAACTTACACATTATATAATGACCTATTTCATGTATAGTTGTCCCTAAAATACCAGTAACTATAATAGCTTTACTTCCAAATTTAAAATATAAATTACGCTCTGTTTGTTGCTCTATTAGACCTAATATAAAGCCTAATACTATAAAAGAACCTACAATACCAATTGTTGATACTATGGTAAGCTTAAGTAATTCAATCATTCAGGCCTCCTATTAAATTAATATAATGCTACTAAAATTGCTCCAATTGCTATAAATATTACACCTAACATTCCTTTTACAGATATAGATTCTTTAAATATTAGTATTGATATAATAACAGTAAAAACTACTGATAATTTATCTATAGGAGCAACTTGTGTAACTTTCCCATATTTCAATGCTATATTCATAAAAAGCCATGATAAAGCTCCACAAACTCCTGTCAATACTAAAAATAAAAAGTCCTTTTTATAATTTATTATATTTGTTGTAAAATTTACAAAATCTCCTCTAACTACAGAAACTCCAATTAAAAACACAGCCATTATTATAGCTTTAACAGTAGCTGCTAGAGAGGGACTTAAATTATTTATCCCTAATTTAGAAAATATAGTTACAAAACTTGCAGAAATTGCAGCTAATATAGCATAAAAAAACCATACCATATCTTTTCCCTCCTATTAAGTTAACACTCCTAACAATTATAATACTATTTACATTTAAATAAAAGATACATAGTATTATAATAAATTTAAATAAGGACTATCTTGAAAAAATTAACTTTTCTCTAGATAGTCCTATATTATTATTTAACTTTCCATAATGATTGAGCAGCTATAGGCTCCCATCCTTTTAAAGATGTATGACCTTGAATACATTCATATGTCTTATTATTAAAACTAACTATATCACCTTTTTTATAATTTACATTAGTTTTCCAATTAGTTGTAATAGTACTATTGTTATCATCGGGAACTTCTGGCTTTTCTTGAGTTTCAGGTATTTCTGGCTTTTCTATAGAATCACCATTATTAATTATAGGTGAGCCATTTACTTTTATTTTAGTAGGTTTATTACTTCCTATTCCTCCTTGACAAGATCCTTCAATTGTTATTGTTTCTCCAGCTTTCCACTCTGTACTCCAACTAGGATTAGTAAAAGTATATATATTACCATTAGCACTAAATCCACCATTCCAATAGTTTTCTAACTTCTTATCAAATTCGACTTCTACTTTCCAACCTCCTGTTATATCTTTCCCTGTATTATTTTTTAATGTCATTTTATAACTGCCGCCAGCACCCCAATCCTGAGTTATCTCAAAGTTAAAATCAAACTTCTCACCCTTACTAAAATCTACAACATTTACAACTCTAGTAACTGTCGATATATTTCCAAAACTATCAGTAACTGAATAAGTTAATTTATATTCTCCTTCCTTATTCACATCTACATTTCCTAAAATTTTTATTTTGCTAGTTAAATCTCCATCTTCCTTATCATTAGCAGTTACACCAGTCATTGGGTCAAATTTATCTCCTTTATTTACAGTTATATTTTCTGCGCCTACTATAACAGGTTTTCTATCTGTATCTGTTGGAGCACTACCAAATTCTTTAAATATATTAGTAAATTCATATTGACTAGTAACTCCTTCATTTGGGGTTAATTGTGCATCTCTATTCATAGACCAGAATGAAGTCATTGCAAGATTTTTTTCCTTAGCATGATCAACTATTAATTTTGACCATTCTTTAGTAAAAATTGGATGTCCAGAGCCTTCATAACCTATAGATGGAGTAGTTCCTAAAAGAGCATAAGCTTGTTCTGTAGTTAATGTCTTATTAGCAAATTTTTTGTAAGAAGCTTTTAATTGTTCCATTGTGCTATCTACTGCTCTTAAAGAACCAGTACCATAATTTTCACCTGGTAGAAGTGTTCCACTTCCATAACACATTGTCATTAAGTTTACTACTTCAACATCAACTCCTTCACTTAAATATACTTCTAATACATTTAATTGAACATCTGTTAATCCACTTGGTAAAACTGGTAGAGTTAGTACAACCTTAACTCCTGTTTTTTCCTGTAATTTTTTTATTGCTTTTGCATTTGCTCTATTATTTTCTTTATTTTGAGCACCACCTTCAATATCTAAATCTAATCTAGTTAATCCATACCCTTCAACTATATCTAAATAAGTATTATAAAGGACCTCTACATCTTGAGTTGCTGACCAAAAAGGTACACCATTAAGTCCACCAAAAGAAATAGCAACATCCCCTCCAAGATTTCTTAATTCTTTTATTGATTGTTTTATTCCCAAATACTGACTATCATTCTTTCCATTGGCTTCACTTAATACAGTATAACCACCCCATCCCCAATCTACTTTTCCATCAACAACACCTTTTCCTGTTGAATTTATAAATCCTAAATTAAAAAATTTAACACCTGTATCCATAGAAATACGTTCTAGATCTGCAACACCATTATTGTTGTAATCTGGTTTATTTACCCATGCTACCATATCTACAAAAGGTGCATTTACTTGCTCTGGCCAAAGAATTCCTTGACCAACACCAAATTTTGATTCAGATTTACTTACTGATATAGCTTCAACACTATTTTCTGTTTTTATGTTAACTTCTTCTGCGTAAGCAGGTGTTATAAGACCAATACTAGATAAAAATACAGTCATTGCTATAATTTTTTTAAACTTCATTAATACCCCTCCATATTTGTAAATAATTACCATATATAAATTCTAACAAAATTTAGTCTCTAAGTAAACATTTACAAAATGTTTTTTAATAAAAATTTTATAAAGGTAAATTATTTTTTATTGAGTAGGCACTACCTATATTTATAAACTGAATAAAAAAATATGCTCCCTTTCATAGATACAGTTTTATTATTTTAACTGTATACTATAAAGAGAGCATAATATTGTGATTAATCCTTAATTGCTTAATTCTTTTAAAATTAATTATTCATAGTTATATATTTAGTATAACACCATCCTATTGTTCCATTATAATTAACTTTTGTCCAATTTCCTTCTTGTCCTAATATAGTCATAGTTGCTCTATATGGCATTACTTCTATTCCATTTCCTACTGAAGGAGTGCTATTTAACCATAATCCAACTGGTGAAATTACTGTTGCCTTTTGTGATGATGTATTGGCATTATTTAAACCACTTGTATATTTAGAGTAAGACCATCCTTTTTGTCCCTTATAACTTACTTCATACCATCCATTATTTTCTCCATAGACATTTACTTTTGCTCCATAAGGAATAACTTGTAAATGTCCACCAGCCATTGATGGTGAATTTAATTCCCATAAACCTATTGGTGAAGTTATTGTTGTTGTTCCTATTACATTATTTGAAGATTGACTATTGTTATTGTTATTATTATCATTTACTATTTTTGAATAAGGTGAACCACCTATCCATCCTTCTTTATCATTATATATAACTTTATACCAACCATTACTTGAAACTGCTACATAAGGTACTACTGTTCCATGTTTTAATACTGTTATAATTCCATCATTTGGTGCTGGATTCTCATTCATACATAATCCACCAGCTGTAACTTCAACCTTACCTAAAATCTTTTGTGCTTGGTTAACTGGTTGTGTTCTTGGAACTGATTGCTGAACTGGTTGTGATGATACAATTTTAGAATAAGGTGATCCTCCAATATATCCTTCTGTATATTCACCATTACCATTACTATATACAACATGATACCATCCATTAGAAGTAGTTCCAAGTAAATCTACTACTGTTCCTTTATGAAGAACTTTTATAATACCATCATTTGGCGCTGGATGTTCATTTAGACATAATCCATCTGCTGTTACTACAACTTGCCCTATTACTTCGTGACCTAGTATCTCTGATTTTACATCTCCTACAGGTTGTAAGTAAATCTTTTTAAGCCCATTAGTATAAGGTCCTCCTATCCATCCTGTTTGTCCTTTATATTGAACTTTATACCAACCATTATTACTCTCAGCTATAACCTTAACTGTAGTACCTTTTGGTAGTACTGTTATTACTCCATCATTTGGAAATGGTTTTTTATTCATACAAAGATCTGAAGTTGTTGTTGTTACATAATCTTCATTTGTGAATGTTTTTGTTACTGTATAACTTCTTTCTGAAGATGGTTTAAATGAACTATAAGGTGAACCACCTATCCATCCAGTATGTCCTTTATAAGTTACTTTATACCAACCATTATTACTTTCAGCAGTAGCTTGTAACTTTGTTCCATGTGGTACTATTATTATATTTCCATCATTTACAAAAGGATTTTCATTTATCCATAATCCATCACAGTCAACTGTTACTGTTCCATTGACTTCATGTTGAGTAAATGTTCTTGACTGAGGTTGTTTTGGAATAGAAGTATTAGGTAATATATCTTTACCGTTAGCACTAGTATATTGTGCATCTAACCAACCAATAGTTCCTTCATAATTTACTTTATACCATCCATTTTGGAATGCTAAAGCTTTTACTGGAGTTCCATTTGGTAATAATACTATATTTCCACTTTCAGCACTTGGCCCATTTGTTAGCCATAATCCTATTGGTGAAGTTACTGTTAAATTATCACCCTGAGGCATATTGGTTGGTGCTGCTCCTTTTCCTAAGCTTTCATCTAATCCATCAGTATAATTTCCATCTATCCAACCAGTAACTCCATTATAATAAACTTTATACCAAACTCCATCTGTTGATATAACTGGTACTGTAACATCATTAGGAACATTTCCTATTACATTACTCCAAGTATTAGGTCCTGCTTGTATGTTTAATGATGATATTGCTGTAGCAGTTCCTATTGCATTATATCCTCCTTGGTGAACTGGATTATTTCCTATCACTGGTCCTGTATAGCCTTGTCCATAAGTCCAATAACATGTTGCTTGGTAATAAGAATTATTTCCATATGTTACAGGACTTTGTCCATTAAGATTTCTATTTCTATAATAAGGTTCTGTGAAGCTTTCATTACCCATTACATAAGCTATTCCTTTAGCTTTATCTTCCCATCCCATAAATAAGAATGTATGATATGTTCCTGCAAAGCAAATATCCCCTCTTTGTATGAATTGAAAGTTTGTATGTCTTGTCCATCCATTATTAGCTAACCAATTTTCTAAATGTGTTGTATATCCTATATAATAAGGAACATTTTGACCTATAGCTCTTAAAGCTGAAGATTGAAAATAAACACAAGTATCTATTGGATTTCCACCATGTAATTGAGTTGCTTCATTCATTGCAGCTTGATCATTAGCTGGATTTAATTCATAATTATATAATTCTTGGTTCACTGAAGAGGCAAATCCATCTGGATTAAAACCTGGTATAGCTGCAAATTCACCTGTTGGCATGTCTGATGCAATTTTAACTGCCTTTAACCCTGAAAATTTCATTCCATGAACTTCTATAGTTTTATTTTTTAAACTATTTACTTCTTCTTTTGTTAAAGTAGAATTAGAGTTCTTTTTTAAATTAGTTGTGTTACTTTTAACTAATAATACATTATTATTAGTTTTTACTTTATTAGCATTTAATTGTGCTCCTCCTCCAACTGTAAAAATTGAAGCTCCTGCTATTAACAGTATACCTAAAATTTTACCTTTGTTCATATAAAATCGACTCCATCCTTTGTTAATTAATCCCTATTAATAATACACTTTTTTCATAAATATGTATATTTATTAATCACCTATTAATACCCATATATTAAGATTATTTTCCATTTACTTTACTCTTCATCATATTTTATTCATATATTCCATTATTCTTCAAATAAATTCTTTATAAAAATAAGAGTAAGATTTAAATATTTTAATAATAAATCTTACCCTTATTTTTTATATTAGCAATTCAATAAAGTATACTAAAATAAACTTATTACATTTTATTATTCAACCCATTGAACAATTTCTTCAATAGACTGTCTTGTTTTTGCTCTTTTTGGTTCATTTAATCTATATCCAAATGCTACCGTACAAGCTATACCAAATTTACTTTTATCTAAAATACCAGCATTTTCAAGTATTTTTTCTGCTTCATCTTTATTATATCCTTCTATAGGACATGAATCTATTCCTATCATTGCAGCAGATGTTATCATATTTCCCATAGCTATATATACTTGCTTACATGCCCAGTCAAACACCCCATTATCTGTCTCAAACATTTTTGCATCATTTTTTTGATAGTCTTCTATTTTATTTCTTCTTAGTTCAGCTACATCTTGAGGTATTTTGTGTGTAACTTTCATCATTTTATCTATATACTCTGAATTATAAGTCATTTCTTCTTTATTTCTAGCAAGTAATATAACATAATGACTAGCAGTTGGAAGTTGCCCTTGAGCCCCCCATGATATAGGTTTTAATTTTTCTCTTAAGTCTTTATTTTGTAGTACTACAAATCTCCAAGGCTCTAATCCTAATGAACTTGGTGAAAGTCTACCTGTTTCTAATATAAAATCAAAATCTTCCTTTGAGATTTTTTTTTCTGGATCAAATTCTTTAC
The DNA here is from genome assembly GCA_963557775.1 of uncultured Sarcina sp. Taxonomy (GTDB): domain Bacteria; phylum Bacillota; class Clostridia; order Clostridiales; family Clostridiaceae; genus Sarcina. Next base: position 45,485 of record CAUWDH010000021.1, read on the forward strand.
ACGCATATCTAAAATTAAATGATTTTAGTATTTCTTCTTTTGTATTTTCTTTATTCATATTAACCCTCCAATTATTATATATAAAAAAATAATAGCTTAATATAATTGATAATTAGTATCTATAAACTAATAACCAATAAACATATATCCATAAAATCCCATCTAAATTTTAAATAAAATTAAAACGCTACGTAAATTAAAAATAATTATTAACCTAATTTTCTCATTCTTCTAGTAAAAAATATTATAGTTCCAAATAATATAACTATAAATACAAAAAAGAAATAATTTCCAAGACCTAAGGATAATCCTAAAGCACTTTGTATAATTTTATATTCTATATATAAAAACACTAAAGAAAGTTCTATTGCTAGTACTAACATCAATTGTCCAGAATTTCTATATTGTTTTTCCGCATTCTTTTCTGTAATTTTTATAGGATAATTAAAGAATCTAGGGATTCTACTTATAAATATTAATAATCCAACCATAATTGAACATATAATAGGCATTATAAATATTGTATTTTTACTTCCCCAAGAATTAGGTTTACCATTTATAGTAAAATGAGTAGGTATTTCTGATGGTATATGCTTTATATTAAGTAATACATATGCCCACATTAAAAGCATTACAATAATAGAAATAATAATCATTACTTTTTCTATATTATTGAATTTAAGCTTTATAATAGGTCTGTTTGTTTTTAAATTACTTTTATTATTATTTTTTTTGACCATAACTAATAATCCTTTAATTATTTTTTAATAAAAAGTTCATATATTATTATAATATACTCTTTCTTTCTATATAATACAATACTATTTTAAGAATAATTTAAGGTTTTAATAACTCGATCTTCCCCTAAAATTGTATTTTCAAATATATTTTTTGCATTATTTAAAAATTCATTAGGATTTAACATTGCTGGAGTAAAATGAGTTAATAATAGCTCTTTTACAGCTCCATCTTTTGCAAGAATTGCTGCTTCGCTAAAAGTCATATGTTTATTTTTTATAGCTTTATCTATATCTACATTATCTCCATAAGTTCCCTCACAAACAAACAAATCACTTTCTTTTATAAAATTAGGAATACTCTCTAAAGGTCTACTATCAGTAATAAAGCTTAATTTAATTCCCCTTCTTTCATCTCCTAAAACTAAATTAGATTCATATATTTTATTACCTAGAATTACTTTCTCTTCTTTCTGAAGTTTACTCCAAAGTTCTTTAGGCACATTATTAGCAATAGCTTTTTCAACATTAAATTTTCTTAATCTTTTAAAATAAAAACTATATCCTAGACAGTGAGAAGAATGTTCTAATTCTAATGTATTAATTGAAATATCATAATTAGAAGAATTCTCTAATGTAATACCTTCTTTATCTAATTTTAAATTTATAACTGAAGGATTTTCTAATATTATCAATTCATAAGGTAAATATGGACATGCAACTCTTAATCCATTTACAACATCTTTAATTCCTATAGGTCCTATTATAGTGATAGGTTTTTCTCTTCCACTATTTCCTATAGTGGCCAATAACCCTGGTAAACCAATTATATGATCGCCATGACAATGACTTATAAGTATAATATCTAAAGATTTAAATCCCCAACCTATTTTTCTCATAGCTACTTGAGTTCCTTCACCACAATCTATAAGAATTTTTCGTCCCTTGAAATTCATTAAAAGTGAAGATAAATCTCTATCTGGCATAGGCATTCCACCACCAGTTCCTAATAAACATATATCTACCAAGATATCATCTCCTTTAAATTTAATATATAATAGTATTTCCATAATAATATATTTACGAGCTAAAGTATAGCTAAAATTGGTTATTGGTATTTAAGGTTAATTTTTTATTTTTTTATGTTATTATACTCATTTACGAGTATAACATTTAAGAGTATACTAAGATAAAAAAGTATTTCAAAATCTATTTTTATCTTGAAATACTCTATTTTTTATTCTTATTTTTTTAAACAATGCATTTCTTGCATTGCACCTTTTCCTTCTACTAAATAAGCCTGTCCTTTTGAACAAAATATTGATGTTGATGTATAATTAATATCAGCTTCTTTATTATAATTAATACTATCTATAATTTCTTCTTCATTATGACAAAAATCATACCCATCAAAAATTAAACTCAAATTCCCTTTTCCTTTTGTAAATGATTGAAATTCTAATGGATAATTCATAAATGTAGCTACTGGACCTCTTCCTTCTATTATAATTCTTTCTCCATTATTTTTGGGATCTAAAAATTCACCTTTCATTTTTTGAATATCTGAAATCACTCTTCCCATTAAGTTTGTGTTAACATCAATCTTGAATTTATAAAAAGGTTCTAGAAGTTTATTATCCATATTTTCTAATCCTTGTCTTAAGGCTCTTTTTGTTGCCTCTCTAAAATCGCCTCCGCTTGTATGCTTATTATGAGCTCTACCTGTTACTAAAGTTATTTCTAAATCTGTCACTGGAGAACCTATCAAAATACCATTATGTTCTCTTTCATATATATGTGTTTTTATTAGATTCTGATGCCCTATAGTTAAATGATCTGTATGACATTTATTTATGAATTTAATTCCTTTACCTCTTATCCCTTCCTTTATTTTTATTATTACCTCTGCATAATGACCTAAAGGCTCAAAATGTCCTCCTCCCATACTCTCTCCTAAAGCAGTTTCTTTATATAATATAGTTGGTGTACCGAAATCTATCTCCATCTTAAATCGTTCTCTTAATATTTCTTTAAGAACTTCTAATTGAACAGTTCCCATTATATTAATATTTATTTCCTTTGCTTCTTCATTCCAAGTTACACCTAAGCTCTTATCCTCAGATTCTAAAATTTTAAAATATTTTAAAACCTCTCGAGGATTAATTTTCTCACTAAATATAACCTTTGATTTTAAAGCTGGAACCATTTTATATTCTTTATTACTTTCAATACCAATCCCCTCTCCAGCTTCTAAATTACTAATTCCTAAAATAGCTACAATATCTCCTGCTTCAGCTTTCTCCAAAACACTAAATTTACTACCATTATAAAGTCTTATAGAATTTACTTTTTCCTCTATGAGTTTATCACTATAATTATAACTAATTATATCTTTTGGCTTTATCACTCCTGTTAATACCTTTATAAAAGTTAACCTTTCCCCTTTTTCATCATGCTTTATTTTAAATACTCGTCCTGTAAAATTACCTTCTTCTTTATAATTAGTTTCCGTTATCTTAGAAAATATATTTAAAAATTCTTTAATTCCCTTATCTAATAAAGCTGATCCTGAAAAAACAGGAAATATTTTTTCTCTTTTAAAAAATTCTGTTAAACTTTTATTCCATACCTCTTTAGAATACCCTTCCTCTAAATAAGTAACTAACAATTCTTCATCACATTGTGCTAATTCTTCAATACTTGAATCACACCATTTTTCTAAATTAAACTCATTACTTAAATACATTATGTTTTCACTTAATTTTAACTTAACTTCTTCTATTACCTTTTCAAGATTACTACCATTTCTATCTGTCTTATTTATAAAAATACATGTTGGTATTTTATTTTTTCTTAACATTTCCCAAATTGTTTCGCTATGTCCTTGAATACCTTCTACAGAACTTATTATTAAAATTGCATAATCTAATACTGAAATAACTCTTTCCATTTCTGGAGAAAAATCTATATGCCCTGGTGTATCTATTAAATAATATTTATTGTTATTATAATTAAAAATTCCAACATCAGAAAATACTGTTATTCCTCTCTCTTTTTCTATATAATGATTATCTAAATAAGAATTCTTATGATCAACTCTCCCTGGATTCCTTATTGTCTGCCCATGATAAAGTAATTGCTCTGAAAAAGTAGTTTTTCCAGCATCTACATGAGCAAATACTCCAACTGTTATATTCATCGCTATCTCCTCTTTTATTTATATATAAAATAAGTTTTTATCTAAGAGTTTATCTATATCTCTATGAGATTGAAAACAATCAAACATAAATTCTTAGAGATCTTCTAATAAAATTTATTTAAAACCAAGTTTATATTTATATTTAAATTTAATAGAAGTTTATAATTAAATATTATCAAAAAACATAATTAATTACAAAAGTCTCTAAATCTCTAGAATTCTAATAACTATTTTTATATATTTTGAATTACCTTATTTTTAATACCAAATAACATACTTATTTTCCTTGGTACTTTATTTAATAATTCTTTATCTATGCCATTAATACGTAACATTATGTTTATATAAACTAAAATGCATAAATATATTGTTATAATCATTGCAATAAGATTACCTACGTATACTCCAAATATAGACTTTAATGTTCCTAAAATTAATATTTTGGATATAATAACCACTGCCCCCATTATAATTGCCCCTATAGTAGGTTTAAGCCAAGCCCTTCTTAATATCCCTTTACTTTTTATATGTTTTTCTATAATTTTCATGTTCATTATAACCATAATTAAATTAGCTAAAAACAAACCTAATACGGCTCCGTAAATATTAAATATTCCTATTGGTATAAAAATAAAATCACATATAATTTTTATTATAACTCCTATAAATGATGTAAACACCCCCTCTTTTACTTTACCTAAGCTATTCATCATAGTATTAGTTAAATAATATACTGATAAAAATATAAATACTGGAGATCCATATTTCATAATAGGAGCTGCTCCTATTCTATTTGGTCCAAAAATAGCAGTAAAAATTTCTTCACTTAAAACTGACATTCCAACTGCTGCTGGTAAAGCTATTAAAAAACCTAAATTTATTAATCTACTTATAGAATTTTTTAGTAAACTTTTATTTTTAGAGGCGTTTTCTTTAGATATAAGTGGTAATATATATATTGATAGTGATGTTATTACTATCATTGGTGTATTTATTATTTGCATATATTTATTAAAATGCCCATACATTATAGTTGCTGCCTCATGATTAAGCCCACTTTTCAGCAATCCACTTGTTATTAAATTAATATCTACTAAATTATTTCCTGCATAAATAAATGCCGTTGATAATATTAAAGGTACTGAATATCTAACTATATATTTAAAGATATAACTATTGGTACTTTTCCTTTTTTTTGTTCTTCTTTTAGTTCTTATTTCTTTTCTATAAGCAAACTTTAAGTATATTAAAGCTCCCAAAGCACCTACTGTAGTTCCTAAAGCTCCTCCTGCTACACCATACTCAATTCCATAGCCCATGAGTAAGTACGAAAATATAACACTAAATACTACATTTAGAACTTGCTCTAATAATTGAGAAATTCCAATAAGATTTAGCTTTGTTCTTCCTTGGAAATAAGCTCTATATGCACTTATAAGTGCTGTTAAAAATATACTAGGGCAAAGAACTAATATTGCTAAGTAGGATTGCTTACTATTAATAAACTTTGATGCTGGAACTGCAAATAAACATAATAATATAGTCATTGTTATTCCCATAAGCAATGATATATTTCTTCCTACTTTAAAAGAAGCCGATGCATCTCGCTCATGACCTGTTGCACTATACTCTGCCATTAATTTAGGTATAGCTGTAGAAACACCTGCTATAGTTATCATATATATAAACACATAAACATTATAAGCTGATGCATAAACTCCATATCCAAAATCACCTAAAGTTAAAGTTAACAATGGTATATATACAAGAGATAGTACCTTAGAACATATACTTGTAAAAGTTAATATTATAACTCCTTTTGAAGAATTCATTTCTAACCCGCCTTCCACCACTTTTATTCATATATATATATAAATATATCATTTTATATAAATTTTGGAAATATTTATATAATAAAATAAAAATAACATAGTAAATAATAATTTTCTTTACCACGTTATTTTTCATATCATTCTTCATATCATTCTTATTTTACATCATTCTAAACCTAATGAATCGACTTCCTTTATAGTCTAATAATCCTCTTGTTTCTTCATCAATCATGGTATATTCTCTAAAATTAACTTGATATTCTATATCATTACCATCATCTAGCTTAAATGTTATAAAATAAGTACCATTAACAGAATCTCTTCTTTTTATTTTTGCTATAGCAAATACTGTTTTTATAGGTTGTTTATTATTATAGCTCCATCTGGTCACAGCTAACATAAACTCTATCATAACAAAACAAATAACTATTAAAAATATAATAGTAAACATAACACTTACAGCTGAAAAGTTATTACTAGCTAAAAGAAATAAAAGTTTCATAGCCCTTACCCCTTTTTTACTATAAGTATATTAAAAAAATCCGATTTTGATACATTATTTTATATTATAATTAAAGAAAATTTATTTTTCATTATTATGCTTTTCTTTCTTCTTTAAATATGCATTAGCTATGGTTGATACTATAATTACTATTGCCAAAATTATTAAAATAATAGTTGAAAACCCCATACTAACCTTAAGAGCTTTGCTCTCTCCTCCTTTGCTTATACTTTAATGAAATGTACTTTCACTAAAATAATTATATCAACATAGTTTAAATAAAAAAAGAACCATACCAAATTTAAGAAATTCATTGAATTCTTTTTTGATATAGTTCTTATATGATTAAAATTAATTATAAAACCTAACTTTGAACATTGTCCTTTACATAACTAAATGTGATTTTAACTCATTTTCTACTTCAGCTTCTACTAACACTATAACATCTAATTCCTTTATTCCTGGTAGTGTGTTATTTATTTTTAATCCTCTTACTTCATTTACTATACTAGCCATTTTTGTTTCTTCAGTGTTGTATTCACTTTCGCCAAACTTTTTACCTGAATTCCTAAAATAAGATAACTTTACTTTCATCCTAAAAATCCCCCTTTATGAAATTTATACATTTATTATACTACACCTCATCTAATATTTATACATAATAAATTAATTATTATACATTATTTATAATATTAACTTTTTATTAACCATTATTATCTATCATTAAATTATATTAAAAACTCACTTTTATCCTATTTTCAATATTTATTCTTATCATTCATAAATATACATAAATTAAGATTCTATTTAGATGAAATTTGTTAATCTAAATAAACATAAACTTAATTTAGGTGAAGTTTCGACTACATCTAAATACTTAATCGTAGTTATCAGATAAAAATTTACCATAAAGTAAATCTATTTATATCTAACTTTTAAAATAATATTATGATAAATCAATTTACATTTTCTCGAAAATAAATTCATTGTATGCAATAATATTTTATATATCTTATAAAAACCACTAATTACCTAAATAATTTATATTAAATAAAAGTTCCGATCTTAATTTTAAATAACATAATAAAAAAATAATTAAGGAATTTTTCAATGATAAGAAAAAAACGGAAATCACCCCCATGTAGTCCAACCTATTGAAGAAATGATCTTAACAAAAGATGAGAAAGAAAAAAGATGTTGTAGCTTATGCTCTTGGCAATTTCACAGGAAACCAAAATAAAGAATTTTCTGATACAGGAATAATTCTTAATGTAGATTTAAAAATAAATAAAGCAAATCCTTTTTCCTCAGATGCTATAAAAAAAGTTTCTTATATCCCAACCTATATAGATATTAATCCAATATCTACAGGTAAAGGATTTAGAACTATAAATGCTAATAAAGCAATTGCTGATTATGAAGCTGGAAATGATAAATTGATTACTGAAAAAGAATACAATCTTATGAAAAAATATAAAAATAGCTATGCAAATATGATAAATGAAAACAATATTATCTTTGCTGAGAAATAATATCTATAATTTTCATAACTAAATTTACATCATAGAGAATATATATCATAGGGTATATTCTCTATGACTTATCTTTAAAAAACATTAAGGACCAAAAGGTGACTATAATAATAGCTCCATTTTTACTCATTTCAATTCCTGTATTAGCAAGAAATCTAGCTATTTATTCTCATGTATATTAATACATACATAAATTAAACATGCCACATAAATATAAAAAGAGACATATCTAAATTACAGATACATCTCCTTTATATTTTATATCCTTACAATAAACTAAGCTTTAATTTGCATAACATTTAGTTATTTGAAAATATGTTTATACTTATCAGCAACTTATAAAATATTATACACACCAATTATCACAAATTATTGGTTTAGTACTTATTTTAGTTCAGATTTAAAATAAAGCTTAAGGGAAAATAATAAATCTTCGATATTTATTTCTACCTTACCACCTTGCAATTCCATAATAGATTTTACTATATTAAGTCCTAAACCACTTCCTTGTGTGCTCCTTGCTTCATCTCCACGTTTAAATCTTTCTAATAACTCTTCACCCTTCAAATTTATTCTTTCTTTAGATATATTTTTTATATGAATTTCTAAGTATCTATCTCCACTTTCATTATCACTAAATTTAGATAAAATAATATTTATAGTTGTATTTCTCTCACCATATTTTATTATATTATCTAATACATTTTGAAAAATCCTATTAGTCATAATTCTGTCTAATTTAAGAGAGCCTTCTCCATAATTATTAATTTTCTGAATACTCAAAGCCTTTTCATCTAATTTCCCTTTAAATGCTACTATAGTCTCATCTATTACCTCTTCTATATTTAAATCTTCCAAATTAAGTTCAACAACTTCTTGTGATAAATCAATTGAATAACTTAAATTACTTATTAATTTACTTAACACCTCAGAACGTTCTTTCAAATTTTGAGTGAATTTTTCTCTTTCCATTTGACTTATTTTTTCATTTTGCAATATATCAATATAATTTAATACAGATGTCAAAGGAGTTTTTATATCATGAGAAGAGTTAGTTATAGTTTCTGTTCTCGCTTTTGCTTTTAAAGTTTCATCCAATTTTATTTTCTGTAACTTTTTTAATATACAAATTATTTCTTTATAAGCCATACTATAAGCTGGTCCCCATATTCTATGACTTTTTCCCTCTAATTCTAAACTTTCAATGACAGTTTCAAGTTTGTTTTTTTCTATATTTTTTACTATATTTTCTATAGTAGCATTAAAAAACTTATTTCTAACTAAATTTAATAATATTTCTATAACAAAATATAAAATCAATAGCATTCCACTAAATAAAAAGTCATTTTCAAAACTATAGTATGATTTAAAATTATTAATAAAATTAACATAGTTATTAAAACCACTAATAAAAAATATTAGTATAAAATGCAAATTTAATCTTTTATAAAAAATTATCTCTAAGTAATACTCTTGATTTTTAGGACAGCCTTTACACCATATATGACGCCTTTTAAATATCTCTACAAAGGATATTATTAATAATATAATTGCACCATTTGATATAAACTTATTTATTAAATTTATATTTATCCACTTTGATAAAATACTTACTATTATAATTATAAAAAAAGTTTTTTCTAATATTGTTTTTTTATAAGCTAATTCTAATCTTTGAAAATAATCTTCATCTAAATATTTAGATAAAGAACTTTCTTCATTTTTTAGTATATATCTATTTATTAAAATACAAATCCCCCCTTCTTAATTAAAGTTCATATATTATTTCCGTTTTAAATAAATCTCCATCTATATAAGCATTAAAATTTCCTCCCATAGATGTAATAATTTCCTTAACAGTTTCAAGTTGAAGCCCTGTAGACCATTCTTTGTTATTTATTTTTTTATATAAATCTTCCATAGTAATATTAAGTTTTTCCTTTGATATATTCTTCATGATTATTTTATACTTTCCATTTTCATTGAACACATCAATATAAACTCTAGAACCTTTAAGAGAATGCTTTATTATATTTTCCATAAGAATTTGAAAAGCTCTCCACAATTCTTCTGGATTTCCACATACCATTGCCTCTACCTCTTTCATATTAATATTTAAGTCTAATTTATTTGCTATTAACTCATCCTTAAACTCCACTAAAGCTTGTTTTAATATATAATTAAATCTATATTAATCTTCTCTTTACTTCCACCTGCAGTTGTTATTTTAGAACTTTCAAATAAAATATTAACAATATCTTTTATAGCATAGGCATTATATTCTAAGTCACTTAGTATAGATTTATCAAAATCTTTATTCCCTTTTAATCCATTACTTTTTATGCATAACTTTTCAATTGGCTTTTTCAGATTATTTGCTGTATTATAAATTAATCTATAGGTGAGTTCTTCCGTTTTCTCCTGCTCAATCTTAGATTTTCTGCAGTTTTCTATAATTAAATCCATATGCTTGTAAAAATCTTTATTTCTACTTAAATACTTATATATGCCTTCCTTATTAAAATCAAGTATAGATTCAATTTCTCCTTCCTCTATACTCTCATTAATTTTATTTAATCTCCAAATTAAATATATAGAATTTAATTCTTCTATAAGTAATATAAAAAATAGTACTACTGATATGCCAATAAATATTTTAATTCTGCGTGTATTTGTTCTTTCCTCACCATCATTTATAAACATAAATACAATTTGAAATGCAATTGAAATAACTATTAATATTTTTTGGTTTACTTCATTCAATAACTTACGGTTCAATTTTATAGCCAATTCCCCACACCACCTTTAAATACATAGGTTCCTTTGGATTTATCTCTATTTTTTCTCTTATTTTTCTAATATGAACCATTATTGAATCATTTCTTATAGCCTTCTCATTCCATATTCTTTCGTAAATTTCTTCAGCTGAAAACACTCTACCAAGGTTACTCATAAGTAATTCTAATATTTTAAACTCAGTGGCTGTTAATTTTACTGTTTTCTCTCTAACTTTAACAATCTTAGTAACTCTATTAAGTGTTAATCCACGTACATCAATCTCCTCATCTTTGTTCTTTATTGCACCTAAATTCTTATATCTTCGAATTTGAGCTTTTACCCTTGCTATTAACTCTAAAGGATTAAATGGCTTTGTTATATAATCATCAGCTCCTATGTTAAGCCCTAGTATCTTATCTCTTTCTTCAGCTTTTGCTGATAACATAATAATTGGAATATTATTTTTATTTCGAATTTCCAAGGTAGCTTTTATTCCATCTATTTTTGGCATCATTATATCCATTAAAATTAAATCTATACTTTTATTTTTTATAAATTCAATAGCTTCTAAGCCATTTTCTACTTTAAATACTTCTATATTTTCACTTCTTAAATAAATTTCTATAGTATCTCTTATTTCTTCATGATCATCTACTATTAGTACTCTGTCTCTTTTCAATTTCAATATCCCCCTTTTTCAACTACTACATTAACTTTAAATTCTTAATATTTAATTTATTAATATCTTAATTTTTTCTTAATTTTAAACTTACATAATATAATTGAAGACTTAGCTTAAACAGAGTTTTGATTCTAGTTAAATTTAACTATATACTTATATTTCCTTATCTCCAACCTATAATATTAGAAATATTAATTATTAGTAAAAATAAAAGACCACATCAAAGTATAACTAAATAATAATTTAGTCTTTGATATAGCCCTAATTATTTAACTTATTTCCTTACAAATAAAATTCCCACTCCTGATTTTCCAGTATGTGAACCTATAGTTGCCCCTATTTGCATACTTTCTATTTTACAATTAAAATTAAATTCCCTTAATCTATTTTCCATCATTTCCTTTAATTCAAAGTCTGCGCCATAACACACTATAATAGGATATTCTTCATTAACTTCAAAAGCATTTAATCTTTTAAGAAGAAATCTCATAGCAGATTTAGTTCCTTTAACTTTCTTTAATATATTAACTCTACCATCATCAACAGTTATAATTGGCTTTATATTTAATGCTTCCCCTGCAAAAGCCTTTATACCCGATATTTTTCCACTTCTCTCTAATACTTCTATATCATTTATCATTACCGAATAATCTAATTTATCTTTTAAAATCTCTAAATGATCTCTAATATCTCTAAGTGAAAGCCCCTCATTAACTAACTTTACAGCTTCTTTAACTAGTAATCCTTGTCCAAAAGCTGCTGTTTTTGAATCAACCAAACATACTTTTTTTATATTTAAACCATCAGTAGCTTTTTCAGCATATGAATATGTATCACTTAAATTTGATGATAAGCCTATATAGAGTATTTCATTTCCTAAATCTAATTCTCTTCTAAACACTCTTTGAAAGTCGCAAAGTTTAAGACTAGATGTCTTAGGACAAACATTTTTATTTTCTATTAAATCATAAAACCTCTCTGGCTTTAAATCTATAATATCTTTGTAGCTAATACCATTTATCTCTATAGTTAATGGTAATAAAATTATATTATTTTCCTTTATATAATTAAGCTCTAAATCGCAAGCACTATCTGTAATAATAACAATATTCCCCATTTCAAGTCCCCCTCAAAGTTTTATCTAAATAATTATCTAAAATTACTTTAATATGTTATTGCTATCTAACCTAATTCTATCATAGTATTATATTCCATTGATTGAACTTATTGTTAATTGTAGATTAACAATATATTCTATGTCTTAAAATACTACTAAAATTTAGATAAATTTATTTAAAAAAACTTCTTTTTACTCTTTTTTTCTTTTCCTTACCTTTATCTTTTAAAAGTTCACTCATCTTTCCATATAGTTTATTATAACGTTCTTCTAAGCCTTTCATTTCAATTAGCTTTTCCTTTAATTTATTTATTTCTATATCTTTTTTCACTAAAAGTTCATCTTTTAAATTCAACATTGATTCAGCATGCTCTTTTTCTAATTTCAATATTTCTATTTCTTTATGTAAATAGATTATTTCATTATTTTTAATATCTTCTATTTCCTTAATTCTTGTTATATTCTCTATATACATTTCTTCTTTAGAAGCATTATCTAAAATATACTTAATCCCTTCATCTTTTATATAAATAGTCCCATTACTAATATAAATATACTTTTTAAAATCCTTATCTTTTATTCTCTTAAATATAGATTTTTCACTAACCCCTAGTTCTCTACTAACTTCATCAATTTTATAGCCCATAAGAATACCTCTCTGAATCTTTTTAATATTAAAATTCTTTATTACTCATAAAAAAACCTTTATTATATTAAAAACTTTAATCAAAGTTTACAATTTATTCTAAATACAAATAATTATTTCTTCTCTTATTTTTGCCTAATTAATTTCATCATAATAATTTGTAAATATAAAAATTAAAAAGAATGTATAAAAATAATTTTAAAATTCAAATACATTCTTTTTCTATCTTATTCTTTTATAAAATCTCTTAACTTAAAACTACCAGCTGTGAAAAAGCAAATAGTTATAATAATAACTATTAAAGAGCTTAACATTATATCTTTACTGCTCAATATATTGCCAAACCAATAAAAAGGACTTATCATAGCAATTTTATTTATAATTGCAGGTAACTCCATTCCTACTAAATCAGACACCACAAATATAATTCCTAATATAAAATTAACTAATCCATATAATACTATAATTTCTGAAGCTCCTTTTTCTTTTAACCATCTAGTTCCTACAATTGCCACTGCTGTAGAAAATAAATTATTCAAAATCAAAACTAAAAATATATTAGATATTTCTAAAGTATTTAAACTAAAAAGAATATTTATAATAAATAATATTAAACAAGAGGATATAAATTGTAAAATAAATATAGCTAAAAACATTGAACCTATTATTTCATAATTCTTATTAGGTGTTCCAATAATCCTTTTCAAAATTTTATTTTCTCGTAGTTTAAGAATATCTGTAACTATATTAGAATTTGATAATATAATAAAATAACATATCATCATAACACTTATAATAGTTACAAATTTATTAGCTTCTTCATTATCTATAAGTTCTACTGTTTTTATAGGATTAACTTCCCTTAACCCCATATGTTTATTTATGAAATTATTTATTATTGAATTCACCTTAAAATCTACATTATCATTACCTCTTAACTGCTCTATACTAGGACTATTCTTTTTATTTAATGATTCTCCAAATCCTTTTTCTATTTTATAAGCAAAATGGTGTTAGTATAAAATAGTGGACACAGTTAATCGAACTAAGTAAAATTATATTT
>CAUWDH010000022.1:0-58829 GCA_963557775.1 uncultured Sarcina sp.
GGTTTATAATAAATTCGTCTGTTTAATTTTCAAATATCATTTTTACTCTGTCGCCTTCAAGCGACTTTCTTATCTTACCACTTCAGCATTATTATGTCAACATTTTTTTAAATCTTTTTTTACAAGTTTTTAAGTTGTTGACTTGTTTGCCTCAGCGACGTGTTTTATCTTAACATGATATTTTCTCTTATTATCAGTTTTATTTTATTATTTTAATAAATTAAAGGAATCTTTCTTTTTTTTTCTGTATATTTCTTTTTTTTTCTACAGTTGATACACTAGGATATGTTTTTATTTGATAACTCTAAAAAAATTACTAGTTTTCTAAATAATCCTTTATCTCTTTTATTTTTTTTCTAGATTCTTCATAATTTTTTTTGTCTTCTTTTATAACATTATTATAGTTATCTAAAGCTTTTTTATAATCTCCTTCTTCTTTTGCTCTTTCTGCTTTGTTAAATGAAATTTGAGATTCTTCTATATCTAATATATTATTCCTAACCTTTATCACCTCTTCTTTCACTTCACTTATTTGACTTATATCATTTATTTTTCCTATAGCTTCTTTTGGATCTTCTACTCCTGTACTAACCTCTTCCTCTAAACTTTTCATATACTTTAAAATAACTTTTCGACCTTCTTCTTTCTCTATATTAGTTAAATCATTATATATAGTATAAATTACTTTAGTATCACTTTTTTCAATGCTATTTTCTAAAGTACTTAAATCATTATTAAAAACTAATTTAAATGGTATAGCTGAACATAATATTATAGATACTAGTATTATTGGATTTTTTATATTTATCATAATTTTACCTCTTTATATTTTTATATATTGATAATATTTCCATATAATCTATATTTAATACATTAAATAGTCTTAAACTTTTTTGTATGGTAAAATGAAACTTAATTTACAAAAGAAAGGTGTGATTATATTGCCAGTTAACTTTAAAAATCAGTGGCAAGACTTATTAAAAGATGAGTTTTCGAAAGAATACTACTTAAAATTAAGAGAGTTCTTAAAGTTAGAATATAGTACTAGAACTATATATCCTCATATGAATGATATTTTCAATGCTCTTCACTTCACTTCTTATGAGGATGTAAAAGTTGTTATATTAGGTCAAGACCCTTATCATGGATATAAGCAAGCTCATGGTTTAAGCTTTTCTGTTCAACCCGGAATTAAAATTCCTCCTTCATTAAGGAACATCTATAAAGAACTCCAAAATGATTTAGGTTGTTATATTCCTAATAATGGATTCTTAAAATCTTGGGCTAAAGAAGGTGTTTTATTATTAAATACTGTACTTACAGTTAGAGAAGGTACTCCTAATTCTCATAAAAATAAAGGCTGGGAAATTTTCACTGATAAAGTTATTTCATTACTTAATGAAAGAGAAAAACCTATAGTTTTTATACTTTGGGGAAATAATGCTATATCAAAAGAGAAATTAATAACAAATAAAAATCACCTAATATTAAAATCAGTTCATCCAAGTCCATTATCTGCATCTAGAGGCTTTTTTGGTTCAAAACCTTTTTCTAAAACTAATGATTTTTTAAAATCAATTAATGAAGAACCTATTAATTGGCAAATTGAAAATATATAAAAAAATGACTGTATCAAAAGATACAGTCATTAAAATTTTGAAATTTAAATTAGTTAATAAAGCACTGAATTAAAGGATTTATTAATTTAACTTGATTTAATTAAATTTAATAACCTCATACATATTTATTTCTATCTCATCATCATCTTGTTGTAATTTCTTTAACTTTGCAAATAGTGTTCTAAAATGTTCAGTTTTTTGATGTTCTATTATTGATTCTTTACTTTCCCATTGTTCTATAAAACTTAAAACATTTTCTTCATTTATATCATGATTTAAACTGTAGGCAATGCATCCTCTATCCTGTCTGCTTTTATGTACTAACTCCTTAGCAACCTCTTTAAATTCCTCATTTTTCCCTTCTTTCAATGTAAATTTAGCTACTACTGTTACCATAAATCTTGTCTCCAATCTCAATTATCTAATTTTTCATTTTCACTTATTTAATTATACTATTTATTTTAATTTTATTAAACTGTATAAAAATAAATTTATATCTGATTTAAAATTATTGATATATTACTATCTAATAATTAAATTCAATAAGACTTTAATATAAATTTATCATATATTAATTTATGAATTAATATAAATTAGATATAATTAAGTTTATTTTTAAAGTTAAGCTAATTAATTATACATTTTATATACTTTTATTTATAAAGAGGTGTTTTTTTTGATAGGTAATAAAAATTCTATTTCTAATTTAAATGCAATAAATTATGATAATTTTAATATGTTTAATTCACGAGGGCATAAATACTTTTCTCCTCTTCAACAAATACCTAAGTTATTTCCTGAAAACTTAGATGTATATTGCCCTGGTTGTTCAGCTTATTTAACACCAGAAGGCAAACATCTAGTAAACAGTAATACAGCTCCAAATGTTTATAAAACTTTTTTAGGGACACCTTTTGTTAATCCAGCTAACAACACTTTTAATAATTATGTCAATACTCCTTATACATTTAATCCTCATCAATTTAAT
Source organism: uncultured Sarcina sp. (assembly GCA_963557775.1). Lineage (GTDB taxonomy): Bacteria > Bacillota > Clostridia > Clostridiales > Clostridiaceae > Sarcina. The sequence goes on from CAUWDH010000022.1 coordinate 2,608, forward strand.
TCTCATCACGTAAATCACTTTTTAAATAGACCTATGCTCCTAAGCAATATGGCTTTCACTACACCAATACTTGCAAGAGATTCATCAGAATTATTTTTATAACTTTCTAAGAGTAGGTATGTGAACCTCAAATTACAGAAGTAACATGCCTTCCCTATTAATTGTCTGTTGATTCTTCTATTATATAGATTTTCTAATTTACTATTTACATAAACTTTAATTCAGATAGTTTCTACCTTACTTAAATTACATTTAATCTTCCTAAACTTTTATACATTAACTTTTATACATTATTCTTCTATCTTTAAATTATGCTCATTATTCACTTCACTGCTTTTATTTTCTTTATTTTCTCCTTGCATTGTTCCTATATTTATATCTGCTAACTTTACCTTATTCTTTTCTAATAAAGATAATATCCCTAAATTTATTTCTTCCTTAACTTTTTCATAAGCTCTGTAATCTATTTCTGTAGTATAAAAATAAATAAATATCCCTAGACCACATGCTGAAAATTCATTAAAGCTAACTATTACAAGCTCATCACTTACTTTTTCATTTTCTTTTATCATTATTTCTAGTTCTTCTATTAATTTTTTTACCCTTTCTACTAAGGTATTAGTTTCTATAATAAATTTGAAATAAATACGCCTATCGCTTCTTTTGCTCCAATTAATTATATTATTGTTTGTAAGCTTTGAATTAGGTACTGTAACTATAGCATTGGCAAAAGTTTTTATTCTAGTACTTCTAAATGTTATTTCTTGAACTACTCCTTCAATTTCTGTAGTTTGTATCCAATCTCCTATTAAAAAAGGCTTATCTAAAACAATCATCATTCCACCAAATAAATTTGAACATGTATCCTGTGCTGCTAAAGCAACTACTACACTACTAACACCAAGTCCAGTTAAAAATCCAGTTAATCCAAATTCCCTAAATATTATTGATACAGCTATTATTACTATAGTTGCTCTAATCATTATGGATACAAAAGGAAAACACATTTCTTCCGTCTTATCTTCATCTTTAACACATTTAGAATGAAATAATGTACTTTCTAAAGTTAAATTGTAAGCAAAAAATCCTACTGTTAATACAATCAATATCTTTAAGTACTTAGCTGTAGATAAAAATTCACTTGGCATAGAATCTATATCTACTATTCTTAATACTAAATACATTCCAATGCCAAATATTAATAGCTTTACAGGAATTTTAAGAGCTTTAACAATATTATCATCATGCTTATTTTTAGTGAACTTAGTTAATCTACTTGCGTAAGAAAATAAAAAATCTATGAGAAATTTATCTATTAATGAGCTAAATATTATTATAACTATGGCTACAATTAATTTGTTTATAGGTGTTTTAAATAAACCTATAAAAAAAATCTCTAAATCATTCATAAAATATCCTCAATCCTTATAGAAAATAATTTAATTACTCTTTAGTTTTTGCAAAATTCTATATAATAATACTTCTTTATTCTATAAGTGAAAATTAAATAATCTTATAGAACTATTAAATCTAAATTCCCACTAAATTAAAATTTCGCTTATTATCTTAATTTTAAATTATAGATACGCATACTTCACAAACCTTAAGTATACTTTTATTAAAAATTTATTTATGTCATAATAAAGCTAATAAATATTGTTTGGGAGATGATTTTATGGAAAATAAAATAGAAATACTAACTCAAATATTAAAAGATAGTAATAATATTGTATTCTTTGGAGGAGCTGGAGTTAGTACAGAATCTGGAATACCTGATTTTAGAAGTTCTAATGGTTTATTTAATGAAAAACTTAATATAACTTTTACTCCAGAACAATTAGTATCTCATTCTTTTTACCTTAGATATCCTAAGGAATTTTTTAATTTTTATAAAGAAAAGCTTATCTATCCTGAAGCTAAACCAAATAATGCACATATTGCCTTAGCTAAACTTGAAGAAATGGGAAAACTTAAAGCTATAATAACTCAAAATATTGATGGTCTTCACCAAGCTGCTGGTTCTAAAAATGTTTTTGAACTTCATGGTTCAGTTCTTAGAAATTATTGTGCTAGTTGTCATGAATTTTATGATGTAAACTTTATATTAAATTCAAAAGATATACCAACTTGTACTAAATGTGGTGGAAGTGTTAAACCTGATGTAGTTCTTTATGAGGAAGGATTAGATGATAATGTTATTAGAGGTGCTGTAGAAGCAATTTCAAAGGCTGATACATTAATTATTGGTGGAACATCATTAGTTGTTTACCCAGCAGCTGGACTTATAAATTATTTTAAAGGTAAAAATTTAATTCTTATAAATAAAAGCTCTACTTCTGCTGATAGTAAAGCTAATTTAGTTATTAATGATTCTATAGGAAAAATTTTAGTAGAAGCAGTTAATAATTTATAATAAAACTCTACCGTATTAACTTTTTTATAGTTAATACGGTAATAAAAAATTATTTTAAAATTAAAAAATCGAGAGACTAGATATTTTTGTGTAAATAATATTTTATTATTGAAATAATACTGGAAATTTTAATATTCCAGTATTATTTTTTTGCTTATTGGAATACTAAAACTAAGTATTTTTTACTTTTTTAGTATGTGTTAAAAAATTACTTATTATACATTGTTATTTTAAATGTACAAGCTTTTAAGCTAATTCATTATTTATTTGATTTTCAAACATCAATGTTAATTCGGCTAGCGTAGCACCCCAATTAGGCGTAGGTTGAGTCCATTTTTCCATAATTTCCATTGTAGCTAAATAAACACATTTGTTTAATGATTCATCAGTAGGGAAAATAACTCTAACTTTAGTAAATTTACGGATTTGACGATTAAATCCTTCTAAAATATTTGTAGTATAAATCATCTTTCTTATTTGAGGTGAAAATTCAAAAAATGTTGATAAATTCGACCAATTATTATACCAGGAATCAATTACTATAGCATATTTAGAGTGCCATTTTTCCTTTAACATATCTAGTTGTACTAATGCAAGTTCCTCTGTTGAAGCCTTATAAACTTCTTTTAAATCTTTCATAAATTCCTTTTTATCTTTAGAAGCAACATATTTTATTGAATTTCTTATTTGATGAATTATACAAGTTTGAATATTAACTGACGGGAAAACGGTTTTTATTGCTTGTGGAAGTCCTTTTAATCCATCCATACATGCAATAAGTATTTCTTTTACCCCTCTATTTTTTAGGTCATTACATATTCCAAGCCAGAATTTAGCTCCTTCTGCTTCGTCAACCCAAATTCCTAATATATCTTTATATCCATCCATATCATATCCTAAACATATGTAAACAGCTTTATTAACTATTTTCCCATTACTTCTAACTTTAAAATACATTGCATCCAAATATACTATAGGATATATACGGTCTAACGGTCTATTTTGCCATTCAACAGCACTACTTAATACTTTATCTGTAATTTTAGACACCATAGACGGTGAGATTGTAATACCATACAAGTCTTCTATTTCAGCTTGAATGTCACTAGTACTCATTCCTTTAGCATATAAAGATATTATTTTTTTATCTAATTCATTGCATACTGTTTCGTACTTTTTAACTATCTTAGGTTCGAATTCCCCATTTCTATCTCTAGGTATATTGAGATCAACATCTCCAAATGAACTTCTTAAATTTTTCTTACTATAGCCATTTCTATAATTTACTTTTTCAAAGTCTTCATCGTCTAAACGTTGATATTTACTTCTTCCGAGATGTTCTTCCATTTCACCTTCAAGGATATTTTCGAGTACATCTTTAACAAGTTTTTGGATTAAACCATTCTTGCCCATAACATCATCAATAGTTTTGCATTTTTTTATTTCTTCATTGTAATCAAAATTGTTATTTTTCATATAACTACCTCCAAATCAATCAGTTATATTATTCCAAAAATACCAATCAATCATACAAAAAAACTCCATATAGAATTGTTTTTACACAAATCTATACAGAGTCTCAAAAAATCATATACATGTTTCTATCTTATATACTTGTCTATATTTTTTTCTGAATATTACTTTTTTCTATTAAACCATTTCCCTTTTCGTTCCACCTTCTTATTATAAAATCATCGAACTTTTTATCATTAAATTCTAATCCTGATGCATGATCTAAAACTATAACCTGAATTTTCTCTCCGGTTTCTTCAAAAATATATTCTACAGCCCATTCTAATGCACTATATATATTCTCTACACTTATTATGTCTATATCTTTATTATCTTGATTATTAAAACTTGGAAAATATATCTGACTTGGTTGATCTAAAATTAATATTTTTGGTATTGAACAGCTTTCTCCTAACTTAGCGAAACAATACTGCAATGCTGTAAATAATGATAGGTGACATGTTAACCAATTCGAACCACTTCCCATACTTGAAAGAAAGACATTTTCTTTATCTTTTTTTTGATGTTGATATAAATCAAAGCTTCTAGAGTCAAATCTTAAATCAATTGGTCTATACTGATTTTCAAAATCGAGTTTTTCAGCCATCTTATTCATAAATGAATTTATCATATTTTCAATTTTATTCAATTCTTTATCTAAGTCATACCCATATAACTTTTCATTTATTTCATCTACTTCATTACTTATATTAACTATTTCCTCATCTTTATTCAGTTTGCAAAGTCCGATCCTATCTAAATCTTCTTCAATCCTAATTTTTTTCTTGATAATTAAATCTTTAAAATCTAAATTTTCCTGTATTCTTCTATCTTTTTCTTTTAACTCTTTAATATTTTTTCTTAATTTACTTTGTATTTCTTTATACGTATCTATTTCCTTATCAATCTTAAGCTTTTCTTCTTCTAGATACTCATTTTTTATAAAACTAATAGAATTTAAACTATCGTTTAATGCTCTTTTACATAGCTCAATCTGCTTCATTTTTTCACTTAACTCGGCAACTGTAGAATTGCAGAAAGGACATTTAAAACTATCATTTTGATTAATATTTTCTTCTTTGAGATTAATATCTTTAATAACTTTTTCAGTAATATTTCCACTATTTAATGTTATATCTATATTTTGTTTTTGGTTTTCTAATATATAAAGTTTACTATTTATAATCTTTAATTTTTCTTCTTCTTGCCTATAATATATAAGAGACTCTTCTACATCTATATCTTCTATTAGTAAACTATCAATACTATCTTTATTTAATAAAATATACTCAATTTTATTATCATCTATATCTTTTCCTATTAATTTATAGTACTCCTGTATATCATCCCTTATCCTTACTTTTATCTTCTCATTAAATTCTTCATCTAACCTTTTTTCTTTTTCAAGTTTTTTTAATTCTTTTTGTTTACTTTCTTTTAATTGTAATAATTTGTAATACTTTTGATCAACTAATCCTAAAAAAACAGGAAATTGCATTATAGTTTTTCTTCTTTTTATTGAATCATCAAACCTATAAAACAAAGCAAATTTATTTGCAACTAAATTCTGATGTTGAAATAAAAAAGACACCATATTTCGCATACTTACTCTTTCAGTCTTAACTTCATTATCTTCATATATAGCTTGTTTATAAACTGGAATATTAAAAAACTTTTCTATCTCTTTCTTTACATCATCTATAGAAATAAATGAATAACTATTTTTTTCAAAATACTCATAACTTATTTCTTTACAGTTAAAATCTTTCTTAGACTCTACCTTAAAAAACATTCTACATTTCCCTATTTGTTCTCTAATTTCAAAATAATATGGTCTTCTAGCTAATACAATATAATTTTCACCTATATCTAAAATTATAGAATATAATACACTATTATCTTCAAGCACACCTTTGGGTATAGATGACACTGTACTAGCTAGGCAATAATCTATAATTTCTATAATTGCACTCTTTCCAGTTTGGGATACTCCTGAAATTATGTTTAATCCATTATTAAAAGGTACTTCATTCTTCTCTCGATTTGCAGTAAAAACTATAATTCTTTCTATTCTACAATTCATATTCTTTTAACTCCTAACAATCTATAATTTTCTTTTATGTCATTTTTAGATAGTATTTTCCCCAAATTAATAGCTTCATTGCAAAACTTTTTATTATCCTTCTTTAGCCTTTTTACTTCCTTCTCTCCATAACTAGTTACATTTAAATCAAAACTTTCTTCCTCTATTTCAATTAATCCTATATTAATTGCAAGTATAAAGCTATCTATAGTTTTTTGCTTTAACTTATCAATTCGTTTTTGTAATCCAGCAATTCCTACAATATTATCCCTTAAATAAATGGATTGAATGCTACTTCTTACATTAGCATTTTTTAAATTTCTTATCCCTGCTTCATACAAAATTAATGGTAATATTAAATATATATCTAAAACATTACACTTTCTAAACTTAAATCCATAACAAGCACAAGAAATTATTCTTGCAAATTCCATTGGATTATTTCTAAGTTTTATTAAACTATATGAAGTTGTAAATGTCTTCATAATTTACCCCCTCACTCACATGCTTTAACATCCACGTCTCAATTTTATTACTATTAGCTAAATCTTGATATATTCCATTCTGAAAAAAAGGTCTATTATCTGATAATCCAATTATTTTTATTGGATTTTGATTCATAATATCCCAGTAAAACTTTCTAGATTCACTTTTTATTTTCCTTAATTTATCCCCTTCACTTATATTTTCGCGATTCTTATTATATTGATTTGAATATTTTAAAATTAAATCCTTTTGGTACGTTTCTATCTCATCTTCATCAAAATATTCTATACTATATACCAGTTCTAATGTTCTTAGCATACTCCAATAATCTTTTATTGCTTGTATAATATCCTTAGGTTGTATTTCTATTTCCTTTAGCTTCGATATAAAATTTTCATTCTCATATATTTTTTTAACTTCTTCATTTTTTGGACTTACCGCTTCATACTGCCTTGGAAGACTTGGATCTTTGATAATTACTTCTTGAACCTTAAAAAATATGCTTAATATTTCACTGTGATTTGTTATTAATAAATCTAAATCTTGTCTTTCATACTTTATTACATTTAATCTTTTTAAAATTCCTATCAATTCATCATGTATAACATCATATTCTAAATCTGATAAATTACTATACCTACTTATTACTTTATTTGTAAGTTCCTCTAATTCAACAAGATTACTAATAGCTTTATTATAAAAATTATTTAGCATTTCTTGTGCAGGATGTGAAAAAGCAAATGAATGAACAAAATGATAATCAATCATTTTATCTTTTGGTATTATAGTTTTATCTTTTATACAATTTAAAGCAAATTTTATGATTTCTTTAAATGCAGCTGTTTTATCCATTCTACTATTTTTTTCTGTATGCTTACATTGAATAATTCCAGCAACTTCGCCGTTCTTATATAAAATACAATCTCTTCCCTTTTCACCAACACCTTGCATTAGGTCAATATTATCATATTCCTTATTCATTCCCACTTTATTTTTCTTAAATAAATAATAAGATAATACTTCAAATTCCCTGTCATTTAATTTCTCATAGGGTTTATCTCTACCCTCTAAAATCACGGGTTTATTCTCTGTACTATTAACTTCACTTAGTATCTTATTATCATCTACTTTCTGGTAATATACCATATTCACACCTCTTAATTAAAATTAATATTATTTACAATTATATCATACAAATACAATAATTCGCTATAAATCTCTATATAACAACCATTTAGTTGTGCTTATGTGATAATATACTATAACTAAAAAAGAGAAATAATGATTAAATCTATATTATTTAATAAAAAAAGTATTATAAGAATAAAGGCTATAATATCCCAAAAAATTAAAGTAAATTGCTTAAATCCTTTCATAGTATAAGTTATGTAGCACTATAAGAAGGAATGCTTGCATCAACATTATATTTACTTTGTATTATGAATTATTCTCTTTTAAAATAGAGTAACGATTTAGTAGATTTATATTCATATTTATACAGAATCTGAAATGCTTAATTTTAAAAGCTACAACGGATTGTTTAACCAAAAGCTTAATATTACATTACACTCTATAACAATTAATATCTCATTCTTTTTTATCTTAGATTCTCTAAGCAATTTTTTAATCTTCTGCTAAGAGTAAAGCTAATTTAGTTATTAATGATTCTATAGGAAAAGTTTTTAAAAGTGTTGTTAATATATAATTTATAAAATTTCAAAAAACTTTACAAAACTTCCCTCAATTAAGTATAATTATATTAAAAATACTGAAATTATTTTTTTATAAATCTTATAAAAAAATAATTTCTATTTCTTCAGAACTTTATTAATAATAAGAAAGGGGATTTTCTATGCAAAAAATATTTTCACTTGGATTTGCAGAAGAAACAGCAAATGAAGAAAAAATAAGCGATATTTTAGTTGAAGAGAACTTAATAAATTTATTTGCTGATACTGAAAAAGTAATTAAACTTTTAAAAAGTTTAATTACAGTAAATAATTATTCTTTCACTAGAACTTTAGAACCTAATCTTCTATATATTCATAGTAGTATATTGAATATAGATGAAGAAGTTAGATTATTAATTAGATTTAATAAAACAACAACACCAAATAATACACATAAAGTCCTTCATGAATATAAACATAACTTTAAAGATTCTTTAAAAGCAATAATAATAAATATAATTGATGATACTAATCATGTATCAAATAAAAACTATATTAATCCATCAATTTCTTATTTAAATCATTCAACTATGGTAAAAAGAACAGAAGTACATATTTATAATGTAAACTTAAGTAAACTAAATGAGCTTTTTGATTTTATGCCTAACAATAAATAATCTCAATTTACCTAAATTTATTTTAATAAACTACATAGTATGTATTTTAGAAATCACTTCTAAATATATTTATATATAAATATTATTTTAGGGGTGATTTTTTGTTATTCTTTTTTATTATTTTAAGCATAGTTTTATGTCTAATTTTAGTTTTTCTTTTATATAGTTTTGATAACAAACTTAAAAGCCAAAGGAAAAAACTAAATATATTAACTAGCCAATATAATTCACTAAAAAAAAGTACTCTTTTTGAAAAATCTTTATTTAAAGATATAAAATTACAATATTCTAAAAGTCCTTATATTTATGGAATTACCTCAAAAAATATTAAAGTAAATTATCTTCCTATAGATGGTTTTAAAATTTTAACAGAAATCAAAGATCCTTTAGAACTTTCTATATTAGAACAATGTATCAACAATTCTGAGACTTGGTTTTATGTGGACTTAAAAATGCAGAATAATATAAATTCAAGAGGATGGATTAAAAAAAATGATTTTTCCATACTTAGAGATGAATTTATTCCTATGAATTCAAATTTAATAAAGTAAAAAGGCAGCATATGGGGGATATATACTACCTTTAAATAAATTTATTGTTTTGAGTTTCATTAGTATTATCCCCAAATAATTAATTTATTATACTAATCTTTTTAATTTTTTCATCTTTTTAACTAAAATTACTTAACTCCACTTTGTTCTGGCTTTATATCATTATATATATACTCTCTCATTTGATTTTTTGCTTTTTCTAAATCATATTGTAAGTAAAATACATTATCTTTCTTTAATTCTTTTCCTTTTAACTTTATCTATCCTTGAAAATACGCTTGAAAAATATCCTGCTCCAACTGATATTCCTACTAAAATAACAAGTAATATTCCTACTAAAATAACTTTTTGCTTATTTAAATTTTTCATAGCCTCACCTAATATTAAGATACTAATCTTTTACTGAAGACGAGTCTCCTTTACTATATTTCCTCTCCATGATAAATACTCATCTAAGTTGTGAACACTTTTTTCTACTTCTTTCTCTTCTTTTATAATTACATTTTCATCAATTTGAAATCTACAAAGTCTTTCTTTAAAACATTCTTTTTCCACTTTTATAATTTTATTTTTATTATTATAAATTTTATTAAATTCTACAGCTTCTTTTACTGTCATTCCTACCAAATGCATATTAACACTATTCTCTCCACCACTAAAAAAAACTTTCATTGAAATTCACCACCAATTCCCCAAGAGAAATTATTAATTAGAATTATCACCATTCATATTTATTTTTTTATATTTTTTTGAACTTCCCTTCACTAACTCAAAATCAGATAAATCCTCCATTGCTATTTCATCATTTGTCCATATAATTTCTTTCAATTTATCATCTACTTCTTCTATTTCTATAAGTGCCGTAAAATTATTATCTTCTTCAAAAGTAAAATCCTTATTAATACCATAATCTTCAGATATAGTTACCTCTTTAAAAGGTTTATTTTCATTCATATTTATTATGCTAAGCTTTTTATTAGGTTTATCTTCATCTTTTTGTTTAATTATATTTTTAAAATCACTTTCTAATTCACTTAATAGTCTATAATGCATAACTTCTGTATTATCGATCTCCATAACATCAGTTTTATCTAATTCATCATTATAACTTTCTATTTGTACTTTATCCTTAACTTCTATGGCTTTTAATAAAAATCCTTTTATTACTTCATCATTTTCTTCTCTATTTTCTTTTATTTCTTCTATATTATTTCTAATTGAATTTACTTCCATTAACTCATTATTTAAAATATTTTCAATTACTTCATCTACAATTTTTGATATCTCCACATTCTTTTTATCTATATTGTAAAATTTAAAAAATTCTTCTTTTATACTTTTACTTGTTCCATATAAATTTCTTATAGAAACTTCTTTTAACTCTTCTCTTTTATCTAATAAAATTTCTTTATAAATTTCTATAATCTCTTCTTCTAAATAATTACTTCGTAATGGCCAATTAACTATTTGACTTAGGGAAAAGCTTTTTTTAAACTCTTCATTAATATTTTCATAAATAAAATTACTTATATCTATATATTGGTTTATAATTCTATTTTTTATATTAATATTATCAGTTATAAAAAAATTTTTTATATTTAATTCATTATTGCAATATTGATAATGATAAGATAATTCCTCCATTGAAAAATTTTCTGAACTATTCAAAATTAAAATTGATTTAAATTTAAATTTATTAAGACTTTTTAATACATTATTTTCTTCACTATAAAGCTTATTTACTAATTCATTTAATCCAAATATAAGAATATCTATATTACTTTCATTATTTTGTATAAACTTAAAAAACTTCTCTTCTTTCTCGTAAAGCAACTCTCTACTAAAGAAATTAATTCCTTCTCTTACTCTAAAGTCATTATCAATATTTTTTATAACATTATAACCACTTATAGAAAATAACTTTCTTATAAATTTACTCTCTTCAAATTTATCAATCAATAAAATATTAGCCTCTTTAAGACTTCCATATCTTTCTTGTATTAAATTTATTATCTCTTTATTATTTTCCTTCTCCATACTATCCCTTTCATAGTAACTTTATAAAATATACTTACTTTACTATTTTTAATAAAAAAATAGCTAGAAGTTCTTTAATAAAACATTCTAGCTAATACTCAATAAAATTTCATTCAATTACAATTTATTATTTATAATATGATTATAACAATTTTGCATCCTTATTAATATATTTAAAGTAAATTTTATATAAAAAATTTACATTTTTAGTATATTATTTTTCAAAATAACTTATAAATTCTTCGTATCCTTCTTCTTTTAACTTATTTTTAGGAATAAATTTTAATGCTGCTGAGTTGATACAATATCTAATACCACCTAATTCAGTTGGTCCATCACAAAAAACATGTCCTAAATGAGAATCTCCAATTTTACTTCTTACTTCAGTTCTTATCATTCCATGGCTACAATCCTTTTTTTCTATTATTTTTGTTCTTTCAATAGGTTTAGAAAAAGCTGGCCATCCACAACTTGAACTAAATTTATCTTTAGATGTAAATAAAGGATCTCCTGTAGTTATATCTACATATATTCCATCCTCAAAAAAATCCCAATATTCATTATTATAAGGATTTTCTGTACCATTTTCTTGAGTTACATAATATTGCTTGTCTGTTAATACATTTTTTAATTCTTCTTTTGTTCTTCTATAATAATTTTTCTCCATGTTATAATATCCTCACTTTCAAGACATTTATTTTCTAGTGTTTTCTAAATAGTCAATATTTATTTCATAGCTAGAATCTGTAATACTCCTATGTTCTAAAGGAAACTCCACTCGCATTACTCACTGAGTAAGTTCCTATAACTAAATCAATATTTAGTTAGTCACTTAAGTAGGAAATAAACAACCTCACGCTTCTAGATAACTAGGACTAAATATTCAGATAAAGTTAAAACTCTACCTAAATTAAGTCTATACTTATCTAATAATTAGTATCTGCCATACTCTAGTATTTTATAAGGTATAAGTAATACTTAACTTTAGATAATCTATTAGAAATCAAATAAAGCTAAAATTATCTCTAAAGTAAGTTATTGTTTACATTTAAATTTATTATTATTTGTATAATGTATAACATTTGATGTATAAAATTCTTTTTACTACAGATACTAACTATGTATTAAGGGAACTCCTCTTCATAATTAATTACTACATCAAGCTAAACTTGAATTAAGTAAAAATTAAAGAACATCCTTAATATAAAGGAGCCGTTATTTATTTTTGTAGCTAATTATCTACATAATTGAATAAAAAATGGCTCTTTTTCTTTTAAAATTTATTATTTTAGTAACACTACAAATTCTTTTATTTTACTATACTATACTATAGCCTGTGATCTAAATCTAGTTAATGATATCTTTTTAATATTTATAATTTCAACTCTATTAATAGTTATAATAATAGCTGTAACTAAATATTTAATTTTTATCAATGAACATACTCAAATTTAACATGTATATTTTATAAAAATCTCTTTATCAAATTTTATACAGACCCTATGTTTTACTATTTTCTCCTTTAACTCTATTTAAATTCAATCCTATAATATTATAATATTTTATGGTATATTAAATTATAATTACTAAACTAAAGATAAGGAGATATTACTATTTCTAATGAATAATTATATTTTAAAATTTGAAAATTTAATGCCTCACAAAGGTGAAGATAAATACAAAGTTATAAGATTATTATTAATTAAATATTTATTTATTTTCTTTTCACTTGCTGATATACTTCCTACTCATTCTATCTTTGCCTATGTATTATTTGGAACTGTAGCTGTTTTAGAACTTATAAAATTTTTATTTTTTACTACTGATTTAGTATATTATCCCGCCTTAACTTTAAACATAATATTAACTTCCTGTACTTTGATTTATTCTCCAGAAAATTCTTATCCTATTATTTTTATACTTCTTTCTGAAATAATTAATAATGATATTTCAAAAAGATACTTTTTTGTCTTATTTCATTGTATTTTATTTTTTATTTTTGAAGTCATTTTTATTATTAAAAATAATTCCTCAGAATATTTAATAACAATAACGATAATTTATTTTTTTATATTAATTCTTCTTATTTTATCTAAAAATCAACGAAAAAATAGAAAAAAAATATATACTCTTAATAAAGAATTACAAGAACAAAATTTAAAATTACAAGAATATTCATTGAAAATAGAGGAATTAACCTTAGAAAAGGAAAGAACGAGAGTTGCTCAAGAATTACATGATTCTTTAGGGCATTACCTGATGGCAATTTCTATGCATTTAGACTTTTTAGAACGAACGCTAACAAGTCATCCTCAGAAAGCCCAAGAAACTATAAGCAAAACTAAAGAAATTGTTAATGATAGTATTAAAAATTTAAGAAAGACAGTTTATGAATTAAAAGAAAATAAAATTGATAGAAGTTTAACTGATGCTTTAAATTCATTATTAGAAAATTTAAGCATTGGAAACTCTATAGATTTCCATGTTACATATTCTAATATAATTGAAACTTTATCCCCTAATCTAAAAGATATAATTTATAAAACTGTAAAAGAAAGCCTTACTAATGCTATAAAGCATGGAAATCCTTCTTCTATAAATATAAACATACTACTCATTGGGAATAAACTTCATTTAACAATTGGCAATACTGGAAAAAAAGGCTCTCAAATTATTATGTCTAATGGGCTTAATGGTATAAAAAATAGAATAGAGAGTTATAAAGGTACAGTTAATTTCTCTTATACTAATGTTGGTTTTAAAGTTTCTGCTCTTATTGATTTAACTGAAAAGACAATTTAGAAAGGACTGATATTAATGATAAATATTATATTAGTAGATGATCAATTAATAATTAGAGAAGGAATTAAAATGCTTCTCTCCCTTGATGATGATATAAAAATAATAGGAGAAGGAGAAAATGGCAAAGATGCAATTAATCTTACAAAAGATTTAAGTCCTGATGTAATATTAATTGATATAAGAATGCCTGTAATGGACGGTGTTGAGGCAATAAAAAAAATTAAAGAATTTAATTCAGATGTTAAAATTTTAGTTCTAACAACTTTTAATGATAATGATTATATTTTTAATTCTTTAGCCAACGGTGCTAATGGATATTTACTTAAAGATTCAAATTCTGATGAATTAATATCTGCTATAAAAACAGTCTATAAAGGTAACTTACTAATTCAAAGTGATGTAGCAATGAAAATGTCTGAATTATTGAAAAGTACCCCTACTCCTCAAGAAAAAAATATAGACTTATCAATATTAACCCCTAGAGAACTAGAAGTAACTAAATTAGTTGCTAAGGGTTATAATAACAAAAAAATTTCTGCTGAACTTTTTCTTTCTGAAGGTACAGTAAAAAACTATGTGAGTAGAATTCTAGATAAACTTCAATTAGAAAATAGAACTGATTTAGCTATTAATATTAAATTTTAATTATAGGCTCTAGCTATCAGATAAAATCCCCTAGGAGAGATGTAAAAATTATAATTACCTCTCTCTTTTAATTTGCAATTATATTAAATATTTTTTATTTAAAGAAAATTTTTGAATAAATATTGATTATAACGTTTACAAAGAAGAAAAATTTGCATATAATAGAATTATGGATTACGTTTACATAAAAGGTGGGAGTGGTTATATGGCAAATATCTTTAAAAATTTAATTAAACCAATGTTTAGCCATGGGAAAGAAACCTTAACTGTCCAGTTAGATAAATCATATACAAAGTCAAGTGAATTAAAAACAGCCGTTGTTGAGTATCTAAATACAGTAGGTGTATGCTGTTTAGATACAGGAAAAAAAATAGGCTCATTTCATTTACTAGAGCTTAATGGGAAACCATATATCTTTGAAAATAGGTTTTTAACTTGTGGAACAGCAAAAGAACCTTCTCAGGTTGCAGTATTAATCGAAAGATAATACTTAGCCTTATAATAATAGTCAATATAGTCTAATTACAGGGATTGATTTTTCAATCCCTGTAATTATTATATAATCTAAAATTCATTTTATTTAAAATTATATCTATTGACCTTAGATAACTTATAAATAAAGACTAGTTATGAAATAAAAAGTACCCTTCTTATAAAGCTTGGAATCAAATCTAATTCTTCCTTTTTTGTTCCTCCTATAGTTGTTAATACTTTAAAATATACAATTGATCCACAGTACATACTTATTACTAATGATAAAAGATTAGTTAAATATCTTCCCATATAAAAAATTCCTATAAATTCTATAAATCTACTAATCAAAAAGATACATCCTCCCATTACTATAGCGCTTATAGCTGGTTTCATGATTTTTCCCATGAGTAATTTTTTCTCTCCTATCTCCTTCTCTATTATAAAAATATTTATAATCATAGTAACTAAATTTGATACTAATAAACCTATTACAACTCCTAGAATATTTATAGATACTATAGGAATTAATAAAAAATTTAAAATAATTTTTATTATTACTCCTATAAATGCAGATATTGCTCCTTGAGATACCTTCCCTAAACTATTTAACATGGTATTAGTTAATTGATATACTGATGAAAATATAAAAACATAAGCTCCAAACACCATTATTTCAGCTCCACCAATTTTTCTATTGAATATAACAGTAAATACTTCTTTACTTAAAATAGAAAGCCCTACTGCTGAAGGAATTCCTATTAAAAATCCTATTCTAAGAAGATCGTTAACGGCCCTTTTTAATCTTGTTTTATCTGTTGCTGTGTTTTCTCTAGCTATAATAGGCAACACTCCAACTGCTAAAGTACTTATTATTATCATTGGCACATTTATTATTTGCATGTAATTTCCGAAGTAAGCATACTTTGTCTCTATTATACTTTGAGGAAATCCAGCTTTCTCTAGTCCTCTATGAATATTAGCAACATCTATAACATTATTCCCTGCATAAATGAAAGCAGTAGAAATTAATAATGGAAATGAGTATCTTACTATATAATTCATTAAGTACTTATTATCATGCTTTCTTTCTTTACTTTCTTCTATCTTTTCATATTTAGAAAACTTTATATGTAAATAAATTAAAGAGCCTAAAGCTCCAACTGATGTCCCTACTGCACCACCAGCTACCCCTAAAGCTAAACTTTTCTTCATTAATACAAATGAAAAAAACAAACTAAATATAACATTGAAAACTTGTTCTATAAATTGAGATATACCTAAAGGTTGTAAATCATTATGCCCTTGAAAATATCCTCTATAAGCACTTCCTATAGCTGTTAAGATAATTGCTGGACATAGAGTTATTAATGCTAAATAAGAATTTTCATAACCAACAAAAGAACTTATATTTTTACCCAATAAAAATAATGATGTAGAAAAAATTACTGACATAACCACTAATATAAAAAGTCCAACCTTAAAACTAGCTAAAGCATCTTTTCTATGGCCTGTTTCATTATACTCAGAAACCAATTTTGGTATAGCATTAGACGCTCCAGCTATAGTTATCATATATACAAATGTAAAAACATTATATGCTGCATAATAATTTCCATATCCAATTTCCCCAATGTTATGAATAAGAAATGGAATATAAATAAGTGATATTAACTTAGAACATATATTAGTAAATGTTAAAATAATAAATCCTTTTGCTTTCACACTTCATTTTCCTCTCTACCTTCGAAATAATCCTTATTCATTATCTTTACCCAAAGATAGAAAGATATACTATATGTAAAAAATAAAAGACTACCTCACAATATTAAATAATATTATGAGATAATCTTTACTTAAACTATATTTAAAGGAATAATATTTGTCTTAAAATTCATCATGTTAAACTTCATCTGATTATTAAGCAGTTGCTGATGCTGATGCATTTGCTGATGCATTTGCTACTGCATTTCCACTTGCTGTTGCTGTTGCTTGTGAACTAGCTGTTGCTGTTGCAGATGATTTAGTTCTTTTTGTTATTGTTTGTGCACTTGAATTTGAAGTTGAAGTTGCTGTTGCACTTCCGTTATTTGCTTCTGCTTGTGCTTTTGAACTTGAAGTTGCTGTTGCATTTCCGTTACTTGCTTCTGCTTGTGCACTTGAATTTGAACTTGCTGTTGCACTTCCATTGTTTGCTTCTGCTTGCGCACTTGAATTTGAAGTTGCTGTTGCACTTCCATTGTTTGCTTCTGCTTGTGCACTTGAATTTGAAGTTGCTGTTGCATTTCCGTTGCTTGCTTTTGCTTGTGCACTTGAATTTGAACTTGCTGTTGCACTTCCATTGTTTGCTTCTGCTTGCGCACTTGAATTTGAAGTTGCTGTTGCACTTCCATTGTTTGCTTCTGCTTGTGCACTTGAATTTGAAGTTGCTGTTGCATTTCCGTTGCTTGCTTTTGCTTGTGCACTTGAATTTGAACTTGCTGTTGCATTTCCGTTGTTTGCTTCTGCTTGTGCTTTTGAGCTTGAACTTGCTGTTGCACTTGAATCAGCTTTTGCTTTTGCTTGTGCTTTTGAACTTGAGCTTGCTGTTGCACTTGAATTAGCAGTTGCTGTTGCTTTTGCTGTTGCAGTTGCTTTTGAACTTACTGTTCTAGATACTATTTTTGTACTAGTGCTTGTAGTAGTATTTGATGTAGCTTTAGCATTGCTTTGGCTACTAGCTGTTGCATTGCTATTAGCTACTGCTGATGAACTTGAATTAGCTGTTGCTGTTGAACCTGAGTTAGCTGTTGCTGTTGCATTAGTTCCAACATATAAACCATAAACATAACCAACTTGTCCATTAACACTTACTTCATACCAAGGTCCTTTTGAACCTAATATTTTAACACTTTGTCCTTCTTTTAATGTTCCTATTGTAGTTGCATTTATTGAAGCATTACTTCTTAATCTAACTACACTACTTACATTTATAATTTGTCCATTTCCTGAAAGTGTTTTTAATGGAGCATTTTCAGCATTGTATATTCTTTGCATATTTGCTGCATTTATATAACCAACTTCTCCAGTTTCTTGAACTTGTACTTTATAGTATCCATTATTATCTTGTGATAATATAGTTAACATTTGACCTACTGATACATATGAAGTTACTGAACTATTTGCAGTAGCACTTGCTCTTAAATAAAGGTTGCCATTTCCATTTATAACTGCTCCTTCATTTGTTGCAACTAAACCATTAGATGTTGTTTTAGAATTTGTATTAGTTGCTGATGCTCCAGTTGTTGCTGATGCAGTTGTATTAGCTGTAGCTGATGAATTACCATTATTTATAGTAGTTCTTATTGTTTTTGTAACTGTTTTTGTAGTATCTGTAGCTGTTGCATTTGCAGTTGCTGTTGCACTTGCTGTTGCAGTTGCACTTCCATTTGAGCTTGTTTGTTTTGATGTTTTGTGAACATTTGTATTTGTATTTGAATCTGCATTAGCTTTTGAAGTAGCTGATGCAGAGCTATTACCTGTAGCTTTTGCTGTTGAACTTGAATTAGCACCAGCTGTTGCCGCTCCATTATCTGCTGTTGCCTTTGCATTTGAATTAGCACTAGCTGTTGCTGTTCCTTTGTTTGCTGTTGCTTGTGCATTTGAATTAGCATCAGCTGTTGCTGTTCCACCATTTGTAGCAGTTGCTGTTGCTGATGAATTTGCTGTTGCTGATGCATCACTTGTGTTAGCAGTTCTATTTGCTAAAACAACTTCATTTTGTGTTTGGCTAGTGTGTGTTGCTGATGCTATAGTTGGTGATACAACTGCAGCTGCCACACTTGTAGTAGCGATTAATGTTAATAACGCTTTCTTTTTCATAATTAATTCCTCCTAAGTACTTCAATACTTATAATTATTTAAGTTTAATTAATAACTAATCAATATTTATCTTCCATCTGTTTTTAAACACTGGTATATATGTCCAATGTATATTACTATTTTACATCATTTTTTTGTTACCTTATAGACTATCTCTTACAACTTAGTAACAATTAATACACAATCATTTCTTCATTTTGTTAACTTTAATACTATAAAAAAATAAATCATAGAAGCATTTATCAATATATCTGAATTATTGATAAAGTTTCTATGATTTTCTAAGAAAAGTACTAAATTTTATTTTGCTACCTTAGCAGCTTCTAATATATTCTTATAAGTTGGTTCATTTGTCATTTCTTCTAGATATTCAACAAATACAACTTTTCCCTCTGAGTCTACTACAAATGAAGCTCTTGTTAATAAAGCTAATTCTTTTATGAAAGTTCCTGTAGCCTCTCCAAAACTTCTTGATTTATAATCTGAAACTACCTTTACATTACCTATTCCAGCAGCTCCACACCATCTTCCTTGTGCAAATGGTAAGTCCATTGATACTGTATACACTGTTACGTTTTCTAACTCTGATGCCTCTTTATTAAACTTTCTTACTTCCATATCACACACTTCAGTATCTATTGATGGAACAGCTAAAAATATTCTTACACCTTTAGTATCACTATATTTTAATTCGCTTAAATCATTATTTGTTACTGTAAAATCTCTAAAACTTTCTCCTACCTTAACTTCTTTTCCTTCTAAAGTTAGTGGATTTCCTGCAAATTTAGCTTGTCTCATTGTAATCACTCCTAAAGTATTAAAATTTAATATATATTTACTATTTACTTATTTTTTGTTTATTATTCTTATTTTTATTTTAATCGCTTATGGTAATTTTGTAAATTCAATTTCCTACTAATTAAGTCTGATTACTGAGGATTACCTCTCTAAATCTTTACTATCTACTTTTATTTATATATATTATGTAAATAAATTTTCTGAAAACTCTTTAAATTATTAATTAAACAAAAAGGATATACCTTTATTCTAGTATATCCTAAAAAATTATTAATTAAATTGTCTATAATGAGGATTTATTATTTCATATTCAAAGGATTCTATTCCCTCTATATTTTGTATATCCTCCAAAATTTTGTCTATTTCCTTTTCTTTTTGAACTTTCACCCTAAGCTTTGTGGAATATAACATACTTCCGTTAACATTACTTGTCCCTTTTAAGAAATCAGCTAAGGCGTTATTGGATATTAATATCCCTTGCACTTCTCTATACAATTTCTTTTGTGATAATATAGACATTTCTAAATAGCTATGGTCATATTTAAGTGATATTTTCTTCAATATCTCAAATGCTATAAGAACTAATACTGTTACAAATATACCTATAGCATACATTCCAGAACCTATACTTAATCCAATAGCAGCAGTAATCCATATTCCTGCTGCTGTTGATAATCCCTTTACAGTTCCTTTTTCTTTAAATATTATTCCAGCTCCCAAGAAACCAACTCCTGATACTACTTGAGCAGCTATTCTGCTAGGGTCTACCTCTATTTGAGGTCCTAAGACTTCAAAAAATCCATACTGTGATACTAACATTACTATAGTTGCTCCTACAGCAACTAAGAAATGTGTTCTTATCCCAGCTTCTTTAGACCTCATTTCTCTTTCAAAACCAATTAATCCCCCTAATACCCCTGATAAAGCTAGTCTAAGAAAGAAAACACCATAAAAATATAAATAATCATGTACATCTTTATTAAAATATACAAATCCATAAAAATTATGAGCGCTATGCATAAAATCCTCCTATGTATTTAATAGTTTCTTCTTATGTTTATTTTATAGCTACTAACTATCTTGATTTTATAAATATAGACTTAATTCAGTTGGATTTACAATTCCATTTGAATACTTAGTCGACCTTATCTAGATAGTGTGAAACTGTAATACTACAACCTCCTATTTGAAAAGATTAATGCTTACAGCCCTTAACTATCAAATAATTATATTTACTATGTAAAAAATAAGCTATATTAATATAGATATTTAGGAAAACTTATAAATTGAATTGAACTTCTAAATACATTTAATATAGCTTGTATATCTTTATATTGTTTATTTATACTTATTAAAATAAATTTTTTAAATTAACACAAAACATATTTCTTCTTTATATTTACAATTAATCTTCAAATCCCTTTGGATTTTTTGATTGCCAATTCCATGAATCTCTACACATATCTCTAATATCTCTTTTAGCTGTCCATCCTAATTCTTTATTTGCTTTAGTAGCATCAGCATAACAAATTGCAACATCTCCAGCTCTTCTTCCAACAATTTTATATTTTACTTCTCTTTGACTTGCTTCTGAAAAAGCTTTAACTAATTGTAAAACACTATAGCCATTTCCAGTTCCTAAATTATAAGTAATAAGACCTGGTTTAGTCTCTAACTTTTCTAAAGCTTTTATATGTCCTATAGCTAAATCAACAACATGTATATAATCTCTTACTCCAGTTCCGTCTATAGTATCATAATCATCACCAAATACTGAAAGCTCTTCTAATTCACCAATAGCTACTTTTGTTATATATGGCATTAAATTATTTGGTATCCCTTTTGGATTTTCCCCTATTAAACCGCTTTCATGGGCACCAACAGGATTAAAATATCTAAGTATAGCTATATTCCAAGAATTGTCTGATTTATATAAATCTCTTAATATATCTTCTATCATTAATTTAGTTCCACCATAAGGATTAGTAAATGATAATTCACACTCTTCATTTATAGGCATAATTTTGCTATCTCCATAAACAGTAGCTGATGAACTAAATACAAAATTTTTCACATTAAATTTCCTCATTACATTTAAAAGGTGTAAAGTACTTGTTATATTATTGTGATAATATTCAAGAGGTTTTTCTACTGATTCTCCCACTGCTTTAAGTGCTGCAAAATGTATAACAGAATCTATATTATTTTCCTCAAACACTTTTTCAATATCACAAGAATTTAATAAATCATATTTATAAAATTTTATATTTTTCCCTGTTATTTCCTTTATTTTATCTTTAACAATCTCTTTACTATTACTCAAGTTATCAATGACAATTACATTATGGCCTGCTTCTAGTAATTCTACCGATGTATGACTTCCTATATAACCAAGTCCACCTGTAACTAATATATTCATAAGATTCATTCCTTTCATTCCTTGAAATAATTGTTATCTTTCAATAATAAAAACTCTCTTTCATCAATTATAATATGAAAGAGAGTTTTTTACAAAACTTTAATTATTGTCTTTTGATGGTGAAAGATACTCTTGGTTTGGTAATTTTGCATCTCCATAAATGAAATTATGAAGATTTTCATTAGTTGTAGCTTGGTTAAATATTAAATACCATATTCCATTTACAGTTTTACTTGAACAGTTACTGTCTACAGGAACCCTAGCTTCTTCTATACTCTTACAACCAGTATCTAGTATTTCCTCACCAAATTTCCAGATTTGAGCATCTGACATATTTGTTTCTAATGCTGGTGCTACCTTATCTAAAAGTTCTGGATATTTTGTTATTGGAGTATTTTCAACTCTTTTGAATAATTGTTCAATAACTTGTCTTTGTCTATAAGTTCTTGCATAATCTCCACCTGTTTTATGTCTTACTCTTAAGTAAGCCATTGTTTGTAAACCATCTAATGTTTGTGGACCTGCATGAGTTATATTAGGTGCATTTGGTTCATGATCTAAAGTTTTTAATTGATCATAAGGGAACTTAATTTCATAAACTTCTTCTGGTGTTAAGTCAACATGAACTCCACCTAATATATTTATAATCTCTGGTAAGCTTGTAAAGTTACAGCTTATAAAATTATGAATATCTAAATTATAGTCTTTATTTAAAGTCTCCATAGCTAGTTGAGGACCTCCAAATGCATAAGCTGCATTAACCTTTTGCGCCTTATGCCCTGGTATTGGAACATAGGAATCTCTTAATATAGATACTAATTTTAAAGTATGTTTTGTATCATTAACAGACATTACCATTATAGCATCTGATCTTCCTGGAACTCCTTCAGGTTCATCAACTCCGAATAAGTAGATATTGTGCACTCCTTTATTGTTTAAAGAGTTTAATTCCGCTTGTTTACTTACGCCTAATTCATTATTATTTATGGTCACTCTGTGTACTTTATCTAATACACTATTAACAAACAAATATGACCCACCTACTAATACAATAATTATAAGAATTATTGCTCCAACAATTATTGCAGATATTTTCTTCTTATTTTTAGGCTTTTTCGAGTTTTCTGTGTTACTCATGTAATTACCTCGCTAATTTAAAATTGTTAATTTTGTGTTAATATAATCTTAACCTTTTTTGAACATTCTTTTGTTACAAAGGCTTATTTTTAATAGTTACAAAAAATAAACTTAGTTGTTCTCTTTTTGTAATATTTAATTTTGAAATTAAAATTCTATATAATCCCCTTGTATTTAAAGGTGCTATAAATTATTTTTAATAAAAAAAGAATAGATAAAAAATATTTATCTATTCTTTAAGTTAATGATTTCATTACATTTTATTAACAATTAGTTAACATTTGTTCTTTTTTACCTTAATAACTTTAAATATATTATTCCTCTTAATTTATTTGGCATTACCCTCACCATCATTCTTTCAAATAAATTAATTACATATTCTTTGTAAGAAATATACTTTTTATCCAACATAAATTTTTGCATATTTATTTCTTGTTTTATATATTTAAAGCCTCCTCTTCTTGCGAACATATCTTTTCCTGTTCTAGCATTAACTAAATTCTCCTGTATATTATATCCCTTTGCTCCTGAAATAAACATTCTAACCCACAAATTATAGTCTTCAAACCATAAGAATTCTTCATAATTTCCAGCTTTTAAAACAGCATCTTTCTTATACATCACTGTCATATGGTTAAAAGGATTTCTCTTTTTTGAAAATAATTCAATGTCCTTAGATTTTTCAGGCACAGTTCTATTTGAAATTATATTTGAAATTTCTCCATCAAACTCAGAAATATTAGATCCTACTATATCTATATTTTTATCTTTTAATATTTCCAATTGCTTTTCAAATCTATCTTTTCTGGCAATATCATCAGTATCCATTCTTGCTATTATTTCATTAGAACATCTTAAAACACCTTCTCTAAGTGCTACTCCAAGTCCCCTATTACTTTTAAACTCAATTATCTTGAACAAACCTTCATATTTATCATTGTATTCCTTTAAAATCATATCAAGTTCAACAGTTAGTTTTCCATCCTTTATAACTACTATTTCATCTGCTTTAACTGTTTGATTTAAGACACTCTCTATGGCATCCCTTAAATAATTAGGGTTTTCTTTATAATATACAGACATAAGAACTGAAAACTTCATTACACACTTTTCCTTTCTTTCACCACAAAGCCTATCCATATTAATAATCTATAAGATAAATAGTACAAGCTTAATACTAAATAGCTATATCCAAATCCACCTATTGCTAGTCCTACTCCTACTAAAGATCCTAATATATAATAAATAACTCTGAATTCAGTTGTTTTTTTCTTTATTATCTCAAGAGAAGATATATTATACTTTTTCTCTGCTGCTTTTTCTATAGTTCTTGGAAGTGCAATTATAAGTATAAACAATACTATGGAAATATATAAATTTAATCCTTTATCTACTTTCATATTTAAACTATAAGAAAACATTAAAGGTACTGTTATATATCTTAATATACTTAAGAAGAAAAAGGTTATAATTGATTTTTTATCTCTCACTTTATTATGAGCTAAGTAAACAATATATATAAGTATTAAACCTACAGTATAGTAAATATAATTACAATTTAATGCTCCTAATATTCCTATTACTATAAGTGATATTATATATTTTATAAATCTTATTTTTCCTATACGCTCTCTTGCATAAAGTATTTCATCCTCTTTTAATCTTAAGGTTGGATTTTTTTCATACTGTATAGTTATTACATCATTATTTATATACCCTACTTCATATACTGACATCAGACCTATGAACCCTAAAATAGAAGCTATAAAGTCAACTAAGGTAAAACTTCTATTAAAAGCTATAATATAAATATATATAGGTAATATGAAAGTGAATATATAAGCTATTCTTTTGCTTTTCCCTTTTATTCTAGTATAAAAAGTATAATAAAAGGGGATTATAAATTTATTCATATTATTTTAAGTTACTCCTCTATAAATATTAATCTTTCGCTTTTTCTATCTTCCCAAAATCTCTTATTTTTTTCATGTATTACAATAAAGGACTTTGTTGTATTTTTTACAAAATCATAATCTGTTTCATTATCTGTTATCATTACTAAATCATCATAATCCTTAAACTTATCTAGAAACTTTGCAAATTTGGTATATAATATATCCTCCTTTACCCTTCCAGTAAATTTATTATTTTCTACATATGCTGAAGAAGCTATAACTTCATCTATATTAAGTCTCTTGGCTACAGCTTTAGCTATAAAATCATAAGAAGCTGATATCATTATAATATAGTATCCTTTTTCTTTATAATCACGTATTATTTCTTGAGCTTTCGAAATTTTCTTTTCTTCTAGAAAGTTATCTATAAATTTTTCAACAAGATTATTAATTTCTTCAACATCTCTATCCTTTAAAACATTAGTTATTAGCTTTTTACTCATATCATTTTTTAATATTTTATTTGATAACTTATTTATAACTTTAAAATTTATATTTTTATTTTTTGCCTTTAAAGTCTTGTAATCATCAAAGTCTTTAAAGCTATATTCAAAAAAATCTTGTGTTGTGTTAGATTTATAAAGCGTATTACATAAATCTACAGCTAGAATTTTTTTCATTTGTTAACTCTCCCCTACTAAAGCTTTTAACTCTCGATTCCATATCTTTTTGATTTCTTTATAATCAAAATTATTACATCTCTTCAAGGATTTTTCTTTTAATCTACTATATAATTCTTTATCCTTAATTAATTTTATTATAACTCTTCCTAATTCCTCTTCGCTCTCTGTAAGTTCTAAACTTTCTAAGTCTTCACTACTATCAAAAGGCTTTGTAAGTATACCATATTGTAGCTCTTCACCATATTCTATATCTCCAATTACTCTCTTTGGCTCTATAATTTCTCTTGGTCCTGAAATGCAATCTGTTGATATAACAGGAAGTCCTAGAGACATCCCTTCTATTAAAGTCATTCCAAATCCTTCATAAAGGGATGTTCCAACATATATTGTAGAGTTTTTCATAAATTTATATGGATTACTATTAAAGCCTGTAAAGTGAATATTTTTTTCTAAATCTAACTTTTTAGATAAAGCTTTTAACTTATCCTCATAGGGTCCTCTACCAACAATTATTAATTTTGCATCATTCTCAAATTCAACAACTCTTTTAAATGCTCTTATTAAATGCCACTGTCCCTTTTGTGTATCCAATCTGCCTACATTTATTAAAGTTGTCCCATTAAAGAATTCTCTTGGTAACTCCTCCACAGCTTCTTTAGATTTATTTATTATGTCCTCTGTCATTTGCGGATTATATAAAGTCTTTACATTCATTGCACCATAATTATTTTTTAAATAGTTTTCGCCAATCATAGAAACAGAAGCTATTAAATCAGATTTTTTTATTATATAAGGTAATAATTTTTTCATATAACTTGGATAATCTATATCTATATTATTGTGAATTGTAGTAATAACCTTATCATTTTTCTTAGTTAAACAATTCATTAAATCTGTTTTAGGTAAATGACTTATAACAATATCAAAATCATATTGCTTTTTTATAGCTTTTAATTTTTTATATATTTCATAATCCTTTAAAAGCTTTCCAACTCCTGACCTTCTTCTTATACCTAAATCAATTATTTTACCTTTATAATCAAAAGTTACTCTATTTTCATAAAGTAATAAATAAACATCATAACCTAATTCATCATAAATAATGGATAAATTAGCAGCAACCTTCTCAGCTCCTCCATCCGATAAAGAAGGTACAAGTATTCCTATCTTCTTTTGTTTCATAAACTTCCTCCTATATAAGACTATTAACTACCTCAATCATAGTAACTTTAAATTTAGCCAAAATAGTTTCCTATCTTATATTCTAGTCATTATTATAACACTTTCTTTAGTTACTATCATATTTTGTACTTTACTTTAAAATTTCATATCCTCTATAATTCTATAGTTTTTCCTTAACTACTTTTAGAGCATTTTCTATAACATGATGCATATCATAATACTTATATTCTGCTAGTCTTCCTCCAAATATAACGTTGTTTTCTTTATCAGCTAATTCTCTATACTTTTTGTATATTTCATTATTTTTTTCATTATTTACTGGATAATAGGGTTCATCACCTTTTTTCCAAGTTGCAGGATATTCCTTTGTTATAACTGTTTTTTCACTTGTTCCATATTCAAAATGCTTATGTTCTATTATTCTTGTGTAAGGTATTTCATATTCTGTATAATTCACTACAGCATTTCCTTGATAATTTTCCATTTCTAAAAGTTCATGCTCAAATCTTAAACTTCTATACTCTAAAGTTCCAAATTTATAATTATAAAATTCATCTATCATTCCTGTAAATACTATCTTTTCTGCCATAGCACTTAATTCTTCTCTATTTTCAAAGAAATCTGTATTTAATTTAACTTCAATTCCATCTAATAAACTTTCAATAAATTTATTATATCCACCTATCGGTATTCCTTGATACATATCATTAAAGTAATTGTTATCAAAGGTAAATCTTACAGGAAGTCTTTTTATTATAAATGAAGGTAATTCAGTTGCTCTTTGTCCCCATTGTTTTTCTGTATATCCTTTTATAAGCTTTTCATAAATATCCTTACCAACTAACTTTATAGCTTGTTCTTCTAAATTTTTAGGGTTTTCTATGTTAGCTTCTCTCACTTGCTCTTCAATCTTAGTCTTAGCTTCTTCTGGAGTTTTAACTTTCCATAAACCATAAAATGTATTCATATTAAAAGGTAAATTATATAACTCGCCTTTATAATTAGCTACTGGTGAATTAGTATATCTATTAAAATCAACAAATTGATTTATATAATCCCAAACTTCTTTATTACTTGTATGAAATATATGAGCACCGTATTTATGAACATTAATTCCCTCTACATTTTCACAATAAATATTACCACCTATGTGATTTCTTTTATCTATTACTAAGCAGGTTTTTTCTCTTTTTTTTGCTTCATAAGCAAATATTGACCCAAAAATCCCTGCTCCTACTATTAAATAATCATACTTTTTCATAAGTTTATCTCCTATCTTTTTAGAATTTTTGTTTTAACTATAGAATTAACCTCTTTTATAAATTGATCCTTTATAATTATCATAACCACCATGTATACTATTACTCCAACTGCAACTTCAATAATTGTGGCAATTATCCCCTTTGAAACAAATCTTTCAACAAATTTAATTACTAAAAACATCACTATAGATCCTATTAATGGCTTTATAGCTGTCTTTATTATTTTTCCTAATTTGACAACATCTCTTAATAAATATATTTGAATAGCTGTTACAGTAAATTCTGCTATGACAGAAGCTATAGTTGTTCCCATTGCTTTATAATGAATTATTAAAATAAAGTTGAAAATAACATTTACTATAGCTCCACCAACTACAGATATAGTAAAGCCTCTTTCTCTATCCATTGGTAACATTACTTGTATTCCTAAAATATTACTCCAACTTATAGCTATAATTATAAGCACTCCAACTTGTAATAAAACACCAACTCCATCAAAATTAGCTCCATAAAACCAAAGAGAAAATCCATCAGCAATAGCAATTAGTCCAAAAACCATTGGAAATGCCATAAAGTTAACAAAATTGAAAGCTTTATATATCATTGCTTTAAATTCATCCATTTTCCCCTCTGAATATAAAGAACTCATTCTTGGAAGCATAACTACTCCTAAAGATGTTATTAAAGTAAGTACTAATCTTATAGTTTTCTGTGCATTAGCATAAAGTCCTACTTGTGACATATCAGACATAAAACCTAGCATACTTCTATCTAGTAATACATAAATTTGAATTGCAAGTTGTGATACAAATAGCCCTAAAGCAGGAGTTAGGTGAGTAAATACTTCCTTAGGTGTTGGCTTGTACACCTTTACTACCTTTCTAAAACCAGCCCACATTATTGCTTGACCAACAACTGAACTTCCTCCCATTATTAAAGCATATAAAACTATATCTGAAGGTTTTTTCACTAAAATAAATATTAAAATTATACCTACTATTTTAACAAAGGCATTTCTTAATACCACACTCTTCATATCTTCTAGACCAATAAAAAGCCATGATATATCAAACATTGATGCTACTACAACTGTTCCCTGTGCTAAATATAACATTCTATGATCTTTATTAATACCTACAAATATTATTAAGTATATAATCAAAGCTGTTGCAGTAGTTATAAATTGAAGACTGTATATATTAGAAAAATCTCGCCCATACTTTTCTTCACTATTTTTAGAACGAGCTATTTGCCTACTTCCATAAAGGTCAATTCCTATCATCCCTAAAAGAACAAAATATTGTGCATAAGATGATGAATAAGAAAAGAGTCCTACTCCATCTGTTCCCAAAACTCTAGATATGTATGGAACTGTTATTAAGGGTGCTAATACTAAAAATAACTGATAAATTTGGTTATATAAAAAATTTTTTAATAATTTCATATCTTAAATAAAAGCTTATTTTAAAGCTTCTATAGCCTCCTTAAGAGCTTTTTTAGTAAAGTTTCCTCTAATTAATTCTTCTCTTAATTTTTCTATATTTTTTCTCATAACCATATATTCATCAGTTCTAATAACAGATATTTTACTATATAATTCATCTAAAGAATCTATAACAATTCCTATATTATGTTCTTTAACAAAATCGGCTACTGCAGCTTTGCTCCAAATTATTATAGGTAAATTACTTGCTATATATAATGAAGTTTTATGAGGATTATTATACTTTAAATACTGTCCAGTTTCTCCAATACATTCACTTGAACTTACTCCATCCCAAATTAGTCCAAAATCTTCATTTAAAACATTTGGTAATTCTTCTGGTTTTAAACAACCTTTATAGCGTGACTTATCTTCCCCTGAATAATATGGTCCATATAAATTAAGTTTAATTCTCTTGTCTAATTTATAAACAAATCCACTTTTATCCTCAGCCAAATTTCCTGCAAAACATACAGTATAATCATCCTCTTGCTTTTTATACTGCTTCTTCTCTTTATTATCAATTAAATAATCGAATATTCCTAAATTAACTACTTTTGATTTTAACCCATTATCTAAAAGCCATTTTGTCATCTTAGGATTATGGGATATACACACATCAAAAACATTTAACCTTTTTATTTCTTCTACCATTTTTTCTTTATTTTGTGCTCTAAGTGAATTTATATCATGAATTATTGCTATATGCTTTATAGCTCTATGATTTTTCATCCATTTCAAATAAAATCTCATAAAAACACTTTTTTCATATATGGGATATTGACTTATTATTATTGAACCCTTTGGCACTGATGATAACTGCTTAAAAAAAGAAGATATCATTGCTCCTGTTTTTACCTTTCCTGAATCATCTTTATTAAGCATAAAGATAGGTTCATAGCCTTGCTCCTTTAAAATATCATCAACATCATTTCTAGCCTTACTTCCTGCATCTCTTTTGTTTCCCTTTGTTTCACTCAAATAATAAATATTCAATGTACACTCTCCTAATAACTAAAATTTATCTGAATATAAGATTTTCTCAATTTATCTTGAGAAAATCTTATATTCAGCCTTCAATCCTAAGTAAACTAAACTAGCCATTTTTCTTTTGCTAAACATGTAATATGGCTTTAATTTTTTAGGTATATAACGTTTATCCATTAAATTTAAAGCTCTTTGGCAATAATCATCACTTATTATTGAATGTATTTTTTCAACTTTTTCTTTTTTGTTTCTTTTATTTTCTGGTTTATTTTCATTTAATAAAGCTCTATATAAATGTAGAATAAATCCAGAATATATCTTTTTGTCTAACTCTTTTCTCTCTAAACCTTCATAATTTATATTATGTAATTCTAGAAAAAACAATTTTATATTATCATATAAATCATCTCTATATGCAACCATAGCAGATTCATCTTGATAAACATAGTTGTAAAATCTTCTGCCGGTTAAGGCATAAAAACTGTTTATATGACTTATATATTGAGCTGTAAAAAGATGATCTTCCCCTATTTTTAAACTTTTATTAAATCTTAAATTATACTTGTCTATTATACTTTTTTTGAATAATTTAGTGCATGCAAATTGATTAGTTCCAAATTTATCTGTTAAAGAAATATAGTCCTCAAAAAATTCTTCTAATAATTTTTTATCAGAATAAAATCCTTCTTCTATTACCATACCTTCTTCTTTAATTCTATTTGGAAATACTCTATTATAATCTGATAGAACTAAATCAGCATCAAATTTTTTTATTTTTTCATACATTTCTTCAACCATATTTAACTCAACATAGTCATCTGAATCTATGAAACAAATATATTCTCCACTAGCAATATTTAAAGCTGTATTTCTTGCAACTGATACCCCTTCATTTTTCTTATTTATTATCTTTATTCTTTTATCATTCTTTGCAAAGCCTTCAGCTATTTTTAATGAATTATCAGGTGATCCATCATTAACTAAAATTATTTCTAGATTCTTATAACTTTGATTAACTATAGTTTCCAAACACTTATGCAAAAATTTTTCTGCTTTATATACCGGCACTATAACTGTTACGTTTTCCATAATTAACCCCCTCTTTATTAATCCAATCTGGAAGTAATTTTCTATAACTTATCATATTAATAGCCCCTGACAAAATAAAATCTATTACATCAACATCATCTGTATCAGGTAAAATTATTCTTGGAATATAATACTCATTATATCCCCCCTCTACATCAGAATTTCCATAAGCTAAAGCACTACTAAAACCACTTCTACTTAGTATTCTTTCAGCTTCAGCTGGTATATCACTTTTACCACCATAAGGATAGGCAAATAACTTTGTATTGTATACATCACCTAAAAGCTCACTACAGCATTTTATTTCCTCTTCTAAATCTTCAATTTTCATCCTTGAAAAGATACTATGTGTTACTGAATGGGCACCTATCTTATGGTTTTTCTTTTTCATTTCATTTAAATTTTCTCTTGTTATACCTTTAAATCTAATATTATAAAATTCATCATTTATTTTTATATTCTCAAAAGCATAGGCCTTATCTAAAATTCTTGATAAATCTTCAAAAGTAAATGATTTACTTATCATATTATAAAGAACAGACCATTGTTCTTTCCTTTGCCATTGTTCTTTAATTTCCAACTTATAATTTATTTCATCTAAATTATATTCACCAAGTGGAACATAACTCATCCAATACATAAGTTTATCTATTTCCAATATTTTCTTATCATCAATTAAATTAACTGCACAAAAAAAGTATCCCTGATTATTCATTTCATCCATTATTTTAGATGCAATGGAATATTGATTTAAATATCCATCATCAAAGGTTAATGTTGCAGTTCCCTCTTCTTTTATTTCTAAATTAACCTTAAATCTATTGTTTATAACTTTTAGCTGATTCTTAAAAACACTTTCTCTATGAGAACATTCTAAATGAATACTTTCATCAAAATATTCATCTGGAATAACATTGTGATACCCTATAATTCTTTTCTTATTTCTATTTAAAAAATAACAAAATTTTGTAAAACCACACATTTTACTTAATCTAGCCTTGATTATTAGTTTTTTAGAAATCCTCATCTTTTGTTTTCCTTTCAATTTAAAATATATTAATTATAAAAAAAATCATTGTAAACTTCAAAATCTAAGTTATCATTAAATTTTCTTCCAAAAATGAAATCCCTTTCTCTCATTTTAGAAAAATCACTCTCATCTAACAATTTAGGATAATCAGGACCACTTTCCCAATCAATATATCTTAATGCCATATGCGTATCATTATATTCTGTATCAAATTTATAAATTTTATCTTTATATTTAGAATTCATTACTATCGTTTGAAAAATTATTTCATCACTACATAAAGCATTTTTAAACGCATTTTCAAATTCTACATTTTTCTTTAAGAACATTAAAATATAATTATTTAACTCTCCTGATATAGTAAACCAATTACATCCCTTATATAATTTAGGTAACCTAGTATAATATTCATTTATTGGTTTCCCTAAAAACTTTTCTTTCATATTTAAAAGTTTGCTACTGATTCTTCCTTGCTCTTTTTTATAGTAACTATTTGAATATTTATATTTAATTCTTTCCTCTATTTCCTTTTCTTTAGCATTTAAATCTACACCTATAAATTCTTTTCCTTTATTTTCCTGGAGAAAATTTATTATATTTTCAGCACTTTTTAAAGGCAGACATTCACCAGATATAATTGATACATAATCATAATTTTTTTTATTGAAAGCTTCCATTAAACGTAAGGTTCCTTCTACTAGAGAGTATGATCCCCATCTAACATCAACTCTTTCCTCTATAAAATTAACCTTATCTAAAATATCATCAAATTCATTTAAATTTGACTTTTTATCAACATGAATATAAATATCAAATTCATGTCCTAAAAGTTCTATAACTTTATCTATTGACTTTGTTCTCCTGTGACATAAAATTCCTATAGCCACCTTCATCCATAACACTCCCTTTATATATAATATTAATATAGAGATACCTAAACCATAGGTTTAAAGCATCTCTATTTTTAAAATCATCTTGTTATTATATGTCCAAACCAATTTATAGCATATGGAGTATACATATTACTGTTAACATGTACTTGTCTAAATACCATAATACCTAACATTGCCATGAAAAATAATAAGAAAAGCATTCTTCTATTTTTATTTTTTATATATCCTATTAACATTGGTAGCAATATTACTATTGATATTTTGAAATAATCTGAAAATCTTGTTCCTAAAACAAAATATCTATTAAATAATAAATAAATACATATACCTGTAAAATATATATTGAAGAAATAATCAAATTTCTTATCATTTACATTGTTATACCATCTTATTAATAAGAACATCACTAATATAATAAAATCAAATATTACATTAGCACTTAATCCTATTTTTTGAGCAAATAAACTTGATGCAGTATATCTATAAATTTTTATTCCTAAGTTTCCATGTATATGCTCCTTAGCAAACATACCTACAAAATGTAAATCCATAAGTTGTCCTAATATTATAAATACAATATAGGTTATTATTATTTGTTTAGCACTATATCTTTTGTCCTTAATGAAAAATAAAAGCATTAAAATTATAGATGATGTATGGAAACATGCTGCTATTAATATACAAATAAATGCTGTTTTCTTTCTATTTTTAGTAAACAAGTACATTGCAAATAATCCTAATGCTTGAGCTAATGAACTTCTTATTTGTCCCATATCATATACTAAAAAGAACATTGAATAATATATAAATATAGAGAACCAAATTTTTTTGCTTAATTTACTAATAGCAGTTCCTTTTATAAACAATGTAACTGCTGCCATTATAAAGAATATCCATTGTGGATTTTCAGTTACCATTCCTAAAATCCTATTTAGAAAATAATACCCGTATTCAACATGTTGACTTCTATAGGCAACTAATGCCTTATAAAACATTATGGAATAATTTCCATAGTCAAATCCTGAATAGTATCTAAGCCCTGCAAATAATATTAATCCTACTATTAATAACCATGCAATTATATTTTTAATACCAAAATTAATTTTTCTACCTAATATACCAACAGAATATTTATTATATCCGTTTTCCTCATTAGTAAATATTAAGTAGTCTGAAAAAGCAAAGATAGCTAATACAATGAGTATAAATATGTATGCCACTTTGTACCTCCTACACTTAATTTATAACATTTTTCTGTCGACTTTTGAATTTTTTTATTTTTTTGTTAATTAAAAATAAACTTCTTAAACTTCTTTTAAAATATCCAAAAACTATTATAACACTTACAAAAACCTAATTCAAAAATAAATAAATTTTAAAAAAACTATAAATTTTCTTTTAACACTATATATTACATTTTTTTTAATATATTTTAATGATATAATAAAACAATGTAACCAGAGCAAAATATTTATTCAATATTTTATTTTTTTAAATATTAATACTATTATTTCAAAATAAACTAAAGTACTTTTTTAAATACAAAACAATTAATAATTTTATAATCTACTTAGGAGGAAAAATGATAAGTGTTATAGTACCTATATATAATGTAGAAAAATATCTAGAAAATTGTATAAATTCAATACTAAATCAAAGTTATAAAGACTTTGAATTAATATTAGTAGATGATGGCTCCCCTGATAATTGCGGAAAAATTTGTGATGACTATGCAAAAAAAGATTCTAGAATAAAAGTTATTCATAAAAAAAATGGTGGCTTATCTGATGCTCGAAATGTTGGTATAGAAGCTGCTAAAGGGGAATACATCTCTTTTATTGATAGTGATGACTGGATTCATAAAGATTTCTACTTAACACTATTTAACGCATTATCTAGTAGTAATTCTGATATCGCAATTTGTAATTTCTTAAAAGTTTCAAATAATGATATAAAAGACAAGATTATAAATACTAATCCAACTGTTGAAACTTTAAGCAACTTAGAAGTTTTAAATGATTTGTATAGTGATAATTATGTTAACTGTATAATTGCTTGTAATAAATTATATAAAACTATTCTATTTAAAGATATAAAATTTCCTGTAGGAAAAATACATGAAGATGAATTTACAACACCAAAAGTTTTATTTGAAAGTAATAAAATTGCCATTATTGATGAGCCTCTTTATTACTATAGACAAACTCCAAATAGTATAATGAATAGAGAATTTAATATTGCTAATTTAAGCTTCCTTGAAGCTATTGAAAATCGTTTAAACTTTATAACTGAACATCATTTAAATGCTATTTATGATAAATGTCTCTATCAATTATCTTTTGAAACAATAAATCTTTATTATATGATAAAGGATTCCAATATTTCTAATAAAGAAAATTTATTAAGGGAGTTAAGTGAAAAAATAAGTTCTTTGAATATAAGCGCTTTAAGTTTAAAATCTAAATTACTTATAAACCTATTTAAATTTTCACCTAAATTATATAAAGTAATACAAAATTAAAAATAAAAATGGATAGTTCAATAAGATTAGAATCTTACTGCACTATCCATATATTTTTAATTTAAAATATTCCCTATAAAATAAAATTTTGCTGATAATATAGTTAAATATCTTCCTATAAAAGATGCTTCTTTCATTTGCTCTCTTATATAACTATTTTTTCTTATATCTATATTAAAGCTCTTCCATCTATTAAACATTTCTTTTCCATAAGAATTATTTTTATCATATATAATATTCTTTTTTCCTACTAAGCAATGAAGATATACTGTATATTCAAATTCATTTTTAAACTCATTATAAATACCTTTTTCCTCTAATTTTTTCTTTATAAATTTCATTGCTTCACTTATTTCTAAAAGCTTAGGGGAAATTTTTTTAGTTATTGACTCATCTCTTTGATAATACATATATAAACTTTCATTTAAATACTGCACCTTAGGATTATTACAACCAAGCGATGCAACAAATGCTAAATCCTCTGCATAACTTATATTGCTTGGAAATTCTATATTATTATCCTTAAAAAAACCTACTCTGAAGAACTTCCCACACATAGTTGGTAATATATCTCCTATTAATACATACTTTAAAAATTCTTTTCCTTGTAAAATATTAAACTCCTTTGATTTAATACCCTCGATTTTTTTACCATTATCAAAAATTTCATAATATTCAAAGCATACAATATCTGAATCATTTTCTTCAATTTTATCTTTAAGCTTTCTTATAGCGTCTAAATCAATCCAATCATCACCATCTAGGAATAAAATATATTCACCTGTAGCCTTTATATATCCACTCTTTCTTGCTTCTATTACTCCTTGATTTTCCTTATCTACTATTATTATTCTATTATCCTCAACAGCTCTTTTTTTTAATTTTTCTAATGTGCTATCTGTTGAACCATCATTAACAACAATTATTTCTAACTCCTTATAGCTTTGGTTTACTACTGAATCCACACATCTATCAATATACCTTTCTATATTATAAGCTGCTATAACAACACTTATCTTAGTCATTTAACTTATCTCCTCATCCCTTTAATTCTATTAAAAAGTTTTCTCATATGCTTATTTTTTATATTAACGATTAATAGAAGTATTAAAATTACTATTGTAGATATAACTCCTGTTACAAAAAAGTTTACTATCATACTTTTTATATTTAAATGATTAATTACATTGTCTGTTAATATAAATCCAATATAAGATAATATGAATGCTATTATAGCTGATTTTATATACCAAAAATAATATTCAAATACATTCTTTTTAAAACCATACTTGAATACAGCTAATGGCTGCCATATTAAAACAATTAAAATATTACTTATTAGAGTACCTATAAAAATACCAATTATCCCATACTTAGATGCTATTAATATTGAAAAAACAATATTTATTATTGACTCTACTACCGGAGCCCACACATCCCAATATATTCCATAACAACTTTTGAAATTTTGTATTACTACTCTATTCATTCCAATATAGAAATTTATTATCAAAACTATAACAATGGCATTTCCAAAAAGATAATTAGGTCCAACCCAAAATTCTATAAATTTATTTATTACCATATATAATGGAAAACAAATAACAATGGAAAAAATATTAGTTCCAAAACATAACTCTTTAAAAATATCAAAAGTCTTTTCTATTGATTCACTAACAATTAAATTACCAATACTAGCTTCCATAGCTGTTAATATAGTTGCTGTTATAGTACTAACCCCTGTTAGTATTAATAGGTAGTTTGAATAAATCCCTGATTCTTTCAAAGTTGAATATGCCGCTATAATTAATGGGTCAGTTTTTTGAAATATTATAGTAGCAAGCTGATGACAAAATATATTTTTTATATTTTTTATCAAAGATGGATTATTGGCAGTTAATTCTTTTATACTTTTATCATATTTTAAGTCAATTCTATCTTTATACAAAGCATCTATTCTTCTGTTAGTCATAATTAAAAAGATAAAATTAAATATAAGACCTAATACTACCCAAGATAAATAGCTCTTAAATAAGACTACAAATATAATTTGAGCTATTACCTTTATTATACTGCTAATACCAGAAATTGAAGTTGCTATATAATTCTTCTGATCCGCATAAATTAATGTTTGTTTATATGAAAAGAAATATGTACCTGCAGTACTTACTAAAAGAACCATGTAATAAACTATAACTTCATTGTATGGTATAACACCCTTTACAAAGTACTTTAAAAATGGTATTAATATTAAACCTATAAGGAAAACAAGTACTCCAACATACTTATATATTTTCCTAAATATAGCCATTATTTCATTTATTTTTTTATAATTTTTTTCCTCTAAAGGCTTGTATAATTCATAATTTACAGCTGTCCCTATACCAAGCTCTATTAAATTTAACATTCCTATAAGGTTTACTAAAACAGTATTTAATCCAAGTAAGTTTACCCCTAAATAATAAATAAATATAGACCTAGATACAAAGCTCAAGATTAAATTTGTAAAGTTAAAAATAACACCCACCTTAGCATTTTTTATAGAATTTTTTACTCTCATGTTAACTCCTTATTTATCTTAATCTTCTTTTGTATATAGAAAAATTTAGGAAGATTTCTCTACCTAAATTTTATCTTTTAGACACTAAAAGACACCATTAACTCATACTTAATTTTATCTGATAGTTAAAAGCTGTAATGCTCCTCACTTCTATAAGCAGTAGATAAACAGACTTATTCTTCTAGATAACTGTAACTAAGCATTCAGATAAACCAAAATTCCATCTGAATTGAGTCTATGTCTATTTTTCTATAATTGGAATAAGCTTATTATCTATAATATAATCCCAACTATATTCTTTAACAGATTCTCTTAAGTAATCTGTTTTAAAATTAAATCTTTCTTTTAATAAGATTTCTAAAGCATTATAAAAGGAATCACTATTATCATCACATAATATTCCATTATCTTTATTAACTATCTTTTTATTTTCACTAGTATTAGTAGCTATAGTTATTAACCCCTGACTCAAATATTCAAATGTTTTTGTTGGTGGTTGCACATCATAATATTCTGTCATAGGAACATAACTAACTCCTACATTTGCCTTATTAAAATATTCTTCTAATTCTTCATGCTTTTTTCTGCCTAAATAATTTATCTTTTGATTTTTATTTACCTCAGAAAAAAATTCTTTAGATTCCTTCGAATTCTCATCCATAAAGTACCCTATTATATCATACTCAATATCTAAATCTGGATACTTTTCTACAAATCTATTAAAAGCAATTACTGTATCTATTATTTTTCTGTCTGCTAAAACTCCAACATAAAGCAATCTTATCTTATCTAAATTTTTAACTATATTTTTTATTACTCTATCACCACCAAGTGGAATAATAGTGTAATCTTTTATCTTTAATAGTTCTGCCAAAGATTGAGATATAATAGTTACTTCACTAAAAAATTTACTATTAAATAATATTCTTTTATTTGCTTTATCTCTATTCTCCTTGATAGGATCTATACTTCCCGTTCTTATATCTAATATATTTCTTTTTCCTAAGGTTAACAATTTAGTTATAAAAACTAAAGGATTATATACATTAAATATTAAATCACACTTATTTTTCTTAGCGACCTTTGCTACAGTTCTATTTAAGTTTATCATACGTTTTATTAAAGAACCTTCTTTTGGCAAATAAATAACATTTACTAATTCATCTTCAATTTTTTCAAAGCCATAATCAAAGCAAACATATGTTATCTTATTACTTTTTTTTAATTTTTCACAATATTTATAGGTATCAATTAAATATCCGTATTGTTCTATACTAGAAATAACAATATTTTTCATTAGTTTAACCTTCCTCTAACTATATAGTGTCACCAATCACTAAATAATTCATTGTATTCTAATAATATTTTATAGGTTTTCTTTCCTTTTCTTTTCCTATATTTATATACTTAAATCCTTCTGTTATTAATGCAATAAGCATTATTATCATATAATACCTATGTCTAACTGCCGCATTTATATAATATTCAAACATTCCATTTAATACCCAAAGAATAAGTATATTTATAATCCAAAAAGCATTACCTTTAATATTCTTATTTATTCTTATTATAAATAAGAATGTTAAGAATATAACGTATAATGCATCTGCTAAATATGCTAGTCCTTTAAAAGGATCTATGTGACTTACTATTGGTAATGGAGCAACTAAAAATTGGAGTAATAAAAGTGGTGAATATGTTATTACCTGAAGCCAATTTTTCCAATGTATTAATGGATAAGAATATCTTGTATTTATATATTGAATTGTTTGTCCATTTCTAAAATGACTTAACCCTTGTGGAGTTACTGATAAGTTAAATAATTTTTTAGCAGCATAAGAGCCAGCTACATAACATATTATAAGTACTATTATTGCTAAAATAGCTTTTATTCCCTTATTTTTAATCTTAATTGAATTGTATAATTTAACTAAAAATATTAAACCAACAACCATTACATATTCCTTTCTTAGAATTATCATTCCAAGACTTCCAATTACAAAAGGAATATTAATTACCCATTTTGACACTGCTCCATAAAGGAATATGGCAAAGAATATCAAGAAGTATGAACCTCTAAATGGAACTATTCCCATGAGTAATGCCATTGGATAAAAAGCTGTTAAAATAAAATAAATTCTCTGTTGTATTAACATTACATTGCCTTTTTTATACTTTATCCAAGCTTTCCAAATCAATATTATTCCTAACTGATTTATTAAGAAATTGAAAGCTACATACCACAACACATTATGGAAACTCAAATATCTAAATATTAAAGATCCATACTTAAATCCTACAGCTACTGCCATTGTTTGATTTGGTGGCATTATACCCGTTCGAACAATACCAGAATACATATTCGCATCTGGAAAATCAGGAATAAGTTTAACAACAGTACTTGCTAATAATACAGTAAAATTAAATATAATTAGTAATATAAGATATATCTTATTATATTTCCTATCCTCTAAAAGCATAGTCTTCATTGCATAATACAATATAAAAAAAACTACAACTAGGTATATAGGCAATACACATATATCTATTACATTCAAATGTCCCAAATAACTATTCACTTATTTCTCCTACTTTCTTTTAAAATCTAAGATACTTTCTATGAAAAATATTACTCCAAAGCCCAAGAATATCCCTATAAAGCCACCTTCTACATCATAAGCTATTCTTTGTTTCATAGAGTTAACTTGTTTTATAACAATATTTCCATCTCTTTTATAATCTAGACCTGGTGTATATAAACTAATAGTTCCCATTGATTTATATGTTATAGATCTCATTACATTAAACCAATTTGAATCATCATTAGTTGTATACTGAAATATTAATTCCTTCTTATCTGGTCTAATAAGAATTCTTAGATTTTTTAGAACCTTATTCGGATCTAAATTCGAATTAATATCTTCTA
The DNA here is from genome assembly GCA_963557775.1 of uncultured Sarcina sp. GTDB lineage: Bacteria > Bacillota > Clostridia > Clostridiales > Clostridiaceae > Sarcina. The sequence continues at coordinate 44,681 of CAUWDH010000022.1, forward strand.
ATGCAGCTTTAATTACTTTTTCATCAACTACTGAACTAGCTTTATTTAATCCCGAATTATAATTAACTAATTGTGAAAGTCTTGATTCCTTTTGCATAGCTGGTGATTCAGTAACATTAACTACATCTGTAATTACATACTTATTTTTAACAAAATGATTTGTACATAAAACTGCGATTATCACACAAACTATTACAATATACCATCTTTTTCGAAGTAACCAAACTAATTCACTAAATCTCATCGAATTATCTTTCATTAAGTTTCTCCTCTTTTATTTTTTCTTAAGTTTCCGAAATTAATTATAGCATTTTTAAATTTTTTATTAAAGATTTACTCTATCTAATTAATACTCTCATATAAAAATAAAAATTAAGCGTTTTCTCTATATACTTTTCTTATAACAAATTAAAATTCAACTGAAAATAAAACTTCAGAAAAATTTCTTTTCATAAAAATAATTTTATTCTATACCTATACACTCAACATTTTTAATCATTATATTCATTATTAATGTAAATACCTACTTTTCCAAAAACATTATCCCTTGTTTTTTTTACACTTATTTAATGATATAATAAATAAAGAAAAATTTCTGTATACAATACAAAAGAGAAATTTAGGAGGTTTTAATGAACATTGAAGTTTTAGTGGCTACAATGAACCAAAAGGATTTCAGCCTAATAAAGAAAATGAATTTACATGGAGATGCAGTGATTATAAATCAATGTGGAAAAGAGGAATATACTGAAATTGATGAAAACAATCACAAAATAAAATTCATTTCTTGTGATGAAAAAGGTTTAAGCAAAAGTAGAAATAAAGCCATAAACAATGCAACTGGAGACATATGTATAATAGCAGATGATGATGTCACTTATAGTGATGATTATATAGAAAAAATTAGACAGGCTTATTTAAAATATCCTGATGCTGATATAATTGCTTTTGATGTCCCTAGTTCCAATTTAGAAAGGCCTACTACAGTTATAGATAAAGAAGGAAAACTAGGGTATTTAAAAAGTATGAAACTTGCTTCTTTTCAATTAACTTTTAAAAGGCAAAGTTTTATAGAAAATAATATTAATTTTAATGAATTATTTGGTGCAGGTTCTAAATATAAAATGGGCGAAGAAAATATTCTTCTCTTTGAATGTTTAAGAAAGAATTTAAATTTAGTTTATTGTAAAGATAAAATAGGGATTGTAAATCATGAAGAGTCTACTTGGTTTAGTGGATTTGATAATAAATTTTTTAGTGATATGGGAGCCATATACTACGAAATGTCATCTAAACTCTCAACTCTTTTAATACTTCAATACTCTATTAGAAAATATAAACTTTATAAAAATAATCTCACTTTTTTTTCAGCTCTAACTTCTATGTTTGATGGACGTAAAAGTTATAAAAATTTTTGTATTGCATCAAAAACTAATGATAAGGACGTGAGATAACAATGATTATAAATAATCTTGTTTCTATAATTACTCCTATGTACAATAGTGAAAGTTTTATTACAGAAATGATTGAAAGTGTAATAAAACAAAGCTATGAAAATTGGGAATTATTAATAGTAGATGACTGCTCGAAAGATAGTTCTTGTAAAATAGTTCAAGATTTTTCAGCTATTGATAGAAGAATAAAATTAATTAAACATACTAATAACAAAGGTCCTGCCGAAGCTAGAAATACAGCTATAAAAGAATCGAAAGGACAATTTATAGCTTTTCTTGATAGTGATGACATATGGATGGAAGATAAATTATCATTGCAACTTGATGCAATGAAAAAAGCTAAAGCACCTATTTCTTGTACTGCTTATGATTTATTTTCTTATGATTTATCAACTAAATATGGCACCTTTGAAGTTCCAGAGCATATAAATTATAAATCATTATTAAAAATGAATTATTTTTCCTGTGATACGGTTATTATAGATAAAACAAAAGTTCAGGACATAACTATGGTTAGTAACGAGAAACATGAAGATTATGTTACCTGGCTTAAAATAATGAAAGAAGCCAAAACTGCTATAGGTATTAATAAACCACTGGCTATGTATAGATTATCTGCTAAATCTAGATCATCAAATAAGTTAGATGGTATAGTTAAGAGATTTTTAATATATTACCAAATAGAACATTTAGGTTTATTCAAATCCCTATGGTATTCTTTTTTCTATATCATAAAAGGAATTATTAAATATAGAAAAAAACTACTAAATTGAAACATAAATTATTGAGGGAGATAAAGCAATGATAAGTATAATAATTCCTGTATATAATGCAAATAAATATCTTGTTAAATGTATAGAATCTATACTAGCTCAAAGCTTTCAAAAATTTGAAATAATCCTAATTGATAATGGATCTACTGATGGTTCCACAAAAATTTGTGATGCTTATGCAGCTAAATACGATAATATAAAAGTTATACATAGAAAAAATAATGATAGTTCTTCCTGCAGAAATGCTGGTTTAGAAATTTGTAGTGGTAAATATATTACTTTTATTGATAGTAATCATACAATTCATGTTAATTATCTTCAGACACTTCGTGATCTTGTATTAGATAATTCTGCTGATATATCTATTTGCAATTGCTTATTAACTAATGAAGAAAATATTACTAAGGAAGAAATAACTCCAAATATTGAACTTTTATCTAAAGAAGAAAGTCTTAGCAAAATATATACTGATAAGTATGCTAATATGGTTGTTATTTATGGAAAACTATACAAAAAAGATATTTTTAAAAATTTAAAATTTCCTACTGGAAAAATTTACGAGGATGAATATATGATTCATAAAATATTATTTGAAGCAGATAAGGTTGTTTATACTGATGCTACTCTTTTATATTGTAAAAATACTGAAAATACATCAAAATCTAATAAGTTTGATGAAAAACATCTTCATTTTATTGAAGCTATTGAAGATAGACTAAGCTTTTGTTTAAAACATGATTTATCTTTTTTAATTCCTAAAGTTGAAGATCAGTATGCTTATGAACTTATGTACAATTTTTATAATGTTAAATCCTCTAATATAAAATATAAAAAACAAATATGTAAAGAGATAAAATTAAAATTATTTAATATAGATTCAAAACATCTTACAACAAAAAGAAAAATATTAATCGATTTATTTAGAATATCACCATCTTTAAGCAGACCATTACTAAAGTAAATCAAATAGAGCTACACTCTACTTAAATTAACTCTGTATTTACAAATACTTTTCTTTATTGTAAGTCTATAATTAAAAACTTAATAAATTATTAATTAACATAAATTTCTTAATAGGGTGAAAAAATACATTATTTTGATATACTAAGATTAATATAAAATAAATAGGAGGATTAATTTATGAAAATACTTGTTTGTGGTGGTGCTGGTTACATAGGAAGTCATATGGTAGCAGAACTACTAGAAAATAATCATGAAGTAGTTATTCTTGATAACCTAGAAAAAGGACATAAGGATGCTATACTTGGTGGAAAATTCTATAAGGGAGACTTAAGAGATCGTTCTATATTGGACAAAATCTTTACAGAAAATAAAATAGATGCTGTTATAGATTTTGCAGCCTATTCTCTTGTAGGTGAAAGTATGACAGAGCCTTTAAAATATTTTAATAACAATGTATCTGGAACAATTTCTCTATTAGAAGCCATGAGAGATTATGATGTAAAAAAAATAGTTTTTTCTTCAACAGCTGCTACTTATGGAGAGCCAGAAAGCATCCCTATATTAGAAAGTGATAATACAATTCCAACAAATGCTTATGGTGAATCAAAATTGTTAGTTGAAAAAATATTAGCTTGGGCAGATTATGCTTATGGCATAAAATATACAGCTTTAAGATACTTCAACGCAGCTGGTGCTCATGTAAATGGAAAAATAGGAGAAGATCATAGTCCAGAAAGTCATTTAATTCCACTTATTCTTCAAGTTCCTCTTGGAAAAAGAGAAAATATAATGATTTTTGGAGATGACTACAATACTAAAGATGGTTCTTGCGTAAGAGACTATATCCATGTAAGTGACCTTGCATCAGCCCACTCACTTGCAGTAGAAAGATTAATGAATGGTGGAGAAAGTAGAATATATAACTTAGGAAACGGAACAGGTTTCTCTGTTAAAGAAGTTATAGAAGTAGCTAGAAAAGTTACAGGACATCCTATTCCAGCAGTAGTTGCAGAAAGAAGAGCCGGGGACCCTGCAACATTAATAGCCTCTTCACAAAAGGCAATGGAAGAATTAAACTGGAAACCTAAATTCAATTCATTAGAAACAATAATTGAAACTGCTTGGAATTGGCACAAAAATCATCCTAATGGATATGAAAACTAAATTAAAATTTAAAAGTAAAAAAACTCAGCAAAGCTGAGTTTTTTACTAATTTTATTCTTTAATATTTCTAACTTTAATTATTTTTCTATTTATTCTCTTTTGAATTATATCAATTAAATAAAAAGCTAATCCCACTACTATTATTGTTGAATGCAATATCCAATACATATAATCACCTCTTTAACCAATTTAGTTAAATTATTGACTATATTAAAAGTTCTATTCAGATTAATGTAATACATTTTTATATGTTTCCATTATTATAGCTATTTGTCTCTTTGCTATAGCATAAAATTCATCTATATCTTCTATTATGCTCTCCTTAGTAGCTTTTCCTTCAAATTTTGTTTCCATCATATCTGCTTCATAATCCCCTGTCCAATTTTTCGTAAGGTCTTCTGGATATACGATTTCTATATTTTTATGATGTAATTGATATTCATCATCTACAAGTGTATTTAACACTTCATCTACCTTTGTAAAATAATCAACACTTTCTTTTATTGATTTTTCAATATTTTCTCTTTCTTTTGCAAATTGTTTATTTAGCATATCAGTAAAGATTTTTTCTGAATTAATTTTTGTCTTCTTTACGTTTAATATATTAACATTATTACTTACATAATCATAACAATATTTTTTCCAGTCATCTACTATTTGATTTAACTCTATGTAAGCCTCACCTAATGATCTTATTTTAAGTCTTTCCCACATATTTATTGTTATTGCTCTCATAGCATCTTTTCTTTCTGCTACAAAAACATTTTCATCTTCAAATTCTTCTTCTCTTACATTTAATCTTATTATTTCATCATGATGTACTACACCACTTAATTTTTTATCTAGCTCGTCTATTTCTTCCATAGTAGCTTCATTACAATCTGTTATTGCTACAACTATTTTATTGGCTGCTATAGATATAGGTCTTAGTACATCTTCTAATTCAAATTCACTAAAGTTTCTAACTGAAATACAATAAATTATTGAATGAATTCTATTATTTATATTTGAATAAGCCTCACCTTTTGTAATTTCATCAGTAACCTTTTTTCTTATATCATTTGCATTGTTTTCTGTTAAATCAGCTAGTTCCATTATATTTATTTTTACATCATTAATATAAACAACATCTTTATATAATACTTCATTATCATAATTATCCTGTTTTTTCTCAAGATAATTTTTGTCATATATATAATCTATAAAATAATCTTTATGCGATTCTTTTTTTCCTAAAACTAAAATACTATTAATATTCATAACTGTATTCCTCCTCCTTTAAAGAACTCTTATCTCATGATTAATCTATAATACTTCACTCTTCTAGAACTTAAGATGCATAGACACATTGTTCTTATAATTAAAGGCATCTCCTTTAAAATTTATTATTTTAAAAGTTCAAAAATTTTTATAGATATAAGTATATAAATTTATATAAAATAAAACTTTTTGAACTCTCATCTTAATTATAGCTCAAAAAGTTTTGCTCTCCTATATAAACAGTTAAAATTTAATTTAATTTTTCTAATGGATCTGTGTTAGCATCATATAGGTTTCCATTCTTTGTTACTAAAAGTACTCCTATATTTTTATTATGATTATCCTCATTATCATAAACTTGAACTAAATATCCACTTTCTCCATCTATATTTTGATTAGCTAAAACAGTGCTTTGTAAATTATTAATATCTAAAAATTTATCTTGACTTTTATAATAATTTAATACAAACTTTATAGCATCATTTCCGTTACTTATATTAAAATTATTTTTATTACTATTATTATTATTTTCTAAAGTTCCTTCTATATAATTATTTTTCTTACCTGAATTCCCATTATTCTCTGTAATAATAACAGTTCCATTACTTTGACTCACATTATTTTTTGAAAGTAAGTTTTCTTTTACTTCACTTTTTAAATTTATAACTTTACCAGTTTGATATAAGTTTTTTCCAACAATCTCTAAGTCTACAATATAATTATTACCATTAGCATTGCTTAATTTTACACTTATTATATTTCCTGAAATTTCTTTATTTAAGACCTTATTAAAATTATAATTATTATTTTCATTTGCAGCATTTAAAATTTTATTATTGGTTAAATTTTCTATAAAATTATTTTTATTACTACTTACAGTAGTGCTATTTTTATTTAAAAAAATTAAATTTGCCGTTCTATCTATAGATTCTTTATAAATAATTCCTCCAACTACTATAGCAGCAATAATCAAAACCCCCACTAGCTTTTTCATAAAAAGCCCCCTTTGTTAACAAACTAATTCTAATATATTAATTTTTTGTGAACTATATTTTATTCTATCACTTTTTTCCCTTATTGTAAAATACATAAAAATTAATTTAGTACAAAATAAGGCGATTTATAGAAATTATTATCTATATTATAAGAAATTATAAATTTCTAAAGATAAAAAAATCTATTAAATCGCCTTCTGAACCTTGTTTCTAATTTAATATTTATTAAAACTTATCTTACAATTCTAATTTTTTTAAATAATCTATCAAATCATCTCTTAATTCTACTCTTCTTAATGCATATTCAATTGTTGCTTCTAAGAATCCTTGTTTTGAACCAACATCATATCTTCTTCCTACAAAATCATAAGCATACATAGCTTCTTGTCCTATAAGTTCTAAAAGTGCATCTGTTAACTGAATTTCTCCACCTTTTCCTGGTGCAGTATTCTCTAATATTTCAAAGATTTTAGGTGTGATTATATATCTACCCAAAATAGCAACATTAGTTGGAGCTTCCTCAATTCCAGGTTTTTCAATTAATCCTTTTACTTTATGGACTCTATTTTCTATGTGAATTCCATCTACTATACCATACTTACTTACATCTTCTTCCTTTACACTTTGAACTCCTAATATAGTTGTTCCATATTCATTATAACAGTCCATTAATTGCTTTAAACATGGATATTCATCATTATAAACAATATCATCTCCTAAAAGTACAGCGAATGGCTCATTCCCTACAAAAGTTTTTGCGCAATTTATAGCATGTCCTAATCCTTTTGGTTCTTTTTGTCTTATAAAATGAATATCAACCATTTCTGATATATCTCTAACAAGTTCTAAAAGTTCTTCTTTACCATTTTTCTCAAGTTCAAGCTCAAGCTCTACTGATTTATCAAAATGATCTTCTATGCATTTTTTATTTCTTCCAGTAATAATTAAAATTTCTTCTATCCCTGAAGCAATAGCTTCTTCTATTATATATTGAATTGTTGGCTTATCAACAATAGGTAACATTTCTTTAGGTTGTGCTTTTGTTGCTGGCAAAAATCTTGTTCCTAAGCCAGCAGCTGGTATGATCGCTTTTCTTATTTTCTTTTTCATATCTTTATTGTCTATAAATTATTATTTTATATAATCGCCCCTTATATTAGCTTTATCTCTATGTACTAAATAATAATTTATAACAATAGTCACCTCCTTAAATTCATCAAATTTAATATTTTCTCTATCATTTTATCATAATATTTTGTAAAAAATAAACAAATTCTAAAAAATAATATGTAGTATATTTTATTATGTTAAGTATTTCTATATCTATTTAACATTGTAATAAAAATAATCTATAAATTAAATCATTTATTAATTTTAAAATTACTTTTTTGTAACTATTTGGTTCTATAATAAAAATATAAAGATAATAAATATTTAAAAATAAAAATTAAGGGGGATTTATTTATGTTTAATGCATTCGCAATTTTAGCAGTTTCATTTGTAGTTATGTCTATAGTAGTAGGTTCAATAGTACCAAAGGATAAGAAATTTGATTTTTATGACAACTCATTTGAAAATTAAGGTGATTTATGAATTATTGGAAACTTAATAGAGTAATATACTCAAAATGAAAAAGAACTATTCCATAAAGAAATAGTTCTTTTTTATATAAATTTTAATCATTTAAGCTTCTACGAGAAACCACTATAAGATTATTTTTTTTCTGCTTTTTTGCTTTTCTTTTCGTATTCGCATCAAAAGCTTTATCTACTACATAGCCTAAACCCATACCTGTGATTTCAGTTCCTTTTCCTAAACCTTCACCTATAATATTAAAAGTTTTTTCTGTATTACTAGCTAACTTATCGCAACTAGCTATTCTAGCTGCAGTTCCTATTATTTTCCCAGTACACTTTAAGCTATATTCAGCACTTTTTCCTAAACATTTAGACGAAACTCTTATAAATTTAACTGATTTTTTCATAGCGATTTCTCCTTTATTTATTTATTTATATTTTATGTAATATTTGTAATATATAATTAATAAATAACTTATTAAATAACACTTAGAATAATTAGACTTCTTTTATTAAATTTTATCACTTCTAAAAGTTAAATTATTGACATTTTGTTTAAATATTAAAGGAATTTTTACTAGTATTACTTTATTATAAATAAGATTCTTTTTGAATGAGGCTAAATAAAGCTGCTATAAAATATGCTATAACAGAAAATACTTTAAAAGTACCCAATTTAAAAATTATTATCCCTGATGCTGATATTCCAAGAACATTTCCTACATTATACACACCATTATTATTTGCTTCAATAAATGCTATTATATGCATTATTAAAGATACTATTGCTAAAATAATAGCCATTATTTGGATTATTGATAAATTGTAGTATAAGACTTGAAATTTTATATTTATGTATTTATGAATAATCATTGTTTTTCCTATTATTCTTACTAATCCAAATAAAAACATAATTATATCAATAAATCCTGCAATAACATTTAGCCAGAGGGGTTTTCTCATTATTTAACTGAATTTTTCCTTCCTTACAACACGCTTTTCTCTTAAAACAAATATTGCTGCTAAAATATAAAGGACCATTGTTACAAGGCTGAATGCTATTCCTGAGAATATAGTTATTAAACTAGCTATTATCCCAATTATTGAACCTACCATTGAAAAATCTCTTCTTCTAGCTTCAATTAATGCCATTATATTTAAAATTAAAGCTGCTATTCCTAAGATAAATAAAGTTATAGATGCATATTCATATTGTCCAGCTGCCCAAAAATATGAAAAATTCGCAAAATTACTATATAACACTTCATTTATAACCGCAAATGGAACTAAAAATGACAATAAAGCCATTACTATATTTAATCCTCCAGCTAAAAGATCTATAGGTGTTTTATTTCCCATAACTTTCACTCCTTATTAAATTATTTTTATATTTCAATAATTATATTAAAATACATTATTATTATTTCACTTTCATATAAAAAATATTATTATGAAACTTTATAATTTCTTTCCATAATATAAACTTAATTCAGTTAAAACTTTAACTTTCTCCGAATAATTAATTGTAAAGATATTATCAGATAATATTTTTTGCAAATAAAAAAGCCATTACATATACGCAATGACTTTAGTCCGTTCAATTTTTGTAACTAATACACTAATTTATAAAATTCACCCAATTAATCCCTTACGAAGTTGTTTTCCCCTTATTAACGACTTCCTTAAGTATATATTAACACAGAGATTTTAACAAAGTTTTTTCAATTGACGAATTATTTGTAAACAATATTTTTAATTACTTTTTTTAAAAAAGCTAAAAAAGCTTACTTTTTTCTTTTTTATTAAATTTCCTTCAAAGTCTATATGTTTATTTAATATAACTTTTTCCCCATTTTCCCTATAAAAATTTAGTATTTCCTTATCTACAGCTCTTATGCTATCCATGGCCTCACTTAAATCAGTGTTCCTTTGCTTATCAAAGTGCCCATCAGATCCTAGAAAACTATATAAATTATTTTCTAAAAAAAGTTTTGTTGTTTTTTTTACTAAACTTCCAAACTTCCCATTTATACTTCCTCCATTTAACTGAAAAAGACATCCTTCTTCAATAAAATCATTTATTAGTTCAGGATTATCCATAAACGGAACATACCTTTCTGGGTGAGCTATTATTGGAACTATTCCTTTTAATTTTAATTCATAAATAATATCTATAGCTCTTTTAGGAATTTCATTCATATTCATTTCAATAAGCATATATTTACTATTATTTATAGTTCCTATTTTCCCTTCTTCTAAATCCTCTAATAAATAATTAGTTAAATATACTTCCTGTCCACAATACAATTCCAAGGCAATATTATTATCCATAGCTATTTTCTTTAAATTTTCCAATTCATTTTTAACTTCTGAAAAGTTCTTTTCATATCTTCCTCTAAAGTAGTGTGGAGTGCATATAAGCTTACTAGTTCCCCCTAACTCAGCAAGCTTTAGCATATTAACTGCCATTTCTCTACTTTTAGCTCCATCATCTATTCCATATATAACATGACTATGTAAATCTACCACTAATAAAATCCCCCAACTTTAAAAATACATTACTTTATCATTTATATTTTATCATTTCATTATGAATTTTTTTACTAAATTAAATATAATTAACTAAATTAATATTATTTTCACATATTTTATTCAAAATAAAAAACTATATACATTATATATGAGTATTATTTCTAATGCTCATATATAATGTATATAGTTTTAAAACTTGTTCTTTATCCTTTAATTAGCATATTGCTTAAGTGTATTTTTTTTTAAGGATTTAAAATTTCTTTCTTTCTTACTAAAGAAATATTCTTCATATAATTTTTTACTCATAATATATTTATTATCTGTTAATATCAAATCTAATCCTAATTTATTTATAAAATTTATAAATTTTTTTGTATTCCATTGTCCAAATATTTTTTTGTAACTTTCACTTTTAATTTTTATAAATTTTTCTTCCCTCATTATCTTTTCAATTTCAACCATATATAAATCTAAATATTTTTTTATCTTTTTGTATTCAAACATCTCTATAGACATATTATGAAGCTGAAATGTATAATCTCTAGTATAACCATATTTATTCCCAATTTTTTGTAAAGAAACTTCATCTTTTGTAAAATTATATTCTTTAAATATATTCCAAGATTTTTTTAAAGTCTTGCTACTAGATGATTTTACATAATTTTCTATTATTTCTATGAGTTTTTTCATATCAATTTCTTTATCTACTATATTATTGTTTTTTAAAACCCAAAGTCCTTCATTATTTTTTTCAAGTAATCTAGAATTTTCAAGTTCATTGTATAATTCATCTTTTGTAATATCTTCCAATATTGACACATTGTAGTATAATTCTTCAAATGCCATGCCATTATTACTATTTCCTAAAAATCTACTCACCTTTGTACTTAAAGGAATCTTATTAATATCTCTATAGTATAACATCACTTCTTCAATTTCTACATTTATTTTAAACATTTCCTGTTTTCTTAACTTTTCTTCTAATTTTTTTATTGTTTTCTTCTCACAAATTAATTCTTCTTCTAATTCATCAATTATACTTTTTTCTTCCTTTTCCTCACTTATTAAATCTAAATCATATACTATATTATATTCCCTTAATAAGTTTTTAAAGCTTGACTTTTCAAACTTCCATTGCTCCCCTAATATTTTAAATTTTTTTGATATATCACTGATATCTTCTATTCTCATTCCATAACTTTTTTGAGCTACTTCTTTTATATTTATTACTTCAAAAAAACCAGTAGCATTAAATATTTTACAAATATCTTGTAAAACCCATTTAACCAATCCATAATGTTTATCTGTTATCTTAAAAAATTCTTTTTCTTTAAGAATACTTAATAAATTTTCTTTATCCATGTATAGATAACATGCTTCTTGAATGTCTATTGCTTGATTATTTTCATAGTAGTATTTTTCAAATTTTTCTATAACATAATTTTTCAAATCCATTCCTATCACCTTTTTCTTGTAGTAATTCCCAACCATGAGAATTATAACATACATATTTACATTTTTTTAAAATTGTACTATTCAATCTTATAGGTAAAAATAAATTTTTTAATACAATTTACAATAATTTATATTTATACATGGAAATATAAAGATTAATTCCTATATTTAAGTACAATATTAAAAAAAATTCTTAATTTTTATGTTTTTTAAAATTTATTTATTATTACTAATTTAAATAAGATTAAATTATTAAAATCATAATTTAAATATACTTTTATTAAAAAATTTAAAATTATATTATAAGTTATTTTTCAAGAAATAAGATAAATTAATGATTACTATATTTATTGCTATATTTTAAAAAAAATCTGAATTCTATATTTTGCTACTTTATTTATAAATTTTGACTTAATTTAAGTAAATTCTAATTATATCTAAATTTATTTAGATGTGTAAAACTGTATATCCTTTATATAAAATATAAAATTATTACACTCTAGTTATCAAATAAAAACTATACTAAAAAGAAAATATCTTATTTATAGTAACTAACTAAAATAAGATATTATTCTTTAAATAAATATTTATAAATACAGACTTAATTCAAATAAAACTTTAGCATTATCTGATTTTTCAGTCACAGTTATCTAAAAGCATATAATTTCCTTTTACTAAAAAAAAGATGTAAATATTATATTTGGTAACTATCAGATAACTTAAATTATTTATTCCTTAAATTTTAAGGAGAAATATAATGGTTACTTTAACCTTATTCCTATTCTTTCCTTAAATCAAGAAAGTTTAAAAATATTTTTTAAAAAATATATCCTAATTTACATCATTTATAAAAAAATTTCCATATTATTATTAATAATTTATATCTATTTATCTTTAAAGACTATGAATTTATGAATTTATAATCTAAAATTTAGTTTAATCTTTCTTATTAATAAAACTGTAATTCTTTATTTTTAGCTTATAAACTTTTTAAGGTAAACATTAAAAAAATGAGGAGCATATATACCCAAAATTTTAGGTATATATACTCCTCATTTCATCCAAAACTCTCTAAAACTTACTCACCTAATGTTTATAGAAACAATAACCTAGCTCCTATAAACATTAACTAAATATTATATCCTTTTATGTGTAAAAACTTAAATAATCTCTATGTCATTATAATATCTCCCTATCACTACTAAGTCAAAAAACTCCAATTCATAAATTTTCAATATTTTATACATAATTTATACAAAAGTATATTTGATTTGCTTATACTATATCTTTCTTTTAATTATTCATTTATTATTTAAACAATAAAATAAAAAAATTACAAAAAATAGTGTTTATAGCTATTTAAGCATCTCTTTAAAATTTAATCTTTTCTTTAATTATTAATATTTATACAATGAAATTATAAAACATTATCTTTTATTTCTAAATATAATTAAATCACTCATTTTTTAGATTTATTAAATAATTATTTTATATAAATTATCGTATATTTATACAAAAACAAAATGAGGAGCATATATACCCAAAAAAATCTTTAGGCATATATACTCCTCATTTTGAAACTTGCTAATAATTACTCACCTAATATTTATAGCAACAATAGCCTAGCTCCTATAAACATTAGCTAAATATTTGTATCCTTTTTCTATATAAAAACTTAAATATTCTTTATGTTTTTATAATACATCCATTTTATTCCTAGGTCAAATCACATAATTCATAATATATCAATATTTTATACATAATTTATACAAAAAAAATATTAGATATATTTTTCCTATGAATTTCTTTTAATTATTCATTCATTATTTAAATAATAATATAAAAAAACATGTATATACTACTATTTAAACGTTTTATTGAATTTAATATTTATTCAATAACTAAAAAACATTACAATATATAATATAGGTTGTTGAATAAACAAAATTTGTAAAATAAAAAAGCCATCCCTTATG
>CAUWDH010000023.1:0-58104 GCA_963557775.1 uncultured Sarcina sp.
TGACCCCCTGCTTGTAAGGCAGGTGCTCTCCCAGCTGAGCTATGCGACCTTATTGAAAAGTTTAAATGGTGACCCCTAGGGGAATCGAACCCCTGTTACCACCGTGAAAGGGTGGTGTCTTAACCGCTTGACCAAGGGGCCATAAATGGCGACTCAGAAGGGGCTCGAACCCTCGACCTCCGGCGTGACAGGCCGGCACTCTAACCAAGCTGAGCTACTGAGCCAAATATGGTGGTCGCAACAGGGATCGAACCTGTGACCCCCTGCTTGTAAGGCAGGTGCTCTCCCAGCTGAGCTATGCGACCTTATTTGGTGACCCCTAGGGGAATCGAACCCCTGTTACCACCGTGAAAGGGTGGTGTCTTAACCGCTTGACCAAGGGGCCTCATAGCTTATTTCCACATATTCAATGGTTTTAAACTTTTCTTTTTTTGTTGTTTCGTCGTTCAAGACTTAACATAGACTATAATACAGAAATTCTTTAAAAGTGTCAACAGTTTTTTTGTATTTTTTTTATTTTTTTTGACACCTTTTATGAAAACCATGATATTTACTCATTATTTAAAGATAATTTTATATATTTATTTTATCCATTTTTAAAATATTATATTTAATTTTCCTAACTTCTTTTAAATTTTCTTCATCTAATTTCATTTTATTTTTTATTTTTTCCATTTCAAAATTAGATAATTCTAAAAATTTTTCCTTTTCTATTTCTTGAATATTAAAATAAAAATCTACATTTTTAAATTTCTTTCCATTAACAGTAAGATGTATAGGATATTTATTATTAATCATTAAATAACATTCCTTTTCCCACATATTTCTTCTTCCAACCGTTCTATTTTCATCAATTAATATATCTATTGATTTTAAATCTTCTTTTATAATTTTTTCTATTTCTTCTGTTAATAATTCATAAAACTTGTGAGGCATTCCTCGAAGTAACTTTATTTTTAATAAATCTTTATTTTCTAATATTATATCTTCTACTTTATTCTCTCCACTTAGTTCTACTTCATTTATAGGTAATTCTCTTAATTTTCCTCTTGCTCCTAAATTAATAACTACTTTATCATAATTTATTCTTTTAACTTTATACTCATGTCCTTTTAATTCATTATCTTCACTTATTATTGTTGCTTTCAAGACTATCACCTCAAATTTATTATTCACTAAATGACTTTTTATTATAAAAAATTTTACTTCTATTAATCCCATAAACATCCTTAATTTTTACAATAATTTACCTCATAACTAGAGACTAATACTCTAGCTTCTATAGAAAACTTTACCTAAGTTAAATTTACATTTATATACACTAAATATAACTTTCAATAACTTTTCTTAAGTTTCTCAATTATTATTTCTTATGATAAAATCTATATTAATTACATTTTATTTTAAAAATTAAAAGGAGTGCTTTTTTTATGATATATCATGAATTAATTGTTTTAGGTGGAGGTGCTTCTGGACTTATGGCTGCTACAGCTGCTAAAGACTTTGGTTTAGATGTCGCTTTAGTAGAAGGTAATGATAGAGTTGGGAAAAAAATATTAACTACCGGGAATGGAAGATGTAACATAACTAATTCATTAATTTCATTTCCATTTTTAAACTACCATAGTACTAATGACGGTTTTTACTGTAAAGTTCTTAATAAATTTTCTGTAGAAGATACCAAGTCTTTCTTTTTAAATCTTGGTTTACCTATAATAGAACTTACTAAGGGAAGAAATTATCCACAATCTCTTCAAGCATCTTCAGTTGTGGATATTTTTAGATTTGCCTTAGAAGATAGAGGTGTTCCTTTATATAATTCTTTTAAAGTATCTAAAATTGAAAAGAAAAAAGGCAAATATCTTTTATACACAAAAAATCAAGATATAGAGCCTATAAGTTGTTCTAAATTAATAATAGCTACTGGTGGCAGATCTGCTGTTCCAACTGGTTCAGATGGTTCTGGATATCATTTAGCTGAAAAACTTGGTCATAAATTAATTAAACAAACTCCAGCTATTGTACAACTAAAATTAGAGCATCCATCTTTAAAAGCTTTATCAGGAATAAAATTTGATGGTTTTGCTGAAGTTGTTAGTGATAAAGTATCTTTAAGAAAAGAATTTGGAGAAATACTATTTACTAACTATGGAATATCTGGACCTCCTATACTTCAAATTTCTAGAGAAGCAGCTCGTAGAGCTATAGCAGGACATGACGTTAAGATAATAGTAGACTTATCACCGGATAAAACTCAAGAAGAAATTGAAAAATTCCTTGAAAGTCACTTTGCTATCTTAGGACATAGAAAAGTCATTGATTCTTTAATAGGAGTAATTAATAAAAAACTTATTCCTATTATCTTAAAAGAAGCTGGTATAAAAGATCTTCAAAAACCTTGCTATGACTTAACTTGGAAGGAAAAAGCCCAATTATTTAAATTATTCAAGCATTGGGAGTTCAAATGTATTGATGGAAATGGTTTTGGTGCTGCTCAAGTTACAGTTGGTGGTGTAGATACTACAGATATAAATTCTGAAACATTAGAATCAAAAATACAAGAAAACTTATATTTTTGTGGAGAAGTTTTAGATGTAGATGGTGATTGTGGTGGTTTTAACCTTCAATGGGCTTGGAGTTCTGGATATGTTGCTGCTCTAAGTTGTTCTAAAAAATAGATGAAAAAGACTATAAAGAACTTATTCAAACAAAGTTCTTCTATAGTCCTTTTTTTATTTTCTTTTTCTCCATTTGAATTCCATAATATTAACTTCTTCTTCTAAATGATTATAAAAGTTATAAACAGATCTATATCCATTTTCTATTTTAGTTAAAGCTGCATTTATTTTTACATCAAATTCTTTTTGCATTTCTTTTTCAAATTTTATTTTTATTTCTTCTATTTCATAGCCCTCTAATACTTCATTATCAAGAGTATTTAAAGCCCATTCTATATATCTAACATTATTAACATGCTTATTACTATCTGTATCAGTATTTCTTATTTTAAACACCTTTTCAGCTGCTATAGGAGTAATTGAATCAATAGTTAATCTATTAGGCTTCTCAAAATCTTTTCTCTCTACGCAATAAATTTCATAGTATCTATCTGGTATTTTACATAATCTTCGTTTGTTCATATCTATAGTTACAGCTAGAGCTTTACCTTCTAATACCACTTCTCCCTTACTATCTTTTGCTACATAGATTCTAGTAGCATAAAATTTTTGCATACTTTCTACCCAAGTAGTAATTTCTAACTTTTCTCTATACATTGGATATCTATTAATTTTAACAGAACAATCTAAATAAACTTGTGCTATTCCATTAGCAGTTTCCTCTAAAAAATTTAATCCTCCTGCTTCACCATGTCCTAAAGAAATATCAGTAAAAAAATTCATTATAGAAGTTACTCTACATTTATAATCTTCGTCTATATCACAAAACATAATTTCATAATTTTTTTTATAAAAATCATTTTTTATTTTACACATAACAATCTCCTCTTTAGTTAATTAGTCACAATAAATATTATAATACGAAAATATCCCATTTTATTAGAAAAAATTAAAATTTACAATATAAAAAATAATCTTTAAAGCTTTTCTATGTTTTTTGAATAAAAAAAAGCCCCTAAGGGCTTTTATATTTTATATTATTGGAAGTATCTGTTTAATAATCCTGCGAAAGCTTTTCCGTGTCTAGCTTCGTCTTTACACATTTCGTGAACTGTGTCATGTACTGCATCTAAGTTTAATTGTTTAGCTAATGTAGCTAAGTCTTTTTTACCTTGGCAAGCTCCGTGCTCAGCGTTTACTCTAGCTTGTAAGTTAGCTTTTGTATCAGCTTCTACAACTTCTCCTAACATTTCAGCAAATTTAGCTGCATGTTCTGCTTCTTCGAAAGCTATTCTCTTATAAGCTTCTGCTACTTCTGGGTATCCTTCTCTATCAGCTTGTCTTGACATTGCTAAGTACATACCTACTTCTGTACATTCTCCCATGAAGTTAGCTTGTAATCCTTCGATTATTCTTGGATCTACATCTTTAGCAACTCCAACTCTGTGCTCGTCAGCATATACCATTTCTCCGCTTTGTTCCATGAATTTATCAGCACCTACTCCACAAACTGGACATTTAGCTGGTGCAGCTTCTCCTTCGTAAACATATCCACATACTGTACAA
Organism: uncultured Sarcina sp.; assembly: GCA_963557775.1. Lineage (GTDB taxonomy): Bacteria > Bacillota > Clostridia > Clostridiales > Clostridiaceae > Sarcina. The sequence goes on from CAUWDH010000023.1 coordinate 4,185, forward strand.
ACAAATTTTTTCATAATTTAATCCTCCTAAAAATATCTCATTCATTTATTTAAATTTCATTTATTCATTAATCTTATGAATTTATTATATAATAATAATTATTATTTAGCAATAGTTTTCCGATAATTTTTTTAAAAAATTTTTTACATAAAAAAAAACTTAAAAGGGAGTCTATCATTACTGATAAAATTCCTTTTAAGTCCAAAATACAAATTAATTATTTGTTTAAAGCTTCTAATAAAGATTCTAAATTTAAACCATGTACCATAGCTGCTTCTTCTACAGTTTCTCCTGCTGATGATGGGCATCCTACACATCCCATTCCCATTTCCATTAACACTATAGCTTTGCTTTGATCTTGGCTTATTACTTCTCCAATTGTCATATCTTTAGTTATCATATTTTTCAACTCCTTAATGATTACATATATTAAGATAATTATACTAAAGTAAATCTTTAATTTCAACTAAAACAGTAGGAATTAAAATTTAATTTTCTTTTTTACTTTATTTATTACTATTCTATCTGGTGGATTTATTTTTTCCATTGGTGGTAACTCATTTTTCGAAAAGCTTTGAACATCTATAGTTTCCACAGCATCTCCTTCTATTTTACCATCATATTCATTACAAACATATATAACTGAAGCATTATAAATTTCATCTCCATTAGGATATGTATAGTGACACTCTTCCCCAGAAAAAACATCAAATACCCTTAAATTCTTTACTTTAAGATTAATCTCTTCATAAGCTTCCCTTATAGCTACTTCCTCAAAGGTTTCTCCTGGCTCCATTGATCCACCAGGAATTCCCCACATTTTATTATCACTTCTTCTTTGTAATATTAATTTATTATTTTCATCAAATATTAAAACTCCTGCTGAAGTCATTATTAGTGGCCTATGTGAATTTTTTAATTCTTTTCTTAAATTTATTATATAGCCCATCTTATCCTCCCTTGCTTAGCTTAAACATATTCTTTAAATATTACATTACCTCAATTGTAATTAAGTACTACGTACTTAATTATAATCTTATTATATCAAATTATAACTATTCTTATGTAGGTTCCCTTTAAATCTCATGATTTAATCTATGATACTCTTCCTTTCACAAACAAGAAATACTTAGTTTCACCTCTCTAAATAAATTTAATCAGATATTTTTTAGCTCCAGCTAAGATTCTACTTCAATTGAACCTAAGATATATTATAAAAAAAAGACCATATATAGGTCTGGCTAATGCCTTCTCTATATATAGCCTTATTATTTTTTTATCTTAGTGCCAGTGATTTGTTAACATTAAGAATCCTGGTATCCAAGCTGTTACGATTCCTTCGAATACTCCTAACCAACCAACGAATGATCCAAGGTTCTTCTTAGCAACACATTCAACCCATCCAGTGAACCATAGGATTCCCCATAACCACCAGATAACTGCCATTTTCCAGCCACTACCGCCGTCCCAGCATAATATACCAGCTGGAATTGAGTTAATAGCAACGAATAAGCTATACCAACCATATGGTCTTGTATCTAAATCGAATATTCCATTAATTCCTACATAAAGGTATGTAAAACCAAATAGTAATCCAGTAGCTGATGAGTAATAACTTGAAACTCCGCCACCTGAATATAAAGCGTATCCTGCAGTAATAAAGTTTAAGAACAGTGAAAGTCCACCGTTAAATAAGTTCATGACAGCAGCTGACTTTGCGTCTACTTTTTGTAATCTGCTGACACCGTTACTGAAAAGTGTAATCCCTACGTATAGTAAAGCTTCTCCTAACATATTAAAACCTCCTTGTTTTAATATGGCTGCTTAAAATACTAATACCACATTAGTTATATTTATCTTTTGTGTATAAAATTTAGTTATAATTTCTATAAAGTTTTATCATCTACATATGTAGATGCTTATATAAGATAAGTTGATTAAGGATCTTATATAATTTTATATTATTTCTTATAGCTAATCTGATTTTAGCAAATTTAATTGCAGTCATATTTTTCTTTTGTTTTTTATTTATCTAATATAACTATATCGAAAAAATATGGTTATAAATTAGCTAGTTATAGTAAATATTAATATTTACGTATATTTATTGGCCCTAGTCCAAATAACTTATCTCTTAAGTGATAATGTACTTCATCTATAGCTTTTTGAATTTCTTGAGTTAAGTTTCCTAAAACTCTTATTATAAATCCATTAGATTCTAAAGAAGATACTCCAAATTTAACATCTAGGTCTAAAGCATTAATAAGTTCTCTTGCTTTTTCAACATCTTCTTCTGTTATTCTACTATCAACAACAACCATTGTTCCAAAGTTAACGTATCCTTCTAGTAAACCTAGTTCAGTTACATCATATTCTCTTGGATTTAATTGTAGATTATCAAGTAAAAGAAGTTTATTATCTACATATATTTTATTTCTCATTCTAACACCTTCATATTGGAACTTAGCTCCATCTGGTGACCATCCTGATGTTATTCCATCAGTATATATTAAAGTTGAGTTTTTATCCATGTAGATTGTTGTATCTTGGTTATAAACAGCATTTTTATAAAGAATAACACTATCTGAAATATACTCTAAAATTGAATTTTCCTCCATTTTTATAGTAGTTTGTTGATATGATGCTTCTTTATTTTTTTCACATTTATAAACCTTTGTAGGCGCTTGAGTAGTTATTATTACTTTAGCATCTTTTTTTAAGGTGATTGAGTTTTTATAAACTTCTCCTTCAACATATCCTCCACCTAGGTGTAATAAGAAATAACATGGTGTTTTTTCTCTTCCTAGGTAAATAGCTGGAGATATTTTTGAAGCTCCTACAAATTGACTTGTAGTTGCAACTGTTCCATTAGGTAAGTTTTCTAAAACAAGTTCAGTATCACCTGCTATTTTACTTTTCATATCATTAATCATCTTATGAAATTCCTTCTAATAAGCATTTTTCTTTTATCCATTTTATAACAGAGTTTATTCCTTCATCTGTTTTAAGGTTAGTGAATATGAATTCTTTTTGTCCTCTAAATGTTAAAGTATCTTGTTTCATAACTTCTAAGTTTGCTCCAACATATGGTGCTAAATCTATTTTATTTATTATGAATAAATCACTTTTGATCATTCCTTGACCTGCTTTTCTAGGTATTTTTTCACCTTGAGCAACGTCTATTATGTATATTGAAAAATCAACTAAATCTGGACTGAATGTAGCAGCTAAGTTATCTCCACCACTTTCTACAAATATGATATCTAAATTATCAAATTTATGTTTTAACTCTTCTACAGCAGCAAAGTTCATTGAAGCATCTTCTCTGATTGCTGTGTGAGGACATCCACCAGTTTCAACTCCAACTATTCTGTCTTCATCTAAAACTGAATTTTTAACCATGAATTTAGCATCTTCTTTTGTGTAAATATCATTTGTTATAACTGCAAGTTCATAATCACTTGCCATTTGTCTTGTTAATCTTTCTATTAAAAGAGTTTTTCCTGCTCCAACAGGTCCTCCAACACCAATTACTACTGGTCTCATAACAAGTACCTCCATACTTTAAAATATTTTGTTGATTTATCTAAGCTTATCTTGAGAGGGAAATCCCCTCTCTTTAGATAAACTATGAGATTAAAAATAAGTCATTTTAGAATTAATTAATGTATATGTCCAGTATCAATGTTTCTAAAAGGCTTATCTAAACTAACCTTTTCTTTTGAATATTCAATATTGCTTGATTTTAATATTTCTTCTATTCTACTATCACATTGTAATAACATTTTTCCATTCTTAAATTGAGCTGGTAAATGTCTGTTTCCAAGTGAATGAGCCACTTGACCCATTTCCATCATAGATTTAGGCTCAATAACTAACACTTCATCTGTAGCTATAACTACTACAACCATATTGTGCCCATCTTTTAGAATAATATCACCATCTTTTAATATTTTTCCTTCAATAGAAATTTCATATTCATGATTATGATCTGATTTAACCTTAAAGTTTTTACACTCCATTTCTTTTTCAAGAGTTACAGTTTCAATATGATAATGGTTTATATCATTGTGATCATGATTTTCTTCGTGAGCATGGTGATGATGCTCACCATGTTCATGATGATGATGTTCACCATGTTCATGATGATGATGCTCTTCATGCTCATCATGATGTTTTACATTATTTAACTCTTTTATGTTTCCAAATAACTTATTTAAAATCATTTATATTCCTCCAAATACTTATCGATTAGAATAAGAAGTATCTTTGAGCCATTGGTAGAACTTCAGCTGGTTCACAGTCTATAAGTTTTCCGTCAACTGTAACATCGTAAGTTTGTGGATCTACTTCTAATTCAGGCATTTTATCGTTAAGTTTCATGTCTTTCTTAGTTAAGTTTCTGATTCCTCTTACTGGAAGAACTATTCTGTCTAATCCTAATTGTCCTTTTATGTCATGGTCGTAAGCATATTGTGATACGAATGTAGCACAAGTTGTTCCGATAGCTTTACCATAAGCACCATACATATTTCTTAATAATTCTGGTTGACAAGTTGGTATTGAAGCGTTAGCTTCTCCCATAACTGAAAGGTTAATCATACCACCTTTGATTACTATCTTAGGTTTAACACCAAAGAATGCTGGATCCCAAAGTACTAAGTCAGCCATTTTACCAACTTCAACTGATCCTATGAATTCTGATACACCGTGAGCAATAGCTGGGTTGATTGTGTACTTAGCAACATATCTCTTGATTCTGTTGTTATCGTTGTATTCTGAATCACCTTCCATGATTCCTCTTTGTTCTTTCATTTTTCCAGCTGTTTGCCATGTTCTAGCTATAACTTCTCCGATTCTTCCCATAGCCATTGTATCTGAACTCATGATACTGAATACACCCATATCGTGAAGAATATCTTCAGCAGCGATAGTTTGTTTTCTTATTCTTGAATCAGCAAATGCTATATCTTCTGGAACTTTAGCATCTAAGTGGTGACAAACCATAAGCATATCTAAGTGTTCAGCTATTGTGTTAACTGTGTATGGTTTTGTTGGGTTTGTTGATGCTGGTAATACATTTAAGTGTGAAGCCATTTTTAAGATGTCAGGTGCGTGTCCACCACCAGCTCCTTCAGTATGGAATGTATGAATAACTCTTCCCTTAATAGCTTCTATTGTATTTTCAACGAATCCACCTTCGTTTAATGTATCTGTATGGATTGCAACTTGAACATCATATTCGTCAGCAGCAGCTAATGAATAGTCAATTGCTGATCTAGTAGCACCCCAGTCTTCGTGAATTTTTAATCCACAAGCACCAGCTCTGATTTGTTCAGCGTTAACTTCTACGTTAGCTCCACTACCTTTTCCTAATATACCAACGTTTACTGGAAGACCTTCGAATGCTTCTAACATTCTATGTATGTTCCATTCACCTGGAGTACAAGTTGTTGCATTAGTACCATCGTTAGGACCAGTACCTCCACCTATAACAGTTGTAATACCACCGTGTAATGCAACTTCTACTAAATCAGGGCTAATATAGTGAACGTGTGTATCAATACCACCAGCAGTTACTATGCATCCTTCTCCTGCTAAAGCTTCTGTACTAACACCAACTATAAAGTCAACGTTATCCATTCCATGTGGGTTACCACCTTTACCAATAGCAGCTATTTTTCCGTCTTTTATACCGATATCAGCTTTGTATATTCCAGTGTAGTCTACTATAGTAGCTCCTGTGATTATTAAGTCAACTACTTTAGGGTTCTTTCTAGTTTCGATTGAGTTTTGACCCATACCGTCTCTTAAAGATTTACCACCACCGAATTTACATTCATCTCCGTAAACTGTTAAATCTTTTTCTATTTTTAAGAATAATCCTGTATCTGCAAGTCTTATGCTATCTCCTGCAGTAGGTCCAAATAAATCTGAATAATGTTTTCTATCTATTTCAAAGCTCATTACTTTCTACCTCCTTCATCTAGGAATCCATCTACTTGATTGTTTAATCCGTATACTCTTCTAACTCCAGCGATGTCTATTAATTTAACTATTTTTTCATCACCTGGTTCGAATCTTACAGCTGTTCCAGCTGGTATATCTAATCTCTTACCAAAAGCTGCTTCTCTATCAAATTGTAAAGCTTTATTTACTTCTGGGAAGTGGAAATGTGATCCTACTTGAACTGGTCTATCTCCTGTGTTAGTAACTTTAAGCTCGATTGCTTCTCTACCTGCATTGTATTGTATTGCTTCTTCTGCTAATTTGTATTCTCCTGGTATCATAATTCAAACCTCCTTATTATTGAATAGGATCATGAACAGTTACAAGTTTAGTACCATCTGGGAAAGTACATTCAACTTGAATTGCATGAATCATTTCTGGAATTCCTTCCATAACTTCATCTCTTTTTAAAATTCTTCTGCATTCATCCATTAAAGTCTCAACAGTTTTACCCTCTCTAGCACCTTCCATTATTGCATCTGTAATAAGTGCTACTGATTCAGGGTAGTTTAATTTGATTCCTTTAGCTAATCTTCTTCTAGCAACATCAGCTGCTACAACTATCATTAGCTTTTCTTGTTCTTTCATTGATAATCTCATTTACTAATTCCTCCTTTGTATTAAGAAATTTTATAATAACATCTATAAAGTTATTACCATTAATTAACTATTTGAAATAAATTGTATTGATAATTTTAATAAATTTTTAAATTTATTAAAATATTTAAACCTTGTCCTAAATTTAAAATTAATATTTTATATTTAGTAATCATAATAAAAATTAAAATTTATTAAAAGTTTATAAAACCAATATCGAAGTTCAATATCTAATTACAATTTAAACTCTTTATAACTACATGTCAAACAATGCTGATTATTAAAATTTATTATTTATCCTTTTATTTTCTTCAATTTTTTTCAATAAAAAGTCTTTTTTTTGTATATTTCATAAAATTAATTCCTTTTCTAATAAATAAACAATAAATTTTACTATTTAATAAGAATGTTAATAAACTTAAATTTATATTAACATTCTTTACATTAATACTATTTATAATATAAGTTTTCCATATTTTTTCTTGGTAAATATTATTAATTTCTTACTTATTATTATAATTTTTTCTTAAATTTATCTAATTAAATATAATATATAATTAAATATAAAGTAAACTTTATTTATACTTTATTAACATTTTATTCTTATTGTTTGATTTCTCTTTGGACCTACAGATATTATAGATACTGTTGTTTCTGTTAATTCCTCAATTCTTCTTATGTACTTCTTAACATTCTCAGGAATATCTTTATAGTTCTTTATATGTTCTATTTCTTCTCCCCATCCATCAAATTCTTCATAAATTGGTTTACATCTAGCTAGCTTTTCTAAACTCGCTGGAAAATAACTTATTCTTTCGCCATCTAGCTCATAAGCTACGCAAAGTTTAACTTTATCTAATCCAGCTAAAGTATCTATTTTTGTAATAGTAAAAGAAGTTAACCCATTAACCCTTGCTGAATTTTTTAATATTACCGCATCTAGCCAGCCACAACGTCTAGACCTTCCTGTTGTCACACCATATTCATGCCCCTTTTGTCTTATCCAATCTCCTATACCATCATCTAATTCTGTAGGAAATGGTCCCTTCCCAACTCTAGTTGTGTAAGCTTTGGCAATTCCTATAATTTCATTAATTAAATTTGGTCCTATTCCTACACCACTTGTAACTCCACAAGATGTTGTATTAGATGATGTAACATAAGGGTATGTTCCATAATCTATATCTAATAACATTCCTTGAGCTCCTTCAAATAATACATTTTTCTTATTTTTTATATTATTAAATATTTCTACAGATGTATCTCTTACAAAAGCTTCTAATCTTTTTGAAAGATTATTATATTCATTAAATATATCTTCAAAGTTTAATTCTTCTCCATTCAATACTTCTTTTATATATTTATTTTTTATCTCTAAATTTCTTTTAAGCTTTTCTTTAAAAATTTTATTATCTATTAAATCACAAACTCTTATACCTGTTCTCTCAAATTTATCTGTATAACATGGTCCAATCCCCTTAAAAGTAGTACCAATACTATGACTTCCCTTCATTTTTTCACTTAATTTATCAATTTCTATATGATAAGGCATTATAATATGAGCTCTATCACTTACTATTAGTCTTTCTGGTGTCACATCCACACCTAACTCTTTTAAATAATCAATTTCTTTAAATAAAGCTCTTGGGTCTACAACTACACCATTTCCTATTACATTTAATTTCTCCTTATATAATATCCCAGATGGAATCAAATGTAATTTATATTGTTGTTCATCTACCTCTACAGTGTGCCCTGCATTATTTCCACCTTGAAATCTAACAATAACATCTGCACTTTCCGCCAAGTAATCTGTCATTTTTCCTTTTCCTTCATCTCCCCATTGTGCACCAACTACAACAAATGATGACATTCTTAAACCCTCCTCAAAATAAAATTTATTATTTTCTTTAGTATTATTCAAAATTCATCTATTTATAATAAAATTTTAGCTTCTGCATAAAATTATAAAGAACTATATTTTTTAAGGAGAAATCATATGAAAGAACTTACAACAAAAAAATTTAATTTCCAATCTATAAATGGACTTAGTGAAAAACAACTAGATGCTCATTTCAATCTATATAAAGGATATGTTACTAAAGTTAATGAGATTTCTAAATTATCTAAAAATCCTCAAGACTTTAAAGGTTCAAATCCAACATTTAGTGAAATGAGAAGTCAAAAATTAGGTGAAACTTATGCTCTAAATGGAGTGAAATTACATGAATTATATTTTGAAAATATTTGTGATGCTAAAGGTGAACCTAGTGAAGAATTAAATAAACTTATCACTGGTTGCTTCAAAGATAAAGATGAAATGATAGCTTACTTAAAAGAAGTTGCCTTAAGTGTTAGAGGTTGGGCAATTGTTGCTTTAGACTGCTTAACTGAAAGTCTTAGAGTTATTGGAGCTGATTTACATGATTATGGTGCTGTTTGGGGTGCAACTCCTATTATCGTAATTGATGTTTACGAACATGCTTATTTTATGGATTATGGTTCTGATAGAGGAGCTTATCTTGATAAAATTTTAAATAATTTAAATTGGGATGTTATTAATGAAAGAGTAAAAAAAGAAGCTGCTAAATAGAGCTAATTTTTTAACAATAAGAGGATGTATCAAATTACAGATACATCCTCTCTGCCTTTTATCTAGTTATATAGGTTCACCATTTGTGACTATTCACCTACGTAAAGAAGCTCTAATACTAGTTCAATGGTCACAGCATTTTGTACCTATATAGCTATCTCGGCAGATAAAAAAATACATTTATAAAAGTAATATAAATTAAGGTTCTGATTTGATACACACCTATCTTGCTCTTACTTTATGCATTTTTAAATAATTTGCATACTTAAGTCTGTTTTTATTCCAATCTACATATCCGTAGAATAATCCAGCAAATAACCAAGCAACATATTGCATTACTGCTGGAACAAATGCTTCATGAGGGTAATAACATAGTGCTGTAGCTATAATAACTCCCCAAAAGAATAATCCATTAAATATTAAATAATATCCTATAAATCTCATACTCCTAAAAGCTTCCATATTTTTATTATATAAGTTGTTCATAAAATTCCATTGAAATTCTCCGTAGATAATACCAGATACTATTACTACTAATATCTTTATTATTAAAGAAACTATACTTACTCTACTTATTCCAAATATATAAGTGAATATTACTTCTAAAAATATTATTGCTGGTATAAATTTTGCAAATAAAGTATCTATAATAATAAATTTACTTTTTCCTCTTTCTATAATTAATTTATAATAATCCTTAGCTTTACTATTTTCATAGTTTTCTGCTAATGCTCTCTTTTCTTTATATCCCATAGTGAATAGTATTATTGCTATAATCATTAATATTATGTTAGTAATTACAATTTCTTTATTATGCATTACACTCTATCCCCTTTTCAATTCAATTTTTACTAAAATCTCTTTAAAGTAATACTACTTATATCTATCATATTATTTTAAAGAAATTTTAATTAACATATTGAAAAGGAGCATATCAAAACAACTTTAAAATTACATTTCTTATTGTTTTGATACCTCCTTTTTAACTAAAAAATATTAAAATTCAATATCTTTTATAACTTCTCCTAATAATTTAACCATACTCTTATCCATTTCTTTTGAATAATATTCAAAGACTTCTGGTCTATTTAAAAATGGTGATAATACACAAGATCTTAGTACTACTACATTATGAACTCTTTCCCATTCTGATTCTGACATTCCACATCTTAAAACTAAATCTTTTGGTGCATCTCCATAATCAGCATGATTAAATTCAGTATGTGATATCATTAAATCACTTTTATATGGTTCTTCTGAAGCTCTAACTTTTTTATTATAGAATTCTTCTGTTAATTTATTTAATACATCAAGATTTTTATTTCCTTTAAAGTTAACAATAAAATCAACCATATTGAAATCAGGTTCAGTTAAAGTATGAAGTTCTATGATTTTATCCCCAACTTTATATTCTTTAACTTCTTTTATTTTTCTATATAAATTATGAGAACCTTCTATACTTGCTCCTAATAATTTACCATAACCTGTTATATTAAGAGGTAGTGTTCTATGTGCTGCCCAAACTGCTGCTGCAGCTGCTCCTGGTTTTGAACCAGCTAAAATAAATGCTCCTAATAATTCTGGTGCCGCATTTGTTTTTGGGAATACATAACTTGCATAATAAGAAACTATATTTCTCATTCTTTTATCTTTGATTACTATACCACCTGCTTGATATGGAACATAACCCATCTTATGAGGGTCCATTGTAATACTATCTGCTTCTGACAATGCTTTAAATCCTTCATAAACTTCATCATTAGGCCAGTTAAAATTAGGATCTTTAAATACTCCATGTTTTATAAATTCATCATGTAATTTATCTTTTGGTATGAAATTAAAATTTTCATCTAAGAAGATAGCTCTTCCATATCCACCGTAAGCTGCATCTATATGATAATAAAAATTAATACCCTTTTTAGAATATTCTTTTTTCATTTCAATTACCTTATGAACTCTATCTATAGCTCCTTCTTCAGTTGTACCAACAACTGATATAACTGCCATTATAGGTATATGTTGTTCTACTAATTTATCTATTTCAGATTTTAATATATCTGTATTCATTCTATAATTATTATCTACAGGAATTGATATTATGTTATCTGATCCAACGCCTATTAAATCAGTTGCTTTAACCCATGAGTAATGTTTTGTTTGAGGTACTATTATCTTTCCTAATTTGCCCATTTTATCATGTTTTGATCTAATTGAATGTGCTTTTATTTCATCCATTTTATCTGTGTGTCTATCTAATATATCTAACATTTCTGGAATTGACATATTTAAAAGTTCCCATTCTGATCTACCTTCTACTTCTTCTGGTATTACTTCTTTAATAGCTAAGGGAATTGATTTAATATTTCTTGCATACCATAAAGCTTCGTAGTTAGCTATAGAACCATCTGCTGCAATATGTCCCCAGCTTTCTCCTATTTTATATCCCATTAATCTACACATATCATCTCCAACTTCAGCTTCTAAATCTGAAGTAGCTGGTCCAGCTTCATAAGCAACATTATTTCCATTATATAAGGTTGCTGCAAAATATCCTAATAATGAAGGCATTAATGTCTCTGAACACATATGACCTATATATCTTGGTGAGTGCCAAGGCATCATTTTACTTCTTAATCTTGATGAAAGTTCATCTAAAGTATTTTCTAACCTTTCAACACTTTCTTTATATTCACTAGATTCTTTATCTTTTAGTGTTATAACTTTTCCATCCTCTGGATGATAATTTTTTCTCCATTCTACATGATCATCAAACATTCTCAAAAGATTACTTTTAAATAACTCTTTATTTTCTGATTTTGGACCTATAAACATAGCTTCTAAGCTTACATCTTGTTTACTCATTTTAATCACTCCTAACATTATGAATACAGTAAAATTCATAAAGCTCCTTTAATATACTCTGTTAATAAAAATGTTAGAATATCTTAAAGCAACTCTATGGCTTAATAATATTACTTTAAAATTTTAAAAACAAATCCCATTAAAATTAAATTATCAAAAAAAAATATATATATATCCACATAATAAAAAAAACTATACTTTCATTTAAAATACTTTACTGTTTCTAAAGGCAAACATTATAAAAAATACATTTTTAACATTTAATTCATGTTTTATAAAATTTGATATAAATTATATTTAAATATATTATAAAACAATTTATTGTAAATATTTTATTTTATTCTAATATTTCTCTACTCTATAATTAAAGAAAAAATTAAATTTTTTAACCTTATTTATGCTAAAAAGTATATACTACTTTTAGTAAACTACTACTTATATGTATAGGTAAAATGGCTTATTTACTTTTATTTTACTATTATCTTTTTAATTGATATAGAAAAAAATATCAAATTTAAATCTATATTTTATTTTTTTATTCATTTTATTTATAAATCTTTTTAATTATATTTATTTTTTAGTTATAATGGAAATTTTATCATAATTTAATTAATTTTATTTATTTGTAAACTTTATCTTATGCTCCTATAATTTACATATAAACCACTTTCCTGTGTTAATTTAGATTCTAAATCTATTTAAATAAACTAAAAAAATTAAACAGTAGAAAGTTAAATAATTTATGATTTAGTATCTAAATGAACATAGCTTAGGAGTTATTATAATTACTTTATAATTACGAAAGGAGTTATGTCTTATGGCTAATTCAAAAGAACAAGTAGGAAAAACTGGAAAGCTAACTCTTATGGGTTTCTTCTCAATGACAGCATCAATGGTTTTGGCTGCCTATGAGTTCCCAACATTTGCGACTTCAGGTTTTTCACTAGTATTCTTCTTAATATTTGCAGGTGTATTATTTTTCTTACCAGTTGCATTATGCGCAGCAGAAATGGCTACAACCCCAGGTTGGGAAGAAGGAGGAGTTTTCACTTGGTCTAGTAGATCTTTGAATAGTAATAAGCTTGGATTTGCTCATGTATTTTATCAATGGTTTGCAACATCTATAGGTTTTTCAGCAATGATGTATTACGTTATAGGTGCTTTAGCTTACTTATTTAATTTTCCAGCACTATCAACAGATCCATTAATTAAATTTGTCTGTATGGTAGTTATTTTCTGGATTATAGTTTTTTCTCAATTTGGAGGAACAAAAAATACAGCAATTATTACTAAAGTTGGTTTTATAGCTGGTATTTTAATACCTGCTATCTGTTTAATACTCCTTGGTATCTGGTATGTAGCTACTGGTCATCCAATTCATACTACACTTAGTGGAGCAGCTTTAATTCCAGATTTTTCAAAGTTTAATACATTAGTTGTATTTGTTACTTTCGTTCTTTCTTATATAGGAGTTGAGGCATCAGCTACTCATGTTCATGAAATGGAAAATCCAAATAGAGATTATCCATTAAGTATGTTTATGCTAGTATTACTTGCTATAGTTTTAAATACTCTTGGTGGACTTACTATAGCAATGGTTATACCAAAAGCTCATATTAACCTAAGTTCTGGTATTATTCAAACATATTCTACTGTTTGTGCTTTATTCTCATCAACTACTTGGTATATTAGAATTCTTGCTTTATTAATGGCAGTTGGTGTTTGTGCTGAACTTAGTGCTTGGGTTGTTGGACCTTCCTTTGGTATGCTTAGATGTGCTCAAGAAGGTTATTTACCAAAATATCTAACAAAAGTTAATAAAAATAATGTTCCAGTTAGATTAATAGTAATTCATGCTCTTATTGTTTCCTTTTGGTTTGCTTTATTAACATTCGGTGGTGGTACTGGTGGCGGTAATATGTCATTCTTAACTGCTATGTCATTAACAACTGTAACATTCTTAATGGGTTATATTATATTCTTCTGTGCTTACTTAAGAAAAGTACACAAACTTACAGAATTAAAAAGTTCTTATAATATTCCAGGTGGAAAAGCAGGAAAAACTATTGTGTCAGTTATTGGTTTAATAGTTACCTTAATGGCTTTATGTATTTCATTTGTTCCACCACAAGGTTTAACAGCTAGTCAATCAAAAACTTATGAAATTATACTAGTAATAAGCTTTATCATTATAGCTTGTATACCATTTGTATGCTATTCCTGGTATAACTCATATAAAAAGTCTCATGGTATAAAAACACCAGATGAAGTAGCTGTTCAAACTACAAAAGCTAACTAAAATTATAATATATTCAATCTCCTCTTTTAGAGACTAAATTCACTTTATGAGTTTAGTCTCCTTTTTTAATAATATTTAAATGAAACATAAAAAATTAGTATAATCTTTATTGCTTATTAGGAAAAAATAAATTACTATGTTCTTATGATTCAAATAAATCGTTATAACAAAGGAGATGATTTTATGAACAGATATGGAGTTTTTGATGTTATAGGCCCTATAATGATAGGACCTTCAAGTTCCCATACAGCAGCTGCTGCAAGACTTGGTAAAGTAGCTTCTACTATATGTGGTAAACCAATAAAAAAAGTAACTTTTCTCCTTCATGGTTCTTTTGCTAAAACTTATAAAGGACATGGTACTGATAAAGCATTAATTGCAGGTATTTTAGGGATGGAGCCATCTGATTCTAACCTAAGAAATTCTTTTGAAATAGCCAAAAATAAAGGCTTAGAAGTTGAGTTTATAGAAACTGATTTAGGTGATGATGTTCATCCAAATACAGTTAAAATCCTTATGAATACTATTGATTCTGAGGTTACTGAAGTAATGGGTTCATCCATTGGTGGTGGGGCAATTAAAATTACAGAAGTTGCTGGATATAGTGTAGATTTTACAGGACAATACCCTACATTAATAATATCTAATAAAGACATTCCAGGATCTATCTCTGCAATAACAAATATTATTTATGAGCATAATATAAATATTGCAACTCTTAAAGTTTATAGAATTCAAAAAGGTCATACTGCTAGTATGTTATTTGAATTAGATCATAATCTCCCTAAAGAAGCTTTAGATAAAATTCGTGCTGTTTCATCAGTTTATAAAGCTATTTTAATAAGTCCAGAATCTAAGGAGGTATAAATATGTTTGCTAGAAACGGGGTTGAATTACTTGAAATTTGTGCTAAAAATCATTGGAGCTTAGCTGATTTTGCAATAAATTATGAAATAGAAAATAATAAGGTATCTAGAGAAGATGTTATAGAAAATATGAGAAAAGTCCTAGAAGTTATGAAGGAAAGCGTAACTGTTGGAGTTGAAAAAGAAGTAATTTGTCTTAGTGGTCTTACAGGAGGCAATGCTTATAAGGTTGGTAAATACTTAGAAAAGGGAAATACTCTTTGTGGAGATACAATCGTTAAAGCTATAGCAAGGGCTATGTCTTGTTCAGAACTTAATGCAACAATGGGGAAAATAGTAGCTTGTCCTACAGCTGGTTCTTGTGGAATTCTTCCTGCCGTAATAACTACAGTTGGTGAAAAATTAAATCTTTCTGATGAAAAGATGATTGAAGGTCTTCTTGTTTCTTCTGCTGTTGGAATGATAATTGGGCAAAATGCTACATTTGCTGGAGCAGAAGGTGGATGTCAAGCTGAATGCGGTGCAGCTTCTGCTATGGCTTCTGCTGCTACTGTATTCCTTATGGGTGGAACTAATGAAATGTGTTTACATGCTGCTGCTATAGTTATAAAAAACATATTAGGATTAGTGTGTGATCCTGTAGCTGGAATAGTTGAAGTTCCTTGTGTAAAAAGAAATTTTGCTGGTGCTGTAAGTGCATTAAGTACTGCTGATTTAGTAATAGCTGGGGTTATTAGCTACATACCTTTTGATGATGTTGTGGAAGCAATGTACAAAGTTGGTAAGACATTGCCTGAATCTTTAAGAGAAACTGCTTTAGGTGGTCTTGCTGTTACAAAGACAGGATTAGAATTTAAAGAAAAAGTTTTTGGGAAATAATGAAAAATAAGGCTAGAATCTATAAAAATAGATTTAGCCTTATTTTTTTAGGAGTTTGTTTCTTTGCTTGTTCATGTGTCATGTGTTTTATATTTTGTTCAAAAGTAATCATTGATAATGATTATCTGTCTCTATGCTTTTATTATATTCTAATTGATAACTAATGTCAATTACTTTTTACTCATTTCTTTTGATTTTTCTTCACAAGTCTTCATAGCATTTATTATTGCTTTTCTTAAGCCTTCTTCTTCTAGTTTTGTTACAGCTTCTATAGTTGTTCCTCCAGGTGAACAAACCTTATCTCTTAACATAGCAGGATGTTCATTAGACTCTAATACCATTTTAGCTGAACCTAGTAATGATTGTGCTGCTAAATTATAAGCTTTATTTGCTGGAATTCCAAATCTAATTGCAGCTTCTCCCATTGCTTCTATTATCATATAAGCATAAGCTGGTGATGATCCACATAATGCTATAAAACCATGGAAGTTTTCTTCTTTTATTTCTTCAACTTTTCCAAAACTATTAAATATTTCTTTTATTTCTTCAAGTTCATCCAAAATAATATTTTCATTAGCACATATAGCCGTCATAGCTTCTCCTACTAATGCTGGTGTATTTGGCATAGCTCTTATTATTTTTAAGTTTTCAATACTAAACCAACTTTCTACATCATGAATAGTAATTCCAGCTGCAATTATAACTATTATTGTATTTTGTTTTACTTTTTCTCTTATTTCCTTTATTACTTTTTTATATAAATTAGGCTTAATTGCTAATACTAAAATATCACTCTTTTCAGCAACTTCTATATTAGTACCTATATTAACACTAAATTTTTCTCTTAATTTATTTTTACTTTCATCACTTTTAGCTGAACATATTATATTCTCAGGTAGAAATCTATTTGAAGAAATCATTCCTGAAAGCATAGCTGTTCCCATATTTCCACAACCAATAAAACCAATAATTTTTTCCAACACTCTCACTCCTTTATCAAACTTTTAAATAAAACAAAAAATTTTAAATTTCACCTAATTTGAGCTTATATTTACAAACTAACTCTTTAAACTTATTATTGTTGCTTAAAATATAATAATCCTAATTAAATTATTTTGTTTGATTTTTAATTTATTCAATATCTGATAAATCAAGGTTTCCAAATCTACTATATTGACCAAGCCATGCTAACTTAACAGTTCCAACTGGGCCGTTTCTTTGCTTAGCTATAATACATTCTCCTATATTTTTATCTTCTGTTTCTTTATTATAGTATTCATCTCTGTATAAAAACATAACAAGATCGGCATCTTGCTCTATAGAACCTGATTCTCTTAGGTCAGAAAGCATAGGTCTATGATCAGCTCTTTGCTCAGGTGCACGAGATAGCTGTGATAATGCTATTACCGGACACTTCATTTCCTTTGCTATAGCTTTGATATTTCTTGATATTTCTGAAACTTCTTGTTGTCTACTTTCTTCACCACTACCACTCATAAGTTGAAGATAATCTATTAAAATTAAGTCTATTCCGTATTCTATTTTTAATTTTCTACATTTAGACCTCATTTCCATTATTGATACACCAGCAGTATCATCTATATATATTTTTGCTGAGGATAATGGTCCTGCTGCCTTAGCTATATTTTCCCAATCCTTATCTTCTAATTGACCTGTTCTTAAAGCAAGCATATCTACACTAGCTTGAGAACAAAGTAATTTATATGCTAATTGTTCTTTAGACATCTCTAAAGAAAATATAACAACACTTTTCCCTTCTTTTAATGCTGCATGTTCTGCTATATTTAAGGCAAAAGTTGTTTTTCCCATTGATGGTCTAGCTGCTATAAGAACCATATCTCCCGGTTGGAATCCTGAAGTTTTTTCATCTAAATCCGTAAATCCTGAACCTACTCCAGTTATTTCACCTTTATTATTATAAAGTCTTTCAATGTCTGAAAGACCTCTTTCTAACACATCACTTATGTGCTCAAATTCTCCAGAATTTTTTGTTTCTGATATATCGAATATTTTCTTTTCAGCTCCATCTATTACACCAGATACATTTTCTTGATTATTATAACAATTCTCAATTATTTCTGTTGATGATTTTATAAGCTTTCTTAAGGTTGATTTATCAGCAACTATTTTTATATATTCTTTGACATTTGCTGAAGTTAGAACACCTTCTACAATCTCATTTATGTAACTTATTCCACCTGATTTTTCTAATCTGTCGCTAGATTTTAAGTACTCGGTTAAAGTAACTTGGTCTACCGCTTCATCTCTCTGAAACATCTCTACTATGCTTTTAAATATTGTCTTATGTGAATCTCTATAAAAATCCTCATAAGATAGAGCCTCTGCTGCTTTTGCTATAGCTGTTCTATCTATCATCATAGCCCCTAAAATAGCCTGCTCAGCCTCTATACTTTGAGGTAAACTTTTCATTACAGGTGCATCCAAACTCTTTCTCCCTCCAAATCTCACCAAATTATTACCTATTCACGAATTAAAAATTTAGATGGAGTATTACTCCATCTAAATTTAGTCTCACTTTATATTATATCATTATTATGAAATATTAAAACAAAAGAGCACACTAAATGTGTACCCTTTTGAGTTAAATCTCTATCTATATTTGAAATTCGACTCACATTTGTTCGCTGAGTAACTTCTACCATCCAAATTAAAATTTGGGGTATCAGTTAAATGCGATGTCTAATAATTCATTTATATCGCTTATTGCTTTTACTTCTATATCTTTAAGATTTCTAGGTATTTCTCTTTCGTTGTCCTTTGGTACTGTAACGATTCTTATACCTTTTCTTTTAGCTCCATATATCTTTTCAAATATTCCACCAACAGGCTTAATATGTCCTCTTAAGGATATTTCCCCTGTTACAGCTAAATCTTGTCTTATAGGCTTTTCTAATAAAGCACTAATAATACAAAGTGTTATTGCTGCACCAGCTGAAGGACCATCTATTTTTCCTCCTCCAACTACATTTACGTGAATATCATAATCTTTTATATCTTTATCAGTTACTCTTCTAATAACTGATGCTGCATTAAATACTGAGTCTTTTGCCATTGAACCAGCTGTATCATTAAATCTTATATGTCCTGAACCAGCTTTTTTAGCTTTAAATGCAACAGCTTCTATTTCTAAAGTTGAACCTAAGAAACCAGCAACTCCTAAACCTGAAACTTTTCCAATTTCTTTTCCATCTAAGTCTTCTGCTCTTTCATATGGTATAAATCTACCTACACTTAGAACTTCTTCAACATCTTTAAGCATTACTTTTACTCTTTTAGGTTCTGCATTTTTACTTCTTAAAAGCGCTTGTCCATAAGCATCAGCTAATATATTTACAGCTTTTCTACCTTCTATTGTATATCTAGCTATAAGCTCACTTACACCTTTTTCTAAAATTGCTCCTAATTTTTTAGCAGCATTTGTAACTATTTTTTCAATATCTACTGCATTTAGAGGTTCAAAGTAAACTTCTGTACATCTTGATCTAAGAGCTGGATTTATTTCTCCTGGGCTTCTTGTTGTTGCACCTATTAATACGAAGTCTGCTGGAGCTCCATTATCAAATAAATATTTTATATACTTTGGAACATTTTTATCATCTGGATCATAGTAAGATGAAGAGAATTCTACTCTTTTATCTTCTAAAACTTTTAATAGTTTATTTTGTAAGAATGAATCTAATTCTCCAATCTCATCTATAAATAAGATTCCACCATGTGCTTCTGTAACTAATCCTGTTTTTGGTTCTGGAACTCCTATTTCTGCAAGGTCTTTCTTACTACCTTGATAAATAGGATCATGAACTGAACCTAATAATGGGTTAGATATTTCTCTTGGATCCCATCTTAAAGTAGTTCCATCAACCTCTACAAATTTTGAATCTTCATCAAAAGCTGACTGCTTTATTTTTTTAGCTTCTTCTAAAGCTATTCTAGCAGCAGTTGTTTTCCCCACTCCTGGAGGTCCATAAAGGATTATATGTTGTGGGTATGGTGATACTAATTTTGAAATTAATGATTTAATAGCTCTTTCTTGACCTACAATTTCTTTAAAATTATCAGGTCTTAATAATGACATGATATTTTTATTTGGCACTCTATTATCTAAAGCTTCTAAATCTTCTAATTTCTTTAAAGTACCTGCATTCTCAGGTCCTTTCTTTTTCTTTATTATTTCAAGTCTCATTTCATCCATATACTTTTCTTGCTTTTCTTCAAGAGCTCTATTAACTTCACCAGTTATTTTCTTCTTTAAATATCTCTTGGCAAGTTCTCCAGACATAAAAGCACAAGTTTCTTCTAAAACTTTTTCTATTTCGTCTTCTGTTGGAACAGTTTTTATTCCTTTTCCTTCTGAAACTATTACATTTAATGCATATAATTTTTCATAAGCATTTTCTGAATCTACATATTTTTGAAGTTTAAATCTTATAGTTCTAGCTCTAATAGCTCCCTCATCTAGCATTTTTGCTGCTACATCAAAAAGGACATCTACTTGTTCTTCTAAACTAAGACCATCTTCCATCAAATATTGTATAGCTTTATTTTTATCTATAGTCTTCAAATTTATAATCCCCCTTATGCTACAGGAATAACCATTACTTTCATCTTTGTTGATACTTCAGGATATAATTTAACATCTATTATATATGTTCCTGCTACCTTTATTGTCTCCATTGTTATTTTCTTTTTATCTATTTTTACGTTAAATTGTTTATTTATAAGTTCTGCTACATCTTTGCTTGTTATAGCTCCAAATAACTTTCCATTTTCTCCAGCTTTACCTTCTATTTTTATAACTTTATCTTTTAATTCTGAAGCTAATTTTTGAGCTGCCTCTATTTCAGCTAACTTTTGTCTTCTTTCATTTTCCTTTTTAACATTTAAAACGTGAACGTTGTTATCTGTAGCTTCTTGAGCTAACTTTTTAGGGAATAAAAAATTTCTTGCATATCCATCTGATGGATTAACAATATCCCCTTTTTTACCTAATCCTTTAACATCTTTTAATAATATAACCTTCATTATTATTCACCTTCCTTTAAATATTCCTTTAAAGCATTTTCTAACATTTCAACAGCTTTATCCATTGAAATATTATGAAATCTAGTTCCAGCCATAGTCATATGACCACCGCCACCTAAGCTTTCCATTATCACTTGAACATTTATTTCTCCAAGAGATCTAGAACTCAAATATATATCTTCTCCTGATTTTACAAAAACAAAAGAACAACTTATCCCAGTTATAGTTAATAACTCATCTGCACCTTGAGCTGCTAAAGCTGTATCAGTAATTTCTTCTGGACACTTAGCTATTGCTATTCCATTAACAACTTTTGCAGATTTAATTACTTCTGCTTTTATTAAGTAGCTTTCTAAATCATTATCAAATATTTTTTTTACTTCTACAGTATCAGCACCTAACTTTCTTAAAAAAGCTGCAGCTTCAAAGGTTCTAACTCCTGTTTTATAAGTAAAATTCTTTGTATCCAAACAAATTCCAGCAAGTAAAGCTTCTGCCTCAATCCTTTTAAGTGTAGGCTTTTCAAGCATATACTGTATCATTTCTGTTATTAGTTCTGATGTAGATGATGCATAAACCTCTATATAGTTTAATAATGCACCATTAATATAATCAGTAGATATTCTGTGATGATCTATTATAACTACTCTATCACAATTCCTCAAAAATTCAAAATTTGAAATATAACTTTTGTTATGAACATCAACTACTACTATAAGGGATTTATTTGTTATTAATTTTTTAGCATCTTTAAAGTTACTTATAATATTATTATAATCCTGTAGCTCAGTTAAGTCTTTAATAAAATTATCTACTGTTTTAGTATTATCTTCAAGAATTATCTTACAATTTTTTCCCAAAGCTCTTACAGCAGAAGATAATCCTAGTGCTGAACCAAAGCAATCCATATCTGTTTTTTTATGACCAACTATAAAAACAGAATCACTTTCGTATATTAAATCCTTTAATGCATGAGCTATTACTCTCGCCTTAACTCTTGTTCGTTTTTCTTTTTCCCTTGCATTTCCTCCAAATATTAAAAACTTCTTATCTGTTTTTATAACAACTTGGTCACCACCTCGTCCTAAAGCTAATTCTAAAGCTTTAAGCGCATATTTCTGGTTTTCTTGTGGATTTCCACCGTATCTTCCAATACCAACACTTAATGTAACTGCTACTTTGTTATAAAAATCAATTTCTCTAAACTTATCTAATATATCGAATTTTCTACTTATTTCTTTATCTATTACAGAATCCAATACTGATAATATATATTTATTGTCATCATACTTTACTATCATTGCACCTAATGAATCAGCATATTTGTTTATATTTTTCTCAATTTCAGCCAAAAACATAGGTCTATTTTCTTGTTCTATATCTATTATAACTTCTTCTAAATTATCTACTTCTATTAAAACAACACTTTGTTTAGTTATTTTATTAACTGGTGTTATTTCATTAAAATTTACTAATATATAATTTTTTTGTTCTTTTTCACTACAATAAATCTTTTTTCCATAAACCTCATAGATAGATTTTTTTATTTTCAATTTTTGACTTATATTTCTTTTTCCTTTTAATATAGATTCTAAATTAACCTCATTTAAAATACTTTTTATATTCTTCTCTATTATATTATTACTAGTAAATTCCTGTTTAAATCTTTCATTAACCCATTTAATTTCTCCATCCTCACTTATAATACAAGCTGGATAAACAAAATTTAAAATATTATCTTTAATTCCTGATTCTAAATTCTTAGACATAGAATCTGTATCGCTTTTAAGATCTTTAACGTTACAATTTGCATAACATACCATTAATGTTAAAAGAATAATATATATTATTGATACTATTAAAAATAATGTCCAATCCTTTCTATATTCTAAAAAAATAAGTATTAAAACAACTATGAAAGTAATTATATATATGGGTGATTTATTTTTAATTTTTGAAAACATAAATTTCTCCTCTAATTCCACTTTTAATAATAGTTATTCAAATTTTTGTTTTATCATTTTCATTAAACTATTCTTATTTATGTCTCTTGTATCCATTAATAAGTCAACTATCCCTAATATCCCCATAAATAATACACCTATTGATCCTGCAAATATCATAAATATAACCAATATAACTGGTATAGATTTTGAATTCCCAAATGAAGTATTTTTTTCTATTAAGAAATAAATTAGACTTAATCCCTCTATTGAATAAATAACAAAAAGTAACATCATGGAAGAAAAAATAATACTATTTCCTATATTCAACCCATTTTGAGCCAAAATTACTCCAAATATACTTCCTATTACTAGTATTAATGCAACTATAGGATGTATATACCACTTACTAAAAGAATCTACTTGATTTACTTTAAAATTTAATCTTTTTAAAGTATTATTTGCTATAATAATGCTTATTAAAGCCATTATGAATGCATATATAATAAGTATTGTTGGCATTATTATTAAAATATTTTTTATAGTTAAAAAGCTATTTATTTGATTTATTTGATTTATATATTCAGGTTTACCTCCCAATAGTTTTGCTGATTCTGTCATCATAGGTTTATATAAATCTATAATATATCTTTGTATAAAAGTTGTTATACTTATACCAAGAATCATATATATATATATACATATACTTATAATTAAGGATATTAAACTCCCTATCATTAACATACAAAGTGTATTTCCACCACTTCTATTTTTTTTAATAGAATAGCCATAAGCAAAACTTAATATTACAACAGGAATTGCTGAAACAATCCCATTTATTATGCCTGTAAACAAACTAAATAATGCAGTTGAGACTATACTTCCACAAGCCCACCATTTTAAATCATGTTTAATATAAATTAATGCTAACGGGATAAATGCTATAGCTGTCATTAATAGAGTAAATCCTAAAAAATTACCTACTAACATAATTACAAATGTTAATGCTATTAACACTGCGGAATCTGTTATAGCTCTTGCTTCTGTACTATTTTTCATTTTTCCTCCTAAGTTTATTTTTATTTTAATATTTATTTTTAAAGTGCCTTAATAATTTACTAAGGCTTCCTCCTTCTTTTTCCAAAATGTCATCTTCTATTATGGCCATTTTCAAGCTTTTTTTAACACTTTCATCAACTTCCATAGAACTATATCCCAACTTTTCAGCTAGCACATATAAAACTATTATTATTGATCCAATACAATCTACTATAGCATCTTTTGTTGCAGATGTTCCTTTAGTTAATATACTAAATAACTCTCCTATTATACAAATCAATTGTGCCTTTAATTCTTCTATTGCTTTAATATTACCCATTATATTAAAATCATCTTTTCTCATAAAATCCCCTTATCTCCCCATTCTATCTATTTCTATATATTAATTTTAGTTTTTTTCATATATTTATGCAACAAAAAGCTTTTTTTATTTAAGTAGCAAAAAACCCCTAACTAATTGTTAGGGGTTCAAAAGCATTTTACTCAGTTGTAAATGGTAATAATGCTATATTTCTTGATCTCTTTATAGCTTCAGTTAACTCTCTTTGGTGCTTAGCACAAGTTCCTGAAATTCTTCTTGGTAATATTTTACCTCTTTCAGTGATGTACTTCTTTAATTTTGGTACATCTTTGTAATCTATATTAGTAGATTTTTCTACACAGAAAGAACAAACTTTTCTTCTTGCTCTTCTTGGTTTTCCTCTTCTCATTTCTCTGCTCATTTTTCCTACCTCCTTACTTTTTTGAATTAGAACGGAATGTCTCCATCATCTATTGGCATCATATCATCGTTTGAATTATGACTAAATGAACTATCTGGTGCATCAAAAGCATTTCCACCCATATTGTTATTATCCATACCGAATGAATTTGCTCCTCTAGAAGCTCCTCCATCGCCAGAAATGAATTCAAAAGTTTCTACTACAACTTCTGTAGTATATCTTTTTGTACCATCTTTAGCGTCGTAGCTTCCTGTTCTAATATTACCATTAATAGCTATTTGTCTGCCTTTAGTTAAGTATTGTGCTATTGTTTCTCCAGTCTTACCAAAAGCTATGCAATTTATGAAATCCGCTTCATCCCTCTTCATTTGTCTGTTTACAGCAACTGTAAATCTAGTAACAGCAGTACCACTACCAGCAGCAAATCTTAAATCAGGATCTTTTGTAAGTCTGCCAATAAGTATAACCTTATTCATACAATCTCACCTCTTACTTCTCTTCTCTAACGATTATGTGTCTTAAAACGCCATCAGTTATTCTGAATACTCTGTCTAACTCTTTTGGTAATTCAGTGTCAGCAGTGAAGTTTATTAAAGTGTAGTAACCTTCGTTAACTTTCTTTATTTCGTAAGCAAGTTTTCTCTTACCCCAGAAATCAACGTTGTCAACAGTTCCGTTACCAGCTTCTATAACACCTTTGAACTTTTCGATTAAAGCTTTAACAGCTTCCTCGTCTAGTGATGGGTGTGCTATAAATATATTTTCGTACTTTCTCATTATCTACACCTCCTCCCTATGGACTCTGGCCGTGTTTTACACAGCAGGGATTTACAATACAATATTCTATCACTTTTATTTTGGTATTTCAAGTTTAATTTATTAAGTAATCAAAAACAAATATTTTAATTTCTCCCAATATTTTAATTTTAAATTATTCTTCTTGTGAGTTTTTAACTTTTTCAACTACCTTTTTAGCACTTTTTTGGAACTTACTTCTAGGGAGCATAACTATTCTTTTACATCCTGTACATTTTATTTTTACATCTGCACCTACTCTTATAACTTCCCACTTATCAGTTCCACAAGGATGCATTTTTTTCATTTGAACTATATCACCTAAATCAAACTTATCTATCATAAAAATCCTCCTAAACATTTTGAACTTCATTAACTATTTTTAATTTATTGTAAGGTATTTCTATACCTTCTTTATCTAGCTCTTCTTTTATCATTTTTCTTAACTCTGCCTCTGCTGCCCATTGTGTCATTGGTTTAACATCTCCCACAACTTTTATAGTCATTCCAGATGGTCCAAATGCAGTTACCCCAATAACTCTTGGCTTTGTTACAACATCCTCATTATGTTCTATAAATTTATCACAAACTTTTTTTATCACTTCTATAGAATGATCTATACTTTCTTCATAAGCAATTTCTACTTCAACCTTTATTTGAACATTACCTTTGGTATGATTTGTTACTGTTGTTACTAACCCATTTGGTATTATATGATGGTCTCCTGAAAAATCCCTTAACACTGTTGATCTAAGTCCTATGGTTTCAACTATACCTTTATATTTGTCAATAGTAACATAATCTCCAACTGCATACTGATCTTCAAACAAAATAAATATTCCATTAATTAAATCTTTGACAAATCCTTGTGCTCCAAGTCCTATAGCTACTCCACCAATAGATGATAAAACAGTTAATTGAATGGTATTTCCAACAAATATACCTACTATAATCATTATTCCAAGAGTATACATACTATATTTTAATATACTTTTTAATAAAGACCCTAAGGTATTTGCCTTTTTTTCATCCATAGAAAATTTACTATTTGCTGCAATTTGTTTTTCTACCACTTTATTTATAATTTTATTTCCAAATTTTATAGTAAATAAAACTACAATTAAAACTATTATGGCCCAAAAAAACTTATAAATATATTTATCTAAAGCATCAAGATTTATTTTAAACTTTCCAAAACCAATATCCATGAGTCTATTTTCACTATTTATAACTTCCCCTAAAAACACTATTCAATTTTCCCCCTTCAACTAATAACTATTTTATTTATATAATTTAAATCCCTCTTCGTCTCTTATATATATGTTTTTAAATTTTATTTTTTCATTAATTATTAAAGTTTCTATTTTATCTATTTCACTTTCAGAAAATCTTAAACTTATGCCACAACTTTTTGTTATATATGTTGGAGTTGGCATAACCATAGCTTTTATTTTATTTTCTTCCATAATTTTTTCCCCTGACATAGCTTCATGAGTGTTATTAAAAACCATTATAAAAAAATTCATTTCTATTTTCCTTTCTAAAAATATTCTGTGTCTATACTACACAAAATACGTATTTCTAATATTCCTAATATAGGTCATAGGTAAATAATATTTTCTAAAATTCTTTACTATTCTTAAAGTTATTTTAAAACTAAATATTTTGGTGTTATTATTATTTTAAAGATATATTTTCTATGAAACTATCTTTAATCTAAAATAAGCATTTTATTATATTTATATTTTACTTACTATAATAGAATTTGCAAAACTTTTAGATATAAAAAATATTTTTATGAGGTTAAAAATTATATGAATACAATTTATTTAGATAATGCGGCAACTTCATTTCCAAAACCAATTGAAGTTGTTAACTCTATGAGTGATTATATGATTAATAGTGGTGGAAATCCATCTAGAGGCTCTTCCTCCTTATCTATGAAAGGAAATAGAGTTATTTATACTGGAAGAGAAACTATAAGTAATTTCTTCAACTTTTCAAAATCCGAGAACGTAATATTTACAAGTAATATAACATCATCACTAAATATAATACTTAATTCTTTAGTAAAAGATAATTGGCATATTATAACTTCTACTATGGATCATAATTCAGTTCTTAGACCTTTAACTAGATTAGAAAAAGAAAAAAATATTTGCTTAGATATTGTTGAAGCTTCAAAAGAAGGTTTTATTTCTGTTGAAAAAATCAAAGAAAAAATAACTGATAAAACTAAAGTTATAGTACTTTCTCACAGTTCAAATCTTTGTGGCTCTATTCAACCAATAAAAGAAATTGGTGCTATTTGTAAAGAAAGAAACATATTCTTTATTGTTGATAGTGCACAAACTGCTGGAGTTATACCAATAGATATGAAAGATTTAAATATTAATGCTTTAGCCTTTACTGGACATAAATCTTTATTTGGACCACAAGGTATAGGTGGATTTATTATTGATGATAAAATTAATGAGGCTATGGATGTTCTATTTACAGGAGGAACAGGAAGTTCATCTTATTCTTTAGAGCACCCTCTAATTCTTCCAGATAAATTTGAATCTGGTACTCCTAATACCCCTGGAATCATAGGTTTAACAAAAGGTATTGAGTTTATAAATAAGGAGGGTATTAATACAATTAGAGAAAAAGAAGAATTTTTATGCAAATATGCATTAGAAAAATTATTAAATATGAACAACATAACTATCTATGGTTCAAAAAATTATTATGATAGAACCTCAACTATACCTTTTAACTTAAAAAATATAGATTCATCCGAACTTGGTTTTATATTAGATAGTGAATTTAACATAATTACAAGAACAGGTCTTCACTGTGCTCCACTTGCTCATAAAACTTTAGGTTCTTTTCCTAATGGTTCTATAAGAATTAGTTTAGGCTACTTTAACTCAACTACTGATATAGATGCCCTAGTAGATGCACTTAATAAACTTTAAATTAGGAGGTAAATTTTATTTTTGAGCGTTTTGAAAAACTAGGTGTCTTTTTTATATTATATAGCCTTTGCTTTATAATCTTTTTTAGTACATTAAAATATAGTTTTCCATTTGTATTAGCTTTAATTTTTGCATATCTATTAAAATACCCCACAAAATATTTAACTAAGAAATTAAAGCTAAACAATTGGTCTGCTTCTCTGATTTCTACCATCATATTTTTTCTTCTAATATTTACTTTAACAATATCCATAATTTTTGTATTAGTATCAGAAATGATTAATTTAACAAAATATCTTCAAGGTTTACTTAATATAAATCCTGAAGATATTATAGATACTTTAAATATACTAAATTCTAAATTCTTAATAACTATTGATAATGAAATATTAAATTTAATAAAAACAAATGTTTTTGCATCCTTAAAAACCTTTGTAACAACAGCACTTAATTCTACTTCAGCACTACTTCAATGGTTAATTCATTTTTTAGGATATATTCCTTCTGTTACTATAGCTTTTATTTGTACTATAATATCAACTTATTTCTTTACAAAAAAAATGGTATCAGTTAATAGTTATGAATATTTAAAGAAAGTTTTTCCTAATAGAAAAGAAAAAATAATAAATATATTTTTAGAAATAAGAAAAAATATTTTAAATTATTTTATATCCTATTTCACAATAATTTTAATTTCTACATCTCTTACTTTTATAGGATTTTCTCTTTTAAAAATTAATTATTCCTTATTTTTAAGTATCTTAGCTGGATTATTAGATATACTACCTATATTAGGTATAACATTAGTTTATATTCCCCTTGCTATTTTTTATTTTATAAAGGGAAACTATTTTATGGCTATATCACTTCTCACTCTTTTTGGACTAATATCATTGTTAAGACAAATTATTGAACCTAAAATAATGTCTTTTTCTCTTGGAATACATCCAGTAGCATCTTTAGCTGCTATGTTTATAGGACTTCAAATTCAAGGAATTATAGGAGTAATTTTTTGTTTATTTCTTATTGTTTCTTACAATATATTGAAAAAAATTAATTTACTATAGTATAAATAACTCTTTTTTGGATAATAATTCAATTAAGGAGTGATTTTATGGAAAAAAAAATATATATAGATGCAATAGATAAAAAATCATCTTTTATGGTAAAAGATTTCCTATACTCTAACTTAAAATCACAAATAATAGCTAAAAAAAAATTAGTATTTTTGTGCATAGGTTCAGATCGTTCTACAGGTGATTCTTTAGGTCCTTTAATTGGTCATAAACTTAATAATTTGAAAAGAAAAAATATTTATATTTACGGTACTTTAGAAAAACCAGTTCATGCTGAAAATCTTTCAGATACAATCGAAGAAATTAAATCAACAATTAAAAACCCTTATATAATAGCTATAGATGCTTGTTTAGGTTCTCTTAATAATGTTGGTAAAATACTAATTCAAAAAGCACCACTTACTCCTGGAATAGCATTTAATAAAAATCTCCCAAAAATTGGACGCCTTAGCATTTTAGGTATTGTTAATATATCCAGTAATTTAGATTTTATGGTGTTACAAAATACTCGTCTATATACAGTAATGAAAATTGCAGATTCAATCTATTATGGTATTCATTTATTTTTAATTCAAGCACTTGGTTATAAAAAAGAACAATTATTAGATTTAAAAATTGAAAATATAATAGAATAAAATAGAGGATGTATCTTTAATCTTGATACATCCCCATTTTAAAATTATTTATTCATTGCTTGTTCTAAAGCTTTAGCTTCTTCCTCTGATAATTCATATCTTGATATTCCCTTATCCACAGGTTTAGCATAAGTAGTGCTTTCCATTCTTCCATAGATACCTGTTATTATAACACCATCATTATTTCCATCTAATAATGCTACTGAAAAGCTTAAATCACTTCCTACATCTTCAAAAGCTTTATATCTAATAACTCCAACTTTTTGAACACATGACTTTATACCTACTTCTAATTTTTCGAATCTTTCTGCAAGTCCTAAAGCACTTTCTTCAGCTCTATTTATTTTGTCTAATGATGAACCAATAACTTCTTCTAAGCTCTTGTTATTTTCCCCTCTCATCATTCTATTATATCTTTTCTTTACCTTACTTAATCCTGCAAATAAAATTAATATTAATATAAATTCTAGAATTGCAAATGCCCCTATCCCTAAAACTATATAAATAAGATTTGGCTCCATTATTGATGTAATATTGTTCAAACTTTTCTCATCCTTTCTGAATTTGTTTCACGTGAAACATTAAATGTTTATGATATCCAGAATCCTTTGTAAATCTTCTTCAGAATAATATTCAATTTCTATTTTCCCTTTATTCTTATTATTATTATTATTTATAACAACCTTTGTCCCAAAGTAATCCTGTAATCTGTCCTTGATGTCTTTATAGTATGGATTATATACTACTTCTTCTTTCTTTTTATTGTCTTCTTTTTTATCATCTTTATTTAATAAAGTTTTTATAATTTTTTCAGTATCTCTTACTGATAAATTATCATCTATTATCTTTTGGGCCATCTTATATTGTTCATCATTTTTTAAAACTAATAATGCTCTACCATGCCCTTCAGAAATGACACCTTGTATTATATACTCTTGTACTCTAGAATCTAGATTTAAAAGTCTCATAGTATTTGCTATAGCTGCTCTTGATTTTCCTATCTTAAGAGCTAACCTATCTTGGGTAAATTTAAATTCTTTTATTAATTTTTTAAAAGCTAAAGCTTCTTCGATGGCATTTAAGTCTTCTCTTTGTATGTTTTCTATTAATGATACTTGTAATAAATTTTCACTAGATAATTCTTTTATTATAACAGGAACCTCTTTTAATTCTGCAACTCTTGCAGCTCTCCATCTTCTTTCTCCAGCTATGATTTTATATGTATCGTCATCATTCTTTTGTACTATTAAAGGTTGTATTATTCCGTGTTCCTTTATTGATTGACTTAATTCTGCTATTTTATTATCATCAAAAAATCTTCTTGGTTGTTCCTCATTAGCTTTTACTTTTGATATATCAATAATTTTTATATTATTTTTATCATCTTTAATAACTTCATTATTTTCTATTTCTTCTGGAATTAATGCTCCTAAACCTTTTCCTAAACCAAATTTTTTACCCATTATAAATCCACTCCCTGCCTTTTAAGGAATTCTCTTGTTACAGCTTCATAGGCTTCTGCACCTTTGCATTTATCATCATATAAAACTATTGGCAGTCCAAAGCTTGGTGCTTCTGCTAATCTTATATTTCTTGGTATTGTCGAAACATAAAGTTTTTCATTAAAATACTCCTTTACTTCCTTATAAACCTCATTACTTAAATTAGTTCTACTATCATACATAGTCATTATAGCACCTTCAATTTCTAAAGAAGTATTTAGCTGCTTTTTAACTAAATTTATTGTTTTTACTAATTGGCTGACACCTTCTAAAGCATAATATTCTGCTTGGATAGGAATTAATACTGAATTAGAACTTACTAAAGCATTTAAACTTAACATTCCTAATGATGGTGGACAATCTATGAAGATATAATCATAATCATTTTCAACTTCTTTTATTTTTTCTAGTAATATATACTCTCTTTTTTCAGTTCCCATCATTTCAACTTCGGCACCTGCTAAATCCATGTTAGCTGGAGCAACATGTAACTTGTCCACTAATTGACTTTTAATTATAACATCTCTTAAACTTAAATCTTCTGTTAGAATGTTATACATTGATTTATTTATCTTTCTTTTATCTATTCCTAGACCACTAGTAGTATTACCTTGCGGATCCATATCTATTGCTAATACTCTATAACCTAGAGTTGCTAAATAAGAACATATATTTATATTAGTGGTAGTTTTACCGACACCACCCTTTTGATTAAAAACACATATAGTCTTCATGGTTCTCTCAAAACGTTGTTACGTATTGAGATGTTCACCTCCCTTCCCTCATAAATATTATATAGTCAAAAATAACATATTTAAAGTATATTATTGCTTAATTGGAATTATTTTTTTATGTTTCACGTGAAACATTTTTATTATAATTTTTATTTAATATATAAAAATATTTCTTTATATATAATAGCACTTAAATTCATATTATTAATTAAAAAAATAAACCTATAATTGACTATTATATTATTCACTGGTAGAATTACTTTTAAAACCTACCAATATATTAATCTAAATAAATTTTATCTCATCACTTAATCATCAAGTTAAATATTATCGTATTTTAAGTTAAGTTAATTAAAAATAAATTTTGATAATTTAACTTAAAATTATTAAAAATAATAATTAATTACACAAAAGAAATACAATTAAATAACGGAGGATAACTTAATGGAAAAGAAACTTGGTTTATTTGGATTAATTGCTATGGTTGTTGGTTCCATGATAGGTAGTGGTATATTCCAATTACCATCTGAAATGGCCAATGCTTGTGGACCTTTAGCAACAATAATCGCTTGGATCATAACAGGTGTAGGTATGTTCTTTATAGGAAAAGTCTTTCAAACATTATCAGACAAAAGACCAGACTTATATGATGGTATCTATACATATTCAAGAGAAGGTTTTGGACAGTATATTGGTTTTTTATCAGCTTGGGCCTATTGGTTTAGTCACCTTTTAGGAAATGTTTCATATGTAGTTTTATTTATTTATGCTTTACATAATTTCTTTCCTCAAATAGGAGGCTTAAATAGTATGCCTTCATTAATCATTTCTATAATAATGATTTGGGGAATTATCTTTATAATCGCTAAAAGTATGAAAATAGCCAATCAGTTAAATGAAATTACTACAATAACAAAATTAATCCCTGTTTTATTAGCTATAATTTTATTAATAATATGTTTTAAATCTAATATCTTCTTTAAAGATATATTCGCTGAACACTTAATAAACAACACAGGTTCAGCTCTAGGTTCTATTTCAGATCAAGTTCGTAATGGATTTTTAAATACAATTTGGGTATTTGTTGGTATAGAAAGTGCTGTTGTTATTTCTGAAAGAGCAAAAAATCCTAAAGATGTTGGAAAAGCAACAATTATAGGTTATGTATTTACTTTAATATGTTATGTTCTTGTTTCACTACTTAGCTACGGTGCTTTAAAACAAGATGTTTTAGTTAACCTACAAAATCCTGCTCTTGGTGGTGTTTTACAAAGAACTTATGGAACTTGGGCTGCTGTAATAATAAATTTAGGAGTTCTTGTATCTGTATTAGGTGCTTGGATTGCTTGGAATATCATAAATGCAGAAGTTCCTATGTCTGTTGCAAGAGATAAAGTTTTCCCTAAAATTCTAGCTAAAAAATCTAAAAGTGGTGCTGCTATAAATGCATTAATTTTAAATGCAATAATAATGCAAATAGTATTCATATTTGCTATGTTTGCTAATAATGCTTTTACACTAGTTACTAATATTGCTACAGCAATGGTATTATTACCTTACTTATTATCAGCTTTATTCTTAATGAAATTAGCTAAAAAAGATGGAGAAGTTAAAAACTTTATTTATGGGTTAATAGCTTTAATTTTTGCATTATTTGCCCTTTCAACATCAGGAATTACTGGGCTTGCTCAAATTATGATTTTATATGCATTAGGATTAATTTTCTTAATAATACGTTCTGTAGAGAATAAGGAAAAAATGTTTTCTGCTAAATGGGAAGCTATTTTATGTGCAATAATAACAATACTAGGAGCATTATCATTAGTTTACTTTGTATTTCCTTTATTCTCAAAGTAAAAAAGGTTGCGTCAGCAACCTTTTTTTTTATTTTTTTTGGGTATTTTAACTGTTATTTGTACGTACTCTCCACAATCTTTTGAAGCATACTTAGCTGGAATTTTAAATTTATCAAAAATTTGCTTTATTGAATTAACATATATTTTAGTTGGAAAAGACCCTAAAATTTTTTTCTTTTCATCTTTTCTCAAGTCATCTCCAGCTATTTCTAAAAGCTTTCTATTTATAAGTTCTTCTGTGCTTTTCACATTCAAATCCTTTTCTACAACTTCGTCTATAACTCTTATTTGCAACTCCTCACTAGGTAATGAAAGCAATGCTCTGCTATGCCTTTCCGTTAAATTGCCCTCAAGTACTTTTCTTCTTACTATTGAAGTTAATTTTAGTATCCTTAATTTATTAGCTATTGTGGACTGTTTTTTCCCCATTTTTTCAGCCAACTGCTCTTGAGTAAATTTATGATCATGTATAAGATTATAGTAAGCTTCTGCTTCCTCTATAAAATTTAAATCTTCCCTTTGTAAATTTTCTAGAAGTGCAATTTCTGCTGATTCTGTATCTGTAATATCAACAATAGCACAAGGAATTTTCTTTAATCCAGCTAACTTAGATGCCCTCCATCTTCTTTCCCCTGCAACGATTTCAAAAACACTACCAATTCTTCTTATGGTTATAGGCTGTATCACTCCATATTCTTTTATAGATAATGAGAGCTCCTCTAAAGCTTCCCTATCAAAATACTTTCTTGGTTGATAAGCATTAGGTACTATTTTATCTAATTGAACATATACTACTTGATTGTGCATTTCCCATACCATCC
This sequence comes from uncultured Sarcina sp., assembly GCA_963557775.1. GTDB lineage: Bacteria > Bacillota > Clostridia > Clostridiales > Clostridiaceae > Sarcina. The sequence continues at coordinate 39,457 of CAUWDH010000023.1, forward strand.
CTTATAATTTCTTAAATTTTCCATTATATATTTATTATGTTAATAAATCTTAATGTATTTTGTCAATAAATCACTTAATTTCTTAACAGTAAATTTATCTAATAACTAAAGGCTGCAATACTCCTAAGAGTATTACAGCCTCATCTTTCTAGATAACGACCAACTAATCAAAACTCCATCTGAATTAAGTATAAATTTATTTTAATGGTTTTCTTTTTATATTTCCCATATTTCTTGGATAGGTTTTTCCACAACCCTTTATGATTTTTACAATAACTAAATTGTGATTTAAATCAGTTTCTTCTATTTTTACTGGTTTAACTTCTTCAATAACGCCACCTAAAGTTTTAACAGCATTTCTTCCATCTATTAATTCTTCTTCTATATTTGGTCCTTTTAAAGCTATAAAATGTCCACCTGTTTTTACATAAGGTATACAAAATTCTGAAAGCATAGACATATTTGCAACAGCTCTTGAAGTTGCTATATCAAAACTTTGTCTTAAGTCTTTTTGTCTTGAACCTTCCTCTGCTCTAGCATGAATTGTTCTTATATTTTTTAATCCTAGACTATTTATAACTATATTTAAAAAGTTAATTCTTTTATTTAAAGCATCTAATAATGTTACCTCAACATCATCTCTCATTATAGCTATTGGAAGTCCTGGAAAACCAGCACCTGTTCCTACATCTATAATAGTTTTTGCAGTTTTAAATTGCTCAGCTTCAAAAGCATTAATACAATCTATGAAATGTTTTTTTACTATATCTTCGTCTTCTGTTATTGCAGTTAAATTTATTTTTTCATTCCATTCCTTTAATAAATCTTTATATAACATAAACTTTTTATATTTATCCTCATTAAATTCCATTCCAACTCTTTCACTTGCATTTTTCATTAACTCATAATATTGCATTTTGATCCTCCTTAATTTTTGTGGATTATTTTATAACTTATTTATCCACAGGTTATTTTTAAAATTTATTTTTATTTATCTGTGGATAACTTTTAAAATATAACTTTAACTTTATCTAAATTAAATTTTAACCTATAAAATTATCCACAGGGTGTCTAACTAATAACATTATTAAGTCACAAAAGTAATTATACCTGTGGATAAATATATCATAAACTTTAAATTTCACTATTTTAAAAATTAATAAAGGGATATATCTACGATACAACCCTTTATTTTAATCCTATTGTTTATTTTGTCTCTTATTATATTGCTCTAAGTATATTAAAAGAACTGATATATCAGCTGGTGAAACTCCTGATATTCTTGAAGCTTGCCCTATGTTTAATGGTCTTATCTTAGATAACTTTTGAACTGCTTCAACTCTAAGACTATTAACTTCTTCATAATTGATTTCTTCAGGTATTAATCTATTTTCAATCTTCTTAAATTTAGCAACTTGCTCTAATTGAGTTTCTATATATCCTTCATATCTTGCCATTATATTTATTTGTTCCCCAATATCCATAGGTAATTCTGGTCTTTCAGGGTCTAAAGGCTTTAATGAGAAATAATCAAGTTCAGGTCTTTTAATAAGTTCATATAGTCTTATTGGTTTCTTTAATTCTACTGAACCTAAACTAACTAAAAACTCATTTACTTCATTTTTATTTGTTATTTGAAGTTCTTTTAATCTTTCAAGTTCCTTTTCTATATTTTCTTTTCTTTCAATAAACTTTTTGTATCTTTCATCATCTACAAGTCCAACTTCTCTACCTATTTCAGTAAGTCTTAAATCAGCATTGTCTTGTCTTAATAAAAGTCTATATTCTGCTCTTGATGTCATCATTCTATAAGGTTCATTAGTTCCTTTAGTAACTAAATCATCAATTAAAACTCCAGCATATCCATCTGATCTTGTAAGTATCATTGGATTCTTATTTTTAACTTTAAGTGCTGCATTAATACCAGCTACAATTCCTTGTGCACCAGCTTCCTCATATCCTGAGCTTCCATTTATTTGTCCTGCACTAAAGAATCCTTTAATATGCTTTAATTCTAATGTTGGTAAAAGTTGAGTTGGGTCAATACAATCATACTCAATAGCATAACCAGTTCTCATAACTTCTACATTTTCAAGACCTTCTATAGTTCTTAACATTGCTATTTGAACATCTTCTGGAAGTGATGATGACATTCCACCAACATACATTTCATCAGTATCATCACCTTCTGGCTCTATAAATACTTGATGTCTTTCCTTATCAGGGAATCTCATTACTTTATCTTCTATAGATGGACAATATCTAGGTCCTACACCATTAATAGTTCCGTTATACATAGGTGCTCTATCAATATTATCTCTTATAACCTTATGTGTTTCTTCATTTGTATAAGTTAACCAACAAGAAACTTGTTCTCTATCAACATTTTCATGTAAAAATGAGAATGGTACTATTCTATCATCACCTGGTTGTTCTATCATCTTTGAAAAATCAACAGTTCTCTTATTTATTCTTGCTGGAGTACCTGTTTTAAATCTTCTAAGTGAAATTCCAAGTTCCTCTAAACAATCAGATAAACTCATAGCTGGAATTAAACCATTTGGTCCTGAGGTATATTTAACATCCCCAGTGATTACACTACTCTTTAAATATGTTCCAGTTGTTAAAACAACAGATTTACAAGTAAAGTATGCACCATTTTTAGTTAAAATACCTTTAACTTCATTATCCTCTACATCAATACTTACAACCTCAGCTTGTTTAACTGTAAGGTTTTCTTGTCCTTCTAATACTCTTTTCATTCTATTTTGATAAGCTTTTTTATCAGCTTGTGCTCTTAATGAGTGAACAGCTGGTCCTTTTGATGTATTAAGCATTCTTGATTGAATAAAAGTATTATCTATATTAATACCCATTTCTCCACCTAAAGCATCAATTTCTCTAACTAAATGTCCCTTAGCTGTTCCCCCTATATTAGGATTACAAGGCATTAAAGCCATTGCATCTAAAGCTAGAGTACAAAGTAATGTCTTACATCCCATTCTAGCTGAAGCTAAAGCTGCTTCTGCTCCTGCATGACCAGCTCCAACAACAACTACTTCATAATCTCCTGCATTATATCTCATAGTTAAACTCTCCTACTTTCCACAACAAAATTCTGCGAATATTTTATTAACCACATCTTCTTCAACTTCCGCCCCTGTGATTTCTCCTAAAGCCTTTAAGGCTGAAGTTACATAAATAGAAACTAAATCTAAGAATTCATTTCTATTCATACCATTTAAACCTTGATTTAAATTTTCAGTAGCTCTATATAAGGCTTGCTTATGTCTTGTATTAGTAACTATAAGACTTTCACTATCAATTTTTCCACTAAAGAATAAATTCTTTATTTCATCTTTAAGTCTATCTATACCTAAAGCTTCTTTTGCTGAAATTTCGATTTTATTTTCTAAGTCTTTTAGTTCATCTAAGTCAATTTTTCTTTCTAAATCAACCTTATTTAATAAAACTAAGTATTTTTTATCCTTTATATAGTTTATTATATCTCTATCTTCATCATCAAGCTCTCTACTTGTATCTAACATAAATATTACTAAGTCTGCTTGATTAATTTTTTCCTTAGATCTTTCAACACCTATTTTTTCTACAACATCCTCTGTTTCTCTGATTCCAGCTGTATCTATTATTCTAACAGGAATTCCATCTAGGTTTATATATTCTTCAATAACATCTCTAGTAGTACCCGCAATATCTGTCACTATGGCTCTTTTTTCATTTAAAAGTATATTCATAAGTGATGATTTTCCTACATTAGGCTTTCCTACAATTACTATATTTAAACCTTCTCTTATAAGTTTTCCTTCATCAGCACTTGCTATAAGGGTATCTACTTCATTTATAAGTCCTTCTATTCCAGCTTTAACCCTTGGAGGAATAGTTTCATCTGGTTCTTCATCATCTTCTGTAAAGTCTACTGCATATTCTATTAATGCTAAAACATTAAGAGCTTCTGCTCTAAGTCTATCTATTTCCTTTGATAATCTACCTTCACTTTGCATCATAGCTGACTTCATAGAAAGTTCTGTTTTAGCACTAATTATATCCATAACAGCTTCTGCCTGACTTAAATCTATCCTTCCATTTAAAAAGGCTCTTTTAGTAAACTCACCAGGATCTGCAAGTCTAGCACCAGCTTTTATTACAGCTTGTAATACTCTATTTGTGGAAATAACTCCACCATGACAATTTATCTCAACAGTATCTTCAGCTGTAAAACTTTTAGGTCCTTTCATAAAACTAACAATAACTTCATCTATTAATTCATTATTTTCATCAACTACATGACCATATCTCATTGTATAAGGCTTCATTGATGTCATATCTTTTCCATTAACAGCTCTAAAAATCTTATCAACAATCTGTAAAGATTTATCTCCAGATACTCTTATTATGGCTATTCCACCCTCTCCTAGAGCTGTAGCAATAGCTGCAATAGTATCAAATTCTCTCATAACTTCCGTTACTAAAATCTATAAACATCTATAAATCTTAGCAAACGTTTTTTCACCTCACTTTCACTTCTATTCATCCTATATTTTAATCTAGCTTATGTTTATTAAACCTTTATTTATTTAAATTTTACATCACTAATTTAAACTTCAGTTTATCTATTATAACTTTAATTATTTCTTTAAAACTAACTTTAAAACATAAAAATTTTTTTCTTAAAATTTATAAAAATATATAAAATTTTTAATCTAAATTAAGTTTCACTTTATTTTACCTAAGTAAATATAATAAGTCAAAATTAATGAAATAAAAAAAGAAGCCATAACAGGCTTCTTTTACTATTTTTTTAAACTAATTAAAATATGTCTAAAAGGTTCCACACCTTCGCTAGTAGTAATTACTTCTAAGTCATTTTGAAGAGTTGCATGAATTATTCTTCTTTCATAAGGTTGCATAGGTTCTAGTTTATAACTTCTTCCATATTTTTTAACCTTGTATGCAGTTTTTAATGCTAGATTTTCAAGAGCTTTTTCTCTCTTTTCTCTATAATTTTCTGCATTTAGAATAACCTTTTTATAAGATGTATTTTCATTCTTATTAATAACTATACTTGTTAAATATTGAAGAGAATTTAAAGTTTCCCCCCTATATCCAATAGCATATTTAACATCTTTTCCTGTAATATTTATTTTTACAATATCATCAGTTTCTTCAACTATTAATTCTGTAGAAATTTCCATTTTATTAAGAACATTTTTTAAAAACTCAATACCTAACTCTAAAGATGTTGGCTTAACATCTACTAATATCCTTGCAGGCTTAGTTCCTATAAAATTTAAAAATCCCTTACTGCCTTCTTCTAGTACTTTAAAGTTTACTCTATCTTTTGTAAGATTAAGCTCCTTCAAAGCTTTTTCTAAAGCTTCTTCTACAGACTTGCCACTAACTTCAACTTGTTTCACCTTTTTCACCCACCTAAATTAATTACTTCTTTTTCTTATTATTTTTCTTAGGTGTAACATCAATAACTCCAGCAGCAGCTTCTTTTGCCATCATTTTTTTCTTCATAGGTCTTGTCATTAAGAAATATGTTTGGATTATTTGAATTATGTTACCAGTTATCCAGTAAATTACTAGAAGGGCTGGGAATCTCATTGACATAAATCCTAACATTAATGCCATACCTATGTTCATAGCACCCATATTAATAGGTCCTTGTTGACCATTTTGTGAAGTGCTCTTTGACATCAAGTAAGATGATGCATAAGTACTTAAACCTGATAAAACAGGTAAGATGTAATACGGATCATGACTTTGTAAGTTCGGTATCCATAAGAATGGTACTCCTTGAGTCCCTGGTAAATTATAAAATACATAATAAAGAGCAAATAATATAGGCATTTGTATAAATAGTGGTAAACATCCACCTGCCATTGAAACATTATTCTCTTTATAAATTCTCATTGTTTCTGCATTTAATTTTTCAGGATTATTTTTATACTTTTGCTGTACTTCTTTTAATAAAGGTTGAATCTCTTGCATACCTGCTTGAGATTTTAACTGCTTCATTGTTAAAGGCAAAATTAGTAATCTTACCAATATAGTTAATAGAATTACCGCTATAACATATGAGGTACCCTTATCAATTCCAAAACCACTCATGTATTGATAAAATACAGTGAATATTTTCGAAAATATATCCGTAATAGGTTTTAATATATTTTCCACCCTTTATCAAACCTCCCAAATATTTTATTATTTTAAAGGGTCATAACCACCCTTATGGAATGGATGACATCTTAAAATTCTTTTTATCGCTAAAAATCCTCCTTTTAGAGCGCCATATTTTTCAATAGCTTCAATTGCATATTGCGAACAAGTTGGAACGTATATGCAAGTTGGTCTGCCCTTCAAAGGAGATATATACCTTCTGTACAATTTAACTATTTTTATTAATAACCTTTTCATCCTTAATGACACCTGCCTTAAAAAACAAGTTTCTCATAGATCTTTCTATTTCATAAAAGTCTTTATCATTAATAGCGGTTCTAGCTATAAAAACAAAATCATAGCCTTCTTTTAAAGCTATATTTTTAAAGTTTATTCTATAATTTTCTTGAATAAGTCGCTTCACTCTGCTTCTAACGACACTCTTACCAACTTTTTTACTTACTGAAATTCCTACTTTATTATAAGGATTTTTATTTTCATCTAAATTCTTTCTATTTTTAAAAACGTATAAGACCAGTAACTTATTCGAAAAAGATGCCCCACGTCTGTAAACTAATCTAAATTCTTTATTCTTTCTTAGTTTTTCAATACTCATTTGAAAGCTTCTCTCCTTAAAAATCTGCCATTATTGCAGAAAAAGGCCACATTATAGTGGCCCTTATGCTGTTAATTTTTTTCTACCTTTTTGTCTTCTAGCTTTTAAAATATTTCTTCCAGATTTAGTTTTCATTCTCTTTCTGAAACCATGCTCTTTTTTTCTTTGTCTCTTTTTTGGTTGATATGTCATGAACATTGAAAATGCACCCCCTTTTTCAAAAAATTATTTATAGTAATAAAAACTATATACTTACCTTTTTAAGTTTTACCTTTTAATTATATAGTTCTCTATTTACAATGTCAAGAAAATACACTATTATAGTTATGTTAAAATTTATTATGTTAAATATATTAAGTCACGTAAAATATAATATTAATAGTAAGAAAAACTTTATCCTTACATGTTTATTTTTACAAATGTGATGCTACTAATAAAAATATTTAAGGTTACCTTTGAAAATTATTTGATTATAATATTCATAAAAGAAAATAGTACTAAAACAATTCATCATTCAAACCTTACTTAAATTCATTTAAATATGTTAAAATAAAAAGTAATATATTAAATTGAACATTTCTAAATGGAGTAACCTTTTATTACTTTATCCACAATTACAAATAATAATTAATAATTAATTGTTTATAATTTCAACTTACTTGTGGATAACTTTTTTAAATTTATATATATACGTACTAAAACTCCATATTATTTAAATTAAGTTAATCTTATTTTCTAATTTAAGTTTAAAATCCTACTTACTTGTACATAATTTAGATAACTTTTAAATGATTCAATAAAAAAACTAAAATGTTATCCACAATTCTTTGTTTTTTATCCACATTTTTTTAGTTTATCCACATGACTTTGTTTTATTAACTATATTTTTATTGAATTATTTATTGTGTTTTTCATATGTTATTTAAAATATTTTTTTCTTAATATTCTCTTATTTTTTTATATAATATCTACCATGTATATTTTTTAAATTTTATACTTATCCACAGATTTATCCACAAGTAATAACTTTCTAAAAGTTTTTTTGTATCATAATAAAGTTATCCACAGATAAAGTTATCCACAGACAAGCATTTTTTGTGGATAACTTATTGAAACCCCCTATATCTTTGTGGTATTATAGTTAGGTATTATTCATAAAATTTGGATATTAGTACAAGTTATCCACACCTGTGGATAAACCTGTTGATAACATGTGAATTATTTGTTGATTATTTTTTTTTACATAATCTAAACTTAGTATTAAAGCCATTTATAGACCTGTTGATAATGTGGATAAAAATTATCCACAGGTTGTGGATAACTACTTTTCCACAGACTTATCAACAGAGTTATCAACAGTTGTTTAAAAGTTACTCACAAATAAAAATTTATCCAGCTTGTTCTGTGGATAATTTGTGGATAACTTGTGGATAACTCAAATTATCCAGTTTTATACTAAGAAATTTAAAGCACTTATAGAAATATTTTACTTATTTAATTTTGGAGGATATAAAATGGATGCTCAACTAAATAAAACGTGGGAACAAGCATCAGAAATTATAAAAAATGAACTTAACGAAATAAGCTTTAATACTTGGATAAAGAACTGTAATCCTCTTTCTATCTCTGATAATGTATTAAGGCTTACTGTTCCTAATGAATTTACTAAAGGAATATTAAATAAAAGATATAAAGATTTGGTTGTTGAAGCATTAAAAATAGTTACTTCAAGAACCATGGAGGTTGAATTTCTTCTAGAAAGTGATGTAGAAGCAGAAGAAAATGCTGAAAAAGATACAGATATTATAAATCCAGAAGATCAATTAAAAGGCTCTGTTACTGTCAGTGATGAAATGACAGCTACTTTAAACCCTAAATATACTTTTAACTCATTTGTCATAGGTAATAGTAATAGATTTGCTCATGCTGCGTCTTTAGCAGTTGCTGAATCTCCAGCTAAAGCATATAACCCTCTATTTATTTATGGAGGTGTTGGTCTTGGGAAGACTCACTTAATGCATGCTATAGGACATTACATATTAAATGAAAATCCAAAAGCAAAGGTAGTTTATGTTTCCTCAGAAAAATTTACTAATGAACTTATCAATGCTATTAAAGATGATAAGAATGAGGAATTCAGAAATAAATATAGAAACGTAGATGTACTTTTGATTGATGATATCCAATTCATAGGCGGAAAAGAAAGAACTCAAGAAGAATTTTTCCATACATTCAATGCATTACATGAAGATAATAAACAAATAATTTTATCATCAGATAGACCACCAAAGGAAATTCCAACTTTAGAAGATAGATTACGTTCTAGATTTGAATGGGGCTTAATTGCAGATATTCAACCACCTGATTTTGAAACTAGAATGGCTATTTTAAAGAAAAAAGCTGATTCAGAAAAACTTAATGTTGCTAATGAAGTTATGGTCTATATTGCAACGAAAATAAAATCAAATATTAGAGAGCTTGAAGGTGCTCTAATAAGAATAGTCGCTTACTCTTCCTTAACAAACAGGGAGATCACTGTTGATTTAGCATCTGAAGCTTTAAAAGATATTATAGCTAATAAAGGTACTTCTGCTGTAACAGTAGAGACTATCCAAGAAGCTATTGCTAATTATTTTAATTTAAGAGTAGATGATTTGAAATCTCAAAGAAGATTAAGGACTATAGCCTATCCAAGGCAAATAGCTATGTATTTAAGTAGAAAATTAACTGATATGTCCTTACCTAAAATTGGTGAAGAATTTGGAGGTAGAGACCATACTACTGTAATACATGCTTATGAAAAAATTTCCGAAAATCTAAAGACTGATGAAGCATTACAAAATACAATAAATGATATAACTAACAAGTTAAATAGAAAATAATCCACAGGTTGTGGATAACTTTTTGTGGATAAGTGTTGATTTTTTATTTTTTCAACATTTCCTTTTTTTCTCTGTGGATAACTCACATAGTTATCCACAGAGTTATCCACAGGTTTAACATTATGTAAACCATTGATATTACTATGTTTATCATAGTTATCCACATTATCCACAGGCCCTATTACTATTATATATATATATTATCTATATATTTTTATCTATTTTTAAGTAAAATTTTAAAATATATCTTTTTTAATTTTAAGGAGGATTTTTAATATGAAATTCACATGTGAAAAAAGTAAATTACAAGAAGCTATAGCTATAGCTCAAAAGGCAATAACTGGTAAAAGTACAATGCCTATTTTAGAAGGTATGTACATAGAATGTAAAAACAACTTAATTACATTTATTGGATCTGACAAAGATGTTAGCATTGAAACAAAAATTGAAGCTAATGTTATTGAACAAGGAGCAATAGTTGTTGATGCTAAGATTTTAGGTGAAATAGTAAGAAAATTACCTAATGATGAAGTTCATATAACAACAAAGGAAAATAATATAATAGAGATTCAGTGTAAAAAATCAGTATTTGATTTAATCCACATGAATGCAGAAGATTTCCCAAGTTTACCAAACATAAGTGAAGATATGAACTGTTCAATACCTCAAGGGTTATTAAAAAATATGATTAAAGGAACAGCTTTTGCAACAGCTCAAGATGAAACTAGACCAATACTTCAAGGTATTCTTTTTGAAGTTAAGGATTCAAAACTTAATTTAGTTGCACTTGATGGATATAGATTAGCCTTAAGAAGAGAATTTATAGATAATCCAAATAACATAAGTGCTGTAATACCAGGAAAGACCTTCAATGAGGTATCAAAAATATTAGATGATTCAAATAACATTGTGAATATTACTTTTACAAGTAATCATATTTTATTCAATGTTGGTAATACTAAAATAATATCAAGACTATTAGAAGGTGAGTTTATAAGTTATAGTTCTTTATTACCAAAAGAACATAAAATACTTATTGATGTAAATAGACAAGAATTACAAAATGGTATTGAAAGAGCATCTTTAATGGCTAAGGACGGAAATACTAATTTGGTTAAATTTAACATATCAAATGATATTATAGTTATAACATCTAATTCTCAATTGGGAAAAGTAAGGGAAGAAGTGGAAATGGAAATGCAAGGAGAGGATTTACAAATTGCATTTAACTCAAAATATCTTTTAGATGTCTTAAAAAACATGGAAGAAGAAAATATTCAAATTAAATTAACTAGTGGTGTTTCACCATGTATAATAAAAAATAAAAATAATGACGACTGTGAATATTTAGTATTACCAGTTAGAATGGCTAAGTAAAATATTTTTTAGGAGGAAATAGCTATAAGTCATAAATTTGTTTTATGACTTATAGTTTAATTAAGGTTATGCAAGAAATAAAAATAAATACAGAGTTTATAAAATTAGATTCATTTTTAAAATGGTGTGGAGCAGTTTCTTTAGGCTCTGAAGCAAAAATGTTCGTTCAAGATGGAATGGTTTCTGTAAATGGAGAAGTTTGTACTCAAAGAGGTAAAAAATTAAGAGTAGGGGACGAAGTTGAGTTTGAAGGAGAAATTTATAAGTTAATTTAATAAAATTAAGATTTATAGTTAAGTTATATGTTATAATTAATATAGGTGTTTATATGTATATTAAGAATTTACAGTTATTAAATTATAGAAATTTCAAAACTTTAGCAATCAGCTTAGGACCAAATGTTAATGTCTTTATGGGAAATAATGCTCAAGGAAAAACAAATATTCTTGAAGCTATTTATTATTGCGCTTTTGCAAAATCTCATAGAACTAATAGAGATAAAGAACTTGTAGAATTAAATTCAAACAGGGCATTTATAAGATTAGAAGTTGCTAAAAGTAGATTAGACAAAAGAATAGATATAAATATATTAAAGGACGGAAAAAAAGCTATACAAATAAATTCGATAAAGGTCGCTAAAATTGGTGAGTTAGTTGGGACTTTTAATGTTGTTATGTTTTCACCAGAGGATCTAAGAATTGTCAAAGAATCACCTGGTGTAAGACGTAAGTTTCTTGATATGGAACTATGTCAACTAAATTCAAAGTATTATTATAATTTAGTTCAATACAATAAAATTCTAAATCAGAGAAATACGGTATTGAAAAATAAAAATATAGATGAATCAATGCTAGACATTTACGATATGCAATTAGCTAAGTACGGAGAACTTATAATAAAGTCTAGATTAAATTATATCGATAAATTAAATTATTATGCCAAAGATATCCACAGAGATATAACAAGTGGAAAAGAAATTATAGAGTTTAAATATATTTCTACTGTCAAGAATTTAGATAAGATAGAAGATTCCATATTAACTCAATTACAAGGAAATAGGAAAAAAGATATAGAAAAGAGAATCACATCTATAGGGCCACATAGAGACGATTTTACAATCCTATTAAATTCTATGGATGCTAAAATTTATGGTTCACAAGGACAACAAAGAACTTCTGTTTTAACAATTAAGTTTGCATCACTAAAAATAATAAAGGAGCTTACAGGAGAATATCCAGTATTACTTTTAGATGATGTATTGTCTGAGCTAGATTTTAGTAGAAAAGCATATGTATTAAGGTCTATAAAAGGAATTCAGAGTATAATAACATGTACAGGGATTGAGGATTTAACAAATTATTTGGATGATAAATCTAAGGTATTTAAAGTTAAAGAAGGTTCAATAATTACTTAAATTGTTCAGAAGGAGGAAGATCTGTGTTTTTACATTTAGGGGAGAATGTTGTCGTTCCCATTAAAGATGTTATAGGAATATTTGATATAAAATCTGCTATGGATAGTTCAGATACTATTCAATTTTTAAGAATGGCAGATGAAGATGGTTTTGTTGAAAGAATAACCGATGAAGCACCCAAATCTTTTGTGGTTGCAGAGGTAAACAAAATGAGTAGAATTTACCTTTCACCAATATCTTCATCAACATTAACAAAACGTACAGATGTTAATTACCATCATAATCCTTAAATCTTAATGCTTTGGCCTTAATTTTTTAGGTGGAGTGTATGTAGTAGGAGGAATTATATGTTACAAGAAAATAATCAAAGTTATGATGCGAGTCAAATACAGGTTCTAGAAGGTCTTGAAGCTGTAAGAAAAAGACCTGGAATGTACATAGGAAGTACAAGTTCAAGGGGATTACACCATTTAGTATATGAAATAGTAGACAATAGTATAGATGAGGCTTTAGCTGGCTATTGTGATACAATTAAAGTTTATATACATAAAGATAATTCAATAACAGTTTCAGATAATGGTAGAGGTATGCCAGTAGGAATACATCCTAAAATGCATAAACCAACAGTTGAGGTAATAATGACAGTGCTTCATGCTGGGGGAAAATTTGGAGGCGGTGGATATAAAGTATCCGGTGGTCTTCATGGAGTTGGTGCATCCGTTGTTAATGCTTTATCTGAACAATGTGAGGTTACTGTATATAGAGAAGGCGAAATATGGAAACAAACATATGAAAGAGGTAATGTAACTAGTGACCTTGAAAATATAGGTAAAACGGACAGACATGGAACAACTGTTCATTTTAAACCTGACAGGGAAATTTTTGAGGAAACAGTATATGATGTTGAAATATTAGAACAAAGATTAAGAGAATTAGCCTTTTTAAATAAAGGTATAAGAATAGAATTAATAGACGAAAGAGACGAAGAAGTTAAAGTAGAAGAATTCCACTATGAAGGTGGAATAAAATCATTCGTTTCTTACTTAAACAGAAATAAAGAGGCTTTATATCAAGAGCCTATTTATGTTGAAGGTGAAAGAGATGAAATAATAGTTGAAGTAGCATTACAATATCACGATGGATTTAACGAAAATATATTCACTTTTGCCAACAATATAGATACTATTGAAGGTGGAACTCACTTAGCAGGATTTAAGACAGCTTTAACTAGAGTGATAAATGATTATGCTAGAAAATTTGGGCATATCAAAGAAAGTGATAAAAACCTTTCAGGGGATGATATAAGAGAAGGATTAACAGCTGTTATTTCTGTAAAGATAACAGATCCTCAATTTGAAGGTCAAACTAAAACGAAGTTAGGTAATACTGAAGTTAGAAGCGCAGTTGATTCAATAGTAGGGCCAGGAATCTCTAGTTTCTTAGAGGAAAATCCAGCTGTAGGTAAAATTATAGTAGAAAAGGCATTACTTGCTTCAAGAGCAAGAGAAGCTGCAAGAAAAGCTAGAGAATTAACAAGAAAATCAGTTTTAGAAAGAAGTTCATTACCAGGAAAACTTGCTGATTGCTCATCTAAGGACCCTAGAGAATGTGAAGTTTATATAGTCGAAGGGGATTCAGCTGGTGGTTCAGCTAAACAAGGAAGAGATAGAAAATTCCAGGCTATTTTACCTTTAAGAGGTAAGATAATGAACGTTGAAAAACAAAGATTAGATAAAATTTTAGGTTCTGATACTATAAGATCATTAGTAACTGCAATTGGAGCAGGAATAGGACCAGAATTTGATATAGAAAAGATTAGATATAATAGAATAATAATAATGACCGATGCCGATGTTGATGGAGCTCATATTAGAACATTATTATTAACATTCTTCTATAGATACATGAGAGAATTAGTAGAAGGTGGACACATTTATATAGCACAACCACCATTATACAAAATATCAAAAGGTAAAAAAGAAAGCTATGCTTATACAGATAATGAATTAGACGTAGCATTAGAAGAACTTGGCGGTAAGGATAGTACAGTAAATATCCAAAGATATAAAGGTCTTGGAGAAATGAATGCTTCTCAATTATGGGAAACAACAATGGATCCAGAGAAGAGAATTTTATTAAGAGCAAGTGTAGAAGATGCTATGGCAGCAGATGAGATATTTACAATTCTTATGGGAGATAAAGTTGAGCCTAGAAGAGAATTCATTCAAAAGAACGCTAAGAAAGTAAGTAATTTAGATATATAGTACTAATACGAGGTGAATCACATGAATTTTAATGAGGGAAAAGTCATACCCATAGATATAAACAATGAAATGAAGAAATGCTATATCGACTATGCAATGAGTGTTATAGTAGGTCGTGCACTTCCTGATGTTAGAGATGGGTTAAAACCAGTTCATAGAAGAATACTTTATTCAATGCAAGAACTAGGATTAACACCTGAAAAAGGTTATAGAAAATGTGCAAGAATAGTCGGTGAAGTTTTAGGTAAGTATCATCCACATGGTGATTCTTCTGTTTATGAAGCTTTAGTAAGAATGGCTCAAGATTTCTCAATGAGAGAAATGCTTGTAGATGGTCATGGTAACTTTGGTTCAGTTGATGGAGATTCAGCAGCTGCAATGAGATATACAGAAGCTAAGATGACTAAAATAGCTACAGAAATGCTTAGAGATATAAATAAGAATACAGTAGATTTTATTCCTAACTTTGATGGTGAGGAAAAAGAACCTGTTGTACTTCCTTCAAGATATCCTAACCTTTTAGTAAATGGATCATCAGGTATAGCCGTTGGTATGGCAACAAATATACCACCTCATAACTTAGGTGAAGTTATAGATGGAACTATTGCATTAATAGATAATGATGAATTAACATCTTTAGAGCTTATGACTTATATACAAGGACCAGATTTCCCAACAGCAGGTATAATAATGGGAAGAGCAGGAATAAGAGCTGCTTATGAAACTGGAAAAGGTAAAATAGTAGTAAGAGCTAAAGCTGAAATTGAAGAAGAAAATGGTAGAAATAAAATTATTGTTACAGAACTACCTTATCAAGTAAATAAGGCTAAACTTATTGAAAATATTGCAGATTTAGTAAAAGATAAAAAAGTAACTGGTATATCAGATTTAAGAGATGAATCTGATAGAGAAGGTATGAGAATAGTTATAGAGTTAAAAAGAGATGCTAATGCAAACGTAGTATTAAATACTTTATATAAACATACTAAAATGCAAGATACTTTTGGAGTTATCATGATTGCATTAGTAGATAATGCACCTCAAGTTTTAAATCTAAAGCAAGTATTAACTCATTATATAAACTTCCAAAAAGAAGTTATAACAAGAAGAACTGTATTTGAATTAAATAAGGCTAAAGAAAGAGCTCATATTTTAGAAGGCTTAATAATAGCTTTAGATAATATTGATGAGGTTATAAGAATAATAAGAGAATCAAAAACAGCAGAAATAGCTAAGAATACTCTTGTTGAAAAGTTCTCATTAAGTGAAAAACAAGCAGTAGCAATTCTTGAAATGAGACTAAGAAGATTAACTGGCTTAGAAAGAGATAAGATACAAGCTGAATATGACGAACTTATGAAGCTTATAGATTATTTAAATGAAATTTTAGGAAGTGAAACTAGACTTCTAGAAGTAATCAAAGAAGAACTTTTAGCAATTAAGGCTAAATTTGCTACAGAAAGAAAAACTCAAATAGAAAAACAAGCTAATGAAATAGATATAGAAGACTTAATACAAGAAGAAGATGTTGTTATAACACTTACACATGGTGGATATATTAAGAGAATATCAGCAGATACTTATTCAGCTCAAAGAAGAGGTGGTAAGGGAATTCAAGCTATGACAACAAAAGAAGATGATTTTGTTGAACATGTATTTGTAACATCAACTCATTCTGATGTATTATTCTTCACTAACTTAGGTAAAGTTTATAAGCTTAGAGCTTATGAGATTCCAGATGCAGGAAGAGTTGCTAAAGGATTAAATTTAGTTAATTTAATACAATTAGACCCAGAAGAGAGAATTGAAACTGTGTTAACATTAAAAGATGATGACATAAAAGAAGATGCATATCTATTTATGGGTACTAAAAATGGTATAGTTAAGAAAACACCTTTAACTGATTTTAGAAATATAAGAAAATCAGGTCTTATAGCTATTAGCTTAAGAGAAGGTGATGAACTTCTAAGAGTAAAACTTACTCATGGAGATGCAGATATAATAGTTGTAACTAGAAATGGGTACTCTATTAGATTTAATGAACAAGATGTTAGACCTATGGGTAGAACTGCTTCAGGGGTTAAGGCTATTACTCTAAGAGAGGGAGATATAGCAGTATGTATGGATATAGCTGTATCAGATGAAAAACTTTTAGTTATAAGTGAATTTGGATATGGTAAGAGAACTAGCTTAACTGAGTACAAAGTACAAGGTAGAGGCGGAATGGGTCTAATAACATATAAATTATCAGATAAGACAGGTGTTGTAGTTGGTGCAACAGTTTGTAAAGATGATGATGAAATAATGCTTATAAATAATAGTGGAGTTGCTATAAGAGTTAATGTAGCAGACATATCAACAACAAGTAGATCTACTATGGGAGTTAAAGTAATGAGAACTCTTGACGAAGAGGAAGTTGTTGCTATAGCTAAGATACCAGCTAGTGAAAAGCTTGAAGATGATAATGATGAAAACATAGAAAATGAAGAAGTTTCTAATGAAGTTATTTCTGATAATGGATTAGAACAATTAGTAGAAAGCGCTGAAGAAAGCGAAGAATAAACTAAGATTTAAATAAAAAGTAGGTAGAAATGTATTTCTACCTACTTTTTTTATTGAGATTTTATGAAACCATTTTGTATAGACGCATATAGTATTAGTATAGAAAAAATGATTATTATTTATTGTGGATAATTTTTAGGAAGATGTTAGAGGGGTTAAAATGAAAAAAATATTTATTACAGATATTGATGGTACTTTAATACATCATGATGAAAGAGATAAAGAGAATATAGCTGCCTTTAAAAGATTAAAAGAGAATAATAATATAGTTGTTGCTTGTACAGGAAGGTCTTTAGAAGGTGTTGAAATAGTAGAAAAGGAACATGAAATTAAATTTGACTATTATATAGTTTTAAATGGAGCTATGATTTTAGATTCTGAAAAAAATATAGTAAATAGAAGAGAACTAAAAAATAAAGAAGTATATGATATTATAAATTCTATTAAATCAGAATGTTTGAACATAAGTATAAATAATGGTGAAAAGTATTACTTAGTACATGGAAATGGAGAAAATTTAGTGAAGGAAGATGATGGCTTTAAATTAGATTTTTTAGAGTTAGAAGAAATATTAAATCAAAATATATTAGCTATAGCAATACATTATAAAAAAGAAGATGGTAAGCATATAGAACCTTTAGAAAAGATATGTAAAATGATAAATAGTAAATATAGTGATTTTATGATTGCTTATAGAAATAATCATTTTATAGATATAGTTCCTAAAGGATGTTCTAAGGGAGAAGGGGTAAAATATATAGAAGAGTTGTTCAAAATAGATAGTAAAGATATATTTACTATTGGAGATTCAGGAAATGATATATCTATGCTAAGTGGAAAAGAAAATAGCTTTACTTTTGATTATGTTGAAGATGAAATAAAACAACATGCTAAACATATAATAGGCAGTTTTTCAGAATGTATTGATAATTATGTGCTAAAAAAGTAATTTAACTTTCAAATTAAACAACCTATAAAGTTATTAATGTAAAGTAATTTTATAGGTTTATTGTTTTTTATTTATGCTTTTTTGGATTCAAAGCAATTATTTCTTAATACATCTTTACCTGGTGTATCATATATATAAAAATAGAGAAAAATAGAGATAAATAAAGAAAAATATATTTTATTTATTAAAATAGGAAATTTAGATACTGAAGAAGGGGAGATATCATGGTAAGATAAATCTCGTCGCTGAGATGCACAACAAAACAAATTAAAAGTTTCGAAAAAAACTTTTAAAAAAATGTTGACAAAGAAAGCGATTAATGATAACATAAAGAAGTCGCTTGAGAGCGACAGAGTAAAAATGATATTTGAAAATTAAACAGACGAATTTATTATAAACCA
>CAUWDH010000024.1:0-56114 GCA_963557775.1 uncultured Sarcina sp.
GAACCCGGGTATCCAGCTTGGAAGGCTGGTGTTCTACCATTGAACTACACCCGCAGTGTATGGCTGGGATAGCAGGATTCGAACCTGCGCATGACGCAGTCAAAGTGCGTTGCCTTACCGCTTGGCGATATCCCAACATGGTGTACCTTTAGGGATTCGAACCCCAGACCCACGCCTTAGAAGGGCGTTGCTCTATCCAGCTGAGCTAAAGATACACATTTATGTATTTAGTTGCTAAGCACTAAGTACATAAATTATTATATTAAATGACTTTTACTTTGTCAACATTTTATTTAAAATTTTCTAACAAGAAATTTACTTAAACAAAATACTCCCCCATACTAGCTAGGTTTAATTAAATAAAAAACTAGTTATATTACTTCTGTTAAGCCATTTATAAGAATCTTTTTAAAACTCTCAGCTGCTTCTTTATCTTTTATAACATTGCTACAAAGACTCAACCACTTCTCGTGACTTAGAGTATCTTGATTATAAGATATTTCATTCTTTCCTATAATTTTATTTGCATCTAATACAAATTCTCCTAGTTCTCTTGCATCATTAAATACTTTAAAATATAAAAATACATTTTCATTGCCCTTCCAATCTCTATTAAACTCTCTCTCTAGAGATTTTAAACCCACTATAATCTTTTCATCCTCTACTTCCCATAATTCTCTTAAATGATTTGTCTCATTTATTATTTTTTCATTTTCTTCCTTTGTCAGTCTACTCCATATAGATAAAAGAACTTGTTCAATGGTTATTATAGGTATTTCACGACTTGACTTATCTCTAGCTTCAACCCATTTATAATAAGCTTCAGGCAAAAAACAATACTTTATATAACCTAAAAGTTTTTTACTATTTGGCATAGCAATCCACTTATTCTCTATTCCAGAATTTTTAGTAAATATTATATAGTGTAAAAATTTAGTTTCTTCAGTTATAGGTGCTTCTAAAAACATTTTTTCATTAACTTCATCGTCTCTTATTAAATCTGTCCAATATTTTAAAGAATTTATATGACTTCTCATTACTACTCCTTCCTTTATTCCTTCGCTATCATTTCCATTATATTACATATATGTATATTCCTCAATATACATATTAAAAATATATAAGTTAAATTTAAGTAATTTGATTCTCTTCTTCTTTCATGTTATTTTAATTGTATAAACTAGTTATGATAATTAGTTCAACTTATTGTAAATATTTCGTTTGAAAGGAGCGTTGTTTTTGTTTTATTGTGAAGTTTGTGGTGCTTCTGCTGATTTGCATCATATTGTTTATAAAAAAAATTATAATGTTGATTTTAAATTTAATTGTAAATATCTTTGTGAAAAACATCATAGGGGTCCTTCTGGTCCTCATAAAGACAAAATCATCGATACTCAATATAAGCTTGAACTACAAAATTACTTATATGAAATTTTAGATAAAAAATTTTATTCCTTAAAGGAATTAACATATATATTAGAATTATCTGTTAGTGGTAGTAAAAAACTAAAAAACACCCTTAAACTTTTTAAAGAAGGCTACAAAAAAGAAGATGTAATTTTCTTCTTAATGGGAAATAAACATTACTCTGAGGAAATGCTTGAAGACATGATACTACAAAATGCAGTTTGGAATTAACTAAATATTTTTATCTAAACTTACTAATTAACTTTTCTGTACATTTTGAGTATTATATTATATAGTTTTTTTGTTTTATTTTTCTTTAAAAAACTCTGTTGACAGTAAATATTTAAAGTTCTATAATTACATTAACAATATTTCAATACGTTGATGAGACGAGTAAGCTTTGATAAATCTACCAGAGAGAAATGCAATTTGCTGTGAGCATTTTTAGATGGAATTAGCTGAAAACTACCTCTGAGTGACTCTAATCCAGTCCGTATAAACTGCGTTAAAGTTTTTAAAGTGGTGTAAATTTCTTTACACAATTTGGGTGGAACCACGGGAATACTCTCTCGTCCCTTTTCTTCTAGGAAAAGGAACGGGAGTTTTTTTATATCCAATTTAGTTCCCAGTACCTAGAGTTCAAATTGTTATTAATATATATAAAAAATAGGAAGGAGATTTTACTATGATTAAAATTACTTTAAAAGATGGTTCAATTAAAGAAGTTAAAGCAGGAAGCTCTATTTTAGATATTGCTAACGAAATAAGTGCTGGTCTTGCAAGAAATGCTATGTGCGGAAAGGTTAATGGTGAAGTTAAAGATTTAAGATTCCCATTAAATGCTGATTGTGAGCTTGAAATCTGTACTTTTGATTCTCAAGAAGGTAAAGATGCTTTTAGACATACAGCTTCTCACGTTTTAGCTGCTGCTGTTAAAAGATTATTCCCTGAAGCTAAAATAGCTATAGGACCTGCTATAGAAGATGGTTTCTACTATGATTTTGATAAAGAAGGTTCCTTCTCAGCTGCTGATCTTGAAAAACTTGAAGATGAAATGAGAAAAATAATAAAGGAAAATCCTGAAATAAAATACTTCTCTCTTTCAAAAGATGAAGCTGAAGAACTTATGAATGATGAACCTTATAAAATTGAACTTATAGAAGAATTAGGTGAAGATGAGGTTATTTCATTCTATCAAATAGGTGACTTTGTTGACCTTTGTGCTGGTCCACATATAATGTCATTAAAACCAATGAAAGCTGTTAAATTACAAAAAGCTACTGGAGCTTACTGGAAAGGTAGCGAAAAAAATAAAATGCTTTCAAGAATTTATGGAACAGCATTCCTTAAAAAATCTGATTTAGATGCTCACTTAGAAGCTTTAGAAGAAGCTAAAAAAAGAGATCATAATAAATTAGGTAGAGAATTAAAATTATTCACTACTGATGAAAAAGTAGGTCAAGGACTTCCATTAATGATGCCTAAAGGTGCTAGAGTTATTCAAACTCTTCAAAGATGGATAGAAGACGAAGAAGAAAAAAGAGGTTACGTTTTAACTAAAACTCCTTTAATGGCTAAAAGCGATCTTTACAAAGTTTCAGGACACTGGGACCACTATAAAGATGGAATGTTCGTTTTAGGTGATGAAGAAAAAGATGATGAAGTATTTGCTCTAAGACCAATGACTTGTCCATTCCAATATCAAATATACAATGCTGAACAACACAGCTATAGAGACCTTCCAATAAGATACGGTGAAACTTCTACTCTATTCAGAAATGAAGCTTCAGGAGAAATGCACGGTCTTATAAGAGTTAGACAATTTACTCTTGCAGATGGTCATATAGTTTGTACTCCAGAACAATTAGAGACTGAGTTTAAAGAAACTCTTAACTTAATAAAATATGTTATGGAAACTCTAGGAATTGCTGATGATATTTCATACAGATTCTCAAAATGGGATCCTAACAATAAAGAAAAATATATTGATAACCCAGAAGCTTGGGAAAAAACTCAAGATATAATGAGAGAAATTTTAGTTCACTTAAATGTAGACTTCAAAGAAGCTGATGATGAAGCAGCATTCTACGGACCAAAACTTGATATCCAATTTAAGAACGTTCACGGAAAAGAAGATACAATCATAACTATTCAAATAGACTTTGCTCTTGCTGAAAGATTTGATATGACTTATGTTGATAAGGATGGAGAAAAGAAAAGACCTTATATCATCCACAGAAGTTCAATTGGATGTTATGAAAGAACTCTTGCTATGCTTATAGAAAAATATGCTGGTGCTCTTCCAACTTGGATATCTCCAATTCAAGCTAAAGTTCTTCCTCTATCAGATAAATATGCTGATTATGCTGATGATGTTGTTAGAAGCTTAAGAAACAGAGGAGTTAGAGTTGAAGCTGACCATAGAACTGAAAAAATAGGATACAAAATAAGAGAAGCTAGATTAGAAAGAGTTCCTTATATCCTAGTTGTTGGTGAAAAAGAAGCTGAAAACAAAGAAGTTGCTGTAAGAAGCAGAAAGAATGGTGAAGAAGGAGCAATGTCTCTTGATAGCTTCATCGAAAGAATCACTGCTGAAATAGCTAACAAAGAAAGATAATAAAATTAATATTTAAAATATTAAAAAGGATGTATCAAATTACAGATACATCCTTTTTTTCCTTTCATATAACTATGGCAGACCAAAAAATATATTTATCTTTCTTCAACTTCTGTTGTATTTATTTTATAATAAGTTAAATCCTTCACTTTATTTATAGATTCCATAATAGGAGTTATTATTGCAACAACTAAAAGAGCAGCTATAATAACTTTTGGTACTTCAATTTCATAATTTAATGCTTTTCTTAGCTTATATTTAGGCTTTTTCTTTTCTTCTTTATACTTTTCTTTTATTCTATTTTTAAAATCACTGCTAATCTTTATATTTTCAAAGTCACTATACATATAAATCCTCCTTTTTTATATTTTTTGAAAGCTCAATTCTCCCTCTTCTAAGAAAAGTCTTTATAGTATTCTCACTTTTTTCTAAAACACTACTAATTTCTTTAATAGACATATCATCATAGTAAAACATATAAATAACATCTTGGTATTTTTTATTTATCTTACTTAATCCATCTAAAATAATACTCTTGTTACATTCCCTTAAGTACTCATCAACTCCAATTTCATCATAAGCTATATCCTTTTCTTTGTCTTCTAAAAAACTAACATAAGTCACCATAGACTTTTCTTTATATAACTTCCCTTGATACTTATTACAATTATTTATAGCTATTTTATAAACCCATGTCTTAAGTGAACATTTATTTTTAAATTTTCCTATATACTTAAAAACTCCTAATAAAGTTTCTTGTGTTAAGTCTTCTGCTACTTCCATTTGAGATGTCCTTATATAACACAATCTTAAAATATCATTACCATATAAATCTATTAATTTATCAAAAGCTTCATCCTTACCGTTTACTAACCCGTTAATTAACTCCCTTTCATCCAAGTTGCTTCCCCCTTTTACACAAGCTACTATTCGAAGTCTTTTCTTAAAAGAAATTCTATTTGATTATAATTAGTAATATATCTTTTTATTTGTGTATATATAGTCTCACTTTTAGTAATCTCTTTAAGCTCTTCATTTAGTTCTATAGCTTTATTAACATTTTTTCCATTCCCTAAATTATCTACTCCTAGTACATATAGCTTTATAAGTCTTTCCATTACATCTATATCCCTATTTCCTTTTTCATAAAGCCCCTCATAATATTTTAATAAACCTTTAAAGTCCTCATTCTTTATATATTCTTTTTCCTTTTCATTATATGAAATTTTAATTGATCTATAATTATCCATATTTTCGATATTATATTGTGTAAAACTTATAGTATCATTTAAATTAACAACATCCTTAAACCTAAAATTTATTGAATTCTCCACATTAAATTCTTCTAAAAGAAAATTTTTGGATAATTCTACACTTTGCCCCTTAGCAAAATATTTACCAATATCAATACCTAAAATTGTTCTTTCAAAACCATGATTACTCGTAGTACTTAAAATAATTTTGTTTTCCTCTTCTATTAATTTAATCCCCTTATTTTCTTCTACATAATAAGTTTCATTAAATATACTTTTATCATCTTTATTATCTGAAATTCCTAAATATCTTTTATCATCACTAATGACAATATATTTTTCGTTATATTTTTTTCCTTCTTCAATATTTTTTTTAGATACTACTTCTAAATAATTTGTTAGAAAAACCATTCCTCCTTGTTTTTCATTATCCATTAACTCTAATCCACTATTTAAAATCTTATAATAAGGCAAAACTATATCAATCTCATATATTCCTTCTGAAACATTATTAAAATAAAACTCTCCTTTTTTGTTTACATAGGAAAAGGTTGTTATTTCGTAAGGATATTCTCTTTGTTTACTATTCATATAAATTCCTTCTCCCTGTGGAATTAACTTAATTAAAGCACCTTCCATAGGTATTCCATCAATAATAAAATATCCTTTGACATCTCCTCTATTTTCATCATTAACTACATTTTCCAAGACTACTTTTTTTCTTTCCTCTAGTAATTTTTTATTTTCATCATCTTTTATAAAATACCCCCTATAATAAAAATCTTTAAAATAATTTTTTTCATAATTCAATTCTTGCCCAATACTTTTTTTCCCTCTTAATTCATAAGAAAAATTAAAAACTTTATAAAATGCTTCCTTTGCTAATTTTTCTTCACCCTTCAACATATATATTTGACCTAAATGCCTATAAAAATCAAATTCTACTTTCTTTTTATATTCATCCTCGAGATTATTTAATGAAATCAAAGCTTCATCATATTTTTGAAGCTTTACCAATAATATAGATTCACTTAAATATCCTAAATTTTTTGTATATCTATTTTTAGAACTTTTCATTTGTTCAACAATAGCTTTAGCTCTTTCAATCTCTCCCTTTACATAATAAAGTTCAATTAATGCTTGAGCATTTTTATTGTAATAGGTTCCACTACTTTTCCCCTTAATAGCTTTTTCATGACATAGTATTGCACTTTCTAAGCCTTTATAAGAACTATATTGTGGCTCACTACTTTTAAAAATTTCTCTTGATACAATAAAGTTATTTGTATTAGTGTTATAATAATTTCTTCCCATAATATAATAAGCAATATCTTCAAAAGGAGATAACTTAGGCATCTTAACATAAATATTTAAAATTTCTTGTGTAAAAAAACTTGCTGGTATCCCTTTATTAGTAACTCTCCAATTCATATCAAAAATTGTATAAGATACTCCAATTATTAAATTAGGTATAAAAATAAAAATAATAACTAAGCCAATTAAAATATGCTTAACTTTTATTTTAATAAACTTTCCTTTCTTATATAATTTCAACCCCTTCACAAAAATTCCCCCTAAAAATTATTTTAAATTCTCTTCTTACTTTATTAGAACTTTATAATCTAAAATAAGTTTCAAAAGGAAGAAAATTAAATAAAAAAATCTATCCATATATATATAGATAATTATTTTTATCTATATAATCATATGGATAGACATATTTAACTTATTAAATAGATTTTACCCAATTTTTATATAACTTAACTCCATCTTCGTGCCAAATATAATTAATTTCTTCTTCTACATTATTATTTTTAAAATACCCCTTAGGAATATTTATTTTTAGTCCTTTTTCTAAATCTCTTAGATATTCTCTTTTTAATGTATCCTTATCGTACTCTATATGACCTAAAATATAATAATCATTATGGCTTCCTTTAAGAAGATGTTGTTCTCCTTCTTCTGTTATTGCTAAAAGTTTTAATTCCTTACAACTTGCTATATCATTTTTATTCAAAGATGTATGCCTTGATTGTGGTGCCTTAAAGCCATTATCTATACCATCTAAAATTTTATCTCTCTCTAATATTTCGTTAGAAAATAATCCAAATATTTTTTCTTCTCTTAACTCTTTTCTTATGGAATAAAAATGATTTAATGCAACCTGAGCTCCCCAACATATATGAAGTGAATTCTTTATATATTTTTTTGTATAATCTAAAACATCTCTTAATTCATCTATATAATCAACATCTTCAAATTCTAATTTTTCAAGTGGTGCCCCTGTTATAATGATGCCATCTAAGTTTTCCTTTATATCATTAAAACTAATATAATTTTTACAAATATATTCATAGGATATATTTTTAGGTTTATAGGTACTTAGTTTTATACATTCTACTCTAAGATTTTCTCCTGTTTCACAAAGAAGTCTTAATATTTGAGTTTCTGTTTCACATTTTGTTGGCATTAAGTTTAAGATTCCTATAGTTTTTATTCCATCTTCGAATTCATCTCTAACTTTTATATTAAATCTTTCTTTAAGAGGATTTATTCCCTCTAAATTTTTAGATGTATAGATAGCCATTTTTACTCTCCTATTACCTTAAATGCTTGTTCAAAATCACTTATTATATCTTCAACTTCTTCTATGCCCACAGAAACTCTTATTAAATCAGGTAATACTCCTGATGCTATTTGTTCTTTTTCGGTTAATTGACTATGTGTTGTACTTGCTGGATGTAAAAGAGTTGTTCTTGCATCACCTAAATGTACAACTAAAGTAACTAGTTTTAAGGCCTTTGTGAACTTTTTCGCTGCTAAGACTCCACCTTTTATTCCAAAGGTTAAGAGTCCTGATGCTCCTCCTTTTAAAGTTTCTTTTGCCCTATTGTAATTTTTATGACTTTCTAATAAAGGATAATTAACCCAAACTACATTTTCATTACTTTCCAAATATTTAGCTAATGCAAGAGCATTTTCGCTATGTTTTTTCATTCTTAGATGTAAAGTTTCTAAACCTAAGTTAGTTAAAAATCCATTAAAAGGACTTAATATACATCCAAAATCTCTAAGTAATGTTACTCTTAATTTTGTAATATAAGCAGCATTTCCAAAGCTTTCTACGTACTTAATTCCATGATAACTTGGATCTGGCTTTATAAGAGATAAAAATTTTCCATTGTCCCAATTGAAATTTCCACCATCAACTATAATTCCACCTAAAGCTGTTGCATGACCATCTGAATACTTAGAAGTTGAATGAACAACTATATTAGCTCCCAAATCTATAGGATTGCAAAGGCATGGACTAGCTATTGTATTATCTACAATAAAAGGTATTTTATTATCTCTTCCTATTTTTGAAAACTTCTTAAAATCTAAAATATTCAAGCCTGGATTTCCAATAGTTTCTCCAAAAATCGCTTTAGTATTTTCATCTATTAATTTGCTTATTTCTTCTTCACTTGCTTCTGGATCAAAAAATCTTGTTTCTATTCCCCAATTTTTTAATGTAACATTGAATAAATTAAATGTTCCACCATATAAAGTAACTGCCGAAATAATATTATCTCCAGCTTTACAAAGATTTAAGATTGATAAAAGCACTGCTGATTGTCCAGATGACACTGCAACTGCTCCCACACCATGTTCTAGCTGTGAAAATTTCTTCTCTAAAGACTCTAAAGTTGGATTACTAATTCTACTATAAAGATGTCCTTCTTCTTTTAAATCAAAAAGATTAGCTACAGTTTCAGGGTCATCAAATTTATAGCTAGTACTTTGATATATTGGTAATACTCTTGGTTCACCTGTTTTTGGTGAATACCCTCCTTGAACACAAATTGTTCCTTCTTTTAAATTTTTACTCATAAAAAAAGCCCCCTTTTTATTTTTTACTTGGATTAAAACCCAAGTGCTAATTTAGGTGGCCTATTATACAAGTGCAACGTTAATGCTAGATAATCCCAAAAATAAAAAACTATTTTAATCTAAGAGATTGAAATAGCTTTCATCTAGGAAACAATCTCTTTTATCTATCAAAGGAATAAACTCCTTTGCAGGATTTAGCACAATTCTGATTCATGATATCAGCTGTTGCTAGGTTTCATAGGGCCAGTCCCTCCACCTTTCTTGATAAAAGACCTTTATTCATTTAATATTATTATATGCTAAATCTTAAAGAAGTTCAACCATTTATTTCCAATAAAAAAAGAAAAATACCTTAATTTAGATACTTTTCTTTTTATTAGATATATTACTTTATTATTCTTTTTTCTGTTATTAAAATATCCATCTCTTTATCAAAGCTTTCTACTTCTATTTCCTCTAAAATTTGATACTCATAACATAAAGCAACTTTTATTGATTTTTCATACTTAGCAAAAAATTTATCATAAAATCCTCCACCATAACCAAGTCTTCTTTTTTTACAATCAAAAGCAAGGCCAGGTACTATAGATAAATCTATTTCTTCACTTATATTTTTTGCATCCATAGTTGGTTCTAATATGCCGAAGGCTCCACTTTCACTTAAATCAGAAAAACTTTTTATTTCTAAAGCTTCCATTGCTTTTAATTCTGTTATTACTTTAGGAACAGCTACTCGTTTGCCTTCTTTAAGCATAGTTTCTATTATTTCTATAGTATTAACTTCATCACTCATGCTCACATATATAAATACAGTTTTGGCTTTTTTATATTCTTCACTATTTAATAGGTTATTTTTTATATTATCATCCCATATTTTTTTATTGTCTATCTCAACACATTGTCTTTTATCCATAATTATATTTCTTAACTCTTTTTTGCTCATAATTTTATAGGGTTCTTTCCCCTTACTCCCCTCCTAAAAAACTATATACTATAAACGTAAACTTAATTCAGGTAGAGTTTTGACTCCATCTGAATGCTTAGTCGTAGTTATCTACTAACTTATACTTGTATACCTCTAGTATATAACAAATTATAATATTACAAATATTATTCTTTAGGTAAAGTATATATTAACATTTAATGGAAATCAATATAATAAAATATTTTTTAATTTATTATTATAGTTTCATCATTCTTTACTACTTCATATAACTTTTGAATCGCCATAGGCTTATAAAAGAAATATCCTTGTATATAATCGCAACGTAAATTCTTTAATATTTTTGCTTGTCTATACTCCTCAACCCCCTCTGCTACAACTGAAAAGCCTAAAATTTTAGAAACATCTATTATATATTTTATAATACTTATATTTTTATCTCCGCCTTGAATAAAGGTTTTATCTATTTTTATAGTGCTAATTTTAAATTCTTTTAAGTATTTTAGACTGCTATATCCTGTTCCAAAATCATCTATAGCAACAGATATACCTAATTCACTTAATTGTTCAAAGATACTAACAACATATTTTGAATTAAAAATTCCTATACTCTCAGTTAATTCTATTTCAACATTCTTAGGATTCATATCTTCCTCTATTAATATTTTTTTTATCTTACCTACAAAGTTTTTTTGCATAAATTGAATTGGTGATACATTTATTGCTACTGAAATTTCTTTACCTAATTCATCATTCATCTTCTTTATATCTCGTACAGCATTTCTAAATACCCAATCTCCAAAAGTTATTATAAATCCAGTATCCTCTGCTACTTTTATAAAATCCATAGGAGATATGTAACCCTTTTCTTTATCAAACCATCTAACTAAAGCCTCTACCCCATCAACTTCATTCTTTTTTATATTTACTTTTGGTTGATAATGTATTTGTATATCTCCATTGTATAGTGCTTTTTGTATCATATCTATGGTTATTTCTTTTTTATGAGAAGCTGTGAAAACCTCATAGCTATTTTTTCCATTTTCCTTAACACTAATCATAGCTAAATAAGCATTATTTATTAGTTCTGTTGTATTTTTATCTCTTTTATTCTTTATAGCTATACCTATACTAGCAGATACAAAACTCTCCTTATCATGTAATTTAATTTCATTTATTTTTTCTATTAATTTTTCAGTATAATTTTGTAGATCATTAAATATTTTTTTATCTTTAATTAAAATTGCAAATTCATCTCCACCAATTCTTGCAAACATATTGTTACTTCCACCATATTTTAAGATTGTTCTTGATACTTCTCTTAAAATTTCATCACCTTTTACATAACCAAAATTATTATTATAATAAGAAAATCCATCTAAATTTATATAAATTAGGGCAAAAACTTTCTCATTACCTATTTCTATATCTCCTTCTTTTATAAAAGTTTCTCTATTTATAAGAGTTGTTAAACTATCATATTTAGAATAATAATTTACTATTTCCTTATATTCGTGTACAGAACTTATTATAGTGTCTATATTATTTTCAATATAATCTATACTATCCGTATTTAAATTTTTTATAATCTTTTTAGGTTTATCAGATTCACCTAAAATCCCCTTTATTCTATTTTCTAAACACTGTATCTTATGAAAAAATTCCTTATTTATTATTTTAAAAAGTAAAATAATAAATAATAAGCTTATAACAGCATAGATAAATAATACACTTCTTACTATTTGCTTTACTATATTATAGCTTATAGCTTCATCACTTACTTTTAAAGATATATAATTTTTCTTATTAAGAAAATCCTCTATTAATAAAATTTTATCTAATTTATTATCTTTTTTTTCTAAAAGTTTAATATCTAATAACTCAGAATTTATATTAACTTCATTATAAAAATTTAAATACTGTGATCCATAAGGTAAGTAATCATAACTTATATCTTCTTGATTATTTATTAAATCTATTTCTTTTATAAAAATTAAATTATTGTTTTTTCAGTAATAATAATTTTTCTTCATTAATTATCATTCCTATATTATTTTCTGCTTTAATCACATTAAATAATATATTTTTATCAATGTTTAATTCACCTTGAACCTTCTTTACATTTCCCCCATCAAACTCATAAATAGAAAAGTTCTTTATAACATCTTTTTTATTAAAATCATTATTATTTAATTCCTCTAAGCTTAATTTTATATCTTTTGTTATCTCTGATTCTAATTTCAAGTTTTTTTCTTCAATAATCTTATTTAATTTATAATCAATATATCTCTGGTTTATAAAGCAATATATACCACACAAAGTAATAACAAAAGATGCTCCTATAAGAATTAGTTTTCTTTTTACATCTAACCTCATACTTTTACCCTCTATACCAACTTTTTCCCTATATTTTACATAATACCATATTTTGCAACTTTTTTTTATTTCTCCTAAATTCTTTTCATTTTATTAACACTTTGTTATACAATTTAATTACTATTAAATTTAAATTCAACCTCTGTATATATTATCTTAAACCTACTCTATTCCCAACTCTATACTACATATCATCTATATAAACCAAATATAAATAAAAAATACATAATTTAAAGTAGCTTTAAGGTAAACGCAAATTTAATCTAATTTATAAATTAAAACTCTATATAGAAATGTTACATTCAAATCTATATAGAGTTCCTTAAATATTCCATTATTTATTCAATTATTAATTTGTAGCTTCTAATTTTTCTAAATCCTTTATTATCACTTTAATTAAATCTAATTTTCCTGTAGCATAATCTTTATCTTTAAGCCACTCCATGCCCATCTCTAGACATCTTTCTGTTTCTTTATATTCTTCTAATAATTTTACTAATAATTCTTCTCTCATTGTATTCAACCCCTATTATTGATTTAAAAATTATTCAACAGTTACTGATTTAGCTAAGTTTCTTGGTTTATCTACATCACAACCTTTTGTCTTAGCAACATAATAAGATAATAATTGTAATGGTATTACTGATAATACTGGTGTTAATATTTCCATTGTTTCAGGAATATATATCATACTTTCCATCATTGTTTCATGTAGTCCTTCACTTTTTGTTCCTACTCCTAATATTGATCCACCTCTTGTAACTACTTCTTGTACATTACTTACCATTTTATCTAATAAACTTTCTTGAGTCATTAATGCAACAACTTTTATTCCTTTTTCTATTAATGCTATAGGACCATGTTTTAATTCTCCAGCTGCATATGCATCTGAGTGAATATATGATATTTCTTTTAATTTTAATGAACCCTCTAAAGCTACTGCATAATCAAGTCCTCTACCTAAGAAATACATATCTTTTTCTTTCGCTACTTCTTTAGCAAATTCTTTTATTACTTCTTCACTCTTTAATACTTCCTCAACTTTTCCAGGTAATTTAAGCATTTCTTCTTTTACCTTTTCTACTTCTTCCCTAGCTAAGCTTCCTTTTAATTCTGCAAAGTATAATGCAATTATATACATTGCAATTAATTGTGTTACATAAGCCTTAGTAGATGCAACAGCTATCTCTGGACCTGCTAATGTGTAAAGAACATCATCAGCTTCTCTTGATATTGAACTTCCCACTACATTTGTTACTGCAAGCACTCTAGCTCCTTTTTTCTTACCATCTCTTAAAACTGCTAAAGTATCTGCTGTTTCTCCTGATTGGCTAACAACCATTAATAATGTTCTATCTGTTATTATTGGATTTCTATATCTAAATTCTGAAGCAACTTCCACCTCTACTGGGATTCTGCATAATTTTTCTATAGCATATTTACCTATTAAACCTGCATGGTAAGCAGTTCCACAAGCAATTATATATATTCTATCAACATTTTCTAATTGCTCTTTAGTTAATTCTATTTTATCTAAATTAACATTTTTTCCTGAAATTATTCTTCCAGCCATTGTATCTCTAATAGCTTTTGGTTGCTCATTTATTTCCTTTAACATAAAGTCTTCATAACCTGATTTCTCTGCTGCTTCAGCATCCCAAGTTACATTGTAAACTTCTTTGTTTATTTCTTTTTTATCTTCAGTTAATACTTTTATTCCTTCTTTTGTCATAACTACAAATTCATTATCCTCTAAAAGATAAACATCTCTTGTGTAGTTTAAAACTGCTGGAATATCTGATGCTATAAAATATTCTTCTTTTCCTAATCCAACTATTAATGGACTATCTTTTCTTACTGCTACTAATTTATCAGGCTCATTTTTGCAAATAACTCCAATTGCATAAGCTCCTTCTAACTTTTTAGTTGCTTTTATTACAGCATCTAATAAATCACCATCATAATAATAATCAACTAAGTTTGGTATTACTTCTGTATCTGTTTCTGATTTAAAGCTATATCCTTCTGATATTAACCATTCTCTTAACTCTAGGTAGTTCTCAATAATTCCGTTATGAACTACGCTTATGCTTTGGTCTCCATTACTATGAGGATGTGAGTTTCTGTCTGATGGCTCCCCATGTGTTGCCCATCTAGTATGTCCTATTCCTATATTTCCTATAATAGGACTTTTCTCTAAATTCTCTTCTAAATTTTTTAATCTACCTTTACGCTTATCAACCTTAATTTCACCATTTTCTAAGATAGCAACTCCTGCTGAATCGTATCCTCTATATTCAAGTTTTGATAATCCATTAATAAGAACATTACTTGCTTGTTCTTTTCCTAAATATCCAACTATTCCGCACATAATTTTATCTTCCTTCCTCTTCTCTGTATTCTTTTGTTAAACACAAAATCAACTTTGTACTAAAAATCACTTTTTAGCTTTAATTAATTTCTTACGATAGTGTTTATACCGTAGGGCATCCGCCGAATAATTTCGATACTCCCTATCCTCGTCAACTCTTCCCTTTGAGTTCTGGCGCTTTTAGTGAAGCTTTAAGCAACTTCAGAATCTATTCTATACCATATCATATTCACTTTGCAAGTTTTTTGTTCAAATTTCCCTATTTTTTAAGATTATTTTTATTTTTCTTCTATTTTCTCTGTTTTTCTCTGTATTAATATCTAAACATCTAGTTGTATAGACAAGTTATTCTTTTTTTAGTATCAATGATTATCTTTCTTGAATATTATAAATATAAAGTTTATGTTTTAAGGAGTTTTTTATGGCTTATACAACGAATAGACAACCTCAAGGAATTTCCTTTTCTGTAGATAATTTTTTGAGGGAAACAATAATTGGTGAGATAGTTGCTATTAATGATTATAGCGAACATATAGGTTGGTGCAATTTAGATGATGTCAATGAAATTTTACATCATATTCTTGAAGATGAAAAGAGACACTATGGTATGCTTTTAGATGCACTTAGAAGGGTTGATAAAGTACAAGCTGAAAAAGCTGAAGAAGTCAAAGAACATACTATTATTAAAAGTAAACCTTTTAAATATGCTGCTGAAAAAAGCAAAAATTGCTCTAACCTTCTAAGTGCTATTAGATTTGATATTAAAGGAGAATTAGAAGCTATTATTTCTTATGAAGATATTGTTCAAAAATTAACTGATCCTGTACTTAAAGCTATGATTAGAGAAATTATAAATGATGAAATCGAGCATGTAGAAGAATTAACTAAGATTCTGCTATATTTAGATAAAGATTGTTATGGCCCTATTGAAAATAATTAATAAATATATCTAACATAAACGTAGGCTTAATTCAGGTGGAGTTTTAACTCCATCTGAATACTTAGTCATAGTTGTCTAGAAATGTGAGTCTATAATACTTCTACTTTTATTTAGTTTAACTTTTTTTAATCAAAATAAGTTTTTTGATTAGGGTCATTCTTTGCTTTAAAACATAGTTCTATTTGTTCTTTATTATTTCTTCCTTCTGAAAGCCTTGGAAGTTCTTCTAATTTAAAATATCCACTTTCTTCTGTTTCTATATTTTCTTTAAACTTACCTTTTATAAGTTTACATAATACAAATATTTTATATACACTATAGGGACCTATAGGTTTATTATTTTTATCTCTATCCTGTATTGCTATTATCCTTTCTGGTTCCACTTTTACTCCAGCTTCTTCAAAAGATTCTTTAATAATATTTTCTTTTACAGATAATCCAATATCAGCCCATCCTCCAGGAAGAGACCACGATCCATCTAAACTTTCTTTTACTAAAAGAATTTTTTCATCTTTAAAAATGGCAGCTCTAACATCTACCTTTGGAGTTTGATAGCCTTTTTCATTACAAAATAAATCTTTTACTTTACTCATACTTAAATCTGTATATTCTGAAATTATTTCAGCTGATATATTTCTTATTTCGTTAAATCTTTCAATATCATACTTATCTTTAGAATACTCAAGACCAGCTTGGGCAATTGATTGAAGCTTAGTTGCCCATGTAAACCATTTATTATCCATAATTTCACACCTCCATATATTAATAATAACATTAAATCTAAAGAATATATTAAAAACTTCAAAAAAAGAGATGTATCGAAATTAATACATCTCTTAATTTAAAATATTATTTTACTTTTTCAATTATCATGTTAGCTAAATCATGTGCCATCTTATCTATTTCTGCTTGATTTTCTCCTTCTAACATTACTCTTACTAAAGGTTCTGTTCCAGAAGGTCTTATTAATACTCTTCCTTTTCCCTGAAGAGCTACCTCAATCTTTTTGATTGCTTCTATAATTTCTTCATCTTTTTCATGAATGTCTTTTTTGTTATTTGGAACTTTAGCATTTACTAATACTTGAGGTAATTCTTGCATTATTTGTGATAGTTCATTTAATGATTTTCCTGTATCTTTTAAAATTTCTGCTATTTGAAGTGCTGTTACTACACCATCGCCTGTACTATTTCTATTTAAAAGTATTATATGTCCTGATTGTTCTCCACCTAATGTGTAATTTTCTTTTACCATTTCTTCTAGAACATATCTATCTCCAACTTTTGTTGTTACTACTTTTATTCCTTCTCTCTCACAAGCTAACATTAATCCTAAGTTACTCATAACTGTTACAACTAATGTATCATCCTTTAAAAGACCTTTATCCTTTAAGTATTTAGCTGTGATCATTAATAAAAAGTCTCCATTAACTAAGTTTCCTTTTTCATCTACAGCTAAACATCTGTCTGAATCTCCATCAAAAGCAAATCCAGCATCACAACCATTTTCTTTAACAAATTTCATTAAGTCTTCTGGATGAGTTGAACCACATTTCTCATTTATATTTGTTCCATCAGGAGTATTGTGTATAACTAAAACTTCTGCTCCTAATTCTTTGAATGCCTTTTCTGCAACTTTATAAGCTGCTCCATTTGCACAATCTAACGCTATCTTTAGCCCTTCAAAACTATGACTTACACAGCCTTTTGCAAAATTAACATAATCATCACTAGCATTGTCTTCTACAATTTCTCTTCCTAGTTTTGTCCCAACTGGTGAAGGAACCCCCTCAAAACCACTTTCTATAACTTCTTGTATTTTATCTTCTAAACTATCTTTTAATTTATATCCTTTTGAATTAAAAAACTTTATTCCATTATATTCTACTGGGTTATGTGAAGCAGATATCATTACACCTGCATCTGCACCATATTCTCTTATTAAGTGAGCTACTGCTGGAGTTGGTATTACATCTAAAACAACTGCTTCAGCTCCAACTGATAAAATACCAGCTACTAATGCAGCTTCTAACATATCACCTGATATTCTAGTATCTTTAGCTACTAATATTTTAGGTTTATGTGTGCCTTCTGTTAAAACATATGCTCCTGCTCTTCCTAAATCATATGCTAAATTTGCTGTTAATTCAGTATTAGCTATTCCTCTTACTCCATCAGTTCCAAATAATCTTGCCAAATCAATCACCTCTTGATTTATTTTTATTTTTACTTATTTTATATTCTATACCTTAAATTTTTTAAAAGTGAATTATTAAATAAATTCTCACTTTCTTAATCATATTTTTTTTTAACTTTTCATAAATATATATATGTCTAATTTGAAATTACTTCCATATAAAATTTAAAAGTTAAATCTCATAAAACTTTTATTTTTCGCATTTTAAATATAAACCATCTAAAAATCTTTGTCAATTCTATCTAAATTTAATTACTTTTCATAATTTTTAATGTTAATATCCTCAATATTTTCATTTTTTTATTATGAGATATAAATATTAACATATAAATTTTAAAAAAGGTAAAAAATATTATGGATTGATTGTTAATATTTATTTCTAAGCCATTGGTATAAGCGATTTGAACATTATTTTATAAAAATAAAGTTTAACTTTATAGTAGACATACATTTTATAGACCTTTAAAATAGAGTTAAGAGTGTAATTCGAAAGGGGATTTTTACCATGAAAAAGACAGATGAATCTATTTACATAGATAGTGAATTTGGAGCTATGCTTCTTGCTCAAGAAAAAGAAAATCTTGAAAAAAGAAAAGCTATCGTTGAAGAGATCAAAGAATTAGCTAACACAGCTACTAATTGGAAAGAAGCTAATAAAAAATTCTATGAGCTTTGTGAAGAATTTAAAGAAATTTATTGCTCTGATGCTGAAGAGCTTAGTATTATTAATAGAGAATTAAATGAAGCAAAGCACTTATTCTATGATAAAAGAAATGCCTTCTTTGAAAAATCACAAGAAAACTTCAAAGAAAATGCTGCTAAGAAAAAAGAAATCTTAAGCCAACTTGAAGATACTTCTTATGTTAATAATAATTATAAAGAAATTGATGAACACATAAAAAATTTAACTAAAGAATTCTTTAATATAGGCTTTGCTGGTAAAGAAGAAAATGATAGTATCTTTGATAGATTTAATGAACTTAGAAATAAATTAAGAGAAGAAAGAAAATCTATCTTTAAAGAGCTTGAAAGCGAATTTGAAGAAAAAAGAAATAAGAAAAAAGAAATAATAAAAGCTCTTGAAGCTTTAGTTAACAATGAAAATTGGAAAGAAGCAACTGTAAAATTCAATGAACTTTGTGATGAATTTAAATCAATCGGTTTCTCTGGTAAAGAAGAAAACGATGAAATTTCAGAAGCTTATGCAAATGCTAAAAATACATTTTTCAGTGAAAGACAAAAATTCTTTGATGAAGTTAAAGCTTCTAATGAACTTAACATTATAAAAAGAAAAGAACTTATTGAAAAATTAAAAACTCTTTATGTTAATGAAAGCTGGAAAGAAGCTTCTAAAGAAGTAAAAGATTTAAGTGATGAATTTTTCAAAATTGGTTTCTGTGGAAAAGATGTAAATGAAAGCTTAATAAATGAATTCAAAGAAGCTAGAGATAAATTTTATGCTTTAAGACAAGAATACTTTGATCAAATTAACAGCTCAAGAAATGAAAAGCAACTTGAATTCTTAAATTCATTAGTTAAAAATAAAGAAGATTTTATAGCTAAATTAAGAGGTTTTGTTAAAAAAGATGAAGAAAGACTTGAAGATTTCAAAGGTAGACTATTTAATGTAAGACCTGGAGAAAAGGCTGAAGATATAATTGAAAACTACCAAAATATAATTGAAGATATAAAATCAAGAATCTCAAATAACAAAACTAAAATAAAAACTGTTCAAGATGAATTATTTGAAGTTAATAAACAAATAAAAGAAATTAAAGAAAAATAAAAAAACAAAGGGATGTATCAAATTCTAGATATATCCCTTTATTTTTTGATAGTTATCCCTTTTAAAAATTACTTTTCTATTAATCTATCTAAAACTATATTATAACCATCACTTCCATAAGTAAGAGCTTTATTAACCCTACTTATAGTTGCTGTAGATGCCCCTGTTACTTCTGCAATTTCTATATATGTTT
Source organism: uncultured Sarcina sp. (assembly GCA_963557775.1). Lineage (GTDB taxonomy): Bacteria > Bacillota > Clostridia > Clostridiales > Clostridiaceae > Sarcina. The sequence continues at coordinate 19,956 of CAUWDH010000024.1, forward strand.
TCTTTTCTTTCAACATTTTTGCAACTTGCAATCTTTGTCCTAAAGATTTTATCTCTGCTATAGTTGAAACATCCTCAAAGAATCTATAACATTCATCTATATCTTGTAACTTTAAAATACCTTCAAAAAAATAATCTAATTCTTTACTTTTTAACTTTGAATTATAAGGCTCCATAATTTTAAACACCTACCTCTAGTAAAATTCTTAATTAAACTTTTAATATTTCATTACTTTATTATAATAAAGTATTTTAACAATAAAGTGAATAGCATAAAATATACCCTTCTAAATTTACTTACTTATAACTTAACATAATTGAATATACATAACTATATAATGATTGAATAATTAATAAAATTCTTATAAATTCAAATATTAATAGGGGGCTTTTTACTATATATGAACACTAACTTATAATATGAACCTTTCTATATAAGTACTATACTTCATTTTGAATATAAATATTTCATTTGATAATTTTAATTTATATTATGTATAATATATTTAAATAAGTAATGTACATTTACATAAGCATAGATAAAGAAAGAGGATAAATATGGATAATTTAGATAGCATTTCATCAAAAAACTTTATTATTGAAGCAGGAAAATCCATAAGAAAAGTAAGGCATGAAAAAGGATTAAGCTTAGAAGAACTTTCAAATAAAATAAATATAAGTAGATTAACATTATCAAAAATAGAAAAAGGAGATGCTAATCCAACTATAAGCATTATGTGGAAAATTTGTGAAACCTTATCAATTCCTTTCGCACAATTATTTGACATAAATGAAGATATTAAACTATCAAGAGCAAATAATAGTGTAGGAATAGAAAGTGATGATAAATCTTTTAGAATAGAATTAATTTTTAGAGAAGATGCTCCTACAACTACAGAATTTTATAGAACTTATCTATCTAAAGGTGGAGTAATGTTCACAGAAGAACATAATAAAGGCACTATAGAAATAGTAACAGTTATGAAAGGGGAAATTTCCATAAGTATAGGAGAAGAAGTATTTATCCTAAAAGAATATGATTCATTAAAATTTAAAGCAGATAGAAAACATTCATATAAAAATTTAAATGACGATGAATCAGTAATTCATATGTCTGTAATATATAAAATGATTTAATAAAATACTTATAAAGAAACATGATGTGTTTTATTAGAACTCAAAATACCTTTATAAAGGATATAGTATAAAATATGCTATATCCTTTAATTTTGCAGTTATTTAGAGATTCTAAGAAAATAATTTCATTATATAAAGAAAGTAAATTAAAAGTCTAAATTTCATCTAACAATATACATCAAGTAATTTTAAATTTAATATAATACTTTTTCATATTATTTATTGATACTAATTTTATATTTTTCTTTACATTTTTTATTTTTATGTATATTATAATATACATAATATCAATTTTAAGTATAATATAATATACATAAATGAATTTTAATATATATGATAAGTTTAAATGAATAAAAAACAAAGGAGGAATTTATATGGCTGCAATATTAATAGGGCTTATATCATCATTATTCTTTTCAGCTACTTTTTTAGTTACTAAATTAATGGGAGTAGATGGGACTAGCTGGGCATGGACAGCTGCACTTAGATTTATTTTAGCATTACCATTTTTATTTATAGTAGTATTAATAAAAAGTAACTTTAAAAGCTTATTCTTATCAATAAAAAAACATTTTTGGGCTTGGCTTTTATGGGGAAATTTAGCAGGAGTAGGATTTTACTTCTTCTTAAGTTTTGCATCACTATTTGCACCTGCATGGCTTGTAGCTGCATCATGGCAATTAACTATTGTTGTAGGCTTACTTCTTTCACCATTATTTTATACTGTTATAAATACCTCAAATGGAAAAAAGAAAGTTAGAGGGAAGATTCCCATAAATAGATTGATAATTTCATTATTTATATTACTAGGTGTTGCATTAATGCAAATTAACGCTACTAATAATATTAGTATTAAAAGCTTACTTCTAGGATTCATTCCAGTTGCTATATCAACAGTTTTATATCCTTTAGGAAATAGAAAACTAATGGATGTTTGTGCTGGTGAAGTAGATAGTTTCCAAAGGTCATTTGGAGTATCTTTAGTAAGTATGCCTTTATGCATTATATTATCTTTCTATGGTTATGCACAATCAGGCATTCCTACTAGCAATCAATTTATACAAGCTATAATATTAGCTCTATGTTCTGGAGTAATTGCTACTATTACATTCTTTTATGCTACAGATAAAGCTAAACATAATTTATCTCTATTAGCAGCGGTAGAATCAACACAATCAGCAATAATAATATTTACTATAATAGGCTCAATGATATTATTACATACTTCTTATCCAAAAGGCTTATCTTTAGTAGGAGTTATTATAATTACTATTGGAATATTTATAAATGCATTAGTAAAAGATAAAAAAGTCTTGTAAAAGAAGGTTTAACTTTTATAAAAATCAATAATAAAACTAAATTGATAGCTTATATAATTAACATAAGTTTATGTAAATAATAATATACTAAAAAAATAAACCACTTTTATTGAATATACTTCTTTAAAAGTGGTTTATTTCTATACTATTTTCTTATTAATTAATGTTTTTCTCCATAATGGATGTGTAAAAGTTCATGAGCTTTACTTCCACCTGGTTCACCCATATATGTTTCGTACATTTTTAGTAATGCTTTATTTTGATGTGATTTTCTCTTCTTTAAAACTTTAGCATCTTGATTATATAAAACAGAAGCTCTTATTTTTCTTATATCCATAGTAGCTCTATCTTCTGCTTTAACATGTGGTTGTCCACCACCATTTACACATCCTCCATTACAAGCCATTACCTCAATGAAATGATATCCTTCATTTATTTTTCCTGACTTCATGAATTCAAATAAAGCTGCTGACCCGTTTACTACTGCAACCTTATATTCTACACCGCCAATTTCAACTGTAGCTTCTTTTATTCCGTCAATTCCTCTTACTGCTGTATAATCAACATTTTCAAGGTCTTTCCCTTCAACAAAATCTTTAGCAGTTCTTAATGCAGCTTCCATAACTCCACCAGTTGCTCCAAATATAGCACCAGCACCAGTATGTTCACCCATAGCTGGATCTACTTCACCATCTTCAAGGTTTACAAAATCTATTTTCTTTTTCTTTATAAGTCTTGCTAACTCTCTTGTTGTTAAAACTGCATCTATTTCTCTTAATTCGCTAAATTCCATACCATCTCTAGCTATTTCATATTTCTTAGCTATACATGGCATAATTGTTACAGTAAATATGGATTTTGGATCTAATCCTGTTATATGTGGATAATAAGTTTTACTTGCAGCACCAAATTCTTGTTGTGGTGACTTAGCAGATGATAAATTCTTAAGTATTTCTGGATAATAATTTTCAGCAAGTCTTACCCAACCTGGACAACATGAAGTAAACATAGGGAATGGTCCACCAGCCTTCACTCTCTCAAGGAATTCTGTTGTTTCTTCCATTATTGTCATATCTGCTCCAAAGTTTATATCAAAGACTTTATCAAATCCTAATTCTCTAAAAGCTGTATATAACTTTCCTGTTGTATCTACTCCGTAGCCCATATTAAATAACTCACCCATAGCAGTTCTTACTGATGGTGCCATAGCTACTATTACATGTTTATTAGGGTCATTTAATGCCTCTTCTACTCTTTCAACATGTGATTTTTCTTGAAGAGCATTAACTGGACATGCTGCTAAACATTGTCCACATAAAATACATCCAATTTCGTCAAATACTTTTCCATCTTTAGGTCCTACATATCTATTTCCATTTTCATCTCTATGGAATTTTATAGATTGTGTTGTTGTTTTAGTTCTACAAGCAGCAACACATCTACCACATGTAACACATTTTGATCTGTCTATAATTAAAGATTTACTTCTATCATCTATTAAATCACTTTTATCTTGTGGTAAGAAAGGCTTATGAGCTCTAGCTTTTGTTTTTATTACAAGTTTCAAAAATTCACAATTTTCTTTTCTATTACATTGTCCACATTTAAATTCATGTTTATCTAATAATGCTGAAACACATTCTTTTATTTCATTAGTTACTCTTTCAGTATTAGTTCTTACTACCATTCCATCCTTAGCCTTAATTGCACAGGATCTAGCAAGTCTATCTTGTCCTTCTATTTCAACTAAACAAACTCCACATTGAGCTAAATTATTACAATCTTCTAAAAAACAAAGTGTAGGTATTTCTATGCCATTTTCTTTTGCTAATTTAAGTATAGATGGCATTCCTTCAAATTCAATTAACTTATCATCAATAGTAATTTTACTCATATTTTCCCTCCAAATACATATTCATCCCTAGTGATTAAAAATCTAATTCTTTTTTATTTTAACATACTTTTAATTGTTTTTTCGTAAATTAATTAATCTTATAAAACTTTTAATATTTTATTACTTTCTTAAATTATTAGCTATAAACTTCATATGAAATTAACACTTCTTGTTAATTTGCTCTTATTAATTACAATTTTATCTGACAATTTATTAAATCATCTAAGATACAAATAAAATTTTGTTTAATTAAACCTCCAGCAAAATTAAATTCATGTTTATTAAGCATAAACCTTAGCTTCTTCTTCCTTATTTAATACTCGCAAACTACCTTGTGCTAAAGCTAACATCTCATCTTCTCCTGGATATACAGTTATTGGTGCTATCCATTCTGTCATTTCTTTTATTTTTTCTACTATCAATTTTCCATAAGCTATACCACCAGTTAAAATAATTGAATCTACTTTTCCTTGTAAAGTAACAGCTCTTTCTCCAATTGCTTTTGCCACTTGATAAACAAAAGCATCTTGAACATCTATATATTCTTTTACCCCTTCAACATATTTTCCTTCTACTATTCTTGCATCATTAGTATTTAAATAAGCAACATATCCACCTTTTCCAACAATCTTTGAATATATTTCTTTTTCCTCATATTTCCCGCTATAACATAATCTTATTAAATCTCCTACAGGTACTCCCCCTGCTCTTTCTGGTGAAAATGGACCTTCTCCATCTAAAGCATTATTTACATCAACAACTCGTCCACCTTTATGTGCTCCTACTGAAACACCACCACCCATATGAACTACTATTAAATTTACATCTTCATATTTTTTACCTTTTTCCATAGCATATCTTTTGGCAACAGCTTTTTGATTTAATGCATGGAATTTACTCTTTCTTGGTAACTCAGGTACTCCAGAAATTCTTGCAACTCCATCAAGTTCATCAACTACAACTGGATCTACTATATAAGCTTTGGCATTTACTGAGCTAGCTATATCATTTGCTAATATTCCACCTAAATTTGAAGCATGTTCTCCTTGAACTCCAACTTTCAAATCCTCTATCATAAGATCATTTACTTCATAAGTACCACCCTCCATAGGTTTAAGCATTCCACCTCTACCTACTACAGCATTTAAAGAATTTATATCAAAGTTTTTTTCTTTTAATATATTTAATATTATTTCTTTTCTAAATCCTAATTGATCTGAAACAGATTTATATTTTTGTATTTCTGTTGTTTCATGTCTCAAAGTTTCTGTTAAAAGCTCCTTTTCATCCTCAAAAATAGAAATTTTAGTTGAAGTAGAACCTGGATTTATAATTAATAATTTGTGTGCCATTCTCAATTTCCCCCTTAAAATCAACAATAATTTATTTTAATTAACTTTCAGCAACAAGTGCTGCTAAAGCAATTGAATTAACCTTAACTTCAAAACTATCTGCTCTTGATGTAAGAATTACAGGAGCTGATGTACCAACTAGTAATCCACCATTTCTTGTTTTAGATAAAAGTGTTAATGTTTTATACATAACATTAGCAGTTTCTATATTTGGTAATAATAATATATCTGCTTTTCCAGCAACTTCTCCATGAACACCTTTATGATGTGCTGCCTCTTCAGATATGGCATTGTCTAATGCAAATGGCCCATCTACTACGCATCCTTTTATTTGCCCTCTATCATTCATTTTTGCTAAAATAGCTGCATCTACAGTTGCTTGCATATCTTCATTGACTACTTCAACCGCACAAACTGCTGCAACCTTTGGCATATCTACACCACAAGCCTTTGCAACTACAACACTATTATTAATCATTTGTGCTTTTGCTTTTACATCTGGATAAGTATTAAAAGCTGCATCAGTTAAAAATAATAATCTATCATAATCATCTATATCAAAAACAGCTACATGTGACATAAGCTTTCCTGTTCTAAGACCAACTTCTTTATTAAGCACACTTCTTAAAAAAGTTGCAGTATCAACAAGTCCTTTCATAACCATATCTGCTTCTCCAGAAGAAACTAATCTTACTGCTTCTAATGCTGCTTTTTTACTATCAACCTCATTAACAATTTTTACTCTACTTAAATCAAAATCTATGTTTTTTGCAATTTCCTCTATCTCTTCCTTATGTCCAACTAAAATAGCATCAACTATCCCCTTATCCATAGCTGCTTTAAGTGCCATTAAAACTGGTTCATCTTGTGCTACTGCAACAGAGACTTTCTTTTTTCTAACTGTTTTTAACTTTTCAAATAATTCATTAAAATTCTTACTCATAAGATACCTCTTTCTTCTCACATTTTTCTAATTATAGAAATTAAACCCTTATTATAATTCTATCAAATTAAAGTATCTATTGTCTATTTATCAGAAAATTCTGTTAAAAAAAATTGGTTCTTTATTAAATCATCATCTTAATTTAAACTTATTTCTTCATCTCCCAAAATACTATATAGATATATAAAATATAAAAAGGATGTATCCGTAATTCGATACATCCTCAATTCTCTTATTAATTGTTAAAAGGCTTATATTTCATCATTATTTTTTCTGCAACTTTCATTCCATCTACCGCCGCTGATATAATTCCACCTGCAAATCCTGCGCCTTCACCTGCTGGATATAATCCTTTTAAAGTTTCACTTTCTAAATTTTCAGTTCTTTTTAAGGTTACTGGTGCTGATGTTCTTGTTTCTATTCCTGTCATTACACTATCTTCAGCCGCATAATCTTTTATTTTTCTATCAAAGTTTTTTAATCCTTCTTTTAATGATTCAACTACGAAATCAGGTAAGCACTGTCTTAAATCTCTAAATGCATATTTAGGACCTACTGATGGAGTTACTCTACCAAGTTTTGTTGATACTCTATCTTCTAAAAAGTCACCAACTAATTGAACTGGAACTGTGTAGTCTCCACCTCCTAATTTATAAGCTAATTCCTCATAATGTCTTTGGAAATACATACCTGCAAGAGGATGGTCTGACCCAAAGTCTTCTGGTGATACTGTAACAACCATAGCAGCATTAGCATTTTGTTTATCCCTAGCATGATAACTCATACCATTTACACATAATCTGCCTTCTTCTGATGAAGCTCCTACAACAACTCCTCCAGGGCACATACAAAATGAATATACTCCTCTATTCTTTTCTTTATCTTGATATGTTAACATGTATTCAGCTGCATTAAGTTTTGGATGATTGCTGCATTCTCCATATTGATTTTCATTTATAAGGCTTTGTAAATGTTCTATTCTAACTCCCATAGCAAATGCTTTTGGAACCATTAGAATACCTTCTTTATGTAACATTTCATAAGTATCCCTTGAACTATGCCCTATAGCAAGGATTAATTCTTCACAAGGGATTTCTTCTCCATTTACTATAGCTCCAACTAAATGGCCATTCTCTGTTTTAATTCCCGTTAATAATGAATTAAATCTTACTTCTCCACCTAATGCCTTAATTTCCTCTCTTATGCTCTTTACTACATCTTTTAAAATATCTGTTCCCACATGAGGTTTACCTTTATATGTTATGTCACTTGGAGCACCATGTTCAACTAAAGCTTCTAATATAAAGTCACATCTTCTATCTTTTATTCTTGTAGTTAATTTCCCATCTGAAAATGTTCCTGCTCCACCTTCGCCAAATTGAACATTAGAATTATTGTCAAGTTCTCCAGTTTTCCAAAACTTTTCAACTCTTTTAGTTCTATTATCAACATCTTCTCCTCTTTCAATAACTAAAGGTTTATAACCTTTTCTTGCTAAGAAAAGTGCTGCAAATAAACCTGCTGGTCCCATTCCAACTACTATTGGTCTATGTTTTAATTCCTCAGTTCCTATTTTAAAATCTGGTTCATATTTTGAAGTATCTATTCTAACATCATTATCTTTTAGCTTTGCAACAAGTTCTTCTTCGTTTTCTAAATTTACTTCTACTGCATAATTGAGCTTTATATTATTTTTCTTTCTAGCATCTAAAGATTCTTTTATTATTTTATATTTTCCTAGTTGATTTTCTCTTAACCTTAATTTTTTAGCTAGCTTTTTCTTTAATAAACTTATATCATCATCTAAACTAAGACTTATATTATTTATTCTAATTGTCATAAGATTTTCCTCCGTATCATATTTAATTAAAAAGAGGCTGAATAAAAATCAGCCTCTTTTAGATTATATTTATTATATCATTTTCATGTGTTTTCTGCTATTTATAAAGAATTTAATTTAAAATATTTGTTTGTTCACTTATTGAACTAGTTGTTTTGCTTGGTCCAGTAGCATTACTGTTGCTTCCAGCATTATTACCAGTATTACTTGAAGCTCCTGAATTAGTCTTACCTGCATCTTTAGTGACAGTTACAGTAACTTCATTTGGTGTAAATGAAACTACAGATAATCCAGCTCCTGCCTTAAAGTTTAATTTAACATTAGCTGTAGTTTCTATATTAGACACATCTATTGTTGAAACTAAACTTGATACATTTACATTATTTATATCATTTTGTGAACCTTTTAAAACTACAGAAACTGTGTTATTACTCAAAGTGTATTTATATCCTTGTTTTTCTCCTACCATTTTTATAGGTACTGTAAAAGTCTTTTCAACTTGATTTCCTGTAGTTACTTCTTCTTTATTAGTATTATTGCTTCCTTGATTTTTGTTGTCACTCTCATTATTACTATTACTAATTTGGTTGTTTTCATTATTGGTATTAGCATTAGTATTAGCTAAAGTAACGACAACATTAACTGAATTCACATCTTTACCTATAGTTACACCACTTGGAATAACTAACTTTACTGGAATAGTAGTATTAGATGTTATGTTAGACAAATTAATAGGTTCTGTATTAATACTTGAAATATTATTAATTACATCAGTATTTCCTATTACTTCTACGTTTTTTATATCAGAAGTTAAAGAGCCTATATTAATTCCACTTGGTGCTGTACCTGTAGTTACAACATTTATCGGAACAGATTTTCCATTTAAAATACTTATTTTTGCGTTAACTGTCCCTGGATATATGTCAACATCCTTCACTTGTTGTCCCTGTGCATTTAATGCTACTAATTTTGCATTAACGTTTCTATCTTGGTTTAAATTGTAGATTTTTTCTGATGCTACAACTTTAGCAACAGAATTAACTGCACTAGATGCACCTTCAACCATTACAGCACTTGGATCAAAAGCTATATTTTTAACATATACACCTTGTTCTGTACCTATATCTAAATTAGATTGAACTGTAAATTCCTTTTTTATTAAAGGTTCTAATTTTAAATTTACTTTAATTTGTTGATTATCAATAGTTACTCCTTGAGGACTACTTACTACTTGAGCTGTAAGCCAGTTACTACCTGCAACTAATTGACTATTCCCTAATGTAACCATTACTTTATAATCGCTTGCACTTGAATTATATATATTTTCATTTAAACCTTTTATATTTAAATTAACAGTAATATGTTGATTAGGTGCTAAAGCTAAACCATCTTCTGCTAGAACTCCTGTATTAACTATTTCAACTGGAACATTCTTTATAGTTTTTTGTCCAATAGGATTTTCAATAGCATTTACATAACACCATAGTCCAAATGAAAGTAAAAGGCAAAGTATTTGTATTAAGATTTTTCTTTTCTTATCTTGCTTAACCATGATTTCACCTTTCCTTTAAAGGATATTTCATTTTTATCTCTTCTATTTCTAAGTATTCTTAAAAGAATATTTTTTAATCTTTCTTTATCATAATTTCTTGTAAGTCTACCCTTAACGGCTAAAGATATAGCTCCTGTTTCTTCTGAAACTACTATTACTAAAGCATCTGAAACCTCTGAAAGACCTAAAGCAGCTCTATGTCTAGTTCCTAAAAGCTTATTTATATTTTTTTCAGCTGTTAATGGTAGCACACATCCGGCTGAACTTATTCTATCATTTCTTATTATCATAGCTCCATCATGAAGTGGAGTATTTTTAACAAATATATTTTCTACAAGAGAATCACTCACTACTGCATCTATTTTGGTCCCTGTTTTTATAATATCCCCAAGTCCAACTTTTTGTTCAATAGCTATTAAAGCACCAGTTTTAGTTTTTGCCATATTCCCTACAGCTTCAACTATTTCTGTTACTAGGTTTTCTAATGCTATATCATCAGCTTGCTTATGGAAGTCATTAAAACTACTACTTCCTATATGCTCTAAAGCTTTCCTAATTTCGGGTTGAAATATAATTACTATTGATAAAAATCCAATAGTTAATGTTTTTGTTAGTATAAAATATAACATTTCTAAGTGCAAAACTGCACTTATAGGAATTAATATAAGGACTAAAAATATTCCCTTTAATAGTTGTTCTGTTCTTGTTTTTTCTATTAAAGAGTATCCCTTATAAAAAATAAAAGCTACCACTAATATATCTATTATAGAAGATATATGTATATCTTTTAGGGTACTCGATATTAACCAAGCAATTCCTTGCATTTTTTTCACCTCTTTACGCTACTCTTATTAAATTATACATCAAAAGATATTATAAAAAAATATGTATTTAACATAAGTTTTTGTAATGTAAATTCATATTCTCACATATAATTTAAAGATAATTTTAAAATTAACTAATTAAATAATAGGGGAGGTATATATGAATTATTCTAAAGTCAAATCTTTCTTTTCTAATCAATTTAGCATGAGTTTTACTATATTAATAATTTTGCTTCTCATAGTGCTTATAAGACAAAACTTAATCAATAAAGATTTTAAAACTCTTATATCTTTTAGTAATAGTATAAGTGAAATAAATAATACTTCAATAGAAAAATCTAAATTATCTTCTAAAGTCTTAAATAATACATTATCTAAAACAGTATCTGAACTCAAAGAAATAGAAAATTCATTAACTTCTTTTCAACCATCTAATAATTATATAAAACATAAAGAATTATTATTAGAAGGATTAAAGAAAAATATTGAACTTCATAGTAAATTAAATTCTCTTTTTGAGATGCCTAATAATGATATATTATCATCTAAAAATAAAGAAGCTATACAATTAAAAAATGATATTAACTTAATATTTAAACAGTGTAATGAACTTAAACTCCCTGTTTCTTTAGGGAAGGATTCAACTGCTTTATCTTATACAGCTTTAAATTATATAAATGAACTTATAAAACTTAATAGAGACAAGGATATTACAAATAATCAAAGTGCTACTTATATAGCTCAAATTGATAATATATATAATGAACTTTCTTTGTTAAATGAAGATTTATTTTTAGTAATTGATTCTATGAAAAAAGAAAATAGGTCATTATCTACAGTATTAGATGACATAAATAAAAAAATAACTACTTTTAATACGTTAAAATCAGAACTTTATTCTTTAACTGTTCCTATTGACCTTATTAATTCATTTAATTCTTTAAAAACTGTTTTTACTAATTATGAAACTTATATAAACTCACTTCGAAATTATGTCCTTCATGAACTTAATAATAGCTCTGATCCTAATTTGCTTAATACTTCTAAAAATAACTATGAAAATTTAAACAAATCCATTGATGAATTTAAAAGCGAGCTAAACAATGATAGTAGCTTTATTTTTCCTTAGGTATTAAAATTTGTTTTTTGGTTAAAATATTCTAGGAAAGAGTTCAAAAGGAGGTTTCTATGAAGAAAAAATATTTTTTTAATTTTCTCTTAACCTTCAGCTTAATAATTATCACTAATTTATTTTTTTATACCTTAACAACTAAATTAATTAATTTAAAAGGAGCAAACAATGAAAAGAATATAAATAAAATTAATACTACATTATTAGTAGCAAACGGTTCTAATAATGAATCTAAAGAACTTTATCTTGAAAATGAAGATACTGTTCAAGTTTTCAAATCAAATAACAAATCTATATCACTTTCTCAAAGTGACATAGAATTATTAGCTCAAATAGTTCATGCAGAAAGTAAAGGAGAACCTTATACAGGGAAGGTTGCTGTGGCCTCTGTAGTTTTAAACAGAGTTGTTTCTCCTGGTTTTCCAGACACAGTTGAAGGCGTTGTAAAACAAAAAAACGCATTTTCTTGTGTTGTTAATGGTCAAATAAATGTTGTCCCCAACAGTGATAGTTATAATGCTGTTAAAGATGCTATAAGAGGAATAGACCCAACAAATCAAGCATTGTATTTTTATAATCCTAAAATTGCAACTTGCAACTGGATGAAAAATGTATCTAAAAAAAATGTAAAAAGTATAGGTCAACATGTTTTTTTTAAAGTTTAACAAAATTTTAGCAACTGTTGTAAAAATATTAGGACTTCTTTATATAGGTGAGTGTTCACAAATAGTGAATCTATATAACTAGATAAAAGATAAAGAGGATGTATCTGTAATTGGATACATCCTCTTTCTTAATTTATAGAATTTTATTTATTTCTTACTTTTAATTTTTCTAGATATGATGCTGCGCTTAATGTAGCTATATTTCCTTCTCCAGCAGCTTTTATATATTGATAGGGTTTACCAACACAATCTCCTGCTGCAAAACATCCTTCTATATTTGTTTGCATTAATCTATCAACTTCAATATGACCATCTGTTATTTTTAATCCTGGAACTAATTGCCCTGGTGATATACTGTCCTTTAATACAAATACCCCATCAGTTTTCAATTCTCCATTTTTTAATACTAAAGTATCTACTTTCATTCCACCTTTTATTTCAACAGGCTTATCTTCAATTACTTCAATATTTTTATTTAACTCAAATGGTCCTTTATACATAGGAACATAATAAACTAAACTTGCTAGTTCACTTACAAAATTTGCTTCTTCTTCTGCTTCTTTATTATAACCTATTATAGTAACAACTTTTTCTTTATATAAAGGTGCATCACATGTTGCACAGTATCCAACACCTCTACCTAAGAATTCCTCTTCACCTTTTAATGGTTTGGTATATTCCATTCCAGTTGCTAATATTAAAGCACTTGCTTCATAAGTTTTATCATTAACCATTAAAGCAAAGTAATCTCCCATAGCATATATGTTGTTTACTCTTTCTTCTGTAATTTCTATTCCCATATAGTCTAAGTGTTCTTTGAATTTCTCTTTTATTTCCGGTCCTGTCATACCATAAAATCCAAGATAATTATTTATTTTAGGTGCTTTAACTATTTTATTACTTAAGTTTTTATTCCCAAATATAATAAATTTCTTATTTCTTATTTTTGCATTTAATGCTGCTGATAGTCCAGCTGCTCCACTTCCAACAATAGCTATATCGTATCTATCATTCACTTTAATTTACTCCTTTTTATTAAAGGTATTTCTCTACAACAGCTTTTATTTCAGCTTTAGGTCTAAAACCTACTAATGTGTCTACAACTTCACCACTTTTGAATATTTTTAATGTTGGAATACTTGCTATTTGATATTTAGTTGCTGTTTCTGGATTTTGGTCAACATCAACTTTTGCAAATGTAACGTTTGTCATTTCACCAGCTAATTCTTCTATAATTGGTGCTATCATTTTACATGGTCCACACCAAGTTGCCCAAAAATCTACTAATACTACTCCATCGTTATTTATAACTTCTTGTTCAAAATTTTTATCTTCTATATGCTTTACCATAAAATTATTCCTCCTATATACCCCTCATGGGTATCCTTTTTTATAATTATATTATAGTATTTAAAAACAGTCAACAAAAGTGATCTAATCGCATAAGATAGTATTTTGAAACTTATTCAAAGTTTCCTTTAACTGTAGGTTTACCAAATTCCATAAGAATTTTACCTTTACTCACTACCCATTCTATTTCTAATTTTTCTTCGTCTATTAAAAGTAAATCAGCATCTTTTCCTGGAGCTATTTCTCCTTTTTCATTTAAATGAAGTATTCTTGCAACATTAGAAGTGACTACCTTTATGGCATCTTCAAAATCTACTCCTAGACTGATAGCATATTTAATTTCTCTAAATAATGTACCTACTGAACAAATTTCTAATCCAACTAATTCTTTTTTATCGTTAAATACAGGCATACTTCCATTTCCATCAGATGAAAAAGTTATTTGTTCTATAGCTACTCCATTATCTAAAAGATATTTTATTGCAAGACCTGCTCTATATTCATCTTCATCTAAGCAATCAATATTACTAGATGTAGTTAAATCAATATTTCCACCTATTCTTGTATATTTAATAGCTTCTTTTAGCAAGGATAATGTTCTATTAACATGGGTAGGTAATACTTGTTCAATTGGAATTTCTGATTCTTCAGAAAGTCTAAATAAATAATTAAATTTACTTATTCCATCTCCTAAATGAACATTAACTACTCCCGCTTTCCCTGATAAAAGCCCACCAACCCTTGCTTCAGCTATAACTGATAAAAATTTTTCAAAACTTGGTTGACTTCCTCTATGGTCACATATAGCTATTTCTCCAAGACCTATTATTTTTTCAACTAGCATTATATCTTCTTTTATACTGCTTGTTAGTGTTTTTATAGGTGGTACATCATAAGACCCTGTATAGCAATAAGCTGTTATACCTTGTTCTTCTAGAGAATAAACAGTTGGTAATAATGTAACTATATTTCTAGTTACTCCATCTGTTCCTATTACTCCAACTACAGTAGTAACTCCTCCATAGATTAAGTCTGATAACTTTATTTCTGGTGTTCTTGTATTGAATCCCCCTTCACCACCGCCGCCTGTTATATGAACATGCGAATCTATAAAACCAGGTACTAATAATTTCCCTTCACCATCTATTACTTCTATATTTATAAAGTCTTGTGGAACTTCGATTCTATCATAGATTCCTTCGATTTTATTTCCCACTATAACTACATCCTTAATACCTACATATTCAGGACAATAAACTTTAGCTGACTTTATAACTTTTATCATAGGTTATCACATCCTATTCACTTTCTAAAATACTTTTTATGTTGTTGTTATTATAAATAGAATCATTAAATTTATATTGCAGTTTTTTAGCATATTTTTTACTTTCAGAAATGTTTCTATCTTTATTTAATATTGCTAATTTATATAACACCTCCTCTAAGTATTCACCTTCTTTGAAGTTCTTTTCATAATCACTATAATATTTTATAGAATTTTCTTTATCATCTAATTTTTCAAAACTTACAGCAATCATATAATTTAAATGATTTTCTAAATAACTACCTTTTGCGTATTTGAATCCCTTTTGAAATTCTTTATTAGCTTTCCCAAATTCTCCGTTTTTAAATTCATTTAATCCTTCATCGTAAAAATATTTTACTCCCTTCGTTTCTAATAGCTCCTTTGCTAGTTCAAAATCCTTTTGATTTTCTTCTGTAATGCTCTTTCTATTTTCCTCCATAGCTATAATTAACCCATCATAATTTTCTTTTTCAACTAATTCTTTTAAACTATATTGTTTTTCTTCTTCATTATCTTTTATAGTGCTTTCTTCATTATTCTTAGACTCATTTTTATTACTTTCATCATTTTTTGAAATTACACTTTGTGGCTTTTTACTTTGTGTATTTTTCTTAAAATTTGTACTATTTGAAAGTATTAAAACACCACCTATTACAACAAGACCTATAGCTATAGAACCTGCTAGAGCTACTTGTTTATTTATTATATTGCTAAAACCTCTTCCTTTAAGGCCTAATTCATTAATATAATCATTTGCTACTTTGTTACTTCTTTCAACTGATATAACCTTTTCTATGCATTCTTTTGCCTTTTCTTTATTTCCTAACTTTATATAACAATAAGTTAAAGCATTATACACATTAATAGCATTAAAATCACTTTCCTTAGCACTTTCTAAAAGTGTTATAGCTTCTTCTAAATTAAAACTTTTAATTTTCTGTAATGCTTTTGCATATAATTTTTCTCTAAGTATATCATCTTTGATATTGTCCAAATAAGACTTAGCTATACTATCATTATTTATATTTACATTAACCTTCCAACTTGCTTGTGCTGCATTTAAGTTCCCCTTTAAATAGAGAATCATTCCCTTAAGATTCAAAGCAGCTTTATTATTTATATCTAAAGCTACAGCTTCTTCACAATATTCTAAAGCCTTATCAATATTCCCTACTTGAAATTTTTCTACTGCTTTATTGTAATTTTTCATAGAATTATTCATTTAAAATCCCCCTGTTTTAAAGCACTTCCTAACTAAAATATTTTAAAAATCCTTATAAATATTATAACAATTTTTCCCATAACAAGTTATCATAATATGCTATTTTATGTAAATTTTTAGTTAATATAGAAAACTACATAACTTATGCAAATAAAAAAGCTATATAAAATAGACTAAATTAAAATTAATCTATTCAATATAGCTATCAGATAAATCTACGTTTATCTAAAATTCAACTAATATTCTTGCTGGTAATGCATCTATTGCTTCAATTTTCATAGGTAAACAATAAACTTTAAAATCCTTTGTTGGAATCTTATCTAAATTACTTAAATTTTCTATAGCATAAGTTTTGTTTTTTCCTAAATACTCATCTATTATGCCATGATTTCTAGAAACTCCTAAACCTAATGTATCAATTCCTATCATGTTAACTTTTTTACTAACTAAGTATTCTATAACTTCCATAGATATTTCTGGATGTTTACTATATTTCTCATCATCATTTAAATATTTATCCCAATTAGTTTGAAAAAATACATATACTCCTTCCTTAATTAAGGATAGGTCTAAGTCTTTTAGTTTTATTTCTTTTTCACTTACATTTGAAACATCAAACTTTATTCCTTCTCCAATTAATCTTTCATTTTCTATTACTACATCTGCTCCCATAACATCTATATGTGTTCCCATATTATGAACATCACAAGAAAATTTAGTTGTTGTATACTCACTACCACTTCTAGAGTTTCTTTTAACTTTCTCTACCTTTAAAGATTCTGAGCCATATCTATAAACTTTTCCTAAAAGTGTAGTTTGTGTAATATCTATTATCATAATTATTCTCCTTATTTATCCAATATAGCTGATTTTCCTATAGCTATAAATTCTCTTCCATAGTTTGTAGGTATTAAATACCATGGAGTTTTTGCACTATATGTTTCGCTTTGTCCAAAACCAACTCTCTTACTTAAAAAATTGCTTCTAAAGCAATGAAATCCATTGGTTATTATTTTTATACTTATATCTTTAATTTCTTTTTTACTATGTTCTTCTATAACTTTTTTAGAAAACTTAAAATTTTCAAAAGTACTAGTAGACTTATCTTCCATTAGTATACGATTTTCTTTAATACCATGACTAACTAAATATCTCTTCATTGCTTCAGCTTCAGATATTCTTTCATCACTTCCTTTTCCTCCTGAAACTACAATAATCTCATTTTTATCATAATTATTTATATATTCTAAAGTTGTATCTAATCTATTTTTAAGAGTAGCACTTAGTTGATCTCCCTTTAGAAGTCCAGCTCCTAAAACAATTATATAATCACTCTTATTTTCACTCTTTTTCATAGCAAAAGTACTCATAATACCTCCACCTATAACAATTATTACAGTAACTAAAATAATAAAAAAATTTATAAACATATTTATATTTTTAAAGATATAATTAGTAGATAGCTTAAATAATGCTATAGAATAACATAAAAAACAAATGGACAAAACTAAAAATACATAATTAAAACCAAATCCTGGTATTATAACTTTCATAGCTAAAAAATAAATAAAGCTAAGTAAACTTAAAGCTCCAAAAAAAATCCCCTTAAAATTTTTCAAAAAACTCCCCCTAAATTATTTTTTGTTTTATTATACCTGCCAAAGGATTTTTAAAAATTACAAATTAAATTTTAAAAGTTAATTTTTTAGAATATTTAAATTACTTCTCTTCGCTATTTCTTCATAGCCTTTTAAAATTTCATAATCTTTAAAAAACATAGGAAACTTTAAATCATAATTTCCCCATAGTGTCAATTCATTTTCTAAAAAATAAAAAGTAGTAAAAAACATATTTCTAGTATTTAATTTTACTATAATATCTAAAATATCTTCATCAACCACTTTAAAATAGATTTTTTCTTTATCCAGATTTTCTATAAGCTTTAAGAAATCTCTTTGTTCATTTTTATCTAAAACTTCTAATATTTTAGAAATAGCTCCATCATCTAATCTATTTATATAAAAATCGATTATTAGCTTTCCTTTATTAAAAGTATAACATTGCTTTATGAAATCTATATATTCCTTCTCAAGCTTTTCAAAATTTTTTAAAATTACTTCATTCTTAAAAGTTTTTTCTTCTTCTACTGTAAATCTTCTAGGATATGCTGTTAAAGTTCTACTCTTAAACCTCTTAAAATATCCATCTATATTCATAGCTCTTATATTTACTTCATTAATAAAAGCTACTTTATCAATAGCTTCTAAAGTCATAAAATCACGTCCAATCTAAAGTTTTTAATCTCTCCACTATTTATTTGCTGTTATAAACTTATAATACTCTGTATCTTCAATTCCTAAATGATAATCTTCTACTAAAGTTATAAGAGCAGGTTCTATATTTTCATCTGATTCTCTTAATAAATATCCATATTCATCTAACTCGTCTTTATAAGCCTCATAAGCCTTAATCCTTATTTCCAATCCTGATATATATTTTTTTAAAGTTGAATTTAATTTCTTATCTTTTATATTAGCCTTTTCTAAATTAATATTTTCTATAGTATCTTTATAATTATTAATTATTTCATCACATAATTCTGAATGATCTAAAGCTAAGTCTCCAAACTCTTCCTCCTTAGTATAAGTATCCTTTATAGCTTTTTCTATATATCTTGGAATTTTTCCAATAGTATTATTATATATAAATAATACTCCAAATAATAAAGCAATAAAAAGAACAGCTATTAACACTAATTTTTTCTTCAACACGCCCACTCCTTTTCCCTTTTACCCTTTTAATTTTATTTTAACAAAAAATGTCAGAGAGTTGAAACACTCTCTGACATAAATATATTAAAATTTTTCATTATTAATTCTAAGCTTATTCTTGTTCCATTATTATTTTCTTAGCTGTTAATATTGAGCTTGCACTCATTGAGAATTCGTCTAATCCATACTCTACTAATGTAGGTATAGCTGCTTCATCTCCAGCCATTTCTCCACACATTCCTACCCATTTACCATGTTTATGAGCTCCATCTATTGTCATTTTTATTAATCTTAATACAGCTGGATGCATTGGGTTATATAAGTATGATACTTTTTCACTCATTCTATCTGCTGCTAATGTATATTGAATTAAGTCATTTGTTCCTATTGAGAAGAAATCTACATGTTTAGCTAATTCATCAGCATAAACTGCTGCTGCTGGTATTTCTACCATGATACCCCATTGAATTTCTTCTGAGTAAGAAATTCCTTCAGCTCTTAATTCAGCTTTACATTCTTCAACTACTTCTTTAGCTTGATTGAACTCTTCTAAACTTGATATCATTGGAAACATTACTGCTAATTTACCATATTCTGATGCTCTTAATAAAGCTCTTAATTGAACTTTAAATATTTCTTTTCTGTCTAAGCAAAGTCTTATTGCTCTATATCCTAAGAAAGGATTCATTTCTTTAGGTAATGGTAAGTATGGAAGAGTTTTATCTCCACCAATATCTAATGTTCTTATTACTACTTGTTTTCCTTCTGTTTTTTCTAAAACATATTTATATGCATTAAACTGCTCGTCCTCTGTTGGAGCTGAATCTCTATCCATGTATAAGAACTCTGTTCTAAATAATCCTACACCATCTCCACCATTTTGCATAACTTGATCAACATCTTCTGGTTTTCCGATATTTCCACAAACTTCTACTCTCTTACCTGATTTAGTAGTTGTTTTAACAGTTATTAATTTCTTTAATTCTTCTTGCTCTGCTTGGAATTTTTCTTTTTTAGATTTATATTGATTTATAACTTCTTCTGACGGATTTACTATAGCAATTCCTTCTATACCATCAACGATTACTAAATCACCGTCTTTAACTGATTCAGTTATATTTCCAATTCCAACTATTGCTGGTATTTCTAATGTTCTCGCCATTATAGCTGAATGTGAAGTTCTTCCCCCTATATTAGTTAAAAATGCAACAACTTTGCTTCTATCTAATTGTGCTGTATCTGATGGAGTTAAATCATGTGCTACTACTATTGTATTTTCTGGAGCATTTTCAAATGGATTAACAGCTTTACCAGCTAAGTTAGCGATTATTCTATTTGATACATCCTTTATATCAGCTGCTCTTTCTCTCATATAATCGTTATCCATTGATTCAAATATCATAACAAAAGTATTCTTTGTATTTTCAACTGCTTTCATAGCATTTAATTGTTCATTTTCTATAGCTAAAGTCATAGCTCCTGCAAATTCAGGATCATCTAATAATGTTAAATGTGCTTCAAATACTTCCGCCTCTTCTGCTCCCATTTCCTTTGCTGCTTTTTCTTTAATTGCAGTTAATTGAGTTTTTGAAGCTTCTAACGCTGCATCTAATTTAGCTTTTTCAGCTTCTATATCTGTAATTTTTTCATCACTTATTACTATCTCTTCATGTTTTTGTAGTAATACTGTTCCTATTGAATATCCTTTTGATGCTGCTATACCTTTTAACATATGTATATCCTCCTTAAATTTAAACCTTAATCTTAAATTAATACTATACTTTCTTAAATTAAAGTAATAAAAATTTTACACTGTAAATTTACAATATATTTAAAGCAATTTGCATGCCATCTATAAAAATTTTCATTTTATTTTATACTCTAAATTCTTATGATATTTTAAAGAAATTTATGTTATTTTTTAAGATTAATTCCTAATTTCTTTTCACCAATTTCTATTATATAATGATTCATTAAAGTTAAAATGCAAAATTTAAATTATTATCAATTTATTAACAATATCATTTTACAAATTTATCTCATAGCTTGAGGCTGTAATACTCCTATATTCTATAGGAAACTCTACTGGCATTGCTCACTTTGAGTAAATTCCTATAACTAAATTAAGATTTAGGTAGTCACTTAAGTAGGAGATAAACAGCCACCCCCTTGTAGATAACTACCACTAAGCATTCAGATGTAGTGAAAACTTCCCCTAAATTAAGTCTACGTTTATACTTACTAATTTGATTAAATTTTTAAAAATTGATAAAATTTATCATATAAAGCACATTTCTGATATTTTTTATCAATTTCTCATTTTATTTAATTAATCAAATAATTTTTTTGATATTTTTTATCAGAAAAAATTTTATTAAAGGAGAATTATATGTATTGTGAAGATATAAAAATAACTGTTGAGTCCGGTTTACATACTAGATACTCTGCAATGCTTGTAAATAAAGCTTCTGAAATTTCTTATAAATATAAAGTTAAGTTTTATATAAAAAAAAATAATTATTCTGATTGGCTTGAAATAAGTATGCTTGGACTTTTAGCCTTAAAAATTAGTAAGGATGAAATTCTTACTATAGGAACTACAAATACAGGTATGATAGGCAAACTTTCTATTAACCTTTTAATTGATTACATAAATAATAATATAAATCATTCAACAGAACCTATGGAAGCTATAGATGATTTTATTGAAGAAAATAGTTTAGCCAATGAACAACTCTTTGATGTTTTGCCTATTGGTGTTATGACTATAGATTTAAATTCTAGCATAACTAAAATAAATAAGTACGCTTTGCAAATTTTAAATTTACCAAAAGAAAAAGTGCTAGGAAATAATATAAGAAATATAATTCCTAATACAGAACTTCCAGATTTATTAAAAACCCAAACAAAAGAAATAGGGAAAATTTTATATCTAGGAAATAGAACAACTATTGTTAATAGAAGCCCTCTATATCATAATGGTGATTTAATCGGTGCTACAGCTGTAATACAAGATATATCTCAAATGATAGGATTGAAAGAACTAAATGAAAAGTTCACAAGAATATTAGAGAATTCTAGTGATTTAATTTGTTTCGTTGATGAATATGGGAAAATAAATTATATAAATCCAGCTTATAAAAAATATTTTAAAAACTCATGTAAAAATATTATTGGAAAAGATATTTTCTCAGTTTCTCCAAAAGGTTATAGAGCAAGAGCTTTTACTGAAAAAAAACCTATAAATAATGTAATTCATAATAAAGAAGGTATAGATATTATAACGAAAGTAGTTCCTATATTTGTTGATGATAAATTTAAAGGAATTATTTCAACTTCAAAACCAATTAATGAATTAAAAAAGGTAATAGCACAACTTGAAAAATCTCGTGAAGAATTAAAATACTATAAAGATGAATTCTTTAGGAATATATCTTCCCTTTCCTCTTTTTCAAACATAATAGGTTATAATAGTGGTTTAAAAGATGTTATTTACATATGTGAAAAAGCTTCACAAAGTACGTCTACTGTTTTAATTCGTGGAGAAAGTGGAACTGGTAAAGAACTTATTGCAAAAGCTATTCACAATAATAGTACTAGAAAAACAAAGCCTTTTGTTAAGGTTAACTGTGCAGCTATTCCAGAAAACTTATTAGAAAGTGAACTCTTTGGTTATGAAAAAGGCTCTTTTACTGGTGCTATAAAATCTAAACCCGGTAAATTTGTTATAGCTAATGGTGGTACAATTTTTCTTGATGAAATAGGTGATATGCCTGTATCTATGCAAATAAAGTTACTTAGAGTCATTCAAGAAAGAGAAGTAGAAAGTATTGGAGCCATAAAACCTCAAAAAATTGATGTTAGAATTATAGCTGCTACTAATAGAAATTTAGAAAAGATGATGTCTTCTGGAGAATTTAGAGAAGATTTATACTATAGACTAAATGTTTTATCAGTATCATTACCTCCTCTTCGTCATAGAAAAGAAGATATAAATTCACTTATAGAACACTTTATAGAAAAAATAAATCATAAACTTAATAAATCAATTGAATCTATAGATAAAAAAGCTTTAAAAGCTTTGCAAAGCTATGAATGGCCTGGAAACATAAGAGAATTAGAAAATATAATTGAAAGAGCTATAAATCTTTGTGATAGTAATATAATAACACTTTCAGACTTACCATCATACTTAAATAATAGCAATGACTTAACAGAAACAACTTTTGAAATTGATGAAAATAACATACTAACTTTTGAAGAATATGAAAAGAAAATAATAGAAACAGCTTTAAGAAAGTATAAAAGCTTTAATAAAACTGGACAAGCATTAGGTCTAACCCATAGAACAATCTCGTTAAAATGCAAGAAATATGGCATAGAAGTCCAAAAATAAAGAGGATGTAATAAATTAAACTATATTTATATTACTTTTATAAATGTATTTCTTCATCTGCCGAGATAGCTATATAGGTACAAAATGCTGTGACCATTGAACTAGTATTAGAAGCTCTTTATTTTTGAACAATAGTTTCGTGAAAAAATTTCTATTGTTTGAACAAAGTGAGTTTGGAAATTTTAGAAACTATTGTAGAAAAAATACTAGAGCTTCTTTACGTAGGTGAGTGGTCACAAATGGTGAACCTATATAGCTAGATAAAAGGCAGAGAGGATATATCTGTAATTTGATACATCCTCTCTTATTTTTTATAGGTCATCTACTAGAGCAGTTGCCTTAGCATATGCTGTTGATCTAGCTTCAAAGAAATCTGTCTTAACTTGATTTGCATCTGCATGAACATTTACCCATGGTGCTGGATTCTCTGTATGTTCTGGGTATAATATATCGAAACCTATACTTCTTAATCTTAAATTTCCTATATATTTTATATAGTTCTCTATTAAAGTTTTATTCATTCCTTCTATATTATTGCCTATTACATAATGTCCCCAAGCAATTTCATTTTCTACTCCAGTTTTAACCATTTCTATTAATTCTTTTTCGAACTCTTCAGTAAATACTTCTGGATTTTCTGCTTTTAACTCAAGTATTATACTTTTAAATAGCCATAAATGAGTATTTTCATCTCTATTTATATATCTTATTTCTTGTGCTGAGCCTGGCATTTTTCCATTTCTCTCTAAGTTATAGAAGAACATAAAGCCTGAATAGAAATATACACCTTCTAATATATAGTTTGCCATAACAGCTCTTACAAAGTTATGCATTGTTTCATCTTCTAAAAATTTATTATATAAGTCACCTATAAATTTATTTCTTTCTAATAGTATTTCGTCATCTTTCCATTGGAATAAGATTTTATTTCTTTCCTCTGGTGAACATATACTATCTAACATATAACTATAACTTTGTGAATGAAGCGCTTCTTGGAAAGCTTGAATAGTTAAACATAAATTAACCTCTGATGCTGTTACGTAACTATTTATATTTCCTAAATTAGCTGTTTGTATAGAATCTAGGAATATTAAAAAAGATAATATTTTATCATAAGCTGTTTTTTCATCTTTAGATAGCTTTTTATAATCTTTTAAATCTTGAGCTAAATTAACCTCTTCTGGTATCCAAAAATTGTTCATTGCCTGTCTGTACCAATCAGAAACCCAAGTATATTTCATATTGTTAAAATCATTTAAATTTGTAGTATTACCATTTACTATTCTTTTTTTAGATATATCTATATCCCCAAGCTCATTAAACAAAGGTTTTTTAGTTATTTCCATTTTCAACATCCTCTCTTATTAAGCTGAACAACTTTCACAGTCATCTACTGATAGTGATTTGCTTCTAACATAATATATACTCTTAACTCCGCTCTTACAAGCTGTTATATATAAGTTCATTATTTGTCTCATTGTAAAATCTGTAGTTATATAAAGGTTAAATGATTGTCCTTGGTCTATGTGTCTTTGTCTTATTCCATTAGCCTTTACTGATAATTGTTGATCTGCATTATAGGCTGATATATAGTACCAAAATGTTTCCATAGATAAATTAGGGGCAGTTTTTGGTGTTATGCTACCTTTTTTCTCCTCTAACCAGAACTTAGCCATTACTGGATCAACACCTTCTGATGTTCCTGCTATAGTTGCAGTTGAACCATTTGGTGCTACAGCAAATAAATATCCGTTTCTCATACCATATTCTTTTACTTCTTCTCTTAATTCATTCCATCTATTTGAATTATAATTTCTTAATTCGAAGTACTCTCCATTTTCCCAATCAGACCCTTCAAAATAACTATACTTTCCTTTTTCTTTAGCTATTTTCATACTAGCTTTTATAGCATAATAGTTTATATCTTCATAAACTTTATCTGCAAACTCTAAATGCTTATCTGAATTCCAGTGTACTTTATTATTAACTAACATATGATGGTATCCTGAAGTCCCAAGTCCCACTGCTCTATACTTTTTATTTGTTATTTCTGCAAAAGGTACTGAATAGTAATTTAAATCTATTACATTATCCATAGCTCTAATTTGTGTTTCAACAATATATTCTATTTCTTCTTGTGAATTAACATCAATATTTCCAAGAACTATTGATGATAGATTACAAACAACAAAATCTCCAGGCTTAGTTTTTTCAACTACTATTAAATCACCATTAACATCTTTTATTTCTGTTTTTTCAATTTCCATTGCACTCATATTTTGCATTATTTCTGTACATAAATTTGAAGAATATATCATTCCTTTATGCTTGTTAGGATTCATTTCATTTACAGTATCTCTATAGAATGCAAATGGTGTTCCTGTTTCAGAAGCACTTTTTATTATCAATCTAACTATATCTTTAACTGACATAACTCTTTTTTCTATTCTTTCATCATTAACACAATCAAAGTATCTTTTTTCCCACTCTTCTCCATAAAAATCTTCTAAAGAATATCCTTTAACCTGTCTTATTTCATGAGGACACATCATATACCAATTTGCATCTATATCCTCTTCTGCTAGCTTCCAGAATAAATTAGGGTAAGAAAGTCCTGGGAATATATCATGAGCTTTCTTTCTATCATCACCATTATTAGTTCTCAATTGTAAAAATTCTGGTAAATCCTTATGCCATGCATCAAGCCATATTGATATTGAACCATTTCTTACTCCTAATTGGTCAACAGCTACTGCTGTATCATTAAATAACTTTATCCATGGAATTACTCCTCCTGAAGCTCCTTTAAATCCTCTTATGCTTGATCCTAAAGCTCTAACTTTTCCGATGTAAACACCCATTCCACCACCAAATTTAGAAACCTTTGAAAAGTTATCTAAAGACTTATAAATTCCATTTAAGCTATCATCTACAGTATCTATAAAACATGAACTTAATTGGTAAAAAGGCTTTCTTGCATTTGACATAGTTGGTGTTGCCATAGTTGCTTTTATTGAACTTAATACATTATAAAATCTTTTAGCCCAAGCCACTCTATTTTCTTTTTTTTCTGGTATTGCTAAATGCATAGCTATTCCCATAAACATTTGTTGTGGTAATTCTAACACTTCTCTGCTGTAGTCTTGAACTAAATATCTTTTTGCTAAAAGATTTATTCCGCTATATGTAAAAAGAAAATCTCTCTCTGGTTTTATCTCTTTTTCTAAATCTTCAATATCCTCTTTTGTATAATTTTCAATTATATATTTTCCGTATAATCCTCTTTGTGTAAGATCAGTTATGAAATTATAAAAATTGCAGTAAGGGTTATCATCTTTTTTAAGTCCTCTATTTGCTTTTACTTGCTCCCTCAATTTAATTGTATAATAATTAGCTGCTATCTTTTGCCACTTTGGTTCCATTTGAGATGTTAATTCTAAAGAGCATTGCATTAAGCAATCTTTAATATGATTCTCATCATTTTCATCTCTTATTATATTTTTTAAAGCTTCTTTTAAAGCTTCTTCCTTATATAATTCTTTATCCTCTAAAAGGCTCATTGCCTCCTTACACATTTTATCTATTAAAGTCATAACCTTTCCCCTCTCCACAATATATAGTGTATTTTTATTATTATTCCGAATTTCGATACAATATGTTGCATCCGCACTTATCAATTATAAAGATTTAAACCTTTGTTGTAAAACCTTTTTTTTTTAAATTTATTTGAATATGTTTATTAAAACTCTTTATTTTTTCTTTTTTCACTACTTTAAACAAGAAATTCATTAGTTGACAAAAATTTAAGCATTAATATCTTTCTTTCTTGATATTAATGCCTAACTTCTACTTATTTAAAACTTCTTTCCATTGGTCTTCTTTAAAACCAACTAAAACTTTATCTTCTAACACAAGTAAAGGTCTTTTTATTAACATTCCGTTTGTTGATAAAATTTCTAAAAGTTCATCTTCTGATGCTGTTTTCACTTTATCTTTTAAATTTAATTCTCTATACAGCATTCCACTTGTATTAAATAATTTATTTATTGTTAATCCGCTCTTTTCATAGAACTCTTTAAGTTCTTCTTTAGTTGGGTTATCCTCTACTATATGTCTCTCTGTAAAATCTATATTATTTTCTTTAAGCCATTTCTTAGCTTTTTTACAAGTAGTACACTTTGGATATTCTAAAAATGTTATTTCCATTTTAATTTCCCTCCTAGAATTCGATACTAATTATTATATAGTATTCCCTCTTTACATTCAATATTAAACTTAATAATTATTCCTTATTAATAATTATTAACTTTTATAAAATATTTAGTCTTAAATTATATTTAAATACCATAGATATACATATTAATCTTATGAAAAATAAAGTATCATAAAGATAAAAATATAATTAGCTTTCTAGTGGTAAAATATCATAAAAGTTTCAAGTTAATATAATTGCATAAATCACTTATAATATGTATTGATAAATTGCAAGATATTATGCATAAAATTTGGGAGATTAAATTATGAACCTTATTAGAAAACAAAAAGTATTTATTATTGACGCCTTAGCAATTATTTTGGGGTGTTTTATTGCCTCATTAGGTGTAAATCTTTTTTTAGTTCACGCTAAACTTCTTAGTGGTGGTGCTACTGGAATAGGTCTTATATTTGAATATAAGTTTGGCATAAATTCAGGTATAACTGTTTTATTAATTAATTTACCTTTATTTATACTTAGCTATTTAAAATTAAATAAAAAATTTACACTTTACTCAATTATAGGATCACTATCTTTATCTTTATTTCTTGTTGTTACAGCTAACTTTAAACATCTAGTAAGTTTAAATGATCCTCTTTTATATTGTATATATGGTGGGGTTCTTTGTGGTATTGGATATGGCCTAGTATTTTCTAGAAGTGGCTCAACAGGAGGTACTGATATAATTGCTATGGCAATAAAAAAGAAATACTCTAACTTTAATATAGGAAGCCTTGGTTTAATTTTAAATTTAATCATAGTTTCAATAGGTTCTTTAATATTTGGACTATCTGTAGCTCTTTATACTTTAATTTCTATGTCAATGCAAAGTATACTTATAAATAAAGTAACTAAGGGGCTTAGTTCCAAACAAATGCTTCTAATTATCACTGATAAGGAAGAAGAAGTTGTTGAGTACATAATTTCCAATCTTAATAGAGGTGTAACATCACTACTAGCAGAAGGTGAATTTACACACTGTAAAAGAAAAATGTTATATTGTATAGTTACAACTAGACAAATGATAATTTTAAAAACAAAAATACTTGAAATAGATCCTAAAGCCTTCATAAACATAGTTGAAGTTTCTGAAGTTAAGGGAAGAGGATTCCAAGCATTAATTTAATATAAAAAGAGGATGTACCGAACAGGTACATCCTCTTTGCCTTTTATATGGCTATCTTTATAAATGAAAAACTACATTTAGAAAAGTAATATAGATTATAAGTACTAATCTTATACAGTTCCTTTTTCTTTTTCAAAAGATTATATAGATTTCAAATATTCTTTTTTCCCTAACTCATATAAGTTATTTCCTTTACTATCTATTACAACTATAGCAGGAAAATCTTCTACATAAAGTTTTCTTATAGCCTCTGTACCTAAATCTTCATAAACTACTATTTCTGCTTTCTTTATACTTTTACTTATTAAAGCTGCTGCTCCTCCTATAGCACCTAAATAAATTCCTTTATTTTTAATTATACTTTCTATGACCTCTTCACTTCTATTTCCTTTTCCTATAGTCCCCTTAAGCCCTAAATCCATTAATGTTTTTGTATAACTATCCATCCTATAGCTTGTTGTTGGTCCTGCTGAACCAATGACTTGTCCTGGTTGTGCTGGTGAAGGTCCAACATAATAAATAAATTCATTCTTTAAATCTATTGGTAATTTTTCATTTTTCTCTAATGTTTCTATAAGTCTTTTATGTGCTGCATCTCTCCCAGTATAAATGTTTCCTGTCAATAAAACTCTATCTCCTACCTTTAAATTTGTTAAATCATTTTCTTTTAATGGTAGTTTCAACTTTATTTCCATATCCAAAACTCCTTTTAGATTATAACTTCTTTATGTCTAGTAGAATGACAATTTATATTAACTGCTACTGGTAATCCAGCTATATGAGTTGGAAATACTTCTATATTTACTGCAAGTGCTGTGGTTCTTCCTCCAAAACCTTGTGGTCCTATTCCTAAACTATTTATTTTTTCTAAAAGTTCCTCTTCTAAATCTCTATAAAATTTATCATCATTTCTTTTATCTAAATCTCTTATTAGAGCTATTTTAGCTAAACTTGCAACCTTGTCAAAGTTTCCTCCTATACCTACTCCAACTACTATTGGTGGACACGGATTCCCACCAGCTTTAACTACAGTATCTATGATGAAATTTTTAACCCCTTCTATTCCTTCTGAAGGTTTAAGCATTTTAATAGCACTCATATTTTCAGAACCAAATCCTTTTGGAGAAAATATTATCTTTACCTTTTTTCCTTTTACTATTTTATAATTTATGATTGCTGGTAAGTTATTATTGCTATTTATCCTTTTTATAGGGTCAGAAACAACTGATTTTCGTAAATATCCTTGTTCATAAGCATCCCTAACACCATTATTTATACTTTCCTCTAAGCTTCCACCAACTAAATGAACATCTTGTCCAACCTCTATAAATACACATGCCATACCTGTATCCTGACATAATGGTTTGTTTTCAATTTCAGCTACTTTATAATTTTCTTCTATTTTTTCTAAAATGTCCTTTGCTAAAGGATAACTCTCTTCACTTTTTAAAACTTCTATTCTATCTTTCACATCTCTTGGAAGATAATAATTAGCTTCTATAGCTAATTCCTTAATCTTAGTTTCTATTACTTTAACATCTAATTCTCTCATAAATTCTCCACCCCTTATTTAACTTTTTATATTTTATCTGATAGCTAGATAACTACGACTAAGTATTTAGATAGAATCAAAATTCTACCTGAATTAATTCTACATTTATATAACTTTAATTATATACTTATTCTCTTTATATGTTAATGTAACTTGGAATATTTAATCACCTACCTCAATATACTTTTACATAATCACTTAAAAGGGGTATTATAATGAAAAAGTTTTATATAAATCTCATAATAATTTTTCTTGCTATAATCCTTTTAGTACTTACTCTCCATACAGTATTTTTAGTTTTTAAGTTGCAAAAGGTTAAATCTATTCCTAAAGATTCAATAAATGTTTCTCCTCAAATAGATGAATTTATTAAACCTACTTTTAACAAAACTATAACTTATTTAGGTACTGATTCTAGCACTAATTAAAAAAGTGGGCTTAATGATTTCATTGCCCACTTTAATCTTACAAATATTTAATTATTAAAAAAAATAGGTCTTCCTAAACTATCTTTACTTTGAAGTAAATACTTTTCTACACCATCTTTTATAGCCCTTGCTATTTTTTCTTGGTATTCTTCACTTGCTAGTTGTTTAGCTTCTTCTTCATTTGATAAAAATCCACATTCAATAAGTATAGATGCTCCTTTATTATTATTTCTTAAAACTCTAATTTCATCACCAGCATCTTTTGCTACTCTATTATTTTCTTTATCTAAAGACTCTTTTAAAGAACTTTGCATTATATTTGCTAAATTTTTGCTTAAATCACTTTTAGGAGCATACCATACTTGAGCTCCTTTATATTTCCCTTGTGGGAATGTATTTTGATGTATACTTATAAAAATATCACAATTTGTTTCTTTCTTCATTTTAGATCTATTAGCTAAATCTTCTCTCTTCTTTTCTTTTATTGTAGCTCCTTTTGTATATAAACCACAATCATCTTCTCTTGTCATATGTACAGTATATCCAGACTCCTCAAGCATCTTTTTAAGTCTAAGACCTACTGACAAATTAATATCCTTTTCTAGAACACCAGCTTTTGAACTCGCACCACCATCTACTCCTCCATGTCCTGGATCTATAAGTATAACCTTTGATTTATCATCTGCAAAGGATACTGTATTAAAGAAACAAGTAAATATTATTGCTAATAAAAATATTGAAACATATCCTTTTATTTTTTTCATTTTAATCACCTCCATAAATTTAAAACTATCTGATAATTAGTATTTGTAATATTTTAATCTTTTATAATCTAAAGATAAACAAACACATGTATCTAGATAAATTCAACTAAAATTCAGCTAAAGTCAAAATTCTATTTAAATTAGCTCTTAGTTTATAGAATTAGTATAACCTTAAAAAATATTATTATTATTTTTAAAATTAAAACTCCATCTCTAAATTAAATTGAGGTTTATGAAAATAAATTTTTATAAAAATAAAAGAGGACATATCTTAAAATTTTGATACATCCTCTTTTTTAATCTTCAAATGAAGAATCTATTTACTATTTTGTATTACACTATCAGCAATATTAGTTGCATGGTCTCCTATTCTTTCTAAGTTTGATAATAAATCAACAAATATAGCACCTTCGTAAGCTCCACATTTTCCTTCATGTAGTCTCTTGATGTGATTATCTCTATATTCTTTTTGACTTATATCTATTTTTTGTTCTACTCCATATACAGTATCAGCTTTTGATAAATCTCTATTTTCATAAGCTTCTATAGATATAGTTAATGCTTCTAATGTATTGTTATAAACTGTTTCTAGTTCTTGTATTGCTTCTTGTGAGTACTTTATTTTCTTAAAAGATTTTTGAAGTGCTAATTCAGCTATATTTTCTGCATGATCTCCAATTCGCTCAATATCAGTTATTACATGGAATGTAGCAGTAACTATATTCTTTTCTTTATCTGATAAATCACATTTTGATAGTTTTACTAAATAAGCTGTTATAGCCTCTTCTAAAACATTTATTATTTTTTCATTTTCATAAACTTTTTCTACTAATTTATCATCATTATTATTAAAGGCTTCCATACTTAATTCTAAGTTTTGTCTAGCCTTATTAGCCATTCTTATAGTTTCTTTAATAACTTGTCCTGCTGCTATTACAGGAGTTTCTAAAATTTTGTCATCAATATATTTAGGACCTACTTTTTCTATTTCATCTTCTCCTGGTATTAACTTATTTACTAAATTAATTAATATTTTAATAAATGGGAACATTACTATTGTTGCTACTATATTAAATATAGTATGTGAGTTTGCTATTTGTCTTGATACATCTCCAGGACTCATATACATAACTACCTTAACCATCATTGGAATAAATGGTACAAAAATTATTGTTCCTATAATATTGAATAATAAATGTATTATTGCTGCTTTCTTAGCAGTTTTATTTGCTCCTACACATGCTAATAATGCTGTTACACAAGTACCTATATTACATCCAAATAATATTGGTAAAGCAGCTTGTATATTTATAGCCCCTGCTGTTGCTAAAGATATTAATATACCAGTTGTTGCTGATGAACTTTGAAGCACAGCTGTCATAGCAAGTCCTACAAATATTCCAATAAACCAATTGTTTCCTATTGCAACTACCATATTTGCAAATACTGGTGATGTAGCAAGTGGTTTCATTGCTCCACTCATTGTTGCCATTCCTAAAAATAATATACCAAATCCAAGAATTATATTACCAATTTCTCTTCTCTTTTTTGCTTTTGCTGACATTACTATTAAAGCACCTATAGCTATAAATAATGGTGCATAATCTGTTAATTTAAATGCTACAAGCTGAGCTGTTATAGTTGTTCCTATATTTGCCCCCATAATAACTCCTGCTGCTTGAGCTAAATTCATAAGTCCTGCATTTACAAATCCTACTACCATTACGGTTGTTGCACTTGAACTTTGAACTACTGCTGTTACAATAGCACCTACTGTTACAGCCATAAAAGGATTACTAGTTACCTTTTCAAGAATTTTTTTCAGCTTATCCCCTGCAGAATTCTCTAGTCCATCCCCCATAAGCTTCATTCCATATAGAAATAAACCTAGACCTCCTAGAAGCTCTATTATAGTAAAAATTCCATCTTTCAATGTAAGTCTCCTCCACATAACTAAATTCTAATTTAATTCCCAACTATAGTTTATAATAAGAAAAATTCTTTGTTAAGTAGTTACAAAATTTCTTAACCTAAACTTAATATTGAAACCAAAATTTAGGATATTTCTTACGAAATAAGTAGCTTTGAGTAAATGTAATTAAATTTCCAATACTCTTATAAGAAACAAATTTTTAATACTTTATTAATTAGTTCATCAATTAAATTGTTCTTAATAAAAAACTATGTTTCTTAAAATAAATTTAGTTATATAAAAAATCCTTGTATTGTAATTAAAAATTCAAGTATATTTTTGAAAAGTTATAAAAATTAAAATTAAAATTGGCTTAATTTAAATTCTTAACTCCACAAAAAATATATATTTTTTCAATATATATTTTACTTTTTTAAAATTCATCTAAAAATTATTTTATCTGTACTATTAACTTTCTCTCTAGATAAGAAATTTTAATATTAAAATCCAATGAAAATTTCATTTGAATTAAATTTATATTTATTTGTATAAAAAAAAGAGAGGATAAAATCCTCTCTTTTGCAAGAATACAATTATCTCTTTGAGAATTGTGGAGATCTTCTTGCTTTCTTTAAGCCGTATTTCTTTCTTTCAACCATTCTTGGGTCTCTTGTTAAGAATCCAGCTCTCTTTAATTCAGGCTTTAAGCTTTCGTCAGCTTTTAATAAAGCTCTTGATATTCCGTGTCTTATAGCTCCAGCTTGACCTGTGAATCCACCACCATGAACATTAACTAAAACATCATATTTGTCTTTAGTTTCAGTTAAAACTAATGGTTGGTTAACTATAACTCTTAAAGTTTCTAAACCAAAATAATTTTCGATATCTCTTTTATTTATAAGAACTTTTCCTTCTCCAGGTACAAGTCTTACTCTTGCAACTGATTTTTTTCTTCTTCCAGTTCCCATGTATTGAACTTTTGCCATTTGAAAATCCTCCTCCCGAGTCTATATTAGTATCTTAATTCTAATACTTCTGGTTTTTGAGCTTCGAATCCGTGCTCTTCACCTTTTACAGTTTTTAATTTCTTTAACATTTTTCTTCCTAAAACACCTTTAGGTAACATTCTTCTTACAGCTTCTTCGAATGCATATTCAGGTTTTTTATCTAAAACAACTCTATATGGAGTTTCTTTTAATCCGCCTGGATGTAAGCTATGCTTTCTCATGTATTTTTGGTCTAACTTTTTACCAGTTAAAACTACTTTCTCTGTGTTGATTACGATAACGAAATCTCCACAGTCAACATTTGGTGTAAATGTTGGCTTGTTTTTTCCTCTTAATATTGAAGCAACTTGGCTAGCAACTCTTCCTAGTGGTTTACCAGCAGCGTCAACAACATACCATTTTCTTTCAACGTCTTGTGCTTTCGCGATGTATGATTTCATTGTTTTCCCTCCCTAGATTTTTTTCAATAGTTTCATATCAATCGTTCTTATATGTGAAGATTAAGCTTTTTACTAATCTTATTCACGATCTTCTCTTACAAACAAATACAATTATAATACACGCTTACGGGCGTGTCAACTAAATTATTTTATTTTTAGTAAAAAACTTTTTCTAGACATAATCCTTGACCAGTAACGCATTTTCCTGCTTTATTTCTATCTTTTGAATCAATTATATCTCTTATTGACTCTGCTTTTATTTTCCCTGTTCCAACTGCAATTAAAGTACCTACTATTATCCTAACCATGTTATATAAAAATCCATCAGCTGAAACAAAAACCTTTATTTTTTCTCCATCTATTTCTATATGTAAATCAGTAATTGTTCTTGTAGTTGTTGTTACTGAACTTCCAAGACTTCTAAAGGCTGCAAAATCATGTTTTCCTATAAAGTAGGTACATGCTTCTTTCATTGCTTCTATATTTAGTCTTCCTCTAAAATGATTAACATAATTTCTTTCCAAAGCTGATGGCTCATATCTATTTAAGATAGTATAGCAATATGTTTTTCCCTTTGAACAATATCTTGCATGAAAATCTTCAGCTACCTCTTCAGATCCTAAAATAACTACATCTTCTGGTATCTTAGTATTTATAGCATCCTTAAATTTACTTCCAGGTATTTTTGAGTTTGTTTTAAAGTTAGCCACATAACCTTTAGCATGAACTCCTGAATCTGTTCTACTACTTCCTATAAGCTCTATTTCTTCATTTGTTATCTTACTAATTGCTTTTTCTAAGGTTCCCTGTACAGTTCGTTGATCATTTTGTCGTTGCCATCCACAAAAATTTGTACCATCATATTCTATTAATAATTTAATATTCCTCATGTTAAGTCTCCTTATATATTATTTAATTATAAGTTGTTGAATAACTATTTTTTACAATTTCAACATTTGAAAATATCCTTGAA
>CAUWDH010000025.1:0-55931 GCA_963557775.1 uncultured Sarcina sp.
ATATTATAGCCTATTTTAGATATAATTAATCACAAAGTTAGCTAACATAGCCAAATAATAAAATTATATAAACATTATGATTTATATAAAAACTAAAAATATATAAGCTAACATTTGCTATTCCTATAGCTATAGGATGACTTATATATAATTCTAAATTAAAACTAAAATATTTTTTCTCTAAAAAACTAATTTTATTATACTTATATTCTATAAATAGCCATAGTGCAAAAAATCCTACTATATTATAAATAAAACTTAATTTAGAATTTGGCACTCCTACTAAATAATTAACAGTTCCATTTTCCCAATAATTTTTTAATATAATATAATTGAAAAAAATAAAATATCCTCCTGCAAGGGCATATATTATATTCTTAAATTTAATTAACATTGTAATTATATAATTTATTTTTTCTGAAATAACCCCACCCAATATAAAATAATAAAACCATATAACCAAACTTCTATCTCTATACTTGTAATATAAGCTTGGTAATATACTCTCTAGATTATGTATTTTGCTTATAACTATAAAATGAATTATACCTAATAAAATCAACATTATTACCCATTGCTTATTTTTACATATAAACTTAACTAACCAAAGAAATAATGGAAACAGCAAATAAAATCTTATAAGAGTATTAAGATACCACAAATGTGAAAAAGAAGCCCCAAATAAAATATCATTTATAAATATAGAAATAGAATATTGTGGTGTGAAAATTTTAGTTAATGAAAATATAAGCACAGAGGACATATAAACTATAAGTATCTTTGTAAATTTATTCTTGTAAAAATCTGTAATAGATAAATTCTTATAATTCATCATCATAAGAAATCCACTAATAATCATAAAACTAGGCACTGCTATTCTAGTAAGATTAAATATAGTTCCAAAAATTAAAGTTGTAAATCCATCAGCTTTGTCTGCTTCTAATAGCCATCCTACCGTATGTTGATATATAACACATATAGCTAATATAAGTTTCATCATATTAAAACTATTCATAAAATTATACATAATAATCTTCCCCCATAAACGTAGACTTAATTCAAGTGGAATTTTAATTCCATCTGAATGCTTAGTGTTAGCTGTCAGATAAAACACCACAATTAATTATATACTAAATATTACTATATAAGTTATTTTAAGGATTAATTTAATTGTTTATTAACCATTATATAATTTATATTTAAAAAAATAAAAGCCCCTAAAAAGGAACTCTTTTTTATAAAAAATGCTGGTCATATGACAATGCTTGACCAACCATCAGAATTTTATAATGCACTTTGTAAATGTACTGAATAACTCTTAAGTAAATATTTTTTTAATATAATCATAGAAGAGGAAGTATCAAAATTATAGATACCTCCTCTTCTAAACATATGTAAATTATCTATCCTATTAACTTGTTTATATCCTCTAATGTTATCATTTGCATTTCTTCTACATTTTCAAAATCCATAGTTTTATTTTCCATTAATCTATTAGCTTGAATTTTTATCATGTCTTCAAATAGATTTCTAACAAACCTTCCATTAGAGAAATTTTCTGTTTTATTCTCTACAGTTTCTTCGAAGAATTGTTTCATCTTTTCTGCTGCATCCTCTGATAATTTAAATTGATTTTTATCACAAAGACCCTCAAATATTTCATTTAACTCCTCTGCATTATAATCCTCAAATTTTATAAATTCTTTAAATCTTGATTTTAATCCTGGATTAGAATTTAAAAACTTCCTCATTTCATTTTCATATCCAGCAACTATTACAACAAGATCTTCTCTATTATCCTCCATTAACTTCAAAAGTGTTTCTATAGCCTCTTGACCAAAATCATTAGCAGTATCTTTATATAAAGTATAAGCCTCATCTATAAATAAAACTCCACCAATAGCTTCATTTACTTTTTCTGTTACCTTTTTGCTAGTTTGTCCTACATACTCAGCAACTAAATCAGTTCTGTCTACTTCTATAAAATGTCCACTCTTTAATAACCCCATACTTTTATATATTTTGGCTATAAGTCTCGCTATTGTTGTTTTACCTGTCCCTGGATTTCCAGTAAATACAAGATGAGATGTCATAGGTATTACTTTAAGCCCTGCTTTTGATCTTATTTTTTGCATATTAATTAAATTTATTAATGTATTCACATTTTCCTTTACACTATGCAATCCAACATAAGAATTTAATTCTTCTAATAATTCCTCTAGGTTTTCACTCTTGTCATCACTTTCATTCTCTTCTTCATAATCAATTTCTATTATTTCCCCATTAGTTCTATACTCTTTTCCACTAACTAAAGTCCCATTAAGAAAGAATCCTTCTTGCCTATCACCATTACTAAAATAATATGTAGCTTCTCCTGTAGGAATTCCATCAACAAATTCACCTTCATATCTTTCATCATCATCTAATAGGCTTAATATACCATAACCATGCATTTTATTATCAGAAAACTCTCCCTCATAATAAATTTGTCCTACTGAATTTTTTATTGTTCCTTGACCATTTAACTTCCCATCTTTGAAAACACCTTCAAATTCATCCCCATTTTCTGTCTTAAGAACTCCTGGTCCTTCCATATCTCCATTTACAAAGTTTCCTTCATAGATTACTTCTCCATTAAAACTTCTATAAATTCCTTCGCCATGCATAAAATCATTTACCCATTCCCCATAGGCAACTGCACCATTATTCATAACAAATTTTCCCTTACCTTCTCTTACACCATTAACAACTTCACCCGTGTAAGTTCCATTCTCATACTCAATAACCTGAATCTCTTTTTTCTCACTCATCATTAGCTACTCCTAACTTTTGTTGTCACTATCCATTATAAATTATATTATTAAAATTAGCCAAAATTTTTACTAAAATCTGAATAATTTACTCATATATTATTTTATATCTAAAGTTAAATATATTAAAGATATAATATTAACTTTTCAACTCAAGTAATTTTACCTAATTAATTATTAACTGTAACTTTTTCCATAGGTAAATTTTTAATTACAACATCTCTTACTCTCTCTGTAAGAGCTGCTTCCTCTTCCTTTGATAAATTCTTTGTTTCTATTGGCTCTCCATAAACAATTCTTATATGTGTTGGAACAAATTCCTTTGTATCTTCAAAGGCTCTTGAAGCTCTTTCTATACTTACAGGTACTATAGGAACTTTTGATTTTGTAGCAAGTTTAAGGCTCCCCTTTTTAAATTCTCCAACCTCTCCATTCTTACTTCTTGTTCCTTCTGGAAAAATAGTCATAGAATATCCTCTTTTAATATTTTTAACTCCATCATTTATGGATTTAATAGCATTTCTAGGATTTTCTCTATCTATAAATATGCTTCCGGTTTTCTTTATCCAATAACCTATTATAGGAGTTTTCTCAAGTTCCTTTTTTGCAATAAACCCTATATTTCTATCAACTGTATGAAATATTAAAGGTATATCCAATATACTTGTGTGATTTCCTATAAATACACAAGGTCCTTCTGGTATATTTTCAACCCCTTCTACTTCTAGAGTTATCCCTATAATATCTAAAGTAAATTTGCTCCAATCTCGTGCAGCAACTTTAACATATTCTCTAGCTGCTTCTTCCCCTTTATACTTAAGTAAATAATTACACTTAACTCCTTTTACTCCTGTTCCTAACATATATGCTAAATACTTTACTTTCTTTAATTTATTAACTAACATAGTAACCTGTATCCCCCTTATTCTTGATAGTTTCTACATTATTAAAATATATTCTAAAAAATATCTTATATCCCCTTTTTAAACAGAGAATAAATCTCTGATTTTTAATTATTATATCAAAGATTTATAAAAAAATTGAAAAAGTTTACTATTATTAAAAGATTATTAAAATAGAATTCTTATTTAAATATTAAGATTCTAATATCTTTTCCTTAAGTTCTCCCTTAAAAGAAATTCTTAATTATATATTTTAATAAATTCACAAACACATAGTTACTCAATAATTTTTACTAAATATGAAGAATAATAAAACACGCTAAAAATAAAAGATAATTCAAAATTACATTTACTTTGAACTATCCTTTATCATTATTATATTTCCTTTATCATTGCTGGTGATAAAATCTCATTAAGTGCCTCTGTCATTGTTGGGTGTGCATAGGTTCTATCCCTTAAATAAGTATATTTAACTCCTAAATCTATAGCAAGTTGAATTAAATGTATTATCTCACTAGATTCTTCACAAATCATCGTAGTTCCTAATATTTTTTCACTTTCTTTATCTATTATTATTTTAATAAATCCATCTGTTTTTCCTAGTTGCTTTGCTCTTGGTATAGCTTCGGTTGGCATTTTAGCTACTAATATATCATAGCCTTTTGCCTTTGCTTCTTTTACATTTAAACCTACTCTAGAAAATGCAGGATCTAAAAACATGGCGCTTGGTACATTTTTTCTATCAGTAGTTTTTCTAGTTTTATCTCCATATAAATTATTAATAACAATTCTATAGTCATCTAAAGATATATAGGTAAACTGTGGTCCACCATTTATATCCCCTAAAGCCCAAATATTTTTAACACTAGTTTCTAATCTTTCATTTACTTTTATAAACCCTTTACTATCTACTTCAATAGCTACTTTTTCTAAATTTAACCCTTCTGTATTAGCCCCTCTTCCTGTAGCAACTAAAATTATATCACTACATATTTCTCTTTCTTCTCCGTTTTTGCTATATAATAATTTAGCTAAACCATCCTCATCCTTTACCTCTTTTATTTCAACATTATCTATTATTTTTACATTTCTTTTCTTTAATATTTTTATTATTTCCTCTGAATCATCCTTGTCTTCTTTAGGTAATATTTCTTGATGATTATTTAAAACTGTTACTTCACTTCCAAAGGAACTGTATATTCCTGCAAATTCAAGTCCAATAAAACCAGCACCTATTATTATTAATTTTTTAGGTAACTCTTTTAAATTCATTAAACTTTCATTATCATAAATTCTTTTATTATTTTCTATACCTTTTATATTAGGTATAAATGGCTTTGACCCTGTATTTATGAATATTTTTTCACCTTCTAATAATAAGACCTCATCATTCATAGTTTTTACTTCTATTTTCTTATTATCTACAAAGGAGCCAATTCCTTTAAATATAGTTATATTGATATTGTTGTTTAATTTATTATAATTAGCTGTTCTTAACTTTTTAATTAAAATGTCTTTATCCTCTATTGCTTTTATATATTTAATTTGTTTTTGCAAAAAATCATTTAAATTACTTCTTCTTATAATACTTGCTTCATTTTCTAATTTCTTAGTTAGGATACATGCCTTATTTATACAAGTTCCTCCATACATTTCATCTGACTTTTCTATTAATGCTACTTTTTCTCCTCTATTTGCTAAATCTACAGCAAGGGTTTTTCCTCCCTTTCCAAAGCCTATTATTATTGAATCAAATTTATTTATCATCCTATTGCCCCCTTATTAGTTATATATAAGTTTCTTTGTTCTAAGAATATTTTTATCTCATAACTAGTATTCGTATTCACAATTTAAATATAAACAAATACTTGTCCCTAAATAACTTCTTCTAAATTTCAGATAGAATAAAATCTCATTTTATTTTCTTATCTTACATACAATATAACAACACATATAAAACTTCTCAATTAGGCACTTTTTTGTAACCAGTATTCTTAATTATCACAAATAAGATTTTTATCACTCCAAAATATCATTTTTTCCATAATCGGAAGTAAAGTTAACCCTGATTCACTCAAATAATATGTTGATTCAACTACATTGTTCATTAACCTTTTATCATTTATAATAATCCCTTGTTCTATTAATAAGTCCAATTGTTGAGTAAGCATTTTTTTACTACACCCTTCTATGGCTCTTTTCAGTTCTCCAAATCTCATTTTTTTATCTTTTATTTCCCATATTATCGAAGCAACCCACTTCTTTCCTAATATGCTCGATAAAGCTTCAACTGGACATTCATATATGATTTTCTCTACACTATACACACTATCCCCTCCACTTATACTTTTAAAATTAATATATCATCAACATCTATTAATAACCATGTATTTTTTTTACTTATTATTTAATGCTCAAATGAGATTAATATATTCACTTAATAAATTTATACTATATATTAATTTAAATTTACTTTATTTTAAATAATTACTAGGAATTATTATATGAATATAATATAATCATAATATATTTGTGAGGAGGTTAATTTTCTATGAACAACACGCTAACTGAGGAAAATATAAAAAAATTACAAGAAGAATTAGATTATAGAATGACTGTAAAAAGGGCTGAAATAGCAAAAGAAAAACTTATTGCTGCTGCCCATGGAGATAGATCTGAAAATGCTGAATACAAAGAAGCTTGCAGAAATTATAGAGAGAATGACAATAGAATCCAATATTTAATGACTATGATTTCAACTGCCACAGTAATTGATACTGAAAATGTAGATAAAACAGCACTTGGAATCAATAGCAAAGCAAAAATTAAATTTGTTGAAGACAATGATGAAGATATTATAACACTAGTTACAACATTAGACATGGACCCTGAAAATATGTGTATAAGTGTAGAATCAGACCTTGGTAAAGCTTTATACGGAAAAAAAGCTGGGGATGTTGTAGAAGTCATTGCCCCTGGAGATAAATATACTGTAGAAATATTAGAAATTTTATAAGCGTAGACTTAATTCAGGTGGAGTTTTGACTCTATCTGAATACTTAGTGATAGTTATCAGATAAATACTGACTACTTAAAAGCTGTATCTAAAAATTAATTATATTCTTCCTTTTTAAAGGGCTATATTACTAAAATATAATAATTAACTTTGATACAGCTTTTTTAAATTATCCTATTCTTTATTTAGCGCTTTCTATAAGTTTTTTCATGCTATCCTCATTTAAGGCCCCTGGAACATATTGTGTTATGTACCCTTCTTTATCTATTATAAATGTTGAAGGAAAGGCATAAACTCCATATTGAAAAATCATAGATCCATCTTTATCAAAAACTACTGGAAAATTATATCCATTTTTTTTAAGAAAATTTTTAATATATTCTTCATTTCCTTCTTCCCCTATATTAGGAGA
The DNA here is from genome assembly GCA_963557775.1 of uncultured Sarcina sp. Taxonomy (GTDB): domain Bacteria; phylum Bacillota; class Clostridia; order Clostridiales; family Clostridiaceae; genus Sarcina. The sequence continues at coordinate 7,141 of CAUWDH010000025.1, forward strand.
TGCAACACCTAGTATAATCACATCATCTTTATTATAATTATATTCTTTATATAACTGTTCTATATACGGCATTTCTCTTCTACATGGAGGACACCATGTAGCCCAGAAATTTAGAAAAACTACCTTTCCTTTATAATCACTTAATTTATGTTCTTTTCCATATTGATCATATAAGGTAAAATCTATGGGTTTTATTTTTTCACTATTTTTCTGACTGTTTATGGATGAGTCACTTTTCTCTTGATTATTTATTTCTTTATTTCCCTCTATTTGATTAATAGTTTTATTCTTTATGTGAATCTGTTCTATTGTTCCACTATAAGCATTTACAACCATAAATGCCCCAGAAATCACAAGGATTAGTCCACCTATGATTTTTATTTTATTCATATATTTCTTTACTTTATCTAAAGTAGCAAATAATTTATTATAAAATAAAGAAACTAATATAAAGGGAACTATAAATCCCAAAGTATAAACTAATATTAATCCATTTGAAGACCAAAAATCACTTGAATTTGATGCCATAATAAGAACTGAGGCAAGTATTGGTCCTATACAAGGCGTCCATCCAAAACTAAATGTAAAGCCTAAAATAAATGCACTTAAAGGATTTATTTTCCTTATTTTTGTATTAAATCTCTTTTCTCTATTTAAAAATCCCCATTTTATTATTCCCATATAGAATAATCCCATAATTACAATGATTATTCCTCCTATTAGCATTATTATATCTTTATTATTCTTAAAAAATAAACTTAAAGCTTTTACTGATGACCCTAAAATAAAGAAAGTTATTGAAATTCCTAAAACAAAAAATAAAGTATTTTTAAATAAAGAACTTCTGATGAATCTTTGACTTTTTAAATCTTCAACAGAACTATTAGATAATATACTTAAATAAACAGGTATAATTGGTAATACACATGGCGAAAAAAAAGAAAATATTCCTTCTAAAAATAATACTAAAATTTTCAAAACTTCCATAGCTTATATTATCCCCCTACTTCACTCCTGTTTAATGATGAAATCAAAATTCCACCTAAATTAAACCTAGGTTTATATAAACTATACTAACACTTCCATAATTTATCAATTAGTTACTTTTTAGTAACTATCATTCTATTTCTACTTTTTTTATATTTATTTAAAAATATTATTCCTATAGTATCAGCTAATGCCCAGCCTATAGGTACTGAAAACCATATTCCTTTTTCCATTAAAATTGTTTCAGCTAAAATATATGCTAAAATAACTCTTGTCCCTAATGATGCTATAGTTAACAATATGGAAGTTTTTAGTTCTCCAAGCCCTCTAAATAACCCATAAAACATAAATAGAAATCCTATTAAAAAATAAAATATAGCAACTATAGAAATATATTCAACTCCAATTCTTATAACTTCACTCTCACCTTTATTCACAAAAAGCAACATCAAATTCTTTGAAAATATTAAAACTAAAGAAGTTGTTATTATAGAAAATATTATTATAACTTTTCCAGCTGATTTTATTCCATCAATTATTCTCTCCTCAAGATTTGCTCCTTTATTTTGGGCAACATAAGTTGAAAAAGCATTTCCAAAATCTTGTACTGGCATATATGCAAAGGAATCTATCTTCACTGCTGCTGCAAAAGCTGCCATTACTACAACTCCAAAACTATTAACTAAACCTTGAACTATTAATATTCCTAAATTCATTATAGATTGTTGAATTGAAGTTAATACTGAATATCTTATTACTAATAAAAAACTTTCTTTTTTAAATTTTATATCTTTAATTGTAAATTTTATAAAAGTAACTTTTTTTGAAATATATATAACAACTAAAATGGCAGATACTCCTTGAGCAATAATAGTTGCTAATGCAACTCCTTTTACTCCTAAATTCAAATTAATTACAAATATTAAATCTAAAAAAATATTTATTACTGATGATATTATTAAAAAATATAATGGTCTTTTAGAATCTCCAATTGCTCTTAACAAAGCTGTTCCTAAATTATATACATAAGTAAATAATAAGCCTACTAAAATAATAATTAAATATGACTTAGAATCTTCTATTAACTGTTGTGGCATATTAAACAAAGCTAAAATATTGTCTATAAACATTAAAGAAACTATCATTAATATAATTGTAACAAAACCAATAACTATAGTTGCTGTTATAATAGTCTCTTTCATTTTTTCCAATTCTTTCGCTCCATAAAATTGTGATAATAAAACAGAAACTCCCATAGATAATCCTATTATTATGGATGTTATAAATACAATTATGGCAAAAGAAGAACCTACAGCTGCCAAAGCATTAGAACCTATAAATTTTCCAACTACAATAGTATCTACTAGATTATAAACTTGCTGAAATATATTACCTAAAATCATAGGAAAAGCAAAATACAATATTAATTTACTTGGTTTTCCTTTAGTCATATCAATCATATCAATTCCCTCCACCTTATTTTTAGGTATTAATATAAACGTAAACTTAATTCAGCTAGAGTTTTAACTCCATCTGAATACTTAGTCCTAATTATCAGATAAAATGTGCTTCAATTTAGAAATAACTTTTAATCATTTACTAAATTAAAACACACTTTATATACCTAATCTTTAATTATTATATTTAGAACTTTCCATAGTTATTTATATATTCATACATCTCTTTATCATTTTTTTCTAACAATACTTTATCTAAATTATATTCATCAATAATGCTTACACTATTTTCTTCTAGAATTTTTTTTACATAAATGAAAGATTCTCTAATATTCCCAGTCAATATTCTAATAACTTCACCATTTATCAATGTTATTTCTATACTAAGTCTTCCATCATTTCTAAATCTTATTTCTTCCTCTTTCCCTTCATAATTATGTCTTGGATATATTAGTGCTGGTGCTTTAGTTTCATACATATTTCCTATGGTAAGCTTAACAGAATCTATCTCTGTAAATAAAATTTCTTTTGAGAGTTTCAAAACACTATTAGTTATTAAATTTCGACCAAACAATTGAAAGCTCCTATTACTTATTTTGCAAAAGTAAGTTGCTTCACTACAATATTTATTTTCATTCATTTCTTCATTAATAAAAAGAATTGCTCTTATAGTTCTACCTAATTTAGATTCTTCATGCATTTTCATAAAATCCTCCTTAAATTTTCTTTGCTTATATATTTCTAATCCCTTATTAAGCTCTTCCTCCTCTTTACTTAATTTCATTTTACTTAACTTAATATAAACAATATATAAAACTAAATAAAATAAGATGCCTATAAAAATTTCTTTATTGTTAAATATCATTAAAAACCTAAAATATCCCACTTCAACTAAAATCGTTATTATTAAAAATGTCATAATTCTAACTCTAAAAGAAAATTTCTTTACTATATTCTCGCTGTATATAAATTCTTCTACAGCTGAACTTATTAAAGCAACTCCTATTAAAAATATTAATGATCTTGTTTTTATAGTTTCAAAAGAGAATGTCAATATTAATATATTAATTAAAATATTTCTACAAAATATATTATAAAAGTTTTTCATTTCCATACATTCCTCCCCATTAAAGCCCTAATTCTCTTTTGAATTCTAAAACATATTGCCTTGAAACAATTATTTTCTCACCATTTTCAAGAGTTAAAATAAGACGTCTACTCAAATCTGGTGAAATATTAGAAACTTGGCTTAAATTAATAATAGTTTTTTTAGAAATTCTCATAAATCCTTTTTCCCTAAGTTCATTTTCAATTTCATAAAGTTTAAGCTTAGATTCATAAATATTGTTAAAAGTGTATACAAAGGTCTTCTTATCAACACTTTCCATATATAAAATATCCTTTATCATAATAAGTTTAATTCCATTTTTATCTATAACACTAATTTTCTTACTAACCTTATTTAAAGACTTTAATAGTTCTTGAACCTCATTATTAATCTTAGAACATGCTATAGTAACTTCTATTTCTTTAATTTTTTCATTCTTTTTAATTTTTACTTTCATATGAATCTCCTAATAGTATGTAGCTACATTTTTAGTATATATTCCAAAATAATACATTTCAACACATTTAAACCAAGATGCACAAAATTACTTCTAAGATGACACAAAAATAAGAATCTACATCAAATCAGCACCTTGATTTACTTGATAGCTAGATAAAAAACAAAGAGGATGTATCTACAATTCCATACATCCTCTTAGAAATCTATTATTAATATTATAAATTACAATACTTTTATAACTGTATTTTTTACACCTAAAGCTCCATAACCTTTTTTAGTTGATAAAGTACTTTTATCTTTATCTCCTGTTTCTGTAGCAAATACAGCTTCATTGAATTCAATTTTTATATTATCTTTTGGATTAGCTGAACTTTTCAATCTAAACATTAACTTAAAAGGCATGTCTTTTTCACCTTTTTTAAATCCATCTTTATTATATGCATTTTTTCCTACTGTTGTATCTAAATACATTGCTTTTATTTCCCCTTCTTCATTAGCAAGCTTTGTATTATATGTCCAATTTGGTACTTTAAAAGTAACTTTACTCTGCCCTTCTTTATCGTAATCATTATAAGTTTCCATTGTTCCTGATGCTAAACCTAAAAATTCTAACTTATTACTATCAAATTTTATAGAAACACTTGCAGCAGGATAAATCCCTTCAGGTAACTTACTTAAAGTTACTGGAACTACTATCTCTTCTTTTGAATTTACTTTTGTTCCTTTCTTTGAAGCTTTTAATTCTAATGTTGGAACTAAGGCTTTCATCATTACCCCTAATATAATAATTCCTACTATAAATACTATAAAAGTTATAACTACTATTTTTTTATTCCTTTCTATATTTCTAATTAAAATTCCCTTCATTACTTATTCACTTCCCCACTTATACTAACTACTTTTTTCATAAACTTTTCTTTCACTTTTTCTTCCTACTAAACTAGAGGCCAATACTGCCGTTATTGGTATAGATAATATTACTGCTATTCCTCCAGATAAACCTTGTACAATTTCGATTACTATTAAATCTATATTAATTAGCTGTATATAAGGAAAATTATACATAAAATACATTATCAAAATATTTACACTACTTCCTGTAAAGGCTAAAATCAAAGTGTTTGTCATAGTTCCCATAATATCCTTCCCTATATTCATTCCAGATTTAAAAAGCTCATCCTTAGTCAGTCTATTATCTATACTTACTATCTCAAAAATTGATGATGTTATAGACATTGTAGTATCCATAATTGCACCTAAAGAGGATATTAAAATACCGGAAAAAAGAAGATTTTTTACATTAAGAGCTGTATTAGTTGCAATAAATAATAAATCTTCAGCCTCTGCTGTATTATAAGTAGAAATATTAGTGATTTTTCCAAAAACTAAAGCTATAATTCCTGAAATTATAGTACATAATATACAACTAAAAATTGCTACTGAAGTTTTTTTTGTTAATCCATTTAATGCAATCATAGTAATAGCTGTTGATAATATAACGGTAATAGTTGATGCTATTATTGGATTAACACCTTTAATAACTAAAGGTATAAATAAAAATATAACTAAAATCATAGTGAATATTAGTGAGAATAATGACTTAAAACCCTTTGATTTTCCAAATAAAAGAACTAAAAATATAAATATTCCCAATAAAATATAAATGGCATTTTCTCTATTATAATTAACTATCACAGATGTTTTAAAATTATCATAGCTAGAAACTACTATTTTACTTCCAATCTTAACAGGCCTATTATCAACTCTTCCTACAAAATTAATAAGTTCAATAATTTTATTTTTATTATCACCAGTTGTAATTCTAGCTTTAACATATTGCTTACCTATATTTATATACTTAAATTCTGGGTCTGGTTCTAATATTTCCTTGGTAATATTCGTAATAATAGCTTTTTCATATTTATTCCCTACTTCTGCATCCTCAGGAATCTTATAAGTCAACTCGCTATTTAACTTATATAAAAATAAAGAACAAATTAAAGTAAAAGTACTCCATAAAACAATAAATTTTCTTCTTTTAATAATCCCTATAAAAAAATTACCCATCTAGAATTCCTCTCACCCCTATAACCTTTAATACTTATCTAGAAGCGTGAGGCTGTTTATCATCTACCTATAGAAGATAAGAGTATTACAGCCTCTAGCTATGAACTAACTTTAACTTAATTACTTCTAAATTTTTATTTACTTAAAATATTGAGTTCCTTTCCTGATACAAAATTATCCACAATATCTATAGCATCCCTTGTATTTATTCTTCCATCCCCACTTACATTTATTGTTATTATATCTTTTTCATTTACATCAACTTTTCTTAACCATGCACTAACTGCCCCTAAAGCATCTTGAGCATCTATTCCATCATTATTCTTATCTCCGAAAATTAAATCTTTACTTTTATTATTTCCTTCTAATAGAGTGTAATTTTTTATATTTGATAATTTTTCTAAGCTTTCATTTTTACCAACTAATGCTACATAAGTTACTTTTCCTGTCTTTTTAGTAAATTCAGGACTATAATAAAATTCTATATCTCCATATTTAACAGTTTTACTATCTGGAATTAAAGTAAATTCTATTGCTATTGCTCTTTTATCCTTTGGAAGTAAATCATTTTCTTCTGCACTGTATAACTCTCTTGCTGCTACAGTTGCTTCCTCCTTTTGAGCAAATGTTATTTTACTTTTTGCTTTACTAGTATCATAATCTACATCAATATTATCTTCACATCTTAAAGTTAATTGAGACATACTTACTAGAGTACTCTCATCTTTATTTTTATCTTCTTTCAAAGCTACTGTTAAAGTAACTACATTTTTATCCCCATGAATATTATTTACAAATATAGGTTCATCATCTAAATTAGCAAGAGCTATACGAAGTTTATTTTCTGAAACATTATGATCCCAATTACTTGCTTTTATTACCTTATTATTTAACTGAACATCCTTTACTTCTAAATCTTCTGGTATATCAAAAACCATCTCTGAACTTCTTATTGTAGAATCTGTTGGAAATTTATTTAATGATACAGGTATTTTAAACTCCACTCCTGCTTTTCCTTCAACATTATTAATATTAGACATTTTGGCAACATAGCCTTCTTTATTTCTAACTATAGTCATTGAATCATATAAATATTTATCTGTTGTTATTTCATCTTTTTCAGTATCATACTTAAACATATAAGTATTTAAAGTCACTTTTTCTTCTGATACTTCCATCTCTACAATAACTTGTTCCTTTTTAATATCACTACCTGTATCTGTAGAATTTATATCTAAAAAACTATAACCTGGAGCTAGTATATCCCCTGTACCAACTGTATAATTCTTTTTTGAATACCATTTTAACCCTCCAGCATGCCCTCCAACCATATATAAAGGTGCATTTAAAGGATTTATTACATTATTATTTTTATCTTTAGCTGGATTTGCATTATAACCATCCTCATTTACAAAACCTCTTGAATAAACATGGTCATGTCCCTGCATAACTACATCAACATCTAATTCTGAAAATACAGGTGCCCAATACTTTCTTGCCTCAATAATATCTGAATCCACAATATGTGAAGCACCAGTATATATAGACTTATGAAATCCCACAAAAGTCCATTGATTTCTCACCTTAGCTTCTTTAACAGTTTCTATTAAATGTTGTTTTTGCTTTTCTCTAGCTTCAGCACTATATCTAGCTTCTTCAAGATTTAACATTATAAAAGTCGCTGGTCCATAGTCATAAGAGTATACTATATTTCCTGCTTCAGCTGGTGCATTTATATGTCGAGTTAAACTATTATTATCATGATTTCCTTGAACTGCTGAAATTAAATAATTTCCAAACATATCTTGACCACCAGTTGGAAAAGCACCTTCATTATTAAATAATTGTTCCCATTGTGTCTCTGTTGTAGCTTTATCAGTTATATCTCCAGCTAAGTATACAAAGGATAAATCCTTACTTTTATTTATTTCTGCTAAAGTTGCACCTAATGCTTTTGCATTACTTTCATTAGATACCTGTGTGTCTGCTATATAAGCAAATTTAAAACTCTCCTTTGTACCTTTTGCTGGAGCTGTTTTAAATCTACCTTTAAAACTATTCTCTCCAGTTCCTACTGTATATTCATAAGTTGTATTAGCTTCTAAATTATTAACAGCTATTTTATGAAAATATTTATTTGCATTACCTACAGAATTTTCCCCTTTAACAATTATTTTTTCATTACTTCCAATCTTGTTTAAGGTAACAATAGTTTCAAGATTTCCTTCTATAGTTGTATAAGTAATATTAACCTCCTTTGATGGATTATCTCCCATATGAACATTTACTTGCTTTGGAACTTTGCTCTCTTCCACTTTAACTTCTAATTCTTTATTCTCTTCAGATATTACTGATACTGAAGAATCTTTTGCATAAATTACTTCTCCTTCTACTAGTAAAGTTGCTGCTGCTAAAGATAATAATAAACTAATTACTCTCTTCCTCTTAATCATTGTAAATTTACCCCCAATAAATTTATTTGAAATATTCAAAACTTTAATCCCAAATATCTCCTATTTATTACATTTACAATATTATCAGAGAAAATTTATTTTAATATTATATAAATGTTATTTTCTGTTAATTATCTGTTATAAAAACTTAAAAACTCTATATAAAAATACCCCTAGGTAAATTTATATAGAGTTTCATATAATACTTAAACTTTAAACTTATTATTCTTTAATATCTTATATAACTGTTAAAACTACACGCCTAAATGTAATATACTATAGCTATTTTTATAAGCTATATCACATATGTTTATTAAATCATCAAAACATTTTATTATTTTTCTTTTTTCTATTTTAATTTTTTCATATTCTCCTTCTGTATTTTCTCCTAGAAAAGTATATAAGCCAGTCAAAGTGATTATGGAATTCCCTTCATTAAATATAATTTTCCACCCCTTAAAAATTTCTCTTATCCTTTTTATTTCATCGCCTTCTATCATACTATAACCATAATAAGCTAGTTCATTTTTAACTTCACCATTTGGCCATTTGAATTTCACAAAATTCAGAGTATCCAAAATATATAAAATAATATGATCATTGATACTGACACAATTATATAAATTTAAACTATGCACATTAAAAAAATCATTTATTAAATCATCTATTTCAACTTTATTTAAAATCTTATTTACTAATATAAATTCATGCTTTGCCACTACATCACCTATTAAATATTTTATTTTTATCTCTAATGGTAAAAAATATAGAAAGTCCATAATTCTCATTATTTTCTGCCCATATTTTCCCTGAATGCGATTCAATTATATTCCTGCAAATTGATAAACCTAAACCAGCCACTTTTCTGCTTTTATCTGAAGTGTATAAGGGTTCAAAAATTTTTTCTATATTTTCTTCTGCAATCCCCTCACCATTATCACTAATTTGAAATAAAGCATATCCATTTATTTTTTTAGCTTTGATTTTTATATTTAAGTTTTCTTCCCTCTTATGTTTTATACTATTATTGATTATATTTCCAAAAACTCGTCTTACTTTAGCTATATCTATATTCAATATACTATCTCTATCTCCACACTCTATATTAAAGTCTATTCCAGCCTCTGTTAATTCATCATAATACTCATATCTTATATTATCACAAAATTTCCCAAGACTTATTTCATCTATATTTATATCCCGTTGAAGATTGTAATCTAAATATTCATCAAATTCATTTATTATATCTTTTATATGTTCAGATTTAGAATATATAATTTTTAAATATTTCTTTTTTCTTTCTTCTTCAACCTTTCCACTTTGTAACCTCTCAGCAAATCCCATAACTGATGTAAGCGGCGTTTTAATATCATGTGATATAGATGCTATTATTCTATTTTGTTTATCTCTTTCTCTATCTATATCTTCAGCTAAATCAACAAAACAATTGTGTACCCATCCGATTTCATCATGTCTTTTGATTTTTTTGGGTTTTAGCCCCACTTTATACTTAGCCATACTATCACTAAGTATCTCTATAGGTTTAACTAAATTGAAATATATCATAAGTGCAAGAAATATCAATATAATACTTAATATTACTAATTCAGCTTTTAATAATGTTTTCATAGGTTTTATAACTAATAATGTTTTAATATTTACTGGTTTTACAAGTTCTATTAATATGTTTCTATTATCTTTATTAATAATCGCTGTAACTTGTTGGTTTAGTATATCTCTATTAATCATATTACTATTATACATTTTACTTTTATATATTCTATTTTCATTCCTATCATTAAAGAAATATATAAGATTATTATTACTTTTTTCAAGTTCCTTTGCTAATTCTTCAACGGTATGTCCATTCTCTATATCTTTAATAATCTCATTAATTTGATTATCTAACTTTAATTGTTCATCCTTAAAATTTTGAATCATTTCCTTAGATACATTTACCTCAAAAAATCCTATAACAAATATTATATTTCCTATGAAAGCTAGCAACATAGAGATAATTAACTTTTTTTTAATACTCATTATAACACTCCAAAGGCTTAACAAACTTATAGCCAACTCCCCAAACAGTTTTTATATACTTTGATTCCTTATCTATTTTATCTCTTAAATTTTTTATATTTACTGTAACAGTTCCTATATCTCCATAATCAAAACCCCAAATATGATTAAAAATTTGTTCTCTTGATAAAACTCTTCCAGCATTTTCACAAAGATATGCTAGTAATTGAAATTCTCTTGAAGACAATTCAACTATTTTTTTATCTACAAAAACCTCATAACTTTCTTTGTTAATTTCTATATTTCCAATATTTATAATTTTTTCTTCAATTATTTCCCCTCTTTTTTCTCTCCTTAAATGTGCTTTAACTCTAGCAACTAATTCAGCTACAACAAAGGGTTTTGTTATATAGTCATCTCCCCCCATTTCTAATCCAAGCAAAGTATCTAAAGTATTTTTTTTCGCAGTTAAAAATATTATTGGGCAACTAACCTTATCCCTTATTCTTCTACAAAATTCTAGGCCATCCATTTTAGGCATCATAATATCAAGTATAATCAATTCAATCTTTTTTTCCTTCTTGGTAACAGAAATTGCTTCTTCGCCATTATATGCTTTAATAACCTCTAAGCCTTCATCCATTAAACTATCTGAAATTAATTCTGCAATTTCTATATCATCATCTACTATTAATATTTTTCCCAAAGTAACCACCTCAACACTAACTAACTCAAATTTATATTTATCTTTTTATATACAGATAGGATGTATCTCAATCTATTTACTTTGATACATCCTTAAACATTACTATTGTTTTTTAAATATAGCTTTTATTCTATCAATAAATGTTTCATTGTTTTTCTCTTCTTTATTTTCTTGAACAGTTTCTTTTTTTTCTATAGCATTAGTTCTTATAACAAATTGAACTGCACCTATATTAGTGTTTTTTTCAGAAACAAATGACTTTGGCTTAAAATCAGTATTAGAATATTTCTCCATCATCTCATCTATTTTTTTATTAACCTCATCTGGTATGTCTCCAGTTTTACTAGCCAATTCTCCTGTTCCAGATTTTATAGCTTTTGCTCCATCATTTATGTCCTTTATTCCATTTGAAAGAGCATTAGCTCCACTTTTAAATGCTCCTGTTGCATCATTTAATGCATTTGTTCCTGCTGAAAGCCCCTTTGCTCCACTTTGCAACTCATCCATAGACTTGTTTAATGTATCTGCACCAGCACTAATATTTCCAATACCAGTATTTATCTGATTGTAGGATGTAGCTAAATCATTTGCCCCCTTTATAACAGCTTTTATTTGTTTCATCTGCTCTGCTGGTATAACTGAACTAAATGAATCCGCTATAGTCTCTAATTTATTTAATGCAGCTGCATAATTATCCAACTGTTTCTTAAAGTTATTTGAACCATCTACAAGACTACTTGCTCCATTATTTAAATCATTTACGCCCTTTTTAATAGCTCCTATTCCTGTTTGTAATTCTTTAGCCCCATTATTTAAATCACTAACACCTTTTGTAAGGTCACCTGTTTTTTTAGATAATTCATCAACACCCTTTTTATATTCATTAGTTCCATTTTCTAAGGATTTTGCTCCCTTATCTAATGCATTTATTCCTCCTGAAAGCTTATCCATTTTATCTATAATCTCATCTTTACCATCTATCTCTACATCCATCCCCATAGTTATTCCATTTATTGATATAGGATCCATCTCAAAATTTGTTACATCTGCTGTAATTTTATAAGTCTTTTCTTCCTTTGGAAATTTTATATATGTTATACTTTTAGTTGATCCTACATTTGCTAAAGTTCCACCTTCTGCTACTATATTTTTGCAAAGTTCTGTATCTAATGCCATTGTTATTTGAAGAGCATAATTATCAAAAAATGTTTCATCAACATTAGGATTTTTCTTCACAGCTAGTTCTATTTCTAATTTTCCACTTTTCCCCCCTAAATCCGTAGGAGATATTTCTTTTCCATCTAACTTATACTTTAAATTTATATTCCATGGGATATTCTTATCCTTTAAATTTCCCTCATAATAAAACTTCCCTTTTGGTAAGTTTGCATTAATTTCTCCATTATTATATTTTACTTCATCAGTGGTTGATATATTTTTCACTTCTATATATTCTCCATAGTCCACCAAGTTTCCTTCTTTTTCTAGGTTAAAACTATTAACAACATAAGCCCCCTTAGTTTCTCCTTCCTCATCTAGAGTTATATAAACTATCTCATCCTTTTTATAATTATTTCCTTCTGCTAAAACCGTAATATTCCCTAGCATAGCTGCTGTTATTGTCATTGGTATTATAAATTTAATAGATTTTTTCATTTTCTATTCCCCCTTATAAAATGAAGTTTTTAAAGTTGTTTTTTCAATTATTTTATCGCATATTACAAGTAACATAGGTAAAAAGAATAATACTAATATAGCTGATAAAACAGCTCCTCTGCCTAACAATATTCCAATTTCTGCTATTACTCCATTAGTTGAAATTTTTCCTAAAATAAATCCAGCACTTGTCAATATAGAAGCTGATGTCAATATAGAGCCTGTAGTATCCATAATTGTCTGTTTTGTTGCATCAAATTTACTTAAACTTTCTCTATTTTCTATATACCTATTAGCCAATAAGATTCCATAATCTACTGTAGCTCCTAATTGGACAGAACTTATAACCATAAATCCTATATAAGCTATGCTTACTCCTTCAATATAAGGAAATGATAAATTTATCCATATAGATGATTCTATAGTCAAAAGTAATAAAATTGGTAAAGATAAGGACTTATAAGTTAATAAAATTATTAAACCTATAGCTAAAATTGATGCTATATTGATTATTTTATTATCTGATATAACAACATTTTTCATATCATAAACACTAGAACTTGCTCCTGCTAAATATGCATCTTTACCGTAGTATTTTTCTCCTAATGTCCTAATTTTTTCAACAACTCCAAATGCAATATCACTTTCCTCTTCCATGTTTAAGTCTAAAAGAATTCTACTATAGCCCTTAGAAACAAGCAGCTTTAAAGTACTTTCTGGCACAAATTCCTCTGGTATTTCAGTTCCTACAGTCTCGGCATAAGCTGTTATTGAAGAAACCTTATCTAAAGATTTTAATTCTTCTACAAGTTCTTTTTCCTTTGCTGGATCATTAGATGGTATAAGCAAAACCAATTGATTTGATTTTCCAAACAATTTATTTATTTTAGCTTCTTCCCTTCCAGCTTCTGTATCTTCTCCACTAGTCATAGATGAAGCACCATAAGTAAACTTATTATTTCCTTGTGCGATATAAGTAGGTATTATTATTATAGCTATTATAATTAATACTGGTTTTCCTATTTTAAGCACTAATTTACTTAATTTATTGAAAGATGGTAAAAAAGACTTATGCTTAGTTTTATCAATAATTTTATAAGTATAAACAGTAAGAACTGGTAATAAACACATTACTGATAATAAGCTAAATACTATTCCTTTAGATAGTACTAATCCCATATCAGGCCCAATTTTAAATCTCATAAGCATAAGTGCTAAAAATCCTAGCATAGTAGTAAGTCCACTAGCTAATATAGAACTAAAAGACTTTTTCATAGCTTCTAGCATTGCATTTTTTACATCAAGACCCTCTTCTCTAAATTCAGAAAATCTATGCAGCAAAAATATTGAGTAATCCATTGAAACTGCCAATTGCAAAACTGCTGCTGTCGCCTTAGTTACAAAAGATATTTCACCTAAAAATATGTTTGTACCAGAATTTATTAATATTGATATTCCTATGGTAAGCATAAATAATATAGGTTCAAAATAAGAGCTTGTACTTATAATAAGTATTAAAAATATTATAGGAATTACTATAGCCATTACCTTTGCAATTTCCTTAAGAGTTGTTGATTGAGCATATTCTATAGTTACTGCTGATCCAGACATAGCTCCTTTATCCCCTATAATATCTCTTATAGCATTTAGAGGTGTTGATAAATCATCTTCATCCACAAGAACAGTAAATAGGGCATTTTTATCTCTATACCATCCTTCAATATCACTTTTATCAATAAACTTTTCTGGTTGCTTTATATCAACACTATCATCAAGCCAAGTAACTTCTTTTACACCCTTTACCTTTGCTATCTTTTCCTTATAGGAAAGTGCTTCAGGAATAGATACATCTTCAACAAGAACTCTTACATTTGGCGGTTCTTTATCAAAGACTTCATCCATTATATCTATAGCTTTAGTAGAACTAGAATCCTCTGGCAAATAATCTAGAATATTATAATTAACATTTACAGCTGCTATTGAAAAAATACTAATTACAGATAATCCTAAAAAAACTGCTAAAATAACTTTTTTATACTTTAATGTTTTTTCTGCAAACCAATTCATAATTTCCCCCCATTAAAACTAATATCAATTCAACAACTTAATTTGAATATAGCCTTGTAATTTAAAAATCTTTTTTTCTTACCTTCAAAATAAAGTATAAAACTTAAAAATTAAAATTTAACAGGTTAAATATTAAGAATTATTAAGAAGAAATTCTCAAAAATATTCTAATTATTATTCCTTATAGAAAAATCCCTCTCTTAAACTAAAGATATAATTATTTTTAAATAAAAAGTTTTAGTATTTTATTATTGTATTGAACAAATTACATACGTATTTAGTATTCATATAGGCTTGAATATAAATATCTAATATAGCTTAATTATATTTATAAGATGTGTGTGTAAATATATCAAATGCTCTATTATCTAAAATGGACCCTATGAAGTAGACACTTAAATAAAAAATGTTTATCTATAGGGTTCTTTTTGTATAATTAATTATAAATAGATCTATTGGAGGAATATTATGAGCAAAGTTATTTTCGATCAAAACGAAATTAAAGAATTAAGAAAAAATATAAATATTCAAAAAGTAAGTGAAAAATCTATAACTTATTCAGATGAGTTTAAAAGAAATTTTATAGAAGAATATATTAATGGAAAATCAGCGAGAACAATATTTGAAAAAGCTGGATTTAGAATAGATGTTATTGGTATAAAACGTTGTGAACAAGCTGCTTATAGATGGATGAAAAGCTATAAAAAAGATGGTTTAGTTGATTTGCGTGATACTAGAAAAGAAAACTTAGGGCACACAATGGAAGCTTCACTTTCAAAGGATAAAATTATAGAAAGACACAAATCAAAAATTAAGTTATTAGAGGAGCAATTAGAGATGCTAAAAAAGTTAGACATGAGCGAAAGGAGGGTTGTAAAAAAATGTTTAACTCTAAAAAGTAATGATAAATTTAAACTTATTGCTGAAACAATATCTAAAAATAATTATATTGGAATGATAAGATACTTCTGCTATTTATTAAATGTTTCTTGTTCTGGATATTATAATTACTTAAATTCAATAAGCATACAACAAGGCAAGGAAGATAGAGATATTGAAGCTAAAAATAATATTTTAATGACTATTAATTTTCGAGGGTACAAAAAAGGTTTTAGAAATATAAAAATGATTTTAGAAAATGAATTCAATATCATCTATAATAGAAAGAAAATTCAACGTATTATGAGAAAGTTTAAGATTATTTGCCCTATAAGAAAAAGTAATCCATATAGAAAGATAGCAAAATATCCCAAAGAACATAGAGTTGTTCCAAATATATTAAGCCGTAAATTTAAGCAAGAAATTCCTCAAAAAGTGTTACTTACAGATATTACATATATAAAATATGGAGCCGGTCAAACGGCTTATTTGTCGACCGTAAAAGATGCAAGTACTAATATGATTCTTGACCATAAAATTTCAGATAGAATAACATTAGATATTGCTGCAAATACATTTAAAGACTTAGTAAAAAATCATAAAGAAATATTACATAAGGAGTCATTCATACACTCTAATCAAGGAGCACATTACACAAGTCCTATATTTCAAAAATTACTAAAGGAAAATAAATTAAGACAATCTATGTCACATCGTGGAAACTGTTGGAATAATGCTCCACAAGAATCTTTTTTCAGCCATATGAAAGATGAAATCAATTTTAAAGAACTACAAAGTTTAACCGATGTAATTGTGGCTATTGATGAATACCTTGACTACTATAATCACCATAGATGCCAGTGAAACTTAAAAAAGATGACTCCAGTTCAATACCAAAATCATCTTCTTTATATAATATTTTAACTATTTTTATTTTAATTTATATTTTCTTAAATCTCTACTATTCCTTTTAAAATTCAAGTCTAATTACTTCAAGCAATTTAAATTTTTTATTCATGTACTCATATTTAAAAATAGAACAATTTCCAAAACCTTTCTCAAGCTCTTCTCTTGGATCTTGCCATGCTCTTAAAAAATGATAACAAGCCCCTCCATGAGATACTGCAAGAACAGCATTGTGATCATCTTTTTCCATTATTTCAATACATGTTTTTACCATTCTATCTTTAACTTCATCTATAGATTCTCCTCCATGAGGTACAAAAAAAGTTTCATATTCTTCTGCTTTTTTAGGATTTAATTCTTCACTTTCTCCTTCATAAACACCAAAATTCATTTCTTTAAGTCCCTTTAATCTTACATAAGGTTTATTTTCTATGACTAATTCCAATGTATCACAACATCTTTCAGAAGTAGAGGAATAAAAATGATCTAAATCAATATTTTTGAAATATGCTCCTACCTTTTGAGCTTGTTTTATTCCTTCCTCAGTTAATGGTGAATCACAAAAGCCTTGAATTTTTCTCATTTTATTAAACAACGTTTGACCATGCCTCATTAAATATAATGTTTTTTTCATAAATCCCCCTAAACATTTAGTTATTCCTTAAATAAATTTTACAACTTTGAGCTAACTCTAAGTCAAGAGATTTTTACTTAATTACGCTCTCCAAGCAAATTCTACTTTAGTTAATAACTTATCATTATTACCAATCATTGAATGTATACTTATTATGCTACCATCTTTACTTTCTTTTAATTCACTTGAAACTCTTATAGTATCTCCAAAAGTCGTTTCTTTTTTAAATACTATTTTTATTCCACTAAGTTCATGAGCATTTAAAAATTCAAATGGTAATGTATCCATTGCCATCTCCATATACTTTAAATTATTAACATGTTTATTTGAATCTATATCGCTAAATCTTATAACATAATCTCTTGAATAATCTACATTTTCTACTTCTTTTATATTATCTAACTCTATATCTTCTTCTAAGTCCCCTGTTATGCCATATAACTCATATTGCTCAGGTAATAATCTCATAGGTCTTCTTTTTTCCATATTGACTAAAAGAGCAATAGCTCTTCCTTCAGCTAAAATTCTTCCCTCTAAATTTCTTATAATGTACTCTCTTACACCATAGAATTTTTTTACTCCAATAACTCTATTTTCAACATTTATTACATCTTTATATTTAGGATATTCATGTATTTTTATATCATATTTTAATAATATCCAAGCACATTGATTTATTAAACCATTTTTAGTTTCTCCTAATGCTTCTGTTTGAGATATAACAACATCCCATAAATAATTAACTATTGTTGAAAATTTACACTTTAAATTTGAATCAACATCATAAATATTTATTTCATAATCTTTGCTGTATACATTATTCATTAAAAACACACCTTTCTTAATTAGATATATTTAACTTAACATATTTTTCATCTTTTTCATATACTATTTAATTATTACCTAAATCCACTGAATTTATAATCATATATTTTTTACCTTACTAAACAAAAAACCATAGAAATAATATTTTCATATTATTCTATGGTTAAGAAACTATATTAAATTAGAAGCATAAAACCTCTTGCTATTTCAACAAATATATAGCATAAAATTGCTGCTGCTGGAATTGTTATAATCCAAGCTAAAATTATATTCTTTGCAACACTCCAATTAACTCTCTTGATTCCACTTTGAGATCCTGCTCCCATTATTGAACTTGTCATAACTTGAGTTGTACTAACTGGTGCGTGCATATTAGTAGCAATTGCTAATACTATTGCTGAGCCTATTTGTGACACAAATCCACCCATAGGATCTATTTTGGTTACTTTATTTCCTAAAGTCTTTATTATCCTCTTACCACCTACTGATGTTCCTAGTCCCATAGCTGTAGCACATAAAGCTATAACCCATACTGGAACATTAAATGATGATAAAAATCCACCACTTACTAAAGACATAGTTATTATTCCCATAGACTTTTGGGCATCATTTGCTCCATGGTTAAGTGCTATTAAAGCCCCTGAAAGAATTTGTATTCTCCTAAAGAATAGATTTGCTTTTCTTGGTTTCGCATTTTTAAAAAATATCTTTAAAATAGCTATAAATATATATCCTAATACAAAACCAATTATTGGGGAAATAAATATCCACAAGATAAATTTACTGAATAATACAGACCAGCCTACGTCTTTTAGATTATTAGACATAGCTATTCCTCCACCTACTAATGCTCCTATTATTGCACAAGTTGAACTACTAGGTACACCAAAGTACCAAGTAAATAAATCCCACAATATAGCAGCTAATAATACGCAAATTATTATCCATAATGGCATTTTACTACTATTCACAATACCATGCCCAACTGTTTTTGCAACAGAAGTGCTTGTAAAAGCACCAATAAAGTTAAATATGGCACAAATCAAGATGGCTTTTTTAGGTGATAAAGCTCTAGTTGTTATAGATGTTGCAACAACTGTTGCTGTATCATGAAAACCATTTGTAAAATCAAATATAAGCGCTAAAATAACTATAGCAATCATAAGTATTATTGTGCTATTCCCCATACTTAAATACCACTCCTCTTTGAATATCTACAACCCTTTTGCAGGAGTGCATTGTACTTTTTAGAACATTAAACGAGATTATCTTTTTGTTGTCATTAAACATATTTTTTGCTCAGCTCCTAAAATTTAATATATATTTTTAATATATTTTGAGTTATATAAATTCACATATTTTATTTATCTAATTTATATTAAACTCTAATATACTATTTTTGCTGAATTACTTTTATTTTTATGTATTAATTTTATTATAATTATAAATTGTTACATTTTTATGTCTATTATTAATAAAATATTAATAATTTTAACAAAATAAATATTTCACATAATTTCTCTTAAACTAATACGTAATTTACAAAATTTTCACTTTAAAACTAAAAGAGCTATCTCAAAGCACCAAATTCTTAGTACCATGAGAAAGCTCTTCTTGAAATTAGATTTTATTACATCATTTGTTTTCTATAAATACTTCTATCATAGAAATAAACAATAATTCCACCTATTATTATTAAAGCATAACCTATGTATTGTATTTTTTGAGGTAATGCACCAAAAACAAATAAAGAAATTATGGCTGAAAATATAACTTCAGTATATCCAAATACAGATATTTCTTTACCTGGTGCGCATTTATAAGCCATAGTAGCACTTACTTCTGCGCCAGCAATAGAACAACCTGATCCAAATAAAAGAAGTGCTTGATGCAAATCAACATGAACATAATGTACCATCATTGCTGGAACTGTGAAAAATAAAGAAATAAAAGCTAAATAAAATACTATAGTTTCAAATCTTTCCTTAGTTCTAATACCACGAATTATTGTATAAGCTCCACCTGACAAAGCAGCTGATATTATTGCTACTATAGTTGGTATTAATGGCATATTAGTTCCTGGATGAACTATAAAGAATATTCCACAAAAGGCTATTATTATAGCTATTATTTGTATGATATTTACCTTTTCTTTTAAAAATATAAATGAAAATATTATTATAAAAAAAATATTTAAGTCAGCAAATATTGTTTCTGTAGGTAAAATCATATGTTGAAGAGCATAAAATCCTGCTAAAATACCAAGAGTTCCAAAAGCTCCTCTTCCTATTAAGGCAATTCTACTTCCTCTCTGTCCCCATAATGAAGATTTATTTTTATAGATTATAATTAAAGATACAACAAAAAGCATTATATTTCTATAAAAAACTTTTTCTCCTAAAGGAATTCCCTTTACTCCTTTCATAAATCCATTCATTGCTGCAAAGCAAAGAGCGGAGATAATAATTAAAATAATTCCTCTAAATTTACTATTCAAATATCTCACTCCAATTTTTAACTATTTGTCCCTCATTGTAAATTTTATCATTAAAAGTTTACAAAATAGAAACAATTAATTAATAATTAGTGGTATTTTTCCATTACTTCTTTAAATACATCTATAGTTTTATTTAAATTTATATTATATTTTTGTTCTAATTGTTTTACTATATTTATACTTTCTTTAGCTATTTCTTTTATTTCTTTTTTACCTCGTTCCCCTTTTCCCATTTTATCAGCAAAAAATAATAAAGCTATATCATGTAATTCAACATCCTTTATCATTTCTTCAAAATCGCCAAAAGGTAAGTTTCTAGTCATATATAATCCATGCATATGGTATCCAACTAAATTTTCTACTTTATTTTTAAACTCATCATTTAAAAATTTATAACTATCTAATAATTTGGTAACTTCATTTTTTCCATATATATCATGCTTATATGCTACTATTCTATTTTTAACTCTTTTTGTAGCCTTCTTTTTTCCTATATCATGTAAAAAAGCTGCCCACATAAATGATCTTTTATCTTTTGCATACTCTCTTATTATAGCTGCTCCATCAACAACTAATAAAGTATGATTTAAAACATTTCCCTCTGGATGATAAACAGGACTTTGTTCAACCTTTTCTAAATCTATAATTATCTCTAAATTACTTCCTCTAAATTTGTGAAGAATACTTTTAATATATTCTGAAGGTTTCTTATCTTCTAGTAAATGTTTTTCTACTTCTTTAAATAAATTATCTTCCATAAAAATCCCCTTGTCTTATTCTTAAAAATTAATAGTCTAAACAAATCTAATATTAAGTAAAAGTTCTTAAATTAGCCTTTAATTTAATTATATAATATTTTTTCCTACTCTGATTAATTTATTCTTAAAAATTATCTCTTATCTAAAGTTATAATATTCCTATCTCCTTCAATTAGAAATCAAATAAGCTCATACTTCTAAATAAACTTGATTAAGCTTTAAAAATTGAAGTGAAAACTCTACTCAATTGACTTTACCTTTATTAGACTATTTCTCTATTAGACCTAAAAAGCTTTATTGCAGTATAATGGTTTTATTAACAAAAGCTAAAGGAGACTTACATGGTTAAGCATAATGATATACAAAATAAAAATTCTAAAAAAGAAGAAATAGAATTATCTCTTAATGAACAAAAAACAAGTGATGCTCTTAGAGAAATAGAAAAATATAAAAATATATTATCAAATTCTCTAAAAGAAAAAACTAAGTTTAATTTAAACTCTCAAATTAGAAACCTTGAATTTGAGAAATTTCATTTTAGTACACCATTAAATCTAAAAGAAGAACATCATAAATTAAAAAAAGAAATTAAAGAATTATCTAGTTCTACGGGATTAGAGAAACTTTTAGATTCTTTAAATATAAAACACAAGAAGAAACTTAATCTAGCTACTAAAAAGCTTAAATTAGTTGAAAATAAAATAAAAAAGGAAAAAGAAAAACAACTTAAAATTTATAAACTTAATAAAGGATTAGTAGAAGAAAAAATAAATAAACATAATGATAAAATAAATAACTTAAAATTAGGTTATGAAAATTACAATAAAAGCTTTATAAAAAAGTATTTTTCTCTTGCATTAAAAGAACATAACTACAACTTTAAATATAAAAAAAGCTTTAAGATTGATTTCAAAGATAAGGAAAAAATACTCTTTATTGATTTTAAAATCTTAACTATAGATGAACTTCCATCAATCATTGAATATAAATACATAAAATCAAGAAAAGAAACCATTCCTAAAAAAATGAATAAAAACACTTTAAAAACCTTTTATAATAATGTTAAAGCTCAAATAGTTCTTGAACTTTTAAATTACATTTTTAATTGTGATTATAAAAACACTATTTCATATATAAATTTAACTCTCTTTACAAACACTAATAATAAAGAAAAAGTAATTGATGAATTACTTATATCAAGAGATGAATTTAGAAAAGTAAACTTAAATAAATTAGCTAATGAAGATATAAATTCAACCATTAATAGTCTAAAGAAAAAAATGAAAGATAAAATAATTAATAAAAAAACTCTAAAAAAAAGAGCTAATTCCAAATCTAAAATGACCCATAACAAAATAAATTTGGCTACATTGGAATGGTCTGCATTTGAAGATTTAATTGGAAAATTATTTTCTAAAGAATTTTCTGATGAAAACTCTAAGGTTGAAGTTACTAAAAGAAGTAGAGATGGAGGTGCTGATGTTATAATAACTAGCACAGACCCTATAAGAAGTGGCAAATATATTGTACAAGTTAAAAGATATAATAAAACAGTTTCTCCTACTGCTGTAAGGGACTTATACGGAACTATCCAGCATGAAGGGGCTCTAAAAGGAATACTAGTTACTACTAGTGATTTTGGAAAGTCCTCCTTTGAATTTATAGAAAATAAACCTATTACCTTAATAAATGGATCTATGTTATTAAGTCTTCTTAAAACCTATGGTTATAATAATTATAAAATAGAATTAATCTAAAAATCATGAAGTTCTTTCTCTTATTTTTT
Organism: uncultured Sarcina sp.; assembly: GCA_963557775.1. Lineage (GTDB taxonomy): Bacteria > Bacillota > Clostridia > Clostridiales > Clostridiaceae > Sarcina. Next base: position 30,405 of record CAUWDH010000025.1, read on the forward strand.
CTAGAACTGAAAAAAGAGAATGTATCTATCAACTCAATACATTCTCTTTTTCTAATAATTAATCTATTTACACAATTCTTTTCTCATTGCTTTTATCAAAAACTTTAATACCCTTAGAATTAATTCCTATATTTATTTTATCTCCAACTTTTATCTCCGGCATTTCTGATAATTTCATTACTATTACACTATTATTAATCTTAACATGAACATATAATTCTGCACCTAAATTTTCTACTAATTCTACTGTTGCAATAAAATTTATAATCTGCTCTTTAATATCTTCACAATACATTATTTTCTCTGGTCTAATTCCAACTATAACATTTTTTTCATTTGCTCCCTCATAACTTTTTATATGAAAATTTAATTTTATTTTCTTCCCAAAAAAATCAAGAAATGTTCCCAAATGATTTTTATATACTTTTCCATCAATAAAGTTCATTTGTGGACTCCCCATAAAACCTGCCACAAATAAATTACATGGATTTTCATAAATATTCTTAGGACTATCTACTTGTTGAATTTCTCCATCTTTCATGACAACTATTCTCGTTCCTAATGTCATAGCTTCTACTTGATCATGGGTTACATAAATAAAAGTTGTATCTAATTCCTTATGAAGCTTTGCTATTTCTATTCTCATTTCTCCTCTCAACTTAGCATCTAAGTTTGATAATGGTTCATCCATTAAAAATACCTTAGGATTCCTAACTATAGCCCTCCCCATAGCAACTCTCTGTCTTTGTCCTCCTGATAGAGCTTTTGGCTTTCTCTTCAACAGATCTTCTATTCCTAATATCTTGGCTATATTTCTTACTTTATTATCAATTTCATCCTTAGGTAATTTTCTAAGTTTAAGACCAAAAGCCATATTATCATAAATAGTCATGTGAGGATATAAAGCATAATTTTGAAAAACCATAGCTATATCTCTATCCTTTGGCTCTATATTATTCATCAAAATTTCATCTATATACAGCTCTCCTTTTGATATTTCCTCAAGACCTGCTATCATTCTCAAGGTTGTTGACTTACCACATCCAGATGGTCCAACAAAAACAATAAATTCTTTGTCCTTTATGTTTAAATTAAAATCTTTAACGGCTTCATATCCATTATCATATTTCTTTTTTATTCCTTTTAAGATTAAACTGCTCATACCTTCCTCCAAATTAACAAATAAAATTATTTTTTATTATATTTTTTCAAGGCTTCATTTATTATTTTTGCAGAATTCTCCACAGCTTGTTCTTCTGTAATTTCATTATTTATTAGTTTTTCAATATTTGATTCAATAATAGCTCTTGCTTCTGGAAATACCCCCATTAAAGATCCAGACTTATTATTATTTTCTCTTAATTGATTTATAGCAGTCTTAAATTCAGGATTTTTCTCTAAGTGTTCTATCATTTCAGGAATTTCATAAGCTTCCGTTGTAACTGAAAAATATCCTGTTCCTTTTGCCCATTTAGCCTGAGATTCTTTAGAAACTAAAAATTTAACAAACTCAAAAACAGCATCTTCATTTTCCTGATTTCCTTTATCCATAGCCCATAATGATGCACCTCCTATAGAAACACCGCCCTTATCACTACTATTTACAGCAGGTAAATATCCTGTTCCTAACTCAAACTTTCCATCAACTTTTCCTTTTATATTAGTTAAACTAGCTGTTGAAGCTATAATCATGGCAGTTTTTCCGGCAGCAAAGGCATCTATTGTATTATCACTCTTTCTACCAAAATTCCCTACAACCCCTGAATCTATTAGTCTTTTCCATCCTTCCATAATTTTTATAGCTCCATTATTAGAATCAAAGACTACTTTTGTCCCCTTATCTTTTCTTCCATTTTCATTATCTATATAATCTAACCCTTCCTTAATTAAAAATTGTTCAAAAAACCAACCATAAATTTGCATTGCATATCCGTACCTATCTATTTTTCCTCCACTAGTCTTTACTAACTTTTTAGAATACTCTATTATTTCATCAAAATTTTTAGGAGTTATTTCTACATCTAAATTAGCTTCCTTAAATGCATCTTTATTATAATAAAGTATTGGAGTTGAACTATTAAAAGGCATAGAATAAAGTTTCCCATCAACAGTATAATAATCTAATATATTTTTCTCTAATTTTGAAGTGTCAAATTTATTTCTATCTATTAAATCCTGCATTGCAATTGCATATCCACTATCAATCATCCACTTTGTCCCTATATCATATAACTGCATTAAATCTGGTCCTGAATTACTTAAAGCTGAACTTTTTAATTTATTTATAGCATCATCATATTCTCCTTGATATTCAGTAACAACCTTTATTTTATCTTGTGAATTATTAAATTCTTCTGTTAAGCTATTCAAAGTTTCTCCACCTTCTCCCCCCATAGAATGCCAAAATGTTATTTCAGTTTTTCCAGTACTATTCTTTTTATTTGAATTTCCTCCACACCCTGTTAACAATGTTCCTCCAATTAATAAAGCTAATGTTATTGATATCACTCTCTTTTTCATTCCCAATCCTCCATTAATTAATAAACGTAGACTTTTTTTCAGCTGGAATTTGACTCCATCTCAATACTTAGTCAAACTTATCTAAAAGTATAAGACTGTTTATCTTCTACTTAAGTGACTATCTAAATCTTGATTTAGTTATAGAAACTTACTCAGCGAGCAATGCTAGTGGATTTTCCTATAGAAAGTAGAAGTATTACAGCCTCTAACCATAAGATAAACTTCTAGTAAAGTTACCCTTTTACTGAACCAGATGTCATTCCTTTAACCAAATGTTTTTGACCTATTATAAATATAAAAATTGATGGAATTAGTATTAATATAGCACCAGCTAATACTACACCATAACTATTCCCTTCTGAAAATTGTAACATACTTATACCAATTTGAACTGTTCTCTTACTTCCATTATTTATTGTTAAAAGTGGCCATAAATATTGATTCCATGTATTGATAAAAGTATAAATTGATAATGATGCTATAGCTGGCTTTGAAATTGGTATTATTATTTTTAATAAAAATTTCAAATTACTACATCCATCTATTTTAGCTGCTTCTTTAAGCTCTTTTGGTATAGTTAAATAAAATTGCCTCATTAAAAATATCCCCATAGCTGATGTTAAAAATGGAACTATTAAAACTTTTAAACTATCATTCCATCCCCAAGAACTAACTGTTAAAAAATTTGAAATTATAGTTGTTTCTGTTGGTATCATCATGGTTGATAATACACATAAAAACATTATTGTTTTCCCTTTAAAATCATAAAAAGCAAAAGCATAAGCTGCCATACTAGCTGTTATTACTTGTCCTATTGTTACTAAAATAGAAACTATAAAACTATTAAAAATAAAATTCATAAGTGGTACTGAGCTTAAAGCATTTTTAAAATTATTAAAGGTAATATGGGTTGGAATTAGCTTAGGTGGATATTGTGATATTTCTGAAGGTTCCATAAAACTAAGTGAAAATGCATAAATCAAAGGAAAAAGAATTATTAAACTTCCAATTATAGCTAAAAAAATTAATAATATATTTTTTCTTTTTTTATTTAGTATCATTGATAGTGCACTCCTCTCTTCTCCCATCTAAATTGAAGAACTGTTACAATGAACATAATTGCAAATAATAATAAAGCCTGAACAGATGCTATCTCAAATCGACCATTAAAAAAGGCTTCTCTATAAATTGAATGTACTAAAACATTAGTAGAGTCTCCTGGTCCACCTTGTGTTAAAAGTTTAATTTGTGCAAAAGCTTGAAATGAATTTATTAAATTCATAAAAATCACAAAAAATAGTTGTGGAGATAACATAGGTAAGATTATATTTTTCACCTTACTAAGGTATCCAGCTCCATCAATAGAAGCACTTTCCATTAATTCATCTGATATATTTCTAAGTCCAGTTAATAAAAATATAAAATTAATCCCTATATTAAGCCATATTGTTACTATAGCTACAGCTATTAAGGCATATTTGGAATCTGTTAGCCATCCAATTTCTGTTCCTAAAAAGTAATTTAAAATTCCATTAGTTGGATGAAATATCATCATCCATATAATAGATGCTGGTGCTGAAGCAATAGCCATTGGCATTGAAAAAACTAACTCAAAAGCTCTATTTCCCTTTAACTTATTATTTGCTAAAAGAGCTAAAATCAATCCTATTACTATAGATAATGTAGTTACTATAAATACAAATTTTAGTGTTATAATTAAAGAATTATAAAACTCTGGTGATAAAATTACTTCCTTAAAATTCTCCAAACCAACAAACTCCTTTATTTGCCCTCGCAAGTTTGTTCTTGAAACACTCATTATGCAGGTTTTTATAAATGGGTAAAAAACAAATAATGTGAAAATCATCAAAGAAGGTATCATATAAAGAAAAGGTTCTATCTTCCCCTTGATAATTCCCCTTCTTTTTATAAATACTTTCTTCTTCACTTTTTCCCTTTTTATACTTTCTTCCACTACCATATTTTTAATAAACCTCCCCACAAATATTTAATCTTTCTTTCTTACTTAATAATAAAATAAAAATATTAATTTTAACTTAATCTTAAATTAAGTTTTGTTAAGTCTTTATTTACAAAATTAACATAAGTTATATTACACAAAAAAATAAGACTATATCACAATAGAAATTTAGTTCCCTATTGATATAGTCTTATTTTTCGTGTTGTTCAATTTAATACATAGTGAGAAGTCCCATACCTACTATGGATTTTTTGGGTAAAAATTTGAATATTTTATATCTTAATAATATCTTAAAGTAATGAATATTTTAAGCTAATTTACTTATTTCTACTCCATAATTTATAATTTCCTCTTTATCATCTGGAGCATAATTAACCATTAATGGCTCTAATGCAACATTAGCTCCTGTAGCTTCAGTTTCCTCTGCCCAATCTCTTATCCATTTTCCATCACCCCATCCATAGGATCCAAATAAGATAACTTTCTTTCCATTTAATTTAGATTTATTTTCATCAAAGAATACTCTAAATTCCCCTTCTTCTAATTCCTCATCTCCCATAGCAGGACATCCTAGAGCTATTATTGAATCACTATCTGTTATTTCTACTTTATCTGATGATATATTAAAAAGTTCTGCTTTTATATTTTCTTTACTTAATCCTTCTGCAATTAAATTTGCAATTTCCTCTGTATTTCCTGTGCTTGTCCAATATACTATTTTCATTTCATTTACCCTCCTAATTGAAAATGATTTTCATTTTCTTTATATGATTATATGATAATCATTTTCATCATATTTGTCAACTATAAAATAATATCTTTTTTTAGTTTTAAGTTTTTTAATTATACTTTTCCCCTAAAACTATAAATCTAAAGAGATATCAATAATTTTACATCTCTTTAGATTTAATAAATTATATTTATAAATTAAAAATCCTTACCTTAAATTAATTTCAATAGTTTTTAAAATCTTTTTCTTCCAATATAAACACATCATTTATACCTTCTTCAATATCTCCTTCATTACCTACATTAAAAAGTACTTTATATGTAATTCCTTTAACTAAAGGTAAATATTTATCAACAATGAATTCTAATGCATCTTCCTTTCCTTTTTTTAACCTCTTTATATAATTGTCTTCCCTTGTCCACATACATTACTCCTTAAATTTTAATAATTAAAGCCTTACAATATATAAAACGTTATAAATTAAAATTATTCTCAAAATAATAAAAATTTAAAATAAATAATATAACTTTTTCTAAGTTTTTAAAACCAATTATTAAAATATTAATATAAAAAAATTATTACGTCTTAGTTACATGTACATTTACCCTAATTTACTTTTTCATCAAATTATTACATTTTTATTTCTTTAACTAATTAAGCTCATCAGTAGGTCATACTTCTTTTTCTTTAAATTTTTTTAATACGAAATTATTACAATAAAATTTTTCATTCATACTATATACCTTATATACAATGGAAAAAAGTAACATTTGTAACTATATTGTAAATTATTTGGTAATTTTTATTGAAAATAATTATTTAAATTAAATTTTTTTTCATTTCTTTTATATTTTTAGTTTATAATAACATTTTTATATTTTTTTAATATTTTAATTAGTATTTTCATATTTTTATTCCTTTGTCCCAATAAAAATAAAAAATATAATAAAAGCAACAACTTACAAAAACAAAGGAGATTTTAATTTATGAAAGCAAAAATAATTGGAGGGATTTCCTTAGCAGTTGCTTTAGGTGCTTCAATTAGTGGAGCCATGATACTACACAAACCTAAAATTATTAATTCAACTGTTTATATGAATAATAAAAATAATATAAAAAAAGAAAGTAGTGCTAATTCTATAAAAGCAACAAAGAAAATTAAAGTTACTTTATATGAATTTAATACTACTCCTCCTGCAAATCTTACTAAAAATATTAATAAAAAAAATCCAAATTATGTAGTAACTACAGCTAATGATAATTCTTCATATGCCCAGTCAAATAACTTTATTCCCCTAGGGCAAGGAACTATTAAAGATATTACAACACCTGTTAACTTAGTTCCTGAAAATAGTTACTTTAAACATAATATTTTTGTAAAAAAGGTTGTAGAAATTCCTGTTGGAACAAAGTTTAATATTCTTTCTGATCCTTCAAGGTATTATTCAAAAGATAAAATACCTCAAGGTTTAACCGATACAGTTTCAATTGATTACAACGGAGTTAAAGCATATATACCTAAAGCTTACCTGAATATAGGACCTCTTAAAAATAAAGTAGAATTATTACAAAGTGCTTCTAAAGAAGAATTATCAAAAGTTCATTATATTGGAACTGCTAAAGTTAAAACTTTTGCTCCAGCTGGAGAAGGAATTGTTTTCAAACCTTCCATTAGCAGACAATTTAATATATCACGTTATTCATTAAACTTAAAACCGGGTACTACAGTTAATGTAATAAAAAAAGGTGGAGAGGTTTACATTAATGAACATACCATTATTGATGGACAAAAGATTAATGGTTTTGGTTATTCAACATTAGCTATTGTAGAATATAATGGTATAATCGGTTCTATGCCATATCAAACTTTAGGACCTATTAAACCTTTACAAAATAAATAGATTATCAAACTTTTATATTAATTCAATAAGCTAGATTTATTAAAATTAATTAATACAAAATTTAAAATTATATACCAAAAAAGACTACACAAATTATAAATATTTAATGTTAATTTACATTTCCTATTTATGTGTAGTCTATTTTTGTTATCTGAATCAAGTTTTAGTTCATTAAATCTTATTTTATCTTATCCAAAATTTCTACTATTATTGATGGATCGGGAGATAATTTAAATCTAGATATTTCTGTAGCTACTGAAATTGCTGTGCTATAATTATTATTCCCTATGTTAAATTCTATAATTTCTCCATTGTTATTAAAAATAAGTTTTTTATTTTCTAAATCACAACTAAGTGTTTGACCTTTTCTATAAACTATAATTGGATTAAGGCTTCCTGTAGCTTTATAAAGATTTATTATTGGATATTCTCTCTTAAGTTCTAAACTATAAACAAGCTCTTCCACTGATTTATATGCAAGATTTATATTTCCACCATTAAACTCATAATCTAAATTTCTTATATCTCCTGTTTCTAAAGCACTCAATATTGTATTTCTTAATTTTTCATCAGATTTATCCTTATTTACTATATCTATTAAATCAAATTTTTCTCCTGCCTTAAGAGCAGTTATTATTTTTTCGAACTTGCTTATTCTCACTTTATCTTCCATTTTAAAATCTCCTTAGTATCTATGTAATTCTTATATCAATATACTATCTTTTAGTAACATATGCAAACCACATTTCTCTCTTATTATTTTTAATATAGTTTCAAATATGTTAATTTTTTATATTTATATATTTTTTTGTATATTTATATATTAAAATATAATAGCTGTAGTGCTTTATTTATAAAAAATATTATTATTGGAGGTTTTTATGCTTGTTAATTATGCAATTATTTTTTCTATATTACTTATAATATTCTATTTAATAAGTAATATATTTTCTTACTTCAAAAGTAAAAAATCAGGAAAAATCTTTAATTTTCCTAGAAAAATTGTAGAGTTTCTCTTTTTACTTTATTTTATAGCAATTATTTATTTCACCGTAGGAAATACTTATTTAAATTCCATACTTGCTTCTATGCATTTCAAAGAAAATCTTTATGTTAATCTAATTCCACTAAAGGAAACTATTTTAATGTTTCAACAAGACTTAGGAACAGCCCTTTATAATATTCTAGGAAATACTATAATGTTTATTCCTCTTGGAATTTTCATTCCACTTTTATATAAAAAGAAGTTAAATATTTTACATATAATCCTTTATAGTTCTTTTTCTTCTCTTTTAATAGAAGTAAGTCAAATTTTCACTGGATTCCGTTCTTTTGATATAGATGATATTATAATTAATACTATTGGTTCCATTATTGGCTTTTTAATTTATAAAATTATTATTTCCTTTATTAAAAGCACTAAATTAAAAGATTTATTATTTAATATTTCTAGTAATAAATCTATATTTAGACATATAACTCTTATTGCTATTCCTATGTTCATTTTAATAAATACCTCAATTTATTTTTCTAGATATAGTTTTTTTAAATCAAGAGCTGTGGATAAAAATAATATAGTTCAAGTATTTAAAGAAAAAGGGAATTCTCTAGTTAAAAGCAATCAAATAGGCGATACTTATTATTATCTTTCTAAAAATAGTGATAATGATTTTGTCCTTTCACAATATGGATATCAGTCAGATTACTTTATAGAAAATAGTGAAAATCTTATTTTAAGTGATAATCTAGCATTAAATGATGATGAAAGTAATAAATTAGCTTTAGACCCTATTGAATTTGATTCTGGTAAAGTTAAAACTATACTTATTTATGGTGAATTGCTTAGTGATAAAACTTTAAAAATAAAGCATAATGGAAAAGAACAATCTATTAAATTAAAAGCTGGTTATTACTTAGATGCTATAGATGTATCAAAACTTCATATTGATTATGATTTTGAAAGTTACTTTGAATAAATTTACACTTAATATTTTCTACTTTAACATATAAGTCTTGCAATAAAAAAATTAAAGTTTATTTTAAAAGAAATTTAGTGTTAAATGTACTAAATTTCTTTCTTGTATTAATTAAATACATAATATTATGTTATATTGGGTAAATTCAATGCTTTAATTAATAATTTGTACATATTTTTCAAAAAATTCCCTCTGTATTTTTAGATACAATTAATAAATTTTTATCAATTTTTTTGTATTAATTTTAAAATATATTATTTTACTTAAAATTACTATTGTTTTTTAAGAATTTAATTTTTTATTTTTTAACTTTTTTTTAAGTTTATTAATAAATTTATAGTAATAAATAATTAAAAAAAAGTCTACGGTTTTCTTCACCTCACAATGTTAAAATTAACTTATATTAATACCAAAAGAAAAATAAAGAAATTAACTGGAGGTCACATGAAGAAGAAAAATGAAATACTCTTATTTTCAGCTCCAATTGTACTTATTTTAGTTATTATAACAACATATTTTTCATTAACTAAATATATTTATGGTTTATATGCTCTCCCAGAAGGGAAATTTTTAACAGAATCTACTTCACCTAATGGTGAATATACAGTTAAAACTTATAAATGTATAGGAAATGTTGAAAGTGATGTTTCTATTAGAGGTGAACTGATTAACAATAAAACTAATAAAAAAAGAAATATTTATTGGGATCATAAGATTTATAATGCAAATGTAATTTGGGATACAGATAATAGTGTTATTATAAATGCACATAAAATAAATTTACAGAATGGAAAATATAATTGGAGAGTAGATAAATATTAAAGCAATAGTAATAAGAATTCCAGATAAAAGGAGTATCTCTAAGGATTTAAATACCTTTTAAATACTCCTTTATCTGTTAATTAGTGTGTATAGTACTCCAATGTTCTATAAACTAAAAATAAACATCCTCTTGTCCTTAAATAAATTCTATTAAATTCCAACTAAATTAAAGCTCTATCTAAATTAAATTTTAGTTTACTTTATTCATATTCTTTTACTCTTAATTCTGCCATATCTGTTATTTCTCTTGGATATCCTACATATTTAAGTAGTTTTATAGCATTTCCTTTCTTTAAGACACCTCTTTTTAATTTATAATCAAAGCTTAGTCCTGTTTTCTCACTAACATTTTCACTAAAGTAATAAAAATCATGACTTTCTTCTAAAAGATTTGTTAGCTCTCTATCATGAGTTGCAACCAATGATATAGAATTTCTTCTTTGAATATACCTCAAAATTTCTTCTGATGCTGCTATTCTTTCTACAGGATTTGTTCCCCTAAAAATCTCATCAATTAAACAAAATACTGGTCTTTCTTTATCTAACGCTTTTATTATTCTAAGTAGTGCTTCAGCTTCTGCCAAATAATAGCTCTTTCCATTGCTTACATCATCTTCTGGACTTATTGAACTTACCAAATTAAAAAAAGGTGCCTCATATTCCTTAGCTATAACAAAATTAAAGCTTTGAGCAAAAATAATATTAATTCCAAGCATTCTTAAAAATGTAGATTTACCTGACATATTAGTTCCAGTTATAACAATTCCTTTTTTATCTATGTTTATTGAATTTCCTACTGCTTTTTCTACTAAAGGATGTATTCCTTCTACTATTTTAAAAGAAGTTTCATTTATGAATCTAGGTATAGTAACATCCTCGTCTATACTATCTAAATAAGATGCTATAGCAATTAAAGCATCTATTTCTCCAAGTTTTTCATATAAAACTTTTATAGGTTCTTGATAATATTTATATCTCCTAGCTACTTTATAATAAGCTATTTCAACATCAAAGGTTGTTTGTCCAAAAGCTTCTTTAGAAGCATCTCTAGCTAAATTAAGAAGATTTAATGCATCAATTCCCTCATTTCTACTTACAGCTCTAAAGCTTCTTTGTTCTTTTTTTAATATATCTATTGACTTTTCTATATCATCTCTATAATCATCTAAAATTCTACAATCTAACTTTAATATTTTTTTTCCAACTTTAATCATATGTCCTACATAAGCTATTGCTTCCATAGGCTGCTTTTCAATTAATCGCTTTCTTTCCATGCTAGAAATAATACCATTTACAACTAAATTTATTACAAAAAATATAATGAAGGCAATGTTAAAAAATGAAAGTAAAATAAATATACTAAGTAAAATTCTACCAAGAAAAGTGAATAAAATTCTCTTATGTTCTTCAACTTCTAAGTCATTAGAAATAAAATTTATTACCTGTGCATTTCTATCTTTACTTAAATCAAATAACTGCCCTTGAATTTTAATTCTATTTCTTTCATCATCTTTTATACGCTTTATAAAATTTAACCTTTTATCTAATTCTTTTTTATTTGCTAAAGGAACCCTAAGCATATTATAAAGCATAGATTCTCCTGCTGAACTATAAGTCCTATCAATGAGTTTATAAACTTCATCCATTGATAAATCATCCCAACTTTGATCGTCAACTACATATTCCTTCTTGCTAGAAAATACATCATAATATTTTCTTATATATTTAAATTCTCTCTTTTTGTCTGGTCCTTCTGGCCATACTGTTCTCACATAATGTTCAAAATCCTTTGTTTTATTTATTATTCCCATAAAAACTTCCCTCCTAAAGAAATTTTAAGTATTTTATATAATTTGAACTCATTTATTTTTAATAGAGCTTCTCCAATAGCATAATAAAGTAAAAAATATCATTACAACTAAAATTAACATACCCTCTGAACAATTTTTGACCATTATAATACAATAATTCATATAGGTGAATATTAATAATACTTCAATACTTAAAGCTTTCATCATTATGGTTGCTGAAAAATATTGCTTTTCCCTATTCTCTTCTGTTATTTCAACTGGATAATTATATAATTTAGGATATTTTGATAAAAGTAAGATCCCTCCCCCTAATATAATTCCAATACATACAGGAAAAAATAAAAAATTCTTTGTCATATAATCTTCAATTCTTCCCATAGAATCAATATGATTAGGAATTTCACTAGGTAATTTACTCCAAGCAATAACAGTTCCACTTATTAATAAAATAAGAAATCCTATTATAATTACATCTAAAACTATACTTATTTTTTTATTCTCCATAATCTATCTCCCTTATGATTATTAATGTACACAAGCACTTATTTTATAGTCCCCCATATATAGATTATCTTTGGAACAAAACATCTTAGATTTTTTCATATTATAATACTTTGCAATCTAAAAAAAAATGTTTGCTAACCTCTTTATAGTATATTTTAACATTTTTAAAAGTTATTTACTACTTGTTTTTTTAATGGTATTATTATATATAAGTTATACTAAACTATATTAAATGAGTATTTAAAGTATATATGATTATTTTTAATAACTTATCAAAAGCATATTATGGAAAAAACTATGTAGTCACTAATTTAAATCTCAAAATAAATCCTGGTGAAATTATAGGACTAATTGGACATAATGGAGCTGAAAAAACAACAACCTTTTATTCTTTATATATTGATACTAAAAATCCTAATTTTGCATGGTTTAACAGCAAAGATTTAGTTGATGACTTTCTAAAAAACTTTAAAATTATTGGATTTTCAGCTTTACTTTATATTCCTTCATATCTATTAAATATTATATTTAAAGAAAACTATATGCTAATATTACTACCAACATTATTTAATATATATCTTTTAGTCACTACTTATAATAAACTTAAAATTAAAATGAAAAATATTTTTTGTTGTAAATAAATTCAATTGAATAATAAAGTATTATTTGGTAGAATAATTAAAATCATTTGTATAGTTAAGCTATAAAAGTATACTACTCAAAACCATTAAATTTTTAATAAGTATAATAATGTAAACATAATAATAAATCCAATCTTCATAATATTAGTCTTATGAAGATAAATATTGCTAATAAATTAAATGCTATGTTTAATTAAATATAAGGAGGAATTTCAATGAAGGTTATTTATTGGAGTGGTAAAATAAATCACTGTGGATTACCATTAAGTTTTACTACTTATGAAATATCTGAAGAGTATTTAACAATAAGGGAAGGATTATTTAATTTAAAGGAATCTCAAACTAAATTATTTAAAATTACTGATATAAACTTAAGAATGAACTTAATTGACAGACTTTTTGGACAAGGAAGCCTTGAACTATTTACAACAGAAAATAATGATCCTGTTGTAACATTAAAAAATATTAAAAATCCTAGAGATGTAAGAGATTTGTTAAATAGATGTATTCAAACTTCTTTAATTAATAATAAAATTACTCAAACTCAAGTTTATTCAAATGATTTAGATGATACCTTACATTAATAATTACTTAATAAAATACTATATTTAAAAATAAAGCCCTGGATTTTAAAACTCCTTGGCTTTATTTTTTAGATATTATTTTACATTTTTATCTAATATTTTAATAAATGTTGTTAATATTTATCAATATATTTTCCATAGCTATAAATTTACTTTTATTATCTTTATTTTTTTACATTCAAGCAATTTAATTTCCATTTCAATATTAATTGTTGCTATATATATCCAATTTATTATTGATTTAGTTAATAGTATTCAAAAAAAAGTTAAACATTTTAAATGCAATTATTTTGCAACTTAACCATACTCTATGCTAATATTCATTTTGGCAAATAAAACATAATTATTAAGGGAGATCAATATTATGAAAAAAACACAATTATCAAGCTTATTGCTAGGATTAGGATTAATAGGAGGTATAGGATTAGGAGTAGCCACTGTACAATCATCTTCAACTACTACTAATGTTAAAAATGTAAGATTGTTAGTTAATTCTAGACATGCTTGTGTTATCAATGGAAATGGAAATTTATCTTTAACTAATAAAAATGGACAAGTTGTTGGATATGTTTCAGTTGGTGAAATGTTAACTTTAGGAGAAAGTTCTAATGGAAAAACATTTGTTACTGTTCAAGAAACAGGTGAAACAGGATATTTAGCAAATTCAAATATAAAAGATATTACAAGTGGTATAGGTAAAGATTTCACAAAAATCAATGAACAAGGATATGTAATTAATGTTACAACACTTGTACATGTTAGAGCTAATGCAACTATGGATTCTCAAATCTTAAGTAGTTTATCTAATAATACTACTTTAACTATTACAGGAAAAATAGGAAATTGGTATAAAGTAGATGTAAACGGTGTTAAAGGTTATATATTTGATGAATATATTACAAAGGCTTCAAACGCTCAAAACAACACTGAAACAACATCTAGCTCTAATAACACAAAAATAACATCTAATTCTAACAATACAAAAACAATATCAACATCTACAAATAATAAAGCAACTACAAATTCTAGTTCTATAAATAATACAAATAGTGAAAATAACAAAGAAAATTCAACTGCACAAAAAGCTTCTAAAGAGTCTACTCCTTCTCATAAGACTGTAACAGAATCTGGCACAACACAAAAACAACATAAAACTACTACTAAAGATAATGATAATTCACAAACTTTTAGTGGTAATGGAATTGTTAAAAAACTAGGAACTGGTTATTATCATGCTAAACTTCATAGTGCTCCATCATCATCTTCTAGTGGATATGACCTAACACCAGGAACACAAGTTCAAATTTTAGGTGAGACTAATGAATTTTATCATGTAAAATTAACTGATGGAGAAGTTGGTTACATTTACGCTCCTTATGTAGAACGTGTAAACTAAATCACTAATTAAGTTATTTAAATAAACACTTTAAAAGCATCTAGTTTTTTAGATGCTTTTCTTATACATAATAAATTGTTACTTATCTAAAAAACTTAATTTTCTCTCTATAACTATTGATGATATTATAGTTACTATAGGAAATGCTATACTAAAATATGGGACTACACTTATATGATAAACTACAGTAAATATTAAAGCTAATACTAAAGTTACTCCCCCCATAAATAACAAAACTATTCCCATAAACTTTTGAGCATACTCCCAATTTCTATCACTAATTTTAGACCTTATAGTTCTATATCCCATATTAGCTTCTCTATGTTTAGAAAACACTACTATTTCTAAAATTCCTAGAACAATAAATAGTAATGGAAATACCATATTTGACAATGCTATAGTTGAATTCACATGCCTCATCTCCTTTAATATAATTATATTTGAAGAAAGCTTAAACACAAATTACAACTTTTAATAACAATTTAGTTGTAAATATTATTCTATTTAAAATTCATATTTTTCTTAAACAAATCAAATAATTTATCTAATCTAAAATTTAATTTCATAGCATTATACAAAATAAGCTTACAATTAGTTTTTAAAGCAATCTACAGTTTAATCCTTACCTACAAAATACAAACACTCTGGTTACTCACTATGACATAAATAACTTGTATGGTAAAATTACCATATAGTTAAATATGGTTTAAACTTACTTAATATTAAGGAGGATATACTGGATGTCTACAATAACAAAAAATGCACTTGCCACATCATTAAAAAAATTAATGAATAGTACACCATTAGATAAAATAACAGTTAAAAGTATTGTTTCTGACTGCGGTGTTAATAGACAAACCTTTTACTACCATTTTCAAGATGTTTATGACCTATTAGGTTTTATATATAAAACGGAAGTTATTGCTAACATTTCAGACTGTAAAAGTTATGATACTTGGGAATCTGGTTTTCTAAAAGTATTTTATTACGTCAAAGAAAATAAAAAACTTTGTATGAATACTCTTAATTCACTTGGTAGAGACCATTTAGAAACTTTTCTCCATAATGAGGTTTTTAAACTTCTTATTGATGTAGTAGAGGAAGTAGCTAAAGGCCTTGATGTATCTGATTTAAATAAAAAATTCATAGCCGATTTTTACACTTTTGCTTTTATAGGTACTTTAATCTCTTGGATGAAAAATGATATGAAAGAAAGCCCAGAAAGTATAATTCACAATATTGATACCTTAATAAAAGGCAATATAAAAAAAGCTTTAACGAAGTAAAAAAATTTAGACAAATGAAACTAATTGTATAAATCTTATACAGTTAGTTTTTTTTGTCTATATAATTAAAGTTCATTTAGGAATATTATAAAGTCATAGGAGGAACTTACAAAAACTTTTAATTAAAATTCTAAAACTTAACATTTAACTCTTAAGCTTTAGAGGTTTAATTTAAAAGGAATTCTTTTTTGGTAAATAAAAAACTATAAAATTAGCATAATTAAAATATATGGAGGGGATTTTTATGAACGAAAAATTTAAAAATAAACATGCTTACTTTGTTGGTGGAGGTCTTGGCTCATTAGCTGGAGCTGTTTATCTAATAAGAGACTGTAATTTCCCAGGCGAAAATATACACATTTTAGAAAGCATGAATATATTAGGTGGAAGTAATGATGGAGCTGGTAATGCTCCTGATGGATATATAATTCGTGGTGGTAGAATGCTTAATGAAGAAACTTATGAGAATCTTTGGGACTTACTTGGATCTATTCCATCACTAGAAAAAGAAGGTATATCAGTTTGTGATGAAATATTTGAGTTTGACCATGCTCATCCAACTCACGCTAACGCAAGATTAATAAATAAAGATGGTGAAGTTCTAGATGTTATGTCTATGGGCTTTGATAATAATGACCGTATGGCTCTAGGAAAATTAATGATAACTCCAGAAGAAAAATTAGACAACTTAAGAATTTGTGACTGGTTTGCTGGTACACCACATTTCTTTGAAACAAACTTCTGGTATATGTGGCAAACAACCTTTGCATTCCAAAAATGGTCTAGCCTTTTTGAATTCAAACGTTATATGGACAGAATGATTTTTGAATTTTCACGTATACAAACTTTAGAAGGTGTAACTAGAACAACTTATAATCAATATGAATCTATTATTTTACCAATTAAAAATTACTTAAACAATCACAATGTTGATTTTACTCTAAATTATACAGTTACAGACCTAAAATTCAAAGATGATGACTCAATAACAGTAACTGATATTATCTATAATAACAATGGAGTAGAAGGTTCCTTACATTTAAATGATGGCGATCTTTGTATTGTTACTAATGGTTGTATGACTGATAACGCTACCTTAGGTTCATTAAATTCAGCTCCTGAGATGATTACTGAAAATCCTGTTTCTGCAACTCTATGGAGAAATATAGCTAAGAAAAAACCTAACTTAGGTAATCCTGAACCATTTTTCAATAATCCTCAAGAAACAAATTGGGAGTCCTTTACTGTAACATGCAAAGGAAACAAACTTTTAAAAAGAATAGAAAAATTCTCTAGAAATGTTCCTGGAAGTGGTGCTTTAATGACCTTTAAAGATTCAAGTTGGCTTATGTCAATTGTTGTAGCTGCACAACCACATTTTAAAAATCAACCTGATGATGTTACAGTATTTTGGGGCTATGGACTTTATACAGATAAAGTTGGAGACTATGTGAAGAAACCAATGAATCAATGTACTGGTGAAGAAATATTAATTGAACTTTTATACCACCTACACTTTGAAGATGAATTAGATGAACTTTTAGGCACTGCTATAAATGTTATTCCTTGTATGATGCCTTATATAGTTTCTCAATTCCAACCAAGAGCAATGAAAGATAGACCTCAAGTTGTTCCAGAAGGCTCAACAAACTTTGCTATGGTTTCGCAATATGTTGAAATACCTGAAGATATGGTATTTACAGAGGAATACTCAGTTCGTGGAGCTAGAATGGCAATCTATAAACTTTTTGGTCTTGAAAAGAAAGTAGCTCCTGTAACTGCTCATAAATATGATATAAGAACATTACTAAGAGCACTAAATACCTCTTTTAGATAATAATAATAAATATCCTATAATACTATAAATTTAGTATTATGGGATATTCTTATTTTAGAAAATTTATTATATTATTTTATAAAATCTTAAATTCTTCTTATTTCCCTATTTATTTTCCAAACTAATACTTATGATATAATTGAGTAAATTAAGTCTACTTTTATCTCTAGCTTATAGAATATTGAAGTGTTAGAGATATATGTAGTATTAGAAAAAAAGAATTAGGGGGAATATTTAAATGAGCAATATAAAAGTAATTGTTATGGATGTAGATGGTACATTAACTAATAGTCAGAAATTAATTAGCCCAAAAACTTTAGATGCCTTACTTAAAGCACAAGAAGCTGGCGCTATTTTAATTTTAGCCTCTGGAAGACCAACATCTGGTTTAATAGATTTGGCTAAAACATTAAAAATGGACAAGCATAATGGTCTTTTAGTATCATTTAATGGTTCTAAAGTAATCAATTGCGAAAATGAAGAAGTTTTATTTAATGAAACAATGAGTGTTGAACAAGGACAAGCAGTCCTTGAACATATGAAAAAATTTAATGTTATTCCCATGATTGATAAAGATAACTATATGTATGTTAATGATGTTTTTAATAATGAATTACACCACCAAGGTAAAACTATTAATATAATTAAATATGAATCTCGTGGTAGTAAATTTAAATTATGTGAAATAGATGATTTAGCAGCTTTTGCTGATTTTCCACTAAATAAAATTTTAACAGCTGGGGAACCTAAATACTTACAAAAACACTATAAAAAAATGATGGAACCATTTAAAAATTCCTTGAATTGTATGTTTACAGCAGATTTTTACTTTGAATTTACAGCTAAAGGAATTGATAAAGCTAAGGCTCTAGACACTGTGTTAACTCCTAAAGGTTATAAAAGAGAAGAAATAATTGCCTTTGGTGATGGACATAATGATATTTCAATGATTAACTATGCTGGAATTGGCATTGCAATGGATAATGCTGTGGATGAATTAAAATCTGTAGCTGATGAAGTAACTTTATCTAATGATGAAGATGGTATAGCCCATACTCTAAGCAAATACTTTAAAAATATTAAAGTAGATTCTCTAACTTATGTATAAGTATAATCAAGGAGTAGAAAATAATTAATTTTAAATTAATATAACTATCTCAAATAAAAAAACTACTTGAGATAGCTATATTTTATTAAAGCTTATAGTAATTTTTCAATATTAAATTTCGAGACTATATAGAGTCTCGAAATTTAATATATATTTAAGCATTAGCTTACTTTCAATAATATTTTTCACTTTATTAGTATCTTTTTTATAAAAAATGATAAAGTTATGTCTACAAAAATTAATACTGATTATATGTATGATGCTTTATATACATCTATTAATAATTCTAAATCTACAATCAAAAAATATGATTCAGAAGGAACTTACATATAATTTGTTATTCAGTTAGTATGGTTAACTGAGTAACAAAAGTTAACAGTACCAACACTAATATTGGAAATACTGTTAACTTTCAACTTTACTCTAATTCTAAATTAATTTTCTTAATTAAATCTTCAATTTATTAAATACTTTAAATCTTACAAAATAAAAATATAGTATATATACTGTACATATATCACTATTTGTATTACTATTATTACTTTTAAAATTGAAATTACATACTTTTTACCTTTAGATAAAAGAAAAATTACCCCTATCATATATGGTATTAATCCAATTACAAAGTATCCAATTATCGGTAATATTATGCGTATATCTGTTATATTGAATAAAAATGCAAATGGAGCAAAAAAAATTATATTTAGAAGTACTGCAATTATAATAAACATATACCCAACTAATAACTTAATAAATGCCATGAAACTATCCCCCATACTCCTTTAATACTATTTTTCTTAGTATAGCATATCTGAAACCTATCTAGTATCTATTCCTTTGTTAAATATTAGGTATTATATCTTCAGCATTTATTTCATCTTTTTGAAATTTAATAAGCTCCATAAATTTTTTTAATAGCATCTCCCTCTTTGTCTTTTTTGAATTTTGCTGTTTTAGCTAAAACTATAATAACTTCATTCCAAATAGTAAAAGATTTATCAAGTGTATTTTTAATAATTCCTTGACTAAATTAGCTACTAAAAGATATTTATTAGTTATTTTATGAATTCCAAAAAATATTCATATACTTGTTACTACAAAATATTTATTTAATGCTTCCTATAAAACTTACTTTACTAATTATTCTTATTTTAATAATTATCATATGGAAAATAACTTAAAATATATTACCTAAGCTCTATCCCCTGTAATTTAACAATATTAATTATTAACTAGAGTTTTACGCAATAACATTGCTTTTTCTCTTATTTCTTTTTCTTCTTCATCTTTAGGCTCGTCCAAAGAAATATTATGATCTATTTTTTTTCCTGTTTCTTCACTTACTGTTACAAAAGTTAAAAATCCATCTATTACTATCTCTTCTGTCATAGAATCTTCAACTGATACATGAACCATCATACTTGTTTTTCCACAATAAACAACTCTACTTGTAAGCTTTATAAGTGAACCATTCTTTATAGGCTTTCTAAATGACATTCCATGTAAATTACGACAAACAATATTAGATGGATTTTTGTATTCAGATGCTGCTGCAATAAATGCTGTTTCTACAAACCATGATGCTGCACGAGCTGCAAATAATGTTCCATGATGATTTAAATCTTCTCCCTTTACTAAATGAATAGTTTGATATTTCTTCATATAAACTCCTCCTATGTTAATTAATAAAAAACTTTCAATACTTCTATACAACTTGTCTTATTGTAATTATATATAACTAAACTGTTCTTTACATAAGTGACTATCTAAATTTTGATTTAGTTATAGGAACTTACTCAGCGAGCAATGCGAGTCTAATTTCCTTATAAAAAAGCAAATTTTATATTTATTTTAACATAAGATTTCTCTTTTTAGTTAACTCTTTGAAATTTTACCTAATGACTAGTGTCTATAATACTCTATATCCTAAAATAAAGAACCACTAGTCATTAGATATCTTAATCTTTCTATTCTATAATTCAGCTAAATTTTTTAAAAGTCTTATATTCTTTACTTTATCTTTCTTTGAAGAATTAAGTTGCATATTTTCATCGTAACTATTACTATAATAATTATATTCTTCTCTGAACATATTTCTTCCGAAAGATGTAAATTCAGAACTTTGTGGATTTTCAACCTCAACTTCTATATACTTTATATTCTCATTTTTAATTGCATCATCAAATATATGTAAAAATTCTGTTTTTTTCATAATAACAAATCCTTTCTTTAATTATAAAATTATACAACTTATTTATTAAATAATAATTGTATTTTCTATTAGTTTCTCTTCCCATATTAATACTATTCATTAATATAAAAAAACAACTAGGCGAAACCCAGTTGTTTTTTGTTAATTTTTTATAACTCCATTAATAAACTCAACAATTGCTTCATACATTTGATCTAAAGCAGGTTGTTCTATGGGATAATGTCCACCATTTTTAAGTTTTGTTATTTTCACATCTACCTTTTTTATTCTATTTAGAAATGGTGTACTTAAGTGTAGTGGTGTCCAACGATCCTTATCTGGTTGTGTTAAAAGTGTTGGACATACATCAAAGTCTTCAGGCTCCATATAAACTTTAGGATAGTAATAGGATTCTAAAAATTTCATTGTAGCACTATTACCTGCTGATGTTTTATCCCTCATAAATATTTTCATAGCTTCTGGATTATTACATAAAGCCCTCATTTTAGAAGCAACACTCATTTTGAGTTTAAATCTACTTAAGCCTATGTTAGAACATAGCTTTGTCATTGGAACACCTACAGCACTCATAAATTTATTATTTGTAGTTTCATTACGTACTTGTTGAGAATTCTGATCTAGAAAAGTCATTCCAATTATACCTTTTACCTTTTTATTTATACATGCAACATGATAAGTTTCCATACCTCCTGCACTTAAACCGTATAACACAATAGGTCTTTTATCTAATCCTAATTCATAATTAATGTAATCACTAGCCAATTCTACCCAATCATCATAAGTTACTAAAGCTCCTTTTTTAACTTTGGTCATTCCGTAAGTTGGCATATCAATAGCAATTGTTTCAAAACCTGCTTTTGCTAATGGTCCTCCTATAATCATTGATAACTGTCTTCCATTTGTACCAACACCATGTAATAAAATAACCTTAGCTTTTGCATTTTTATTTCTAAAACAATCTAAATGCACCTTATGACCTTTCCAATCCCACCATTCTTCTGTTGGCTTATAATTATTTGTAAAATGAAACTTCTTTGGTAAAAATTCCTGTAGTTCTTTCCATTCTTTTTGTTCACTATAATCCATAATATCCCTCCTAATACTCATCTCTAATAGCTCTTCTTATTCTGCTAAGTGATACTGGAGATACACCTAAATAAGAAGCTATATAAGCTTGGTTTACTCGTTCTTCTATATCTGAATGATTTCTTTTAAATTCCAAGTAGCGTTCAGTTGCACTTTTTATTTGGAATGCATTTTCTCTATTCATTTTATAAATAAGAGTTTCCTCAAGTTTTTTTATGTATATATCAATAAGTACTTTTTCACTAAAAAAATACTTTTTTAACTCTTTTGCATCAAATTCTAATGCAATTATATCTTCTAAAGCTTCAAATCCTTCTTCACTTCTACTATTTGTGAAAAGACTTTCTCCAATGCAAAAATCATATTCTTTAGTGAAAGTTTTAGTTACATCATTTCCTTGCATATCTAAATAATAACTACGTGCAATTCCTTTAAGTATAAAATACGTCTTTTTCATAGGATCACCAATTCTAAGAATTAATTCACCTTTCTTAAAAATTTTCTCTTTTCCTAAGTTTTTTATGTTATTTAATATATTCTCATTTATTTCTTCATCAAACTTATTTTTAACTATATCTATAAATTCTTTATTCATCATCTCACTCCTTATTTCTATACTTATTGTACTTATACTTTTAATATAATTCATTAACATATGTTAATAAGCTTTTATTTTTAATAAATTTAAATAATTTAATCTCTTTCTACTTACTTTTAAATTTCTCCTTATATATTTCTTTTTATTACAAACCTAAACTTATATCTAAATCCTTAGTCAAGCTTATCTAGAAGTGTGAAAGTACTTATTCCTACCTATAGAAAATAAAATTACAAGCCTATTATCAAATAAATAACCATGAAAAAAAGTGACAAATAAACCTTGTCACTTTGTAAAATTTAAATATCTAATATTTTTAATCTAATGTAATTAAATCACCTTTTTTAATCTTATGCTCTTTAATATATGGATTTTTGTAAAATGAATAGGCAAGTTGAATACACATAAATATCCAAATAATAGGCTCACAAATAATAACTCCAAAATACTTAAGTGCTGGAATAAACATTATTACAAAAACTATCTTGCCAAAGAATTCAATAACACTAGAAACAAGAGGTAATAACTTTTCTCCCATACCTTGAAGTGCATTTCTTAGATTTAATAATATTCCAAGAACAGCATAAAAAGGTGCATTGAATATTAGATATCTACTTCCATTATAAATAAGCTCACCTTCACTAGAACCTGATAATCCTTTCATTAAGGTAGATGAACTAAATATTAATATTATAGTAATAGCAATACTCCATATAACTGACATTCCATTTGCAAAAAATACAGCTTTTCTTATTCTTAATCCTTGATTTGCTCCTTTATTTTGCGAAACAAAAGTAGACAAGCTCATAGATATTGCTCCAATTGGTATCATTGCAAAACTTCCAATTTTACGTGCTGCTGTATGCCCAGCTATGATTAAATGCCCAAAGCCATTAATACTTGTTTGTAATATCACTGTCCCTGTAGAGACAATTAAAAGCATAATTCCCATTGATAAACCTTGTCCTAATAAATCCTTATATAAAGCCTTATCTAAAGTAAAATGTTCTTTTTTAGGAATTAAAATAGGACATTTTATAATAATATAAATAATGCATAATATTCCTGAAATTCCTTGTGATATAACTGTTGCAAAAGCAGCTCCTTTAATTCCCATATTAAATTGAGTAATGAATAATATATCTAATCCAATATTAATAACAGATGATACAATAAGAAATACTAAAGGCATAATACTATTTCCTATAGCCCTTAAAAATCCTGAACATAAATTATATAAAAACATAACTCCAACAAACATGGATATTATAAAAATATAAGAATATGATTCTTCTATAATATTAGCTGGTGTATTCACAAGTTCTAATAATGGATATAAAAATAAAGCTGAAATTCCCATTATTACAATTGTTATTCCCATTCCAATAATTAATGATCCAGCCACAGATCTCTTTATTAATCCCTCATCTTCTGCTCCATATCCCCTTGATGTAACAATACTAAGACCATTTCCAACCCCTAAAGCAAATCCCACTAAAAGTTCATATACAGCTGCACATGCTCCTATGGCTGCTAAAGATTTATCTCCTAAATAATTTCCTACAATCATTATATCTACTGTATTGTACAATTGTTGAAACAAACTAGATACAAAAATTGGAATTGCAAATATAATAAGAGATTTTAATATTTTTCCCTTTAATAAATCTACATTTGTGCTAAACATTTAACTTTATCCCCTTCCTACTTGAAACATTTAAACACTCATCTTAAAGTATATATCTGCATTCCAATCTTTACAATAAAATAATAAATTTACTATATTTAGTACTATATTTTTAGAAAATTGCAACTAGTTGATTACAATTTGATTTAAACTAATATATTATAATAATTATTTCATTGTATAACTTAACTATAAAAAGAACCTATAAAGCATAAACATTCTATAGGTTCTTTTTTTAAATTTTAAAATTATATTATCAACTTAATTTCCTTACTAAATTATACAGATAATATTTACATAATAAAATTAAATAAACGTATTATAATGTTATAAAAATAAATTTACTTTATGCATTTGATACAGTTAATTTCTTTTTTCTTACTTCATAAATCACACTTGTTATTAATATTATTAAAGCTATAAATAAATAAGTTCCCCCTTCAATTCCTTTTTCTCCTTTTAAAACTGAATTTATAATATCAATTTGCATATAACTAAAAAGAAAAACTATTTCTACAGCTAAAATTTTAAGCATTCCTTTGACCATATTGTAATTTTCAACTTCTTTTCCTTTAATATCTCTAAAACTACAAATAAGTTGATAAAAATAATTTGATGCAATAAATAAGATAAAGAAAGCAATACCTGCTATAGTTGTATATATAAATATGCTATCTCTTGGACCATAACTATCAAATTCTACAAAGTTAAGATGTGTAGGCATACTCTCTGGTAATATATCAAATTTTGATAAAGTATCCTATAGCTCCTAGAATAAGTAATAATGAAAATTCGAGAGACTAGATATTTTTGTGTAAATAATATTTTATTATTGAAATAATACTGG
>CAUWDH010000026.1:0-55926 GCA_963557775.1 uncultured Sarcina sp.
TTCATTTCCTTCCTTATCAACTCCTATGGGATCTTGAAGATAAACTTCTCCTTTTATTTTCTTATTATTTCTAAAAAGCATAAGTATCTCATTTTCAATGCATCTTGCTGCATAAGTAGCAAGTCTAGTTCCTTTTCCCAAATTAAAAGAATCTATAGCTTTTATAAGGCCTACTGTGCCTATGGATATTAAATCATCCACTTCTTTATTTGGGAAAGAATACTTCTTTACAATATGTGCTACTAATCTTAGATTTCTTTCTATTAATATACTTTTTGCTTCTAAATCCCCCTCTTTGAATCTCTTTAAATAGTATTCTTCTTCCTTTTCATCTAAGGGTTTTGGAAATGTTGTGTTACCTGTAATATATCCAGTTAAGAATATATTATTACTTATTACATTAATAATACTCTGTAATATGAACATAGAATGTTCCTCCTAACAGTGCTTATTAATATAATATGATTTAAAATTTTAAAATTTCCTATTTTATTTATTTTTTATAAGTTCTAAAACTATTTCTTTAAATATAGGTGCTGCACTATTTCCTCCACCTGTACTGAATCCATTGCTATCTTCATCTGGCATATATGGTAAAAATACAACCATATTATAATATTTATTATTTTGCTTAAAAAATCCTAAAAACCATCCATGAGATTTTCCATTGGCTTCTGCTGTTCCTGTCTTTCCTCCAATTTCTATACCGTCTATTTTTGCATTTATGCCCGAACCATCATTAGTAGCTTTTATTAATAAATTTTTCATTACTAATGCATCTTCTTCTGACATAACTCTTTTTTCTTCAGCTTTAAAAGTTTCTATTACTTCACCATTTTGATTTTCTACACTAGAAAAAATATATGGCTTTTGATAAACACCGTTATTTACTATAGTAGACATTGTTCCTAAAACTTGTATAGGTGTAGCTAATATTGTTTGACCAATAGCTGTAATTCCTGCTGTTGATCCTTCTCCAGGTAATGCTCCTTTAGCTTCCATACCTGTATCACTATCTAATTCTAAAACTTTTTCAAAATACCCCTGCTCTTTAGCAAATTCAATTAATTTTTCTTTTCCTATTTTATTTCCTAATATAGCAAAAATATCATTACATGATACTTCCATAGCTTTTTCAACAGATATCTTTCCGTGTATTTTATCCTTTTTACATATATTCCCTTGACAAAGGTATTCATCAGATAAAGATGTGTTTAAATATTTTCTAGCAGCTTCTAAAGTTAATATTTTAAAAGTTGAACCTGGTTCATACCCTAATATTCCTCCTGCACCACTAATTAAATTAGGTTCATTTTCATTTTTTTGAGCCATTGCTAATACTTCACCTGTTTGACCATCTGTTATAGCAACTCCAATATTAGAAAATTCCTTATATTTTTCTCTAGATAATACTTCTCTTATAATACTTTGATAATCCTTATCTAAAGTTAGCCTAATATTATTATTGTCTTTATTTAATTCATAATTATTATTTTCATATATACCAGTTAAGTCTTTTTCAAAGACTTCTTTATGATTTAAATTATTTTTTACATAGTTATTTATTTTCATTTCTAGGGAATTTTCATCCTTTTTGTAGTCATCAACTTTGTTCTTAATATTAAACCCTTTTGTCTCCATAATAACTTTTTCTATACTTCTATTATTTTTTTCTTCTATCTCATCATATTTATATACATAAATTCCCTTTAGTCCACTCATATCATTTATTTGATTAAAAGCATATTCACTTATTTCATAAGTTACATTATATTTTTTTTGTACTATGTCATTTATAGAAAAATCTTTTATTTCTTCTAATAATATATAATTAAAAGTCATAAGCTCATCTAAGTTTTGATTCCTTGCATTCATAGCAAAAGTTTTACCATTTATGAAGACCTTATATTTTCTATTATAATTATTTAAATCTTTTCCATTCCTATCTAATAATAAATAATTGTAATTACTTATTTTTTCTTTATTTATACTATTGTTAAGTTCTGTTCCTGTAACAATAGGATTAAATTTATTTTGTAAATAACTAATTCTAATTATTAAAAAAAGTAAAAAACAAATAAAAATTAAAGATAATATTTTTATTCTTTTTTCTAATATATATCTTCTATTAAACAAAAAAACACCCCCTATTAGCTAAATACTAGCCATTTTGGGGATGTTTTATACATTATTTACTTAATATTTCTTTTATTTTAGCTACTAATATATCTATAGCTACTTTATTACGACCACCTTCTGGTATGATTATATCTGCATACTTTTTAGTTGGCTCTATAAATTGGTTATGCATAGGCTTAACAACACTTAGATATTGATTTATAACTGATTCTAATGTTCTTCCTCTTTCATTTATGTCTCTTACCATTCTTCTGATGATTCTCACATCAGCATCTGTATCTACATAAATTTTTATATCTAATAAATCTCTTATTCTTACATCTTCTAATACTAATATTCCTTCTACAATTATTATTTCCTTTGGCTCAACCTCAACAACATCTTCTACTCTATTGTGAATAGCAAAATCATATATTGGTTTTTTTATAGCCTTACCTTCTAATAATTCACCTAAATGTTGTAATAGAAGATCACTATCAAATGCATTTGGATGATCATAATTTGTTTTCCCTCTATCTTCCATTGATAGATGACTTTGGTCTTTATAGTAAGAATCTTGTTCTATCATAGCTATACACTCTTCTGTAAATTGTGCATATATTTCCTTCGCTATTGTACTCTTACCTGAACCAGTTCCACCAGTTATTCCTATTAGTATTGGCCTTTTCATGCGATTTCCTCCTTATTTGTCGCCTAATTCTAGAGTTTTCTTTCCTTTTACAAGCATATCATTTACTTTTAATGGTGTATCAACTTTAACTTTAAATATCATTTGAGCTCTATTGGCAACATTCGTCTTTACATCTTTTTCAACATCATACATATCTTTTAATTCTACTGCAAAATAAGGGCAGTCTGCTCTTAATACTTCTACTATATCACCTTCAAATACTCTATTTTTTTGTAATATAGTTGCAGTTTTAGTTTCTTCATCATAATCTTTAACCATACCAACTATGTCATAATCTCTTATATATGAAGATTCATCATAGTTTTGTTCTCCACTCTTACCGAAGAAGAATCCTGTATGGTAAGGTCTATGACTTACTTTTAAAAGAATATCCATCCACTCTTCTTTAAATTCAAAGTTTTCAGGATCTTCCCAATAACTGTCTAGAGCTTCTCTATATGCTTTAACAACTGAAGCAACATAAAATTCACTTTTCATTCTTCCTTCAATTTTAAATGAATATACTCCGCTCTTAACAAGTTCTGGAATATGTTTTATCATACATAAATCTTTTGAGTTCATTATGTAAGTTCCTTTATCATCCTCTATTACAGGATAATATTCATTAGGTCTTGTTTCTTCCACTAAGTAATATTTATATCTACAAGCATTTGAGCAAGTTCCTTTATTAGCATCTCTACCTAGCATATAGTTAGATATTAAGCATCTTCCTGAATAAGCTATACACATTGAACCGTGTATAAATGCTTCAAGTTCACATTCTTCAGGTAAGTTCGCACTAAATCCATGAATTTCATTAAATGTCATTTCTCTAGCAAGTACTATTCTCTTAACTCCTAATTTATGCCAAAATTCAGCTGCTTTCCAGTTTACTGTATTTGCTTGAGTACTTAAATGTATTTCAAGTTCTGGTGCTACTTCCATTGCTGTTGCTATAATTGATGGATCTGCAACTATTATAGCATCTATACCTAAATCTGCTAGTCCCTTTATGTATTCTCCCATACCTTTTAAGTCATGATTTCTAGTGAATACATTCATTGTTACATAAAGTTTTCTTCCTCTATCGTGGCAATATTTAACACCTTCTGCTATTTCTTCATTACTAAAGTTACCTGCAAAAGCTCTCAGATTTAATCTATTACCACCTATATATACTGCATCTGCTCCAAAATCTATAGCAATTTTTAATTTTTCTAATGTCCCAGCTGGCGCAAGGATTTCCGGTTTTCTCATTATAATTACCTCCTCTTTGTTATAGCAATTCCATCTCCCATTGGTATAACTGTTGTTATTAAATTATCATCTTTAGAAATCATTTCTAAATATGATCTCATTCTTCTTACGATAGTAATTTTTCTTCTCTTTACTAAATCATCAGAAGCTACCATTCCTCTAAATAAAACATTATCTGCAATTATTAATCCCTTATCTTCTAATAATCTTAGACAATGTGGAAGAAAATGATTATAATGCC
Source organism: uncultured Sarcina sp. (assembly GCA_963557775.1). GTDB lineage: Bacteria > Bacillota > Clostridia > Clostridiales > Clostridiaceae > Sarcina. The sequence goes on from CAUWDH010000026.1 coordinate 4,308, forward strand.
CTTTTCCTGCATCCATAAAAATTAAATCAAATTTTTCATCTAAACCTTCTAGTATTTCTAAACAATCTCCCTCTAAAACTTCAATCTTATGATCTAAGTTATATTTACTTATATTAGCTTTTGCTAGCTTTACCATTTCTTCGCTTCTTTCTATGGTTTTTATACTAGCTTCTCCATCAGTAGCTGTATTCATAAGAATTGATGAATAACCTATTGCTGTGCCTAGTTCTAATATTTTTTTAGGTCTATTTAAAGAAACCATAAGTTCCAAAAATTTAGCACCTTCTGGTTGAATTATTGGTACTTGATTTGCATGAGCAAACTCTTCAAGTTCCTTAAAAATCCCAGTTTTCACTGGGATTAAGGATCTTAAATATTCTTCCATATAGTCAAATGTTACTCCATTCATTTAACTCCTCCAAAATTTATTTTCCTATTAACTCTGCTTTTTTATTTTCAAAATCTTGATAGTTATTAGTAAAATAATGTGATCCATTTGCTGTTAATATATAATACAAGTAATCTGTTTTAGCTGGTTTTACAGCTGCTATTAAAGATTCTATACCTGGACTAGCTATAGGTCCAATTGGTAATCCTGTTACATAATAAGTATTATATGGTGATGGAATTTCTAAATCTTTATAATAAACTACATTTTGATGCTTACCTAAAGCATATAATACAGTAGCATCAATTTGAAGTTTCATTCCCTTTTCTAATCTATTATATATAACAGAAGAAACTAATTCTCTATCCTGATCTGTTCTAGCTTCTTTTTCTATCATAGAAGCAATAGTAACATACTTTTCATAATCAGCTTCTGGTACATTTACACCTGTTTCTTTTTGAACTTGAACCATTACTTCTTGGAATCTATTTAACATCATGGATATTATTTGATTCGCATCAGCTGTTTTAGGTATATTATAGGTATCTGGATATAAAAATCCTTCTAAATTATATCTTCTTTCTGGATTAGGTTTTATATAACTTGGTAATGGATAATTTTTAACTGCTGTTAAAAATGCATCCTTACTAACTATCCCCATTTGAGCAAGTTTATCAGCTATTTGGTTTATATCATACCCTTCTGGTATTGTAACCTTATAACTAGCTATATCCCCATTTTCTAGCATATCTATAAATTTCCCTAAAGATACATCAGAAGGAATTTCGTAGTAACCAGGTTTTATTCCTCCTTTAAAAGAGTTTAACTTAAAATATACTTTTGTTAAAAATGGGCTTTTTAATATGTTTTCTTGCTTTAATTCATCTAAAACAGAATAAAAAGATTCTCCTTGTGAAACTGTTAAGTTGATGTATTTATTTGTTCCAGTATCAAAAGGATTTTTTGATATAGAAGTATATTTAACAGCAAATACAGCTATGTTAATTAAAACTAAAACAACAAATATAATTATAATAATTCGCGTAGACTTCCACAATTTACTCTCCATGGAGTTCCCTCCTACTAACAAATAAAATTACCTTACTATTTTTTTGCTCTGCTAGCTGCTCTTTTTCTTTCATTACTATCAAGTAATCTTTTTCTCATTCTTACACTTACAGGAGTTACCTCAACTAATTCATCGTTAGCTATAAATTCTAAACATTGCTCTAATGTCATAACTCTTGGTGGTACTAATTTAATAGCATCATCTGCTCCTGATGATCTTGTATTTGTTAATTGTTTTTTCTTACATACATTTACTTCTAAGTCATCAGCTCTTGAACATTCCCCACAAATCATACCTGAATAAACTTCTGTACCTGGATTTATAAATAAAGTTCCTCTATCTTGTGCATTGAATAATCCGTAAGCTACAGCTTCACCAGCTTCAAATGCTATTATAGAACCCCTACTTCTTCCTGGCATATCACCTTTAACTTTTTCATAACCATCAAATACGTGGTTCATTATACCATTACCTTTTGTATCTGTCATGAATTCATTTCTAAAACCAATAAGTCCTCTAGCTGGTATTCTGAATTCTAATCTTGAATATCCATTAACAGCTGAAGTCATATTAACCATTTCACCTTTTCTTGGTCCTAATTTTTCCATTACAGGTCCCATAAATTCTTCTGGTACATCTATAGTTAAGTATTCCATTGGTTCAACTTTAACACCATTTTCTTCTTTAAAAATAACATTTGGTCTTGATACTTGGAATTCGTATCCTTCTCTTCTCATTGTTTCTATAAGTATTGAAAGGTGTAACTCTCCTCTACCACTAACTTCAAAACATTCAGGAGTGATTTCTGTAACTCTTAAACTTACGTTTGTTTCAAGTTCTTTCATTAATCTATCTCTTAAATGTCTTGATGTAACAAATTCTCCTTCTCTACCTGCAAAAGGTGAGTTATTAACCATGAAGTTCATGCTTAAAGTAGGCTCGTCTATTTTAACAAATGGTATAGCTTCTGGATTTGCTGCATCAGCTATAGTTTCTCCAATATTTACGTCATTTATTCCACTTATGGCTACTATGTCTCCAAGTCCAGCTTCTTCTATTTCTTCTCTTTTTAATCCATTATATCCATATATTCCTGATATTTTGAATTTAACTACTGTACCATCTTCTCTAACTATTGCAGCCTGTTGATTTCTCTTAGCTACTCCTCTTTCAATTCTACCGATTGCTATTTTACCAACATATTCACTTGAATCTAATGTAGTAACTAACATTTGGAATGGTGCATCTATATCACCTTCTGGAGCTTTTACATTATTTATTATTACTTCAAATAAATCTTTCATGTTGTCTTTCATGTTCTCTAAATCATTTGTTGCTATTCCATCTCTAGCTGAAGCATAGATTATTGGGAAATCTAATTGCTCATCATTAGCTCCAAGCTCTAAGAATAATTCAAATACTTCATCTATAACAACTTCTGGTCTTGCATCTGCTTTATCTATTTTGTTTATTACAACTATAGGATTTAATCCTAATTCTAATGCTTTTCTTAAAACGAATTTTGTTTGAGGCATTGGACCTTCATATGAATCAACAACTAATATAACGCTGTCTACCATTTTAAGTACACGTTCAACTTCTCCACCAAAGTCAGCATGTCCTGGTGTGTCTATTATATTTATTTTCTTTCCATCATAATGTACTGCTGTATTTTTTGAAAGAATTGTGATTCCTCTTTCTTTTTCAAGATCATTTGAATCCATAACTCTTTCTTGAACTTTTTCATTTTCTCTAAATATATTACTTTGTTTTAATAAAGCGTCAACTAAAGTAGTTTTACCATGGTCAACGTGTGCTATAATAGCTATATTTCTTATATCTTCTCTTACAAAATTACTCATTGTTTTTCCTCCAATTTTTGGCCGACATATAAGATGTCTTTTTGTTCCAATTTCATGCACAAAAAATTGGATACTTGTCTTAGTACCCAATTTTACTTCTCAATAGTAAATTTTAATGCTTTACTTAAAAAAAGTCAACCTTACGAAATAAGTCAATATATTCTTTTAAAGTAGAATTTTATAAGACTATATTTCCATTATTATAGGTAATATCATAGGTCTTCTTTTAGTTTTTTCATATAAATAACCTTTTAATTCATCTCTAATTGTTGCTTTAATAGTTGCCCAATCTTTAGTATTATTACTTTCACATTTTTCTAAGGCATATCTAACAACATTTTTAGCTTCTCCCATTAAATCTTCGGATTCTCTAACATAAACAAATCCTCTAGAAATTATATCTGGGCCTGATGCTATATATCCACTTGCCTTATCAATAGTTACTACTATAACAACTATACCATCTTGTGATAAATGTCTTCTATCACGTAGAACTATATTACCTACATCACCAACTCCAAGTCCGTCAACAAATACTTGCCCTGAAGTTACACTTCCATTTTTCTTAACAGAATCTCTTGTAATTTCTACAACATCTCCATTTTCAACAATTAAAGTATTTTCTTTAGGCATACCTAATGAATGTGCAAGCTCTACATGTTTTTGTAAATGTCTATATTCACCATGTACTGGTACAAAGAATTTAGGGTTTACTAAACATTGCATAAGCTTAAGTTCTTCTTGACATGCATGCCCTGATACATGGACACCTTCAGAACTTTTGTGTATTACCTCTGCACCTTTTTTACAAAGTTGATTTATTACCTTCGAAACTAATTTTTCATTTCCTGGAATAGGAGTAGCTGAAATAACTACTGTGTCACCTTCAACAACAATTAATTTCTTATGTTCAGAAGCTGCCATTCTTGCCAATGCTGACATTGGTTCACCTTGACTTCCTGTTGTTATGACAACTACCTTTTCATTAGGATACTTATTAATATTATCAATACTTATTAGAGTATTTTTCTCCATTTTTAAATATCCTAGCTCCATTGCAACTTGAACTATATTCTCCATACTTCTTCCAGAAACAGCAACTTTTCTACCATATAGCTCTGCTGCTTCTATTATTTGTTGGATTCTATGAATGTTGGATGCAAATGTAGCTATTATTATTCTACCTTTTGCTTTTCCAAAAATTCTTGTTAAGTTTTCTCCAACAGTTTTTTCTGACAATGTATATCCTGGTTTTTCTACATTTGTTGAGTCTGATAAAAGTGCTAATACACCTTTTCTTCCTAACTCTGCAAATCTTGCAAAGTCCATTCTTTCTCCATCAATAGGAGTATACTCAACTTTAAAATCTCCAGTATGAAGAATAACTCCAAGTGGTGTATGAACTGCTATTGCTACTGAATCAGCTATACTATGATTAGTTTTTATAAACTCAACTGATACTGAACTTAATTTTATAACATCTCTTGGTTTAACAGTAATAAGTTCCGTACTGCTTAATAACCCATGTTCTTTTAATTTTGCTTCTAAAATACCTAAAGTAAGTTTTGTACCATATACAGGTATGTTAAGTTGTTTTAACACATATGGTATTGCTCCTATATGGTCTTCATGACCATGTGTTAGAAATATCCCTCTAACTTTATGAGCATTTTTAACTAGATAGGATATATCAGGTATAACTATATCTATTCCGAACATATCTTCATCTGGAAACTTTAATCCACAGTCTATAACTACTATATCATTTTTAAATTCTATAGCTGTTATATTTTTTCCTATCTCGTTAATTCCACCTAAAGGTATTATTTTAGCCTTTAGTTTTTCACGTTTCATAATTCCCCTCCTTTTGTTTTATTTATATATAACAAAGAACTTTTTATAGCTCTCTATTTTCTACACTCTTTACAAGTTCCAAAAAACTTAACTGCATGGTCTTCTATTATAAAACCATATTTTGATTCTATTTGATTTTCTAAATCTTCAAGTAAATCATCTTCAACTTCATATACTTTACCACAAGTACTACAAACTAAGTGGTGATGTCTATGTTGATCTGAATCATTAGCCATTTCATATCTGCTACAGCCATCATTAAAATCAAGTTTATATATAACACCCATTTCTTCCAATAAAAGAATTGTTCTATATATAGTTGCAAGGCCTATTTCTGGACATTGCTTCTTTACTTCATCATATATTTCTTCAGCTGTTAAATGCTTACCATTGTTATTAAGTATGTTATCAACTATTGCTCTTCTTTGAGGTGTAAGTTTATAACCTTTACTTTTAAATTGCTCTTTTAAAGCTTCATAATCTTTAGAAGTTAATTGAGTCATACTGCTCTCCTCTCCTCCCTATTATTCTTCTGACATTATAGTACTATAAGCTTCTTCAATCATTTCTATTTCAAAATCATTTTCCACTGGTACTAATCCTTCATTTCCTTCTTCATCTTCAACAACTTTCATTGCTACTACAACTTCATCATCTTCTGAAGGTGATAATATAAAATACTCATCATCCTCAATATCTAATTTAGTTACTACTCTAAATTCTACTTCATTTCCTTCTTCGTCCATTAATACAATTGTTTCTAAATCATTTTGCATAAAAAAATCTCTCCTTAGTTTTAAATTTATTTTGAAATTCTATCTAAATATCCTTGTAATATATATGTGGCAGCAATTTTGTCTACTATTTTTTTTCTTTTTGCTCTTGAAAGATCTGCTTCTAACATAGCTTTATGAGCTGCTACTGTTGTTAATCTTTCATCCCAAAATTCTATTTTCGGTTCAAATCTCTCTTTTAACTTTTCACAAAATTCCTTAACCATTTCTCCTGAAGGACCTATAGTACCATTCATATTTTTAGGCATTCCTGCAACTATAGTTTCTACTTCATATTGATCATATATTTTTTTAACTTCTTCTACATCTGCAGTAAAGTTTTTTCTTTTTATAGTTGTAATTCCTTGTGCTGTCCAACCTAATGGATCACTTATAGCAACACCTATAGTTTTGCTACCTATATCCAAACCTAAAATTCTCATCTATTACTCCTTATAATTAAAGAGCGCCCATAATGGGCACTCTTTTATTTTATCTCTAAATAAGCCTTCATAACTTCTTCTAGAATTTCATCTCTCTCTAGTTTTCTTACTAAAGCTCTTGCCCCGTTATAATTAGTAATGTAAGTAGGGTCTCCTGATATTAAGTATCCAACTAATTGATTAACCGGGTTATAACCTTTTTCTTTCAAAGCTTTATACACATCCGTTAAAATTACTTTTGTTAAATCCTTCTTATCATTATTAAAATTGAATTGCATAGTATTTTCTAAATTATTATTCATAGTTTCGCTACTATCTTTATAGTAACTTCACCCCCTTACAATAATGTAACACTAAAGTTTATTTTTAGTATTCACTTTTAAAATTTATTTTATTCATATACTAAAATATTACTTATCATTTATTATAAACTATAATTTAAGAAATGTACACTATTTTACTAGGTTTTCTAAAACTTTAGCTGCTTTTTCTAATGCATTATCTATTTCTGATGGATTTTTTCCTCCAGCTTGAGCCATGTCAGGTCTTCCTCCACCGCCGCCGCCAACAACAGCAGCAACTTCTTTAATTAACTTTCCACAGTGTACACCTTTTTCTATGGCATTTTTAGTTGACATAACAACTAAATTGACTTTTCCATCAATTTCACTTGCTAGAACTACAACTCCCATGTCTAGTTTATTTCTTATTTTATCTCCTAAGTCTCTTAATGAATTTCCATCTATATCTTTAAGTGATGCTCTAACTAATTTCACTCCATTGATTTCTACTATATTATTCATTATGTCGTCTTCTGCACCTTGAACTAATTTAGATTTTAATTCTGCAATTTCTTTTTCTCTTTCTTTTAATTCATGACCTAAAGCTTCTATTCTTGTTACTAAATCTTTTTCACTACATTTTAATGCTTTTGTAGCATCTTTTAATATTTTATTTTTATTATCTATGAACTCTAAAGCAGCCATTCCTGTAACAGCTTCTATTCTTCTAATTCCAGCTGCAACTCCTGTTTCTGAAACTATTTTAAATATACCAATTTCTCCAGTATTTCTTACGTGTGTTCCTCCACATAACTCTTTAGAAAAATCACCAACAGAAACTACTCTAACTTTAGCAGCATACTTTTCATCAAATAAACATATTGCTCCACTATTTTTAGCTTCATCTAAGCTCATTTCTTTAGTGTCTACATCTAGAGTATCCATTATTTTTTTATTTACTATTTTTTCAACTCTATTTAAATCTTCTTCTGATATAGCACTCATATTAGTAAAGTCGAATCTTAATCTTTCTGCATCTACATAAGAACCTGATTGATTTACATGTTCTCCTAAAACTTCTCTTAATGCTTCATGAAGCATATGAGTTGCTGTATGGTTCTTAGATATTGCACTTCTTCTTATTGCATTTACAGTTAATTCAGCTTCCTCATTAACTTTTATAGTTCCTTCTGTAACTTTAATGTAATGAACAAATTTTCCACCTACATTTTTCTTACAATCTAAAACTTTAGCAACACCAGTTTTAGTTGAAATTATACCATTATCACCTATTTGTCCTCCCATTTCTGCATAGAAAGGAGTGTTTTCAACTACTAGGAATCCTTCTTCACCTTCTAATAATTCTTCTTTAAAGTCTTCTTCATTACCTAAAACTAATATTTTAGAAGTTAATTCTCTAGTTTCATATCCGCCAAAAGTAGTTTCGATACTAGCATCTATTCTATTAACTGGTCCATCACTACCCATGTAGCTGCTTTCTCCTCTTGCACTTCTAGCTCTTTCTCTTTGAGCTTCCATTTCTCTATTAAATCCGTCTTTATCTATTGATAAACCTTTTTCTTCAACTATTTCTTCTGTTAATTCTAATGGGAATCCATAAGTATCATATAATTTAAAAGCTTTTTCTCCTGAAAGTTCTTTTTCTTTTTTAGCTTCCATTTCTTCTATATAAGCTTTAAGTATTTCCATTCCTGAATCTATAGTTTGATTAAATCTTTCTTCTTCTAAGCTTATAACACTCTTGATCATGTCTTTATTAGCTTTTAATTCTTCATAAGCTTCTCCGTAATTTTCAACTATAACATCAACAATTTCACTTAAGAATAAGCCTTTAACTCCTAAAGTTCTTCCATGTCTTGCAGCTCTTCTTAATAATCTTCTTAGAACATATCCTCTACCTTCATTACTTGGTCTAACACCATCTGATATAAGCATAGTTACGCTCTTTATATGGTCTGTTATTATTCTTAAAGAAACATCTTTTGAAGAATTTTCTCCATACTTTGCATTAGTTAATTCACATACTTTAGATAAAATGTGTTGAACAACATCTATTTCAAATATATTATCAACGCCTTGCATTATAGTTGCTATTCTTTCAAGCCCCATACCTGTATCTATATTTTTTTGTTTTAATTCATTGTAATTACCATCTTCATCTTTTTCAAATTGAGTAAATACAAGATTCCAGAATTCTACTATTCTATCATTATCAGCTTCTCTTAAGAACTCTTCTGTTGTTTCTACTTTTCCTTCACCTCTATCAAAGTGAATTTCTGTACATGGTCCACATGGTCCAACACCAATTTCCCAGAAGTTATCTTCTTTACCTAATCTAAATATTCTTGATGGATCTACATCTGTTTTTGTAGTCCATATTTCATAGGCTTCATCATCATCTTGATATATAGTTACATATAATTTATCTTTAGGGATTTCTAATCTTTCTGTTATAAATTCCCATGCCCATGGAATTATTTCATTTTTAAAGTAATCTCCAAAAGAGAAGTTTCCAAGCATTTCAAAGAATGTACCATGTCTAGATGTTTTACCTACATTCTCTATATCACCTGTTCTGATACATTTTTGACATGTAGTTATTCTAGTTTTTGGTGGAACTTCAAGACCTGTAAAATAAGGCTTTAAAGGTGCCATTCCTGCATTTATAAGTAATAAACTGTTATCATTTTTTGGTACTAATGAGAATGATTTTAATCTTAAATGATCTTTTTCCTCAAAGAAGCTTAAATATTTTTCTCTTAGTTCATTTGTTCCTATAGATTTCATTTTAAATATCCCTCCATGATTAATCTCATAACAAAACAATATTATGTTCATTTATAAATTTAAATATTGCTAAGTTTTAAAATAACTTGACTAAAAGTTAAGCCTAAATTTAGTGGTACTTTACTATAAAGATTTCATAGTAAAGTAATTTTAATATAAAAAAAGCCTTCAATCCCTAGCAAGGGACGAAAGCTGTTATTCCGCGGTACCACCCTAATTATGTATAAAAAATACATCACTTAATGTTATATAGCTCCAAGACAGCTTCAATAAATTTTCTAAGAAGTTTTCAGCAGCCACTTCCTCTCTGAATAGAAAGATTTTATTTACTAATTCTTATCATAGCTTAAATATTAAATTATACAAAAATTATAAAAAATATTTTAATTGCTGTCAACCATTAGAAACAATAATAATCTAAATCATCATATAAAACCTTAATAATTATTGCTATAGGTATTATTAATATCATTCCTAATATACCACCCATTTTTTCTCCTATAAGAAGTAATATTATAATTGTAAGAGGATGCATACTTATACTATTAGCTGTAATTTTAGGTGCCAATATATTTCCTTCTATTTGTTGTATTATTATAAAAACTATAAATACAGAAATCACTTTAGATGGTCCGTCTATTAAAGCAACTAAAATAGCTGGTATCATTCCTAATACAGGCCCAAAGTAAGGAATAATATTAAGGATTCCATTTATTAAGGATAATACTAAAGCAAATCTAACATCTATTATAAACAATCCTAAAAAACTTAATCCTGCTATTACTAGACATAATATCCCTTGCCCTAAAACATATTTACCCAATATTCTATCTATATCTTTTGTTATATTTCTTATAATATCTCTTTTTTGACTTGGAATTAGATTTTCTAATTTATTGTTTATTAATGAACTTTCCACTAAAAAATAATAACTTACTATTGGTACTATTGCTAAAGCAATTATATTTTCAATTAACGCTATTGATCCATAAAAGGCTTTTGTTGATATATTTTTTATCATTAAATTTATTTTTTCACCAAATTGAGTATTTACTATTTCATAAAAAGTTTCTTTTTTTAAATTGAATTTATCAAGAATTCTTTGTAATGCTAATTCAAAAGCATCCAATAAATCTTGTAAATTTAAACTTTCACTTAATATTCTAGGAATTAATAAAGAAAAAATAGCCACAAAAAATAACATAAGAATTAAAATTATAAATATAGCTATTAATCTTTTATTTAATTGCGTTTTAGTTACTATATAACAGTATAAAGGTCTTAAAGCATAAGCGATTATAAAAGAACATAAGATTATTAATAATACTTCCTTTATAAAATCCACTTTGTATATTAAAAAAAAGCTTCCTATAACAACTATTGTTAGAAAAATATATTTAGCTATTTTATATAAATCTAAATTTTTAAGCATTTTTTTCTCTCCATATACTATGAGGCAAAGATTTAAACTCTACTTCATCTTTTCCTAAATAAAGAATATTTCTTTTACCTAAAATACTATTTTGAAGAAGAAATATATCTTTACCATTTACAAACTTATAAAAAAAACCCTTTGATCCAATCATAGCTAAAATTTTAAAATCCTTATCGATTATTAAGTCCTCTATATTTCCTATAATTTTTCCCATAGTATTTATAATATTAAAGCCTTTTATGTCACTAAATTTTAAACCTTCATAAACAGATATTTTATCTATAACAATTGTATCTCCAAATATTATTATATCTTCTATAGAAAAAAAATTTTTTTTAGATAAAAATTTTTTAGGCATTATAAATCCTAAAACATTTTTCTCATAGTAATCTATAGCTATATCTTCTACTTCTCCTATTTTCTTTCCTGATTTATCAAAAACTTCTAAAGATTTTAAATTTTTAAGCCTATACAAAGCTTTCACCCCTTCCAATTTAAGCTTAGTATTTGCTATTCTTTGTAAATTAATTCATTATTTAATTGATTTATAAAAAAAATTAGAGATAATTTAAAATTATCTCTAATTAAAATATTATCTATTAATTTAAATTAAGCTAGGCTTTCGATTATTCCTCCACCTAAAACATAATTTCCATTATAAAATACAACTGATTGTCCTTTAGTTATAGCTCTTTGCTTTTCTTTAAAAGATACTTTTACTCTACCATCTTCTAAAAGTGTTGCCACTGCTGGTTGTGGTTTTGCTGAATATCTTATTTTAGCTTCAAGCTCTACTGGTCCTTTTGATAAATCTAAATCTATATAATTTAAATCCTTACATATTAAATCAGTTTTAAATATATCTTCTTCTGGCCCAACAACAACTTCATTTCTTATAGGATCAATAGAAGTTACAAATACAGGTCTTCCTAATGCAAGTCCTAACCCTTTTCTTTGTCCTATAGTATAGTAAACAATACCTTTATGTTTACCTAATATATGTCCTTCTTTATCTACAAAATTCCCCTCTTTAACTTTTCCTGGGGCTGCTTCTGTAATATATCTACCATGATTATTATCTGTTACAAAGCAAATTTCCTCACTGTCTTTTTTGTTATGTACAGCAAGACCAATTTCCTTAGCTATCTCTCTAATCCTATCTTTAGTGTATTCACCACAAGGCATTAGAGTATGTGCAAGTTGTTCTTGAGTCATATTGTATAAGGCATAAGTTTGATCTTTTTTATCATCATCTGATTTTACTAGAACATACTTATCTCCTTTTTTTTCTATTTTAGCATAATGTCCTGTAGCCACATAATCTGCACCTATACCTTTAGCTTTCATAAGTAACTCATCAAACTTTAAGTATTTATTGCATGCTATACATGGATTAGGAGTATTACCTGCTAAATATTCTTCTACAAAATAGTCTATTACATTTCTTTTAAAACTATCTCTGAAATTTAAAACATAAAAAGGTATGCCAATTTTATCAGCAACCCTTCTTGCATCATCAACAGCTGAAAGTGAACAACATCCACCTTCTCTTTCTTCATATTCTTTGTCACTTTGCCAAATTTGCATAGTAACACCTATAACGTCATATCCTTGTTCCTTTAAAAGATAAGCAGCGACGGAGCTATCTACTCCGCCACTCATACCTATAACAACTTTTTTCTTATTCACTTAACAAATCACCCTTTTAAATTAGTTTCCGTGTACTTCTTCATGGATAGTATGTGAATGTTCATCTAAATCTCTTGGCTCTAAACCTTTTTTAACTCTGTAATCATTTATTGCTTTGTGTATAGCTTCTTCTGCTAATACTGAACAATGCATTTTAACTGGTGGAAGTCCATCTAAAGCTTCTGCAACAGCTTTATTTGTTAATTCCCAAGCTTCATCTACTGATTTACCTTTTATTAATTCAGTTGCCATACTTGAAGATGCTATAGCTGATCCACATCCATAAGTTTCAAATTTAACGTCTCTTATTATTTCATTATCATCAATATCAAGATATATTCTCATTATATCTCCACATTTAGCATTTCCAACTTCACCAATTCCTGATGCGTTTTCAATTTCCCCTACGTTTCTTGGATTTTTGAAATGGTCCATAACTTTTTCACTGTATATCATAATTACTTATCTCCTTTTTCCTTTAAATGATTTTTCCATAATGGTGACATGCTTCTTAATCTTGCTATAATTGGTTCTAATGCATTGATTACGAAATCTACATCCTCTTCTGTAGTTGCATCACCTAAACTTAATCTTAAAGATCCGTGTGCTATTTCATGTGGTCTTCCAATTGCTAAAAGAACGTGTGATGGATCTAAAGAACCTGATGTACAAGCACTTCCACTTGAAGCACAAATTCCTTCAAAGTCTAATGAAAGTAATATTCCTTCACCTTCTATAAATTCAAAACATACATTTACATTACCAGGTAGTCTTTTATCTCCCTCTGGTCCATTAAGTAATGTATATGGTATTCTTTCAGTTAAACCTTTTATAAGTTTATCTCTTAAAGCTGAAATTCTTTTTGAATTTTCTTCTAAGTTTTCTGTTGCTAATTCTATAGCTTTTCCAAGCCCTACTATAGCTGGTGTATTTTCTGTTCCTGCTCTTCTAGCTCTTTCTTGAGCTCCTCCATGAATAAGGTTATCTATTCTTATTCCTTTTCTTACATATAAAGCACCTACACCTTTAGGTCCATAGAATTTATGACCAGATAATGATAATAAATCAATGTTCATATCTTTAACATCTATTTCTACATTACCTACAGCTTGAACTGCATCTGTATGGAATATTATTTTCTTTTCTCTACAAATTTCTCCTATTTCTTTTATAGGTTGAATTGTTCCTATTTCATTATTTGCAAACATTATTGAAACTAATATAGTAGTATCTTTTATAGCATTTTTAAGGTCTTCTAATCTTACAAAACCTTTATCATCAACATCTAAATAAGTTACTTCAAACCCATTCTTCTCTAAATATTCGCAAGTATGTAACACTGCATGGTGTTCTATTTTTGATGTTATTATATGATTACCTTTTTTCTTATTAGCATTAGCTACACCTTTTATAGCCCAGTTATCACTTTCAGATCCACCATTAGTAAAGTAAACCTCACTACTATGACAGTTTAAAGCTTTAGCTACTCTATCTCTTGCTGTTGCTATTGCAGCTTGATTTCCTCTTGAAATTTCATAAAATGATGATGGATTACCGAACTTTTCTGTAAAGTAAGGTAACATTTCTTCTAAAACCTCTGGCTTTACATAAGTAGTTGCTGCATGATCCATGTATATTGTTTTTTGCATTGAACTCACTCCTAATTTCTATGTTCATTAAAACTATATTTGCTTAATTTGTAATTTTTCATTTTCAATTTTTTCATTTTCTATTCTTTCAGCGTCATCTATTATATCTTGTAGAGTCACTGATTCCATTACTTCATCTATGCTATTCTTGATTTTTTCCCATAATAGCTTTGTTGCACAGCAATCTATTCTATCACAGGTTACACCTTCTAAGCACTCAGCTATTTCTATTGGCCCTTCTAGTACTTCCATAATATCAGCTACTGTTATTTCTTCAGGGGCTCTATTTAGAACATAACCACCTTGTGCTCCTCTTATACTTCTTATAAGTTTCGCTTTTCTTAAAGAACTAAATAACTGCTCTAAATAATAATCAGAAATATTTTGCCTTTGAGATATAGCTTTTATTGAGACAGGCTTTTCACCATAATTTATGGCTAAATCAACCATTGCCTTTACTCCATATTTACCTTTTGTTGATAGTTTCATTTTTTCACCCCCGACAATGCCGACTAAAATACTAAGCTTTACATTATTATATTATCAAATCAGAGTATTATTGTCAACTATATAATACATTTATTTTTTTAATATGTTGTCCCAATAATTCTTTAAGCTACTTTCATACTTATTATTTTGTGGTTTATAGTATACTTTATTCTTAATATTATTAGGTAAATATTCCTGCTTAACATAATTATTTTCAAAATCATGAGGATATTTATAACCTTCCACACCTAAATTCTTAGCTCCTTTATAATGACAATCTTTTAAATGCATAGGTATATCTCCAACATCTAATCTATCTAAATCTGAAAGTGCTTCTTCTATAGCTACTACAGCACTATTTGATTTAGGCAATGTTGCTAGATATATAACAAGGTCAGCAAGAATTATTCGCCCTTCTGGTAATCCTACCTTTAAAACTAAGTCTATAGCATTATTAGTTATAGTTAATGCATTAGGATGAGCAAGACCTATATCTTCTGCAGCTATTACAGCAAGTCTTCTTATAATGCTATCTAAATTTCCACCTTTTATAAGTCTCGCTAAATAGTGAATAGAAGCATTAGGATCACTACCTCTTATACTTTTTTGAAAAGCACTTAGTAAATTGTAATAATCATCCCCAGATGAATCACTTTTTAAATTACTCTGATTTAATTTTTCTATAAGTTCTGTAGTTATTAAATTTCCTTTATTTAAAATAGTTTTTACTGCTAACTCTAATATAGTGTAAGCTTTTCTTATATCTCCTTGTGATATATAAGATATACATTTAATAGCATCATCATTTGCAGCTATATTATATCCATCATGTTGTAACTTCTCTATAGCTTTTTTCAATCCTTTTATTATATGCTCTTTTTCTAAGGGCTTAAAAATAAATATATTACATCTACTTAATATAGCCTTATGTATATAAAAATATGGATTTTCTGTGGTACTAGCTATTAAAGTTATTCTTCCATCTTCTATAAACTCTAAAAGAGATTGTTGTTGCTTCTTATTAAAATGTTGTATTTCATCTACATAAAGAAGTACTCCATTATAGTTTAATAAGTTATCTAAATCATTAACTATATCATGTATATCTTTTACAGAAGCTGTAGTTGCATTTATTTTATAAAATCTTTTATCTGTATAATTTGATATAATATTTGCTAATGTTGTTTTACCTGTTCCAGGTGGTCCATAAAAAATAGAATTCATCATCATTTTATTTTCTAAAAGATTCTTTATTGGAGTATTTTCTCCAATTATATGCTCTTGTCCTACCATATCTTCAATTACAGATGGCCTCATTATTTCTGCAAGAGGTTTTATATCTATCACCACTCTTTCAAAGTATATCAGAATACTTATATTTTACTACTCATTTAATTTAATGCCTAGTGCTTTCCTATGATTTAAACAAAAAAAAATAGATAACTATTAAAAAATAATTATCTATTTTTTTAAAATTTTAAAAATATTATCTTATTATATCATAAATCAATGGAATTTCATCAAATCTTTGAGAAATCTCATAATTTTTTATTATCTTGTCTACTGCCTTTTCACCTAAAACCATGTCATTAGCATGAACGTAAGCTAATATATCACCAGCTTCTACTTTATCTCCTCTTTTTTTATCTAATACTATACCAACAGCTAAATCTATTATACTTTCCTTAGTAGCTCTTCCTGCTCCAAGTTCCATGGCAATTAATCCCATATTTTCTGAATGTATTTTGCTAACAAAACCTGACTCTTTAGCTCTAACTTCTAATACATATTTTGCTTTAGGGAATTTACTTGTATCATCTATAACTGATGCATCTCCACCTTGTGCAACAACAAATTCTTTTAATTTTGCAAGAGCTGTTCCTTTATCTATTGTTTCCATAAGCATAGCTTTAGCCTCATCTGTATCTTTAGCTTTTCCAGCTAAAACAACCATATTAGATCCTAGCTCTAAAGCTAGTTCTAATAAATCCTTTGGTCCATTTCCCTTTAGCGTTTCAATAGCTTCTTCTACTTCTAAAGCATTTCCTATAGCAAACCCTAAAGGTTGATCCATATCTGATATTATAGCTACTGTTTTTCTTCCAACGTGAGTTCCTATTGAAACCATTTCTTTAGCTAAAAGTTTAGCATCTTCTGGAGTTTTCATAAATGCTCCATCTCCAACTTTAACATCTAAAACTATAGCATCTGCTCCAGCAGCTATTTTTTTACTCATTATACTTGATGCTATTAAAGATACATTATCAACAGTTGCTGTAACATCTCTCAAAGCATAAAGCTTTTTATCAGCAGGTGCTAAATCTCCTGTTTGTCCACCTACTGCTAATTTTATAGTATTAACATTTTCTATAAATTTTTCTTTAGGCATTTCTACTGAAAAACCTTTAAAACTTTCTAATTTATCTATAGTCCCTCCTGTATGTCCAAGACCTCTTCCTGACATTTTCGCTACTGGTATACCAAGAGCTGCAACCATAGGTCCTAAAACAAGAGTTGTTGTATCTCCAACTCCACCTGTTGAATGTTTATCTACCTTAATTCCTTCAATTTCTTTTAAATCTAAAACATCACCTGAATTAACCATCGCCATAGTTAAATCAGCGGTCTCTCTACTATTCATTTTATTAAAAAACAACGCCATCAATAAAGCTGATACTTGATAATCTGGTATATTTCCATTTGAATAATTTTCTATAAAATAATTTATTTCCTCTGTACTTAATTCTTCACCATGTCTTTTCTTCAATATTAGATCATACATTCTCATAGTTCTGCCTCCAATTTTGATAACCTTTACAAAATAATTCTAACAAATAAGCATATTTTTTTCAACTTTTCATCATTTTATTAACAATAATTTATCAATAATTCATTCTTTATTCATCTTCTATTATCTGATAACTAGAGGCTATAACATTTCTATCTTTTCTATAAGCACAATAAATAATCTTATCTTTCCAGATAAGTTTTAAAATCAACATTCCACCTCAATTGAGTCTATGCTTATATTCAAGAAATTTTGTTACACTTAAATATAAATAAAAAATAAAGAACTGTATCAAATTAAATAACTAAACGCATATCTAAATTTTGATGCAATTCTTTATTTATCGTATTTTCTATGCTCTTGGATGTGCTTTTTTATAAATACTATTTATTTTTTCATTGTTAATTATTTCATAGTACATATCTATATAAGTCATAACTTGATTACCTAATAACTCTTGAACCACTTTAGCATTAGCTCCATTTTGTAATAAATGTACTGCAAAAGAATGTCTAAAGGTATTTAAATTAATATCTTTATTTATATTAGCAATAACTGAATACTCCTTAACAATTCTCCAAACACCTTGTCTTGTTATAGGGTCTCCACTCATATTTAAAAATAACTTATTACTAATTTTCACATTTTCTTCTCTAAGAGAAATATACTTTCTTAAAGATTCTCTAGCTTCTTTTCCAATAGGAATTAATCTTTCATAGCCCTTGTTATCTTTGCATATAACATAAGATGAATCTAAATTAACATCATCTATATCTAAAGATATTACTTCTGATACTTTCATACCAGTTGCATACATTAATTCTAATAATGCTTTATCTCTAACACCTTTTTCTGTTGATATATTAGTGCTATTCATTATTTTATTGACCTCTTCTACACTTAACACAACAGGTTTCTTTTTTTCCACTCTTTTTCTTTTTATTGTTGTTTCTGGAACCCTTTTTAAATTTCCCTCTGCCACTAAAAAGTTATAAAAGTTTCTTAAAGATATTATGGTTCTCTGAATAGATGATGGTGACTTTTTCTTGTCGCTTAAATTTTGTATATAAGACATAAGCGGCTTTCCTTCCTCACTTATCTCCATATTATTATCATCAAGAAAATCTAAATACATAGAAACATCAGTAATATAGGCACTAACAGTATTCTTTCTTTTCCCTATAGATTGTAAATATACCTCGTATTTTTTCACCAAATCTCTCATACTAACTCCTAATTAAAATGTTATTACATAATTATTTATATTACAGAAATTGTTATTTAATCACTAATTTTAATAAATTTGGTGAAATATATGTTTCAATCATTATACCAATAGGAACTATTAAAAATAATATCCCTTGAATCATTGTATATTCTCCCTTATTTTCGTAATTAACCTTTGAATCTCTTCCTAGAGATTTAAATTTAACTAAAGAATTTTTCATCGCAACAATACTTATTAATATTATAATAGGAATTAAAATTAAATTTTGTATTATAATCGTACTAAATATAACTCCAATTCCTTTTCCTCCAAGTATAGTCACTATAGTTGAAAGAGAGAATCCTAAAATATAACCCTTAACTAAATTTATTAATAATATAAAAGGAAATCCTATTAAAGTGTAACCTAAAGCAATTATTATGAGTACCATAGGAACTATAGATTTAATGCTACTAAATAAAACTTCTTTATAATTTACTTCTTGTTTATTCATGAACTCTAAAAAATTATTAAAATAACTTCCCATCTCTAATTTACTATAATCCCCCATATAGTAAACAGTATAAGAACCTAAAACTATCCCTATAAGAAGAAATAATAAAATCCATAAAAATAAAATTCTATTTTCTCTAAGTACATTAGTTATTTTCCCAATTAACTTTTTCACTATTAACCCCTCCCTAAAATAATAATATGATTAACATAATAAATTTATTACTTATAATTTTTATCAAAAAAACTATATCAAATTAATTCCTTAATTCATTTAATAAATAGAAGCTGTAATATTTCCAGCTTTTTCACGTAGATAGTCACCAATAGTGAACCTATATATCTATATAAAAAGTAAAGAGGATGTATCTGTAATTCGATACATCCTCTACTTCTATTTTTATTTAATATTTTACATAGGCTCCATCAACATATCCTATATGTTGTCTATATTTTACCTCTAACCATCCATTTCCTAAATTTTGAAGTACAGTCATTTTTTGTCCATTTATAAATTCTCCCATAACTTCACTATTGCTTGTTGGCTTGGTCATTAAATCTAAAGCATATCCTTTTTTTAAATTTACAACTTCACCTACAACATTTATTTCTTTGCTATTTTTCTTTGTAGGTTTGTTAAGATTGTTCCCATTTATTTGAGGTGTAGTGCACTGTTCTACATAAGGTCCATAAACAAAACCTGTTATATTTCCTACAGTAATTTCTGTCCACCCATTGCTATAAAGTCTCATTGAACTTATTTTTGCACCATTTGATAGTTCTTTTAGTACTTTACTCTCTCTAGATGGTTTAGCATATAAAGGTAGTTTTTCTCCACCCTCCAAATTTACAATTTGAGTATTTACCTTTACTCTCTTACTTTGTATAGGCTCTACTTTTTTAGGTGAAGGTATATCAAACTTTGTAAACTTATAAATATCTCCTTCTGGTCCTAAGAAAGCAAATAATTCACCATTTGCTAAAAATGGACATTTCCCTAAAGCTACATAATTAAGATTAAAAGTACTATTCTGTGGTAGAGCTACAATAAATGAAATATTCTTTCCTAAATTAACAGAGCAATTATATCCACCATAAGACATATTCCCAAAGAAACCAGCAGTTGTATAAGTAACTGTATAGTATTTAGGATCTTTTATAGTTGTTCTTTTAAATGAATATAAATTACGAGTAAGAACTAAATCATTCTTATCTAATTCCTCTTTTGTTAACTTTTTATGATTAACAAAATCTTCATCAACCCCTACTTTCACAGTAGGTTTCCACTCTCCAAAATACATAAATAAATTAACACCTGTTTTACTATCTCCAATAGAAGGTGCCCCAATATTATAATTAACACTCTTTGATTTATCTTTAGAACTTACATTGGATTTATTTGAATTCTTTGAATCACTTGAATTATTTGAAGAATTATTGTTTATATTTTCTTTATTTTTAGCTTTACTTTGAACTATAATATTTTTTGCATTCTTAACAAAGTTCTTGTTATTTGATGATTTAGTAGAATCATTCTTAATACTACTAATACCATTACTCATATTATTAAATGTTGTATTATTTTCAACATTGCTATTAATATTATTAGTAATACTATTATTCTCTGTTATATTATTACCATCTATATTAATTACTGCAACTCCATTATGTCCATTATTTAAAAGAGCATTATTAATAACAGTTGAAACATATTCTTTATATATAAATCCAATTTTATTATCTACCTCTATCTTATACCATTGTCCCTGTTTTCCTAATATCCTAAAGTTAGTTCCATTACTTAACTTGTCTATTATTTCAGAATTTATAGATGGACTCTTTCTAAGTCTTACATCTGTAGATACATTTATAACTTGCCCTTTCTTTGATAAATCCTTAAAAGTAGCATTAGTACCATTCACTATTCGTTGCATATTAGCTGCATTTATGTAACCTACTGCACCAGTTTCTTGTACTTTAACTCTGCAATAACTACCTTGCTGTCCTAATATAGTCAACATTTCTCCTACTGATAATTTACTTATTATACCTTTTCCATTAGATAATCCATATAAATTAACATTTGAATTTCCGTTAATAACTACAGCTTCATTAGTTTGTGAATTCTTTATATTATTAGACATTAATACATTATTAATTGTATTAACATTTTGACCATTTGCAGCTATTGGAACAGCAATAGAAGAACTAATTGTTGCTCCAGCAATAAGCCCAATTAAGGCTCTCTTCTTCATATATTTTCCTCCATTGTTTAATCTAAGTTGTCACAAGGAAATTATATAATCATTTCCCATACTAAAATTTACATTTTAGAAACATTAAATACATTTTAGAAATATTATTTAATAAAATTTAATAATTAAAAAGTCAATTATAAAAACTTCTCTTTACCTTCAATTATCTTAGCTTTGAGCATAACCTGTATAAGCATTTACAACCCAGAAAGGCCATTTATTTTCCTTATTATATGGTGTTGTATACACATAATATCCTCCTTGAACTGGAACTATTTTAGTAATAGTTTCATTTGGATAAGATTGAGCTAACATTTCTTTAATATGTTGTTTTGCCTGTTCTAAAGAAAATGGTTCTTTTCCTTTATATACAATTGCACTTAAGGATTCTGCAGCTTTTAATAATTCATTTGCAGTAATATTTTTACTAAGTGCGTTCTTACCATTGGCATCTATAAATGCATTTATAAGCTCTGAATCTGAAACTGTTTTAAACCATTGAGGATTCCACATTGTTCCATCTGCACAACAAACCTCATCACAATTATATTGACCATTTAAAATCCAATATTTCATAACACTAACTAGCTGAGATTTAGAAATAGCCTTTCCAGTTCCGTTTTTTACAATAACAGTACTTAAGCCAAACATACTATTACTATTTGGCTTTATAATTTCTATTTTCCCATTTTCTTTTATTTTATTTGAATTACTAGACTTTTTATTATCTACTTTATTCCTATGATCTATATGACCAATATTTTGACTTTTTGAACTTCTATTATTTTGTGGATTATCTTTAATTTCTCTTGAAGATTTTTGTGATACATCTAATCTTTTTGTTTTAACAATTACATTTTTCACATTACTACCTAAACTTGTATTTTTTACAGTATTATTAATAGTAGTTGATGATTGATCATTAATACTGCCTATGTTACTTGATATATTAGGAGATACATACTCTCCATAAACAAAACCTATTTGCCCATTTACATCTATTTTATACCATTGTCCTTGTTTACCTAATATGTTAAACTGCTCCCCATTAGTTAAATACCATATTATGTTATTATTAATTGATGGCCCTGTTCTCAAACTTAATCTTGTTGACACATTAATTACTTGTCCACTTCCTGATAAAGGCTTAAAGGTTGCATCAGTTCCATTAAATATAGATTTCATATTAGCTATGTTTATATATCCCATATCCTCCGTTTCTTGAACCCATACCTTACAATACTTCCCTTGTGGTCTTCCTAATACAGTTAACATTTCTCCAGTAGACAACTTTGATACTATTCCCGTTCCATTGGAAAGTGCATATAAATTCATAGCTGAATTTCCTTTAACAACAACTGCTTCATTAGTTTTAGTACCTTCATTATTAATATTATTGTTTGGATTTGATGAAGTAACTAATAAAGTTTTATTAATCATTTTCTTATGGTTTGAATTACTTGAAATCACTGGTATCATTACAGCTCCACTAACAGTAGCTCCAGCTATTAAACCTACTAATAACTTATTCTTCATTTGTCTCCCTCCATTACCTCTTTCTTTAGTTATACAACTTAATAACTCTCTCCTATAAATTCTTATTTTATATTTACAAAACCAAAACACAAAAAATTCCCTATATTGTAATTTTATCATATATTAATCGTCTTAACGTTCCTTAACATTTTAGAGACATTTCTATTTCTTATCTGTCATAGCTTAGTCATCTATTCTTATCTATTATTATTTCCCTTTTATTTCAAACTTTATTTTTAAAATTTTATAGAAGTTTATAATAAACTTTATCAATATTACTTTACATAATTATCCATTTTATTTATACAGAAATATTTAAGCCATATGATTTAGATTATTTATAAATCATATGCCTTAAAATTACTAATTTATTTAAATTTATCAATAATAAATACTATTAATATGACCAAAGAAAACACAAAAATAACTAAAAACAATTCTCCAATTAAATCTATAATAAGTCCTATATACTCTAATACAATATGATGAAAAGAATATGAAAACTTAAAAAGTATAAAAGAAATAATAAATACTATAAAAGAAAAAGCTACAGCCATAGCTATTTTCTTTACATTAGGATTATTAGCTGCATCATCCATAAAAATTCCTCCTTAGTTAAATAAAATAGATTAATTACAATTATAATATTATGAGATTTACTTCTCTACTATCTTTTAAAATTTCCTTAATTCATAAACGTAGACTTAATAAAGAACCTTCTTTACTTTTAAGAAGTAAAGAAGGCTAACATTTTATTTATTAACTTACTTTATTTTTTAATCTTAATTTATCAGCAACCATAGCTATAAATTCACTATTTGTTGGTTTACCCTTATCATTGTGAATTGTATAAAAGCTAGTAATAATGCGACTTAACAATTTTTTATCATTCTAAAAATCTATCTGCTTCTAGGCTAACAAACTAAGAATTAGTTGCCCTTATGTTACCTAATTAGTCGCCCTTATTATACATCAAATTTATTAAAAATAACAACCCCTATAAAACAAAAAAATAAGGGTAGATAATCTATATCTCTATAAACTATCTACCCTAAAAAATTACTTATCTATATTACTAGTATGTGTCCTTAAGTTAGCTAAAGCATTAGTAATAACACTAGGAAACTTAACGCCTAACACTCCTAAATTCTCTACTATACTTAATCCCTCATTACCTACAATGAAACTTATCATAACATTTCTAAACATACCATTCGCTTTACACATAATATCTAACTGTTCTACAGCTACTAAACTAATAAAGTAACCAGTAGTCTTAAATAAGCCTATCTTAAATGTATTACTTCTGTATGTACCTGTCTTTAATGCCTTCATAATGCCTGTTAAAAAGTCTAGCACTAGCATTATACATAACACTCTAAAGAATATATCTGGTTTTCCTATAAAACAACTAGCTACAGTTATTGCTGTAGTACTCATAATTTTTGCTGTCATTATTATCTTCCTTTCTGTTTTTGTGTATAAAAAAAGAACTAACCTATCAGCAATTGCCGATAAATTAGCTCTGTAACTATATTTCTGAGTAAATACCCAGAACTTATAAACTCTCTATTAATATATAGCTTTACAATTAGCACATATATTAATATCATCTTTAGCTATATAATAACTAAAATCTCTAGCATTAGCTATACACTCTTTATTACTACAATCTATTCTGCTTAATAATATATATGTGCCATCTAATAAGATAACTCTATGGTCTTCCCAATCTTCATATATTATATCATCAAAATCTTCTTTAGCTAAGCCTACTTTTTCTCGAAGAGTATCTAAATCAGGTAATTCTAATACAGACTCTACATGATTTAAATACTCTAAAATATCACTCACTTCCTCTCACCTCTTTTTCCAAATCACAGCTAGTGACTTTGATTTACCATATACTTCAAAATATCAACATTAAATAAGTATTTTACTTTTAACGTATTAACGGGTAATATATTATCTATCTTAATAACTTCTTTATCTGTTATTATTTCATATTTTTGTTTAACAGCTTCTAATAACATCTGCTCTAAGATTTCTATATTCTTTAAACTTACTTTTCTATTAAGTAAATTTAATAATCTTTCTGCTGTAACCCACTCTTTTTCTATATTTTCTATTGCTTTCTTAATAGTATTTATATCCATATTAATAATTCTCTCTTTTCTTAAGATTATATTTAATTATTTCCCTGTCTAAATTACTATAGAATATAAATTCTCCAAGTTTGCTATATTCCCTGTAACATTCTTTATAGATACTAATTAATTCTTTACTAGCAAAACTCATGTTATATTCTTTCATAGTTTCCCTTATCATTTTTATTAACTTTAAGTATTTTACGTTTTTCATTTGTTTCTTCTCTCCTTATTATTTGTTTTTATCTACTCAACCTAATAAACTTCCCAATCAGAGTTTAATAATTCATCTTCAAAAGAATCATAATCAACATCTCTTTGGTCATAATTAGCGAATTTTAATGCCTTTGCAGGCTTTGTTTTAGAAAATTCATTAATACATTCAGTCATAGATATTTGATTTTGCACAAATGGTACTTTATAAAAATTAGCCATGTCTTCTGTAGCTGTACCATTAGCAAAAGCTCTATCTATGCAAAGTTGTATAAAGAAAGTAGCATTTCTACCTTTTTTTCTTTTGAATAGAGTTATAGTTTCTAAGATAGTCTTGTCTGTAAAGAATTTATTGATTCCAAAAGCTTGTTTACTAGTAATGTCTATATCTAATTTACTAGCTACTAATTCTACATTAGTGCTTTCTGGAGCTTCTATATCACTATTATCTAAATCTATATCATTATTTCCATTTTGCTTTTTAGGAACAGAAACTGGAATGATTAGCATCTTGTATTTATTAAAGTGACCTAATAAAGCTTTCATTTTTTCTACTATGATAAATCCTTTCTCAACTAAAACTTTAATAGCTCTTTTTATAGTGCTTATGCCTAAACCTGTTTCTTTAGCTATTAATTCTTGCTTAGGATAGCTATAAGCTTCTTTTCTGTTCTTATGGCTCATTAAACATCTATATACTTTTTCTTGATTACCTGTTAACTTAGCTATTAAGTATTTATCATAATCATAAAATGTCATTTCTTTAACTTCCATTGCTGTCTTTCTCCTTTGCTGTATTAACCTTATGTATTTATTATAATACTATTTTTTACATGATGCAACATCTTTATATAAAATTATATATATTTATATCTAAAATATAGAACAATATAGACTAATATAGTTTAAACTGCACACATCATTTTAAAATTATGTTATAATATACTCATCATATTTAAAGGAGTTGTTAGACTATGGCTAATACTGCAAGAATACCTAAAGGGAAAAAAAGAGTAATGATAACCCTTGATGAGGAAACAATAAAATTAATAAAATCAGTTAGCGAAAAGAATTATAGAACTGTTAGCAGTGAAATAGCTTTATTAATAAATGAGAAGTATGGCTCTAAGGATAAATAATTCCTAGAGCTAATTTTTTTACCCTTTTTTAGGTTTAGCTAAATAAAAGCTAAATAGTTATTATAGTTTTAGTTATTATAGTTTATAGACCATTATGATACTTTTCTACGGTTCATTTTGATACTTTTAACTTAATAGGTCAAAGGGCAATTTAATAAATAATTTAAATTCTACTGCATTATTTTTGATACATACCTACACTTAATAGTAAGAGTAAAAAATAATACAATAGAACAAATTTAACCCTTCAAAAACATAAGATTTATAATAAAAAAAGAACTCTCTATAAAAAGAGAATTCTTTTTCTTTGTTTTGGTAAACTTATTTTAAAAGTTTTAATATTACTTAGGATTACTATAAATTAAACCATTTAATATAATTTTAAGAAAAGGAAAAAATTTTTTATTTATTTGTAAAGTTACAAGAGTTAAATTATAATGTTAATTTATAGTAAACACTTTTAATACACTATCATTATATCACACTTATAAATTTTATCTTTTTCTATAATTTAATAAAATCCATTATAATTGTTATTATTATCTAAATAATTTATAATATTACTTTCTAAAAAGTAAAAAGTATAAAAAAATATCAATAAAAAATTTTTTATATAAAAAAGCCCTAATAAAATAGAGCTTTTAAATGTGTTGAACTTAATACATTGCTATTAACGAGTTAATTTTATCAAAAAATTAATATTCTTGCAAGTCATTTAAATACAACCAACTTTCTATTTCTTTTAATAAAGCTTTATTATCTGTAATTTGCTCAACTGTATAAGTATTTTCTTTAACCCATGAAGGTATAGCTTGTCCAGTTACATAATTTGTAGCAGATGATTTTATTCTCACCTTTGCACCTACAACAATATTACTTTTAACTAAATCAGTTAAGTATACCCAGCTCTCTATTTCTTTTAATAGAGCTTCTGTATTAGTTAATTGTTGTATAGTATATATATTACTCTTAACCCACTCTGGAATCGCTTGTCCTGTTGCATAATTTGAGCCTATTACTTTTACCTTATCACCTATTGAAAAGGCTCTAACAGGCTCTAAACCATTATCATCTACCCAACTATCAAGACCATTTCCTAATAAGCATTTTCCTTGACCAACTTGAGTTATAGGGTAACTGCTTTTTTTCACCCACGTAGGGATTATTTGTCCTGTACTATAGTTATTAGCAATGATTCTAACATTTTCCCCTACAGCAAAATTAGTGCTAACTTTGTTAATAGGCTTTACATCTTGATTAGAAGTATTTGGCATACTATTTGCTATGTATATTTCTTCTGTAAAGTAATCTAAGTCAGTATTTCCATTAGGACAACCATCAACTTGTCCATTATCTGCATATTGCCAACCTATGTAGTTTCTTGATATATTAGGTTTATTAACTCCATATTCAGCTATCCATAAAGGATATTTATCTATAGAGCTATTAAGATTAGAGCCTAAGAAGCTAGTGTAAGTATAAACAACTATATCTTTCCCTGTAAGAGATTTTATAGTTTCAGCAAAGTCTATTACTATTTGACTTAATTCATCTGCATTAGCTCCATCAGTAACTTCTACATCAATAGCTATTTTACATTGATATTCTTTATCTTTAATATTGCTATACATCCATTCAGCTTGTGTTTTACCGTTCTCATTGCCATGTAAGAAGTGATAAAAACCTATATTAATTCCACTTGCTTTAGCATTAGCATAATTAGTATTAAAGTTTTTATCTAGTGTATGTTCACCTTCTGTAGCCTTTATATAAGCTATTTCATATCCACTAGCTTTTACTTTAGAAAAATCAATTTGCCCTTGCCAATTACTTACGTCTATTCCTTTTATCATATTACTTTACCTCCTTAAATAAAAAAACACCCTTGAGATTTATACTCAAAGATGTTAAAATGTTATGAAAAAAAGAAGCTCTATCATGTTTGATTTTCATCAACTCGATAAGCTTCTCTTTTATTCCCGTGATATTCTATAGTCAAACTATAGAAGCATGCGACGTTACGTCTTCTATATATTTATATTAACACTCCTAAATATAAATATCAACCGTTTTCCCTCCTTAATTTTTTTCTCTATTTGACCGATAGGGAAAAATAGAGATACGTAGTCTTCTTGTATTTTCGTCTTCTTATAGCGTCCCTAGTCGGTACTAATTTTAATGAATAGTAGGTACTCCCCTAGTATCTACTATTCACTTTTTTTGATATAAAGTAGGTACTATGGGGAAATAAGGCACTAGTTTTCACTTTTTTTGATACAAAGTAGTGACTTATATTTTTTAAAATAAACATACTACTATTCCTCAAAAAGAATACAAAGTAGACCACTACTTTAATTATAATAATTTTTATTTTTTTAATTTTAAATTTTTTTCTCTATTTGAACGAAGTGAAAAATAGAGATACGTAGTCTTATATTATTCAGTATTCTTTTACATGCCTAAAAGACCTACCTTTCGCAGGTCTTTTAGTCAGTCACTCTTACTAAAAGGTATGTGAAACCTAGGTCTTTTAGATATACGGTTTCAAAATCTTCTTAAAAGGTATATGAAACCTAGGTCTTTTAGGAAGATTGATTTATTTTTTCAATTTCCTAAAAGGTATATGTTTTGCAGGTCTTTTAGGAAGACTATTAAAATGCTATAGTACTAGATAAACTGTCTTTCATCTTCAATTTATTATCAACAACTGTAAAATGATAGTAATTATTAAATATAAAATCATTAAATTGTTCTATGTATAAAGCTCCAAAAACTTTACTCATTTCTTCTGCTCTCTTGCCAAAGAATTCACTCATATTTTTCTCTGGAGTACTAGCTCTATAAATTTCTCCATCTGATAAATAATATATAAATAACATCCTTCTAACCTCCTACATACTTATTATTGCTACTATATTCATGCTACCTTCTCCAATTGTATTGCCTGAGGTCGTTGTAGCACTATTCCAACCCCACATAGTATGAGTATCAAGTCCTATTTTTTGAATACAAGGCATTACACTTAACACAGCATTATTACTATCCCAGTTAGTAATATTAATAAACATATTTCTAACTGCGTCTTTTCTGAATCTAGCGTCAGTATTTGAGTTAACACCTGCACATATCAAGGTAACTGAGAAATCT
This sequence comes from uncultured Sarcina sp., assembly GCA_963557775.1. Lineage (GTDB taxonomy): Bacteria > Bacillota > Clostridia > Clostridiales > Clostridiaceae > Sarcina. The sequence continues at coordinate 33,993 of CAUWDH010000026.1, forward strand.
TGGTCTAATTGTTTGCCTATAAAGTTGTTAGGAAGCTGTATATTCTCTACAGAACCATTTTTTATATTAGGTCTTCTAACTATATAGTTCATGTATTTAATAGCTCCTGTAACGCCATTCGCTGACATACTAAAGCCATTAGCTCCAACACTAAAGGTATCACCTTTATTATCAGTCCAAGTTGCTTCTGTATCTGTAATTAAGCAATTACCATCCTTACCTTTGATAGTGAATCCATCCTTATTAAAAGTATAGTCAGTAGATTCTAAGTTACCGTCTATGCTTAAGCCCCATGATGTGGCATTTTGAGTAACTATAGTTTTAACATCCCCCTCTGAAACCTTGTCCTGTATTGCATTAGCTGTCTGTATTTTAAAACTTTCAAAATCACCATCTGACACTTTTGTTTCTAAAGCCCTTCCAATAGAAACTATCTCTATCTTATTGCTATTAATTTGTTCTACTGCACTACTCACATTATCTGTTGCACTAATTTGCTCTGTATCTAAATCAAAAGTACTGGCAAATGGATTATATAAATCTAAATCTACTGCAACTATCTCGTGGATTTGGTCATAACTTAGTAATTTATTAATAGCATGTATAGGAGTATATAGCTTAAGAGCATTAAAATTATTATTTATATAGCTTAAATCTAAAGCAGTTAATTTTATTTGGTCTGCTTCTGTTTTCACTTGGCTAAACACTGCTTGAGCTTTCTTAAGTAGGTTCTCTACTAAAGTAACATCTTCCCATTTTATAACTTGCTCTATAACTCCGTATTTAGCAACCAATTCATCATCTTGAACGTAATTAAGACCATTATTAACAGTCGCTATTCCTATGTTATTAGCTCCAAAGGGAATTACCCTAGTAAATATATTAGTGTTACTATCATCAACTTCTAAAGACTGCATATTAACTCCAACCTCAATGGTTTGAACTTCTTTTATAGGGCTATTAGCTAAGAAATCTAAGTAATTAATTCCATTCTCATTTCTAATTACTAAGTAACCATCATGCCCATCTAAAATTTTAGTTACTAAAGCATTTAAACTAGTTTCAAAGTTGGTCTTAATATAAACAGCGTCTGTTATTTCTATATTCCCTAATTGTATTTGCTTATCTGCACTAACCTTAGAATTATGATTGTCTAATAACTTCTTAATAAAAGTTTCTACAGTAGCATTTGGAATAGCGTCAAATGGAGCATTAGGTGGTAAATCTAAAGGGTGAAATTCCCAAACTTCCACATGTGTATCATTTAAATAATTTAATGCTGATTCGCAAGTTACTGTATTGATTAAAGCTCCAGTACTATCCATTTCTACTTGATTTCCTATAACTCTACCATCAAAAACTAAACTATTATCTCTTAAGTCTATAACTTGTATATAGTCTAAATATTTTCTGAATTTATTAAAATAAAAATTACCTATATCTAATTGAAAAGTTAATATTTCAGCTTGATTTTTAGTAAACTTTATCTTCTTAGTTAAGCACTCTATATCACTTGCAGAACCTTTAATCCTTACACTATACATGGTTTTCTCCTTTCCATAAAAATAATAGAGTGCCATTTAAGACACTCTATTTAATACCAAACAATTTTCTTGCTAAAGAAATTAATTTATTGTATGTAAACAAATTAGTTTGCATTTGTGTTTGTAATGGGAGTAGTTTCTTGTGATTGAGCTACAGGAGTTTGATTAACTACTGGTTGTTGAGATTGAGTTGTATGGTTAACTACTGGTGTAGCATTTTCAGTTGGCTTAGTTTCTTGTGTTTCTGTTTTAGTATTTTCTACTGGTTTAGTTTCTGCTGTTCCTTCACCTTTTGTTGGAGTGGATACAGGTTCTTGAATTCCTAATATTTCATCATATTGTTGTTGAGTTAACATTTCTTGTTCAAGAGCTTGTTTTAAATCCTCCTTAGTACAAAATCCCCAACCATAAAATTCTTTCCAAGTTTCAAAATCCATATTATTACTTCCTTTCTTATCTATTTTTTAATTGCATATTTATTATTGTTTTAGCTAAAGATTTAACTTGTTTATTTAATGTATCATTTTCCACAGCTAAGTTAGTTACTTGCTGTCCTAAAACTTTATTTTGTGTTTTAAGCTGATTGTTTTCTAAAGTTAAATTAGTAGTTGCTTTACCCAACGCAAATAATTGAGTAGCATTTGAAGTATAGCCTTTATAATTTAAATTTGTAAGAACAATTCCGTCTCCTGCTCCATTAATATAGTGTAATTGGTCATCTTTATTTAATTGTAATGTAGTTGAAGGATAATCATTATATATACTTACATTTCCATTACCATCATTTTGGAAATATCCATGTGTTGAGCTATTAGTAAGCTTAATACTTCCACCACACGCATTTATAGGACTATCAACATTTAGAGTTCCAGACATATAGATATTTGAATAACCTTTACTTTGGTTTATGTTTAAATTATTATTTGAAGCTGTTAATACGTTATTATTATTAAGAACAAATCCACTTTCATTCGTTGTTGATGTTGAAGCACATATATTCCCATTTACATATGTATTTCCAAAGTAAGTTCCATCGCTCATAGTTGAGGCAGTATTAATCCATATATTTTTATTAGAATCTAAATAAAAAATTGGAGCTCCTTTAAATTCTATACCATTTGTTATATTAGTTAAATTTATATAGCCAGTTGCTATATTCCCCCCATCAACAGTTGTAGTGCCATTACTATCATTAACTGTAACTGCTCCTGTTAGTGTTCCTCCTGTTAAAGGAAGTCCAACAGAGCCATTTTTATTTGCTTCTTCTAGTAATGTGTTAACTTGTTTTATAGCATTTTGGGCATTGTTATTAGTAGCTTTAACTTGCTTTTCAATTTTATTTATATTTAATACAGATTTAGCTACTGTACTTCCTATAGTTATTGTTTTATCTGATAACATATTAACTTGTCCATTAATATTATTTTCAAAATCACTAATTTGACTATTGATATTAGATTCAAAATTACTAACATTATTGTTCAAATCTTCTACTTGATTATTAACAGCAGTTAAGCCATTAGCTAAAGAACTTCTAACATCTTTACCATACACTGCCGTATTAATTTGATTAATTTCTTGAGATATATTAGCCATATTATATATACTCCTTTCTAAAGTTAAGTGTTAGTGTTACATTACCACCACTTAAAATTTTTATTTTATTTTCACCATTAAGTAAATTTAGCCCAAAAACTTTATTATCGCCTTGGGCTAATGAATATTGTTTATTATTAACTTCTATATTAATAGGACTAGAAGCTGTAATTATAGGGTTTACATCTACTCCATTAATGGGAATAGTGAACATTTCCCCTGCATTTACTACTAAGCTTGAGAGTTCTGCTTCATCTTTATTAAAGTTAAATGTATCCCAAATATAACTTCCATAAGCTCCACAGTCTAAAAGTGGATTACAAGTGAATGTAGCTGTAAATTTAGCACCTACTATGAAGGTTTGTAAGTCGCTTATTTGAGTACATTTTCCTGTAAAGTTTCCATCTATATAATTAAATTTTAAAATTCCTTTATTAGCTGTTAATAGCCAAGAACTTATCTTATTGTATGCTTTATACATATCTTCTTTAGTATCTTCTAAGTAGTTAAAGTCTATAGAAATAGTTCTATCACCATAAGTTTGTATGCCACCTGTGGCTACAGTACTAAAGTCTATAGAACCATTATAATAAGGAATAGTTTCAGTTATTAAATTAAGCTTTGGAGAACCTAATTTTACTGCTACTATCCCTAATCCAAAGTCCATAGAGCTATGATTATTAAATTCTAAGTACTTCAAGATTACATCCCCCTTTGCCTATTTTGCATATTAATTCTTTGACCATTAATCCTATCAAGCTGATTACTACTTGCTAAAGCTATTTGCTTACCATTTAGATAAACTGGCACATTGATAGTTTGCTTATCATTGCTATTATATTTAGCTAAAGCTTTATCTATAGAGTTGCTTATAGTTTGTCCTAATGCTGTTACTAAGCTATTTATATCTAAACTATTATCATTAGATTGCACTCCTGCTAATCCAAAGCCATCTATCTCTGTAGCTAAGTTGGTTAAACTATTTAAGTTATCACTTAATGAAGCAAATCCTAATCCACCTTTAGCTAAAGTCATTGGCTTAGGCATACTAGCAAAGCCCATAAATCCTTGTTGTTTTCTCAAAGGATTAGGTTGTTGCACTGTTGCAAAACCTAAAGCTCCTGCTACTTTTGAGCCTACAGAACTAGCAGTACTTGCTACTTTGCTAAAAGCGTCAAAAATAGAGCCTACAATACCTTTTATTACTCCAAAGGCATTTTCAACTACTCCAACAACTCCATTCATGATACTTGAAGCTATTCCCTTAATACCACCAAAAACACTGGAGAAAATTTGAACTATTCCATTCCATGCTCCACTCCAATTCCCAGTAAAAACGCCACTTACAAACTCAGCCAGTCCTTGTATAACACCTTTTATAGTACTTATAACAGTTGTTGCTACTTGTAAAAAAGTTTTTATTACAGTAACAGCAATATTAAATGCACCTTTGAATTCAGCGCAGAAAGTCCCTCCTAAAAAGCTTAAAAAAGCTCCTAAAAGTCCCTTTATGACTGAAAAAATAGCACTAAAAACAGGTTCTAAAGCTTTAATTATTTCTTTAACATCTGTAAATATAGAGCTAAATTGTCCTTTAAATGTCCCACCTAAGAAGCTTATGAAACTACTAAATACTGATTTAATCTCATTCCACAGTGAACCACAGGCACTTAAGAAGTTATCTAGTGGTTGCTTTAGATTAGTAATTGCACTTGTCCAGAGTGGCTTAAAAACTCCTTTAAGGAAGTTTAAGAACGTATTAAAAACATTGGTTATAAACTTCCAAGCTGTATTTACTCCATTTCTAAACCATGTTACATGTTTATAAGCTTCTACTAAAGCAACTCCTATGGCTACTATTGCAGTTATAACTATAGTTGCTGTGCTATATTTAGACATTACACCCCATAAAGCACTAAACCCTTTTGACGCAAATCCTAGCCCTTTTTTCAGAACTTCTAAAGTCTTTCCAAACTTACTCATTTCTCCTTCACCCTTCAGAAAAAAGCCAATACACCCACTAAGTCCACTACTAAATATTTTAAGACTGTTTGTTACACTACTTATAACTTTCATAACCCCAGTAAATCCAATTACCATCAGTCCTGCATTTTCAATCATTTTTAGTTGAGCAGGAGATAATTTATTTATAGCTAAAGCAATTTTACTTATTCCATTAGCTATTCTTACTATTAATGGCTGTAAGCTATCTCCTAGTTTTATTGCACTATTTTGTAGTTGGGTAAGAGCTTGTTTAAGTTTATAACCAGTCGTATGAGATACATCTTCGAATGATTGATTTAAACTATCACCTTTTTTGGTCATAGTAGCTAAGTTATTAGCAAAGTCTTTACCTGAATTACTAGCCAATGTTAAAGCTCCCCTTACAGCATTTACGTTAGTAAACAAGTTTGAAAAAGGTATATGATTTTTTTCAGCATACTGTGCTAACATATTTAATGCTTGTCCTAAAGTTACTCCACTTGCTTCTAGCTCTGGAAATGTCTTTCCACTCATCTTTTTTAAAGCTTTGGAAGCTTTAGAACTACCTTTTGTCAATTGAGTTAACAGAGAACTAAATTGAGTAGTTGCTTGTGCTGTATTACCTTCTTTTTGAGTAAGCATACCCATTGCTGTACCGACTTGAGCAAAAGACAACCCACTTTCATGTGACATACTAATACATTTACCCATTTCTTCTGCTAATTGACCAACCGTAGTTTTACCCATCTGTTGCGTTCTGATAAGGATATTAGATATATTATTTACACTATCAGCACTTCCTTTATAGTTTGCCATTACTGTAGTTAGCAAGTTTACTGTATCAGTTAAGTTAGCAAATCCTGCTTGAGATAGTTTACTAGCATTAGTTATAAAGTTCATAGCGTTTCCTGCTTTAATACCACCAGAAGAAGCCATGTACATTGCATTAGTAATCTCAGTCGCACTGATACCAGTCTGATTCGACAAGTTTAATATTTGTTGCTTAAAGTCATTAGCTGTGTATCCTGTTCCGTGCAATTGAGTTTGTAATTTAGCTAAAGCGTCACTAAATTTTACACTAGCATATCCTGCATAGCCACCGACAGCTATTAATCCAAGAGATACGGGAGTTAAAGCACTTGCAACTCGCCCAGAACTATCAGAAACTTTACCCATGCTCTCAGAAAAATTATCTAATTTAGCTGTAGCTAATTCTTTATTCACACTATTTAAACTCGCTTGAGTTCTAAGCATACTAGCTTCTGTATTATTCATTTTTACAGTAGCACTATCTAATCTACTATTAGCTCTAGCAATGTTTCCATCTAAAGCTGTATATTCTGCGTTAAGTTCGGCAATAGTTGCATCTAAAGCTTGTACTTCTTCACTTTCTGCTCCGTATTGAGCTATCGCTTCTTGTCTTTCTGCATTAAGCTCTTCAAGAGTTGTTGATAATGTTGATTGAGTTTCTGCTAAAGATTCTAAATCTGTCTTTAACATAGCTACATAATCTTGTTGCATATTAAACATATTATTTTGAGCTTCTAATTTAGCTGTTAAGCTATTAACTTGAGCAGATAAATAATCTGTACTACTACCAAATAATCTTGCTCTTTCACTTGCCACGTTTAATTCTGAAGAATTTGCCTTTAGTGATTGAGCCATTTCTCTCATTGCTCTTTGAAACTCAGTCGTATTAGCTCCAATCCTTACATTAACACCACTTCCCATAGCTACACCTCCTTATTTATTTTTGTTTAAATTCTTTATCAAAAACGTCTTCTTCTGTTCCTTGTTCCTGCTCTTTAGATTTCCTATTAATTTCATAATCTAAGAAGTCTAAAAAACTATACCAGTCAATTTCTTCTTCTAATTCATAATAGCTACATCTACATTGGTTAATAGCATAACTATAGATAGAATTTAAAATATCTAATAATTTCTGGTTGTCTTGTTTTTCTTTTAAGTCTTCTTCAAAGAAACCATCAAATACAGATTCTTCTTTCTTAACAGGTTCTTTCTTCTGTTCACCAAATAATTTAATAATCTTAGAATCTATTTTTTTAGTTAACATAAGATGTTTAAATAACATATTAGAATACAATTCTATATCTTCATGTGCAACATAATTACTAATGTAATTAGCACTAACATTCTTAATAAAAAAAGTAGATATAAACTCTGCTTTCTTTATTAAAAGCTCTGTTTCATCTACATTTTGTCCTTCTAATTTATCCTTTAGTAATACAGATAGCTCTAAATATGCTCTTATGGTCTTACCCTTAACTTTGTTAGAATCTAAAAAATAAGATTCATTTTCTATATCTATCTGCATTATCTAACCTCCTTACAGTGTAGAAATTAATCTATTCATTTTCTTTTCTGTTTCCTTGTTAACTTCTTTTTGTATTTCAAGAATTAATAAATTAATATCTACTATATCCATACTGTCTAGCAATTCATCAGCAGAAAACTTTTTATCAAAAGCTGTTACTATAAAATCTACCATTTTATCAAACATCTCTACAGTGAACTCTCCTGTTTTATCTGCTTCAATTATTATATCTCTTGCTACTAAAAACTTTCTAAAGGCTGAACCTGAAACTTCACCTGAAGTAAATTCTTTTTGTTTTCCATCTTGCATAATTTTAATTTTCATATATCATTTCCTCATTTCTTTAGCTGTATTTTTGTATTAAAAAAGGACTACATTATGTAGCCCTAATTATTTATTAAGCTTGTGTAACTGTATTATTAGCTACTGGAGTAGTAGGTTGTGCTATTGATGTATTGCTAAAATTAGGCTCTACTACATTAGTAAACCAAGCACTTATTATAGATTGTGGAGTAGTTAAGCCAGACTTAATCATTAAACCTTCTTGACATCTAACTCTCCAATCACCAGTATCAAGTCTAGGTACTGCTGTTCCTTTGCAAGTAGGATTTTGTCCTTTCATCTTATCTTGTATAGTATCATATTCATTAGCTTCTCCTGCAAAATTACAAGCGTATAACCATACAAATTGGTATTGCCCATTTGCCATTTTTGCTTGAAAACCAACAGCTACTTGTCCACCTGCATCGTTTGCATTATCTACTAATAAACCATTATTATCTATTTTTTGCCCGTATAACATAGCTATTTTATCTAAATCTAAATATCCTAAATCTAATTCTACATCCACTTGATTTAGAGATGACATAGAAAATTTTAAAGCGTCATCATCATAAAATTCTGTTGTATTGCTTTTAGCTGTAATCTTAGCTGATATTGCTCCACCTAGATATACTGGTGTTCCTGTTTTATAACCATTAACATCATTTTGAAGTACTGGGGCTACATATATATTTTTTAATCCTATTAATTTTGTATAACCTGTTGCATTTGCCATATTATTATATCTTCCTTTCTAATTGTTATATAATTTTTCTGTTCTTACTCTAATTGCTTTATGATATAGACCTTCTTTAACTTCAAATAAATCTCTAGTATCTACCAGTCTAAAATCATTTTGCAATAAAATACTTAAAACTTGTTTCTTTAGGGGTTCTAAATTTGTATACCCCCACAAATCTATTTGAAAAAAATGAACAATACTAGTCATTTCATCATCCATGAAATCCCCGTATTGCTCTAAATATTGATAAAAAGTTATATTATTTTCTTTAATGCCATCATACCAACCGTAGTTTACAGGAACTCCTAAAGGGGTTAGTATATCTAGCATAACTTCATTCATTGTTTTCTCTTCCATGTTAACCAATTCCTTTTGCTAGTTCTTCATATTTCATCTGTCCTATTTCATCAAACTGCCCTTGAGTTTGTTGTAAAGCATTTTCCATGAATGGGCGTGGTGGCATTTTACTAGTGCCATACTCAATGAATTTGCCATATACATATGGGCTATTATCATCCTTTTGCCATCCAACAACTATATACATGTTAGATTTATTAGTTCCCTTAACTCCACTTAAAGGAATAGCGTCATCCATATGTAATGGTGGTACTAATCTTATTTGTCCTTTATGTTTAACTCCAGAATTTTGATGGTCTTCACTTCTTGGTGCTAAATCCTTAGCTCTAGCTTGAGTTATCTTGCCACACTCTTTAAGAAAGCTCTTAGTAGTTTGTGCTACTGCTTCTTGTGAAGCTACTTTCTCAACCCTAGCCATTAACTCACTTAATCCTTCAGCTTCTATATAAAAATTACTCATATTTTTGTACCTTAAAAGTTATATTTATCTTGTCAAAGTTATTGAAATCAACCATCAAGATATCATAAATATTGTTTCTAAACTTAATTTTATAATCTCTATTCTTAATGTTACTTTCTAAAAATATTTGCTCTAGTTGCTTACAATATCTAACTCTAACATTAAGTATATCCTGCATTTCTACTCCCATAGCTTCATATAATTCTTTGCCATAAAGATTATTAACACTAGCCCAACATTTATAAATAACTGGAGCTTCTGCCACAGGGATTGGATAACCATCTTTATCCTTAAGCTTATCTGCTTTTAGTATGGAGATACGTTGGTTATAGCTTAGTTGTGTCTGTAGTGCCATTACTAACACCTCCATTACAATATTTTAATTGAGGAATTAAATAACTAATTGCATATGGTATCTCTACAGCTCTACCAGATTGCAATGGTGTTCTGTTTGAATACCAGTTAGCCACTAATAGCTGTATACACATAACTGCTATATTATTAGAACTAGTAAATATCTGTCCAGTTGCATTTTGTATATATTGTGTTCCTGCTAATATTAAGTTTGTTATTAGTTCATCATCATCATCAAAGTCTACTCTTAAGTATTCTTTCATATCTTCTAACGAAACTATTAAATTATCCATATAAATTCACCTCATTTTCTAAAAAATAGACAGCCTAAAAATTAGACTGTCTAATTAGGTAAATTATTTACTAGCTGTAGCTGTTGAAGCAGAAGCAGAAATGTTTACACAAACCATTGCTTCTGAATCCATAGAAGCTACATCAAATCTTTCTACTATTCTAGTTAATACTGTGTTAGTAGTAAATCCTGCATCAACTGAACTAGCCATTTCTAAAACTCCTCTATCAAAGAAAGCTACTGCTTGTGACATGTCACCAACGTAGAAAGTTAACTTTCCTGCTATTGAAGGCATGTGAGCATTTGATAATACTACTATTTCTCTACCTTTGTACATCTTTTTAGTAGCGTCTGCTAAGGATACATTTAATAATGGTCTACCAAATTTATCTTCTAAGCTATCTAAATAATCAAAACCATCTTGGTTAGTAAAGATTTTAGCATTTGCTGAAATAGCAGGGTCTAATTCTTTGTTTAATGCTTGTGTTATAGCATTATAATCTGCACCAGAAACGGCTTTAGCGTTAGCCATTATAGATAAGATTTTTGCATTTTCTGATAAAACAGAAGATTTAGCAAATTCATAACCAATATGAGCAGGTAAATTTAGAGTTTGGTCTTCTAATAAGTTTGAACTTATCGGAATTATTTGTCCATAAGTTTTTAAGTTCCAAGCTACTTGTTCAAAGCTTATATCAGCTTGTGCTATGTCAGTTCCAGAAGTAAAATCTATTAACCCTTGTTTAGTTGCTGTCCCTAATGGCATAGAACCAGTTGGTACAGAAACAGGTAATACTCTACAGTATTGTTTTAATGGTAAGTATTGTCTTTTTAATAGTTCTATTTCGTTGATAAAGCCAACAGGTAATAAGTAACCACCATCTGCTCCAGTTTGTTCTGTTAAGATGTTGTTTTCAACTTCTGTTAAAGCTACATTTTTAACTTTAGATAATGCACTTTTCTTAACTGCACTATTGAATACTTCTTCTTTATTAATGTTTTTAGCTTCTACTTTAGCCATATCAACTGGTTTTAAAGTAGATATATTTTTAACATCTTCAATTTCTAGTTCTTTTTCTACTTCTAGCTCTGCTCTTAAGTTTTTAATTTCTTCTAATTTAGCATGTGCTTTATCTAGCTCTCCATTGTTTCTAAGAATTGATATTTCATTCTTTACATTTTCTATTTTTTCTAATAATTCTACTGATTTTTTCATTATAATTTCCTCACTTTTATCTAAATTTTTGTATAAAAAAAACAGGCACATTTTTGTACCTGTTTCCTTAATTTCTTATTTACTTATTAATTGCTATGTATACTTCTATATCCATCAAAGCCTTGTCAATAGCTGTAGTATCTAAATCTACATCTTTCACTTCAATTTCCTTAGAATTTTGAATTTCAACATCGTTACAAACATCTTTTTCTATATCTATAACATCAGTTGAAATTTGATTTGTTATAGAATTTGATTGTTTTTTGCAATCATCTACACTTTTTATGTTCTTAAATAACTTTTTACAATCATCTACAGTTAAATGTGTTTCTTTATCCATTAGATTTTGTATGTAAGTTCTAGTAATACCATTCTTCGCATTAGCCATGTAAACATCTACTATAGATTCTTCTACCTTGTCTAGCATTGCTATAGCTTGTGCAAAATCTTTAGCATTTCCTGTACAACCACACAACGGCTTATGAATCATCAATTGAGAACCAACTCCCATATTTATAGTGTTTCCACACATTGCAATGACACTTGCTATACTAGCTCCTATTCCTGTTATGTTGACTGAAATATTTCCTTTACACTTTTGCTTGATAGTATTATAAATACCTATCCCTGCGAAAACAGAGCCACCACATGAATTGATATTGATAACTAAGTCTTTATTACCTACACTATCTAAAGCGTCAATAACATCTTGTGGGCATACATCAGTTGTTGAGAACTTATTAAGTTCATCTGATACAATCTCACCGTTTATGTTCATTTCAACTGGTTCATTGCCTAAAAAGTTTTTAAACTCTATAGAACCTACAATTTTATTTTCTGCCTTGTTAAAAAACTCTATCTTATTCACCATTTTCACCACCTTTCACTGGTAATCTGCTACTATATTGTTGACCAAGCATTTCACTCGGTATATTAGTACCATTTACAAATAAAACATCTGCACCAGCCATTGTTTGTAATCCTAATTTAGCTCTAGCTTCATTCTGTGTCATTAATCCATTATTGACTGCTGTACTTAAGAATGTAATTTGACTGTTTATATCACATCTTAATAAGCTATTAACATCAAATTCAAAGTGATAGCCTTGAGATATGCTTGTACTACTAAGTAGTTTATAAGTTAATTCTTCATCATATATTTTTAATATATAAGACATAGTATCAACTAAAAAACTTAAGTTTTGAGCTTCTACACTAGCAAAACTAGCTTGTTCTAAGTTGTTAAGCTTGCTAGTTGGAACTCCAAAAGCACTGGCTATTTGCTTATCTGTGTATTGCTTAAGCTCTACAAATTGACTATCTGCTAAATCTACGTTTAATGGTGTCAATGTAGTTCCTAAAGGGATAGGGATTATTTTCCCTGCATTATTACTGCCATTAGCAAAGCTCTCTAATCCATTCATTAACCTTTGTTGGGCTTCTGGGCTTAAATCTCCTGTATATTGCAGTACAGCTTTACCTGTCATACCTGATTTGTAAAGGTTATTTAGATAATCTTGACTAGCTAATTTACCATCCATAGTTGTTTTAAGAATTTGACCTACGGACATGCCAACAATTCCATTAAAGTAAGTACTTGAATTCCTAAAATGTAATATATCTTCTGCATTAAACAAGTAAATATGCCCTGTTCGAGCGTCACAATATCTGTAGAATAAAGCATTTGTCTTACCGAATAACCCTAAATCATCCATAAGTATTTCTACCTCTGTTGGGTTTAATATCCATAAATTTTCTAATTTAGTTCCATTTCTTTGTATCCACACATAAGCATTGCCCCAATGTAATCGGTGTGTTTCTACTGTACTCCAGAAGCTTGATGGTGACATGTAAGGGTTAGGTCTAACCTTTAATACAGTAGATAAATTATTATTTATAGTCTTAACACCATTATTTTTAGTTTTTTGTTTAAGCTCTAAATTTAATTTCCCTAAGCTTTCTGATAAAATTTTTATGCAAGTGTAGTAAGTTACTTCACTCATATTATCTTTCTTAGGCAAAGTTAAATTAAAGTCACCCACACTAAATGGTGTTGTTTGTAAACCAATATTTTTAGGTTCTTCTTTTGGCACTTCTATTACTGGAGCTGTAAACCAATTTTTTATCTTATCTAATACTGCCAAATTTTCACCTCCCTCCAATGAAAAAAAGCACTACCAACCCATTTTATCTAGGAATTGCATAGTGCTTTCATTTATATCTATTTTTTTATATGTATCATTTTGCATTATAATCTTATGTGCGTCTATAACACTATCTACAGCGTCTATTCTGCAACTTTTAGCCTGTTTATCTATTTTAATCTCACCAAAGCTATTACTTACTGTTATAGCATTAGCTAAACTCCACTTTAACAAGTGATTGTTTCTATTAAAATTAATATTTCCTGCTTCCATTGTTAGCTTAAAATCAACTGTAGCGTCATTTAGGCTCTTGCAGGATTGAGTTATGGATATTGTATCCACTCCAAAGTCCTCTAAATCAGCTAAAAAAGCATTAGCATTAAAATTATCATAAGCGATAGCTGTTAATTTTAATTCATAGTTATCTATTAGCTCTTTTAGATAACTAATAATATATTTATAATCTGTCTTAACACCAGATAATGTTTCTGTAGGCGTTAATAAACCCTCATTAATCCAAACGTCATACGGAACTTTGTCTGTTTTCATATGTTCAGCAACTCTATTTATTGGTATAAAACTATGGCTATGGTATAAAATATTTATCTTCTTTAGTTATTTCATCATAGTATTTGAACTCTAATGCTAAAGAAGTTAAATCCCCACCAGAAGATAAATCTAGTCCAACTACACATTCTTGACCTCTAAAATCTTCTAAATCTAAATCGCTTTCAGCACCTTTAACCATTTCAGGAGTTAAATAACCATTATCACTGTATTGATACCAACAATTAAGACTTTTAGTTAAAAAATTTCTTAAATCTTCGCCACCTTTTTCTTTGGCTTCTTTAGCTTTTATTCTTAGATTTTCCATTCCTTTTGGCAATGAAGCAACTAAAGGATTGGCTTTAATCCAATTCTTTTCATTCCATATATCGTCATCTTCATCCATCTGAGCTATATAGATAAAATAATTATCATTTTCTACTAATCCATGTAATACATTTTTGCAATACTCCCACTCTTTATAGCAATAACCATTCAGATTAAATCCTGCTGTAGTGATTTGACTAATAAGTGCATTAGCTTGGTTAACAGCTCCATCCTCTAATAACTTAACCATTTGGTTATTTTTGTAAGAATGTACCTCATCTAGTATGCCAGTATGTACATCAAAACCATCAATAGAATTAGTATCTCTACCTAATGCAACAATTTTACTTCCATTATATTTAAATTCTATTGTGCTTATATGTTCTCTTATCCTGCATAATTCATTTAATTGAGGTTCTACTTTAATAAACTTACTAGCTTGTCCCCAAACTACTTTAGCTTGTTGCATTTTAGTAGCTCCTATGTACACTTGAGCATTGGGATAATTATCAAATCCTGCTGTCTTTATTGCTATGCCCGAATTTATTAAAGATTTAGCATTTTTTCTTGCCAACATAACTAAAGACTTTTTATATTTTCTATAGCCAGTTTCTTTATTCTTCCATCCAAATAAGTTACCTAATATGAAATGTTGAAAGCTTAATAATTTTACTTGTTGCCCTGCTATTTCCCCATCTGTGAATTTTAAGAGTTCAAAAAATTTAAATGTTTTATCAGCTTCTTCAATATCAAAGTAGTACGGAAATTCTTCTGTCTTAGCTCTTTCTAAGTCATTCAAATGCCTTTCACAAGCTAATTTAACTAGTTTTCCAGTTACTATTTTACCTTCTAATACATCTTTAGCATAAGCTGTAGTTAAATCTTTAATCATGACTATCACACTAACTCCAGAAATGGATTTTTAGACTTATCTTCGGATGCTTTAGGAACAACTAATTTACATCGTGATGTTATTGTTAAGCCCATGTCTGAAGCACTTGCTCTTAACATTTTGTGTAGTTTCTCTTGCTGTCTTAGTAAGATTTCATATTCTTCTGTGCCAACCTCAGCCTTTATAATTTTTTTACTTATCTCTTGATATTTTGTTTCGTTTATGATATAAAAAGCTAGAGCATTAACATCTAAATTAGTTAAAATCTCTAGCTCATTTAGCTCTGTTGCTAATTCTATGTATCTATTTTTTAATTTTTTGCTTAAAAATTTTGGAGGAATTAAGCATTTTTCTGAATTAGCTTTAAGTTCTTGTTCCTGCCTTGCTTTTATTTCTGCTTTAGTTAGATGACTTACATTCCCTTTTGCTAAAAGCAATTCTATTGGTTGGTTTGCTCTGCCCATAAAAAACTCCTCCTTTGTGTTTAATTTTTTTGTTTTGCATTTAGGGAAATTCCTTAAAAAATTTTTTGCGTTCAGGGAAATTCCTTTTCGCGTGAGGTTCTTCCCCAAACGGATTTCCCTAGGGAATTCCCAAAAATTGGATTGTTATGTCCAAAAATTTCATAAACCGAAAGTTCTCCATAAATAACTGGGGAAACGCGACTGTTATTGCATTTCTTTTTAGTTTGCAACTACCCCGTACCTTTTGGCTTTTCGTCTGAATTTCATTAATTTAAAATTCATTTAAAAAAATCATTTCTGCTACCTACCTAATTTTATTAATTTCCTTCTCAAAATTCTTTTTAAAAATTTATTTTTCATTTTTAATCAACTTTCTTAATAAATTTTGCATTATTTCTTTCTTATTTATATCAATTAAATAAGTTCTATGTACTTTATTATGACAACTGTTACATAAACAAATTAAGTTATTTGGATTTAATCTTAAGTTCCAATCTTCTTTTAATTCTGTTATGTGATGGACAACATTAGCATTAACAAATCTATTTTCCTTTGCTCTACATAGACTACATACGCCTAAATCTCTAGCCTTAACAGTTGCCTTAACTCTTTTCCATTCCTTAGACCAATAAAATTTTTGTTCTTCTGTATCGCTTCTATTAGCTTTGTAAACTCTGTTAGATTGCTTTCTGTTAGCATTTCTTTGAGCTTGTACAATCTCTAAACATTTAGGACAATACTTGTCATCTATAGGAATTACTTTATTGCATTTAGGACATAACTTACTTAACATAGATTGAATAAAAATATGTATCTTCAACAATGCCATCAGAAACTATACTCTTTATTGTGCTATTCAGTAAATCAATATCATCGTAGTCTGTTGACACATTTCCAAAGATAATTTCTCCTATTAAATTTTTTTCTAAATCTATAACTTGAACTACTGCATTATATCTATCTATACTTGTTAAAAAATCTATTACCTTCATATTAATTTCCTCCTAAATTTACTTATATCTATCATTTTCTTGTTCCGAACTGAGGGAAATTTATACTTAAATTTAACTGCTTTTCAAATTGCTTTATAAAAGCAGGGACAGGCTCTTTAGTAGGATTATAAATATATTCTTTCATATTAATACACCTCATACACTTTCTTTAGCTTACTTACACAACTTTGCTCATATTTATTGATTGTTTGTAGTAGCTTATTAACTTCTTTAACCTTATCGTATTCTTCATTCTCAGCATAAAACTTTAATTTATTAGTAAGTTCATCTTTAATATTATCTAAACTTTCTTTATACATCTCTCTACTCCTTAATCTCTATTTCTACTATCTTTACATCTTTATTTCTATCTAAATATGCTCTAGCATAAATACACATTAATTCAACTTGTAAATAGCCTTTATCTAACACTCTCGGCTTGACGTCTTTAGTATAGAAAAATAAAATATCTTTTAAATTTACAATGTATACTTTATTACCGTATATTTCTTCTACGATTATTAAATCTTTTTTAGGATACTTTATATTAAATTTATCTAACTGTTCTACTGTTTTACTATTACATATCATTTTATTGTTCTTATTAATGTTAATAACTTCATCTTTATTGAGTGTAATTTTTTCAGTAATGCCACACTTAACAGCTCGTATAATTGCAAAATTTAAAAGATGTGGAAGGGCTTTATAAAATCTTCTTTTTGCTTTATTTACAGCATCTGGAGAAGATGCAGTAATAGTTTCCATAATCTCACTTCCGTAGTGCTTTAATTCATATGTATGCCCTTTATATTCAACTACTTTACTAGTAGCTTCTACTAAAGTACATTCTCTTGCTAATTCATTTTTTAAAATTTCATCTATCATTATTCTTATCCTCCTAAATTTATCAACAAAAAAGAGCTGTGTTTATTTACACAACTCTAGTTACACATATAAAAATATATTTTCCCATCATTATAATTCTTACATCTATCAATAATAACAGCTTCTTTTATTTGGACTGTATTATCTTCACCTTTGTTATAATATTTGCTTAAAGTATCTACAAAGCTTTTAATTAAGTTATCTGCGTCATAACCGTCTTTAGCTATAAACTTAAGATATAAATTAACTTCTTTACTCCAGTCTACATTTTCAAATCCCTCAATTTGTTCTATAGGAAACTTATCTAACCATTTTCTATACATTGCTGTTTTAGTAGTTATTAATCTATCTGTGGATAAGTCTATTTTTGTTTCAAAAAGATGATTAACACTCATTCCATGTGTGTCTACACATTTATATTTACTAAAATTTGGTGCAATACTTTCTATCGTTTGCTCTAAAGCTGTTATTTTCTTCTTTAGACCAGTCTTTAAGCCACCATTTCTCTTATTTTCTAGCTTATTTTTAGCCTTAAGTAATAATTCTTTGTTATTGTTAGCTATACAAATGTAAGGAAGCATCGCAGGATTACTAGCCATCTTATTTACAGCTCTTTCTATACCTTTTATACCAGATTTATATAGAGGTAGTCTTTTAATAGGAGGTAAAGTATTTATGTAATCATTAAAGTCTAATAGTAAATTAGGCATATGTAAAATATCAGTATTTTCAAAAGTTTTTATTGTTCTCTTATTACTAAATCTATGCTCATTTAATTTTTTTAAAGTTTCTTCTGTAGATTCTGCTATCTTAGTAACAGCTTGTACTTCTTCTTTTAAATAAAAATATTCTTTTCTCAGTTGTTTTCTAATTTCTTTTGCTTTATCTGTACGCATTAACATTACTAAAGCCATATATCCTTGCTCTGAAAGTAAGTAAATATTTTTAGCTTTAGAAACTTGCATTTTAGTAAATCCTAACTCTTTTAAAAATTGTGGTGAATAGTAATCACTACAATTTAAATCAATAATATCTATACCATCTTCAAATTCTTCTATATTATTATTAATTAATCTATTAATTTCTTTAAGCTCTACTTTATGTATCTCTGCTACATCCTTAGCTAGTATACATTTTTTATCTTGTCCAAAACCACCATAAATATTAGGTAATTCTAACCCCATAAATTCAGTTGTTCCTTTTATTTCTAAGTTCTTTATTAATTTTTCATTTATCATTACATTTTCCTCATTTCATATTTTTATTTTTTTGTCAGCAATTAGAGAAAATTTAATAGAATGTGCCTACTTACGCTCTAGGCACACCCTATATTTTTAGGAGTTAAAAACTTTATGAAATGAAAAATTTATAAAAAACTTATAGAGTGCTTTTAAACACTCTATTAAACTTTCCCTATTGCTTATTTTTATATTATTTTTAAAATAGAATATTCCTATCCAAATATTTCTTTTATTAATTCTTCTCTTGTTTTAATTTCTTTATTATTAATATCATCAAAAGTATACAAACCATCTTTTTTATTTTCACTGTATCTACTAACATCAAATTTTTCTTCTTTAATTTCTATAATTTCTTCTTTAACATTTATGCTATCTTCTTTAATATCAGTTTCTATTTTTTCTTTATTTTCTTCATTTTTATTTGCTTTTTCTAATTCTATTTTGTTTAATTCTTCATCTAAATTAATATCTTTATCTAAGTTTATATTCTCTATATTATCTAAATTAAAGTAATATCTATTATTGCTTTTCACTATTTGTCCTGTAAATTCATTTTTTCTATAAAAATTAGGATTTTCTATACTTATTATTCTTCTAGCAACTAATTCTTTAATACAATCTAAAACAGTAACTTTACTCATTTTTAATTCTGCTGTTATAGTAAATAAAGTTGTAAAAGCATAACCATACATCTTATGCCTATATCTTAATAAGTACATAAAAATAACTGCTCTGTTACCTTCTAATTTATTAAAGATTTCTATTTCTCTTTCTGTATACATAGTGTAGCTACAGTCAGAAACTAAAATTTCTATTTCAATTAAATCATTTTTCTTAGCCTTCATTATATCTACATCTACAGATATAAAGTTTTGTTCTACTAAGTAATTTAATCTTTCTCTAGTTAATTTAATACTGTCAGCGTGTTCGCTTAATCCTTGCCATTTAAGTAATAATGCTATATTACAATCTAATTTATTACTTGCTATACCAGTTTTTATTGCTATCAGTAAGTATAAATATATTATTTTACTAACTTCCATACATTTTTTCTTGTCACTAGTTAAAACATAATCTTCTTCTATATTAAAAATTCTATTTTCCAAGAAAATTTTTAATTCCTTTTTTAATTCTTTATCTTTATTTACTATATTCTTCATACGTTTATCCTCCATTTTTATACAAATATAATTTTATAAATAAAAAACAGCCTATCTATTAAGCTGTTCTCTGCTTTCTATCCACTTTGTAAAAACTTCTTCACATTTTTTATCTCTATTAAATACTGCAATTACAATGCCTTTCTCAAATTTCAACTTGACTGGAACTACTCCATTCTCTAAAAAGAAATTTGCTTGTTGTAAATTTTTCATGTAAATTTGTTTCATATCATTTTCTCTCTTTCATAATTCATAATTTTGGCTATAAAAAATAGCCTTACAAAAAAATGCCTGAACATTCTTTTATAAAGCTATCATATATCTTTAATAATTTTTATTTTTTTGTTTGTTTACTACCCCTACAATATATATTAACAATTTTCTAGGCAGTTTGTAAAAAGGTTGTGTCGAATATTTTTAAAAAATTTTTTCTACTTATAAATAAGCAAAAAAGACACTAATAATTTAGTGCCTTTATCCATTAGCAAATAATTTTAAATTTAGCTTTAGAAACTTTTGCTACACAAGTTTGCTTAACTATTATATCAGCAAATTTTATTACTCTTCCAATTACAGTATCCTTAGCTACACAAGCTTTACATTTATTTTTATGTCCATCTTTCATTTTCTTATCTGTAGCAAAGTTACTTATTAATTTAACTTCTCCACACTTAGAACAAGTTTTATATGTACCTTTTTCTATGTTTAAATAATACCAATCTTCATACTGTTTATTATATGTATCAATTATATTATTTATAATTCTATTTACTATGTGTTCTATCATTTGCTTACTTAAGCTATATCTATTCCCTATAGCTTCTAAAGTTAAGCCTTCTCTATATAGATTTAATATATTACTATCTCTATTACTTAATTTAGCATCTCTTATTAAGTTATCTAAATCCACTACTAAACAGCCTAAATCTGTCTGTAAATCTCTATTATGTACTTTTAATAATTCTTTAATATGTGTTTTATTAGTCCACTCAAACTGGTCATAATCAACTTGTGTACTATCAGCCAATGGTTGTTTAAAATATATAGTTCCTAATTTAGAATCTTTAATATCTAACATATCCTGCTTTATTAAAGCAGATTGTTTCTTTAACTGCTCTTTACTTCTCTCTAGTGTTTTATAAAGTTCTACAGTTAATTCATTTGGCTCTAAATTAAAATTATGTATAAGCTCTATATCAGCTTCTGTGAGCATTTCTAACTTAGTAAATCTATTAGTTTTGCTAAATAATTTTTCTACTAAACTAATTTTCTTAAGTCTATATGTAATGCTTTGTAGCATTTTATCATAGTCCTTTAGCTCGTCTATAGATTCTATATCTTCCTTAGTAATAACTTGCTCTATAGCCTTCTTATAATTTTTATTGCTACTTAATAAGAAGTGTATTATATTATCTGTTTCTTCTTGAGAATCAGTGTCTAAGCTTTGTTCTTTAACCATCTTATTGAATAGTTGTTCATCTTTATATATTTTATACTCTACGTCTTTTTTATCTTTATTAGCAAATAATATATAATCAGCCATCTTACTTAATTCTTTAGCTATATTACTATCACTGTATAAACTATCTTCTTTAGCCTTTAATTCTAACTTAACTTTGTTATTAGTTTCTTGTGTAAATACTTCTGCAAAATATTCTGTAGCTTTATCTGTACTTAATATATCTTCTACTAGCTCTAGTCTTTCATTTGCATTTAGCTTGTAGTCCAAAGCTCTGCTAAAATCATAAATTCTACTACCATCAATAGCTCCATAGAAGTTGTTGTTGTTCATATAATTTTTCATAAATTTTCCTCACTTTATTATAAATTTAATTAAGCAATAAGCTTAACTCTTTTTTTCACCAAATATTATTGATTCACTCCTTGTTCAAAAATTTTTACAACAACTCTTACTTACCTATTTTATTATGTTTTTAGCTACTTAATTCTTCATTACTGCATTATTTTTACTAAGTAGTATTAACTATACTCTTGTCCTAAAAATAACACAGTAGAATTAAATTTATGCTTCATATTCTGTAACACTAAATTTAGTATATTCACTTAATATCATACCAATTTC
>CAUWDH010000027.1:0-54017 GCA_963557775.1 uncultured Sarcina sp.
TTAAAACTAATTTTTATTTTTAATGATTTCTACATCTTTATTATAAAAACTTATCATATATAAGTAAAATACTATTATTATTTTAATATAATAAGTTTTTACCTATATATTATAAAAAATAAAAACAAAGCTTGTATCTATATAAAACATACAAGCTTTGCTTTATTTTATATTTAATATCTGTAAACATACTATCTCTTTATAAGCTATAAATAGCATAAATTCAGATTAAGCTTTAATTTTATTCAAATAAGCCTCTTAATTTATTTTCTTTTTTCTTTGAAAAAAACACTAAGTACATCACTACAGTCCTTATTATATTCCCACCTTAAATCTAAAAAAAAGTTAAGGTTATCATTTTGGACTATATTAACTACTGAGCCACAAGCTCCAGTTTTATCATCAAAAGTTCCTATATGTAATTTAGATATTCTGCTCTGTAATATTGCCCCTGCACACATAGGGCAAGGTTCTAAACTTACATACATCTCACATCCACTTAATCTCCAATTTTTTAGAGCTTCAGCAGCTTTTTGTATTGCTAAAATTTCAGCATGTGCTGTTGGATCATTTAATGTTTCTTTTAAATTATGAGCTTTACTTATAATTTTATCATCTTTAACTATAACAGCACCAACAGGAACTTCTCCAAGTTCCATAGCTTTTTTTGCTTCCTTTAATGCTTCATTCATATAGTTCATATTTTAAGCTCCTTTTAAATAAAAAAAACAATTATTCCACATCTTTAACCACCTTAGAGCCAAGAACAAAAATTCTAACTTTCATTATTCTCTTTTTTTCTATTTCTTCAACCTTAAATTTAAGGTTTTCATACTCTATTTCTTCGCCTTCTTCTGGTAATCTATCTAAAAGACCTATAATAAATCCTCCAACTGAGTCAAACTCATCTGAAGCTATTTCTACATCTTCAATTATATCACTTAAATCTTCTAATCTTGTGCTTCCATCAACTTCATATTCGTTTTCTTTAATTTCTTTAACCTCATCTTCGACTTCATCATATTCGTCTTCTATTTCGCCAACTATCTCTTCAATTAAGTCTTCTATAGTAACCATTCCAACAGTTCCACCATATTCATCTAATACAACAGATATATGGTTTCTTGTATTCTTCATTTCCTCAAAAAGATCTGAAATATTTTTAAATTCAAAAGTATAATAAGGTTTTCTCATATGTTTTCTTACATCGAAATCCTTTTTACTTTCTTCATCTAGAAGTATTAAATCTTTTATGAATAAAATACCCACTATATCATCAATTGTTTCCTCATATATAGGAATTCTTGAAAATTGATATTCTTTTATACCAGCTAAAAGTTCTTCGTATGTTACCTCAACACTTTCAGCTATTATATCAACTCTTTGAACCATTATATCTTTAACTTGATGATCTCCGAATTCAAAAACATTAAATATCATTTCTTTTTCGTCTTCTTCTATGACACCTTCTTCTCCACCAACATCAACAAGGGTTTTTAACTCTTCTTGAGTAATGAAAGCTTCTGTTTTGCTAGGGTCTCCACCTAATATTCTTATAAAGAAAGATGCTATCTTATTGAATAACCACACAATAGGCTTTAATAAATAAACAGTGAAAACAACAGGTTTTATAACAACCTGTGAAACACCTTCTGAATATTGTTTTGCCAATGACTTTGGAGTTATTTCACTAAATATAAGTATTACAACTGTCATTACTCCAGTTGCTACAGCAACCCATGCTCCACCAAACTTATAAGCAACAGTTGTTGCTAAAGATGATGCTGCTATATTTATAACGTTATTTGCTACTAAAATTGTGGCTAATAACTCATGTGGATCTTCTGTCCAGTTATAAACAAGTTGTGCTTTTTTTACACCTTCCTCTGATA
Organism: uncultured Sarcina sp.; assembly: GCA_963557775.1. Lineage (GTDB taxonomy): Bacteria > Bacillota > Clostridia > Clostridiales > Clostridiaceae > Sarcina. Next base: position 1,893 of record CAUWDH010000027.1, read on the forward strand.
AATGTTTCATTTTTATTCTGTTTACAGACATTAATGCGGTTTCTGAAGCTGAATAAAATGCTGAAAGAAATACCATTATTATAAGAATTATTACCTGCCCCGTAAAAGGATCCAAAAATATCACTCTCCTAAAAAAAATTTTTATAATTATTATAACATAATAAAATATTTTTTTTGTAATTCATACTAAAAAAAAAATACTAAAATCAAGTTTAAATTTTCATTTGATTTAAATTTTCGTTTAGCTCTTAAACATTTTTTAAAAATTTGACCTTCTTAGTGTATTATATCTATTAATTATTAATTATAATATATATTATTTGTATATCTTGTAATATAATTACATAATAGAGTATGTAATCTTATTAAAATTTATAAAAAAAATAAGCTTCATCTAAAATATGAAGCTTGGTACCCCTAGTAGGAATCGAACCTGCATCTATCCCTTAGGAGGGGATTGTTCTATCCGTTGAACTATAGAGGCTTATAAAATTCTATTAAGGTTATACCTTCTATTTAATTTTATATTTATTAGTAATTAGTGTCAATAATATAATTATATTTATATTCCTAAAATTTTAAAACAATTAATTTTATATATATTTTCATATTTTTTAATTCTTACGTAATCTATTAATGATAATATAATTACAATAAATATTTAAGGGGAGTTTTATTTAATGATTAAAATTTATAATAGAGAAACCAAAGATTATGATATAGAAAATGTTGCTGGACTAAATTATATCAATTGGTCCTATTGTTCACCTGTTGGTAAGGGAATGGTTGAACTCTTTGTTAAGAAAAAAATGTTCTCTAAAGTTTATGGGCTTTATTGTAGTAGCCGATTAAGCAAAAAGAAAATTCCTAAATTTGTAGAGCAATTTCATATTAATACAGAACTATGTGAGAAAGACTTACATGAATTCAGAAACTTCAATGATTTTTTTAGTAGGAAACTTATTGACTCTGCAAGACCTATAGATAAAAAAGCTACATCTTTAATTTCACCGGGAGATGGACGATTATTTGCTTTTGAAAATATCAACATGAATGCTTTAGTTCAAGTAAAAGGTTTTACTTATTCACTTAGAGAATTAATATCTAATGATACTGTGGCAAATGAATACGAAGGAGGAACTTGTCTTATACTTAGACTTTGTCCTACTGATTATCATAGATTCCACTTTATTGATGATGGTATATGTGGTCCTACAAAAAAAATAAAAGGGTCATATTACTCCGTTAATCCCATAGCTTTAGAAAAAATCCCAAAGCTTTTTTGCAAAAACAAAAGAGAATGGTCTATATTTAATTCAAAAAATTTTGATGATGTTATTTTAATAGAAGTTGGTGCAACTTGTGTAGGAACAATAATCCAAAGTTATCAAAGTAATTCTCCTGTAAAAAGAGGCGACGAAAAGGGCTTCTTTAAATTTGGTGGTTCTACAACTATACTTTTCTTCAAAAAAAATACTGTAAAAATAGATTCAGATATAATTAAAGAAACAAAAAAAGGATTTGAAACACAAGTTTCTATGGGTGAAAAAATAGGAGTATCATTAAAATAAGCTGAGATTTTAATCATCAGCTTATTTTAAAATTATTGATTTAAGTTCTTCTTTAAATCCTTCTATTGAACCATTAAATATAACTATATTTATTCCCATTTCTTTTGCTCTTAATGCTACTACCGGCTTTGCTGGAGCCATTGTAGCAACTAATATTTTTTTAACATTTTCCCCACCTAATTGATTGGCATATACATTTAATTCATTTAAAGCTCTCTCATCATACTTCTTCGAATCCTTACATGAAATACAAATTAATATAGAATCTTTTATTGCAACTACATCTAATTCATTTTTAACCTTACTCTGTTTATCATTCCATAAAAATAATAATCCACTCTTTATATCATCAATTTCTTTTATTTCATCAATTATATTTTTAGTTAACACCTCAAGCCAAGTACCACTTTTAAATATAAAACTTTTTATAAAATCATTTAAAAAATATACTTTTATAAAATTATCAGAATTTTTATAAGCTATCATTTCTAAATTCTTTAAGAAATTTAGTGCTCTATAATAAAATTCCATCTTATTCTTACTTAAAATATTTTTATCTATTTTCATTATTTCTGGATTACATTCATCTCTTATGAAAACATTATTCATTTGTAAATCACTTTTTACTTCTTCCCAAATTTCTAAATTATTCGCTATCCAATAAGTTATATTAATTATAGCCTCTCTATTATAAACTTCTGTTGAATCTACAATTATTGAACCTCCAACACTTTTTACAATATCATCTATATTTAAATCAACAAAGCTGCTTTTATTTATATTAATTGCTTTATCTGAAAAATCTATAATTAATTCCTTTTCTATATCAATGTACTTACATTCAATAGAATTTTTTAAAGCTAAGCTATAAATCATTAAAAGTGCTACTTTTTTTCCCGAAGTAACATTTAATATATTCTTATTAGCTTTATATTTTATTATAATGTCTTCAACTTCTCTAGGATTATCAATATTGAAATTTTCATAATAAAACTCTACATCTGGAAATTTGTTTTTATAATATTCCTTAAACTTTGTAAGTTGATATGCGTCTTTATTAGTCAAATAAAAAAATAATATCTTTTTAGGTTTATATTCTTCTGTTAATAATATACTTGCTTCATTATGCCCATCAAATATACTAATTAAAAGGTCTATCATCTCATAAACACCTTCTTTTTTTCTTACTAAAGTTAGTGTTTCCCAATACCATTACTTATATTATTTTTCTATTTCCTCTGAAAGTTCTTTTACTATATTTATTAAAGAAATTCCTTCAGAACATTGATCAATACATCTTCCACATCCAACACACAATGGTGTATTAAACTTGTTTTTATACATATAAAACTTGTAAAATACCTTATTCTTCATTTTTTCACTCTGTGATTTCATAAAATTATATCCACCTATCATTGCATCAAAACCTTCTGTAGCACAAAAAACATGAATTTGTTCAGAGCTTGTTTCACATTTCTTTAATTCTATAGTTGCAAAACGGGAAGATATACTACAAACTAAATTACATTTTCCACATTCTATACATTTTTCATTAAAACTTTCCCATAACTTAAGTTTACTAAGTCTTTCAAACTCTTCTTCACTTTTTATGTTTAAAGCTGGAACTTCAATATTATTTTTTTCAATAAATTGAATTTTATATTCTTTCTTCTCAAAGCTTTCAAAATATTTTAAGAATTCCTTATCTGCAACATAAAAAAGAAGTTCATTTCCATTAAATTTAACAGCTAAGCTATAATTATCAGTTTTATTGCTTTCTACTGAAACACAAAAACAATTTTCAAAGCTTCTATTACATTCAATGCATATAAACTTTACCTTTTTTCTCAAGTTTTTATAAAATTCATCTTTTTCACTCTTAATATATATATTATCCTGTCTTAATTGTGCATTAATATCACAAGCTCTTGCAAAAATAAGAATATCTTTTTCATCATCTAAATTACTTATTTTAAAATTCCCATCTTCATAATATATAGTTTTTGTTATTGTTGACATTATATCTTTAATTGAATATTCGGATTTTTCTTCATAAATAATCTCGTTAATAGAGTTTATTTCATCATAAGCAATAACTTCTTCTTCAAAAAAATCATTATATTTTATTACTTTTTTAGGTCCATATATTTTATATTCTTTCTTTAATTCATTAATTAAACTTTCACTATCTGAAATGCTCAACTTATGCCCCATTGTCACTCCTCCAGCTGTCAATTTTCATTAATTTCCTAAATAAAGCTATACTTATTTTGGATATAATTTTTAATTTATCTTAAGATAAATATTGCAATACTACTATAAAAAATATCTCGTACTTTTAAATAACCATAATTAAGTATTTAAATGAAGTTAAAAACCCTCCTAAATTAAATCTATATTTATTTAATTAGGCTTATCTAACAGCTTCAATTTTAGTTGACTTTATCTAAGAATATAACGTTACTATTAATTCTTTCAAATTACTAGCTCTATAATAGTTAATACCATTAAAATAATAATCCTTTTTTATTTTCTTAGCAATAAATAGTTATTATTTAATTTACACTTTTATATATAAAAAATGAAGATATATAAGTATAATATTACTTACATATCTTCATTATATTTTTATTCTTAATATTTTAATTTACCATCATATTCTTGTCTTTTTTATCTAAGTTGAATACTCTCCAACAAATTAAAGATACAATCCAAACTATTACAAATAATCCAACAAGACTATATCCCATCATACCAAAATCTAGATTTTGTAGCCAACCCCAAAATCCACTATTCCAACTTTCTTCCATAGCAAGAACTTGTCCAACTTCTATAATACTTATAACACCTGCTGCTATTATAGAAATAGTAGTAATAGTTATATTGTAATATACTTTCTTTAATGGTGAAGTAAGTACCCATTGATATGCTGTAGACATAAAGAAACCATCTAATGTATCCATAAGACACATACCAGCAGTAAATAAAACAGGGAAAGCTAATACTGCAATCCATGGTATTCCTTGAGCTGTTGCTGTTGCTGATGTTGCAAGAACTGCTATTTGCGTAGCTGTATCGAATCCAAGTCCAAATAGAAAACCTATAACATAAATATGCCAATTCTTATTAGCAATATTAAGTAAACGATTTATTGCACGATTTATTGCATTTGTTTCAGGTCTCTCAAGACTTTCTTCAGTATATGTACCATTTTTCATCATCTTAAAAGTTTTTATTGAATCCTTTAGTATCATAAAGTTAGCGATAGCAAGAATAAAAAGGAATACGGCTGAAATAACAGTACCGATAACTCCTCCAACTGCTTGGAATTGAGGTATTGCTTTCTTTGCCCAGTTAACTGCAAATATTGTTGCTATTCCCATAAGCATAACTACTGTTGAATGTCCTAATGAAAAGAAAAATCCAGCACCTCTGGTTTTTCCTCCTTCTTGAACTAACTTACGAGTCATATTATCAATACATGCTATATGGTCACAATCAAATGCATGAGCAAGACCAAAACTTAAAGATATTACTCCCATTCCTAAAAGAGTTGGAAATTTAAAAACTCCAGTTGAAAGTAATAACCCTCCACAAACAAACATAAAAACAATAAATGCCCCATATCTCGTTGCATCTACTTTCCAGTTTCTGCTACTATTACGCATAAAAAATAATCATTCCTTTCTTTTATTAAATACATTGTACACAAAATTATTAAATTTAAAATATATACTAGATATAAATTGGATATAATTTAGATACAAATTAGATACAAATTAGATACAAGTTAGTATAATTTAAAATAATTTTTTTCACAAACATTACAAATAAAAAATCTACGAAAAATTTAACCTTTATCTTTTAAATTTAATAAATAATTAACTATTTATTAAAAAAATTCAAAAAATATTTATACAAATAATATTAAATTCAACTTATTTTATACTGAGAAGACTTTTTCAATTAACACTTAAATCTTAATTAAAAAATAAATCTCAATTTAAATTCAGATAAAGTTTAAGTTTTATCTCATTACGTAATTTAGTCTATTTAAAAGTATGTGCTTATAGTAATATTCATCTTTCTCGTTCGTAAAAAATAACAATAGTATTACTCTAACTGAGTTATAATTAATTTGACACATTATTAACATGATATTAACAAAATTTCAACAAATAATTAACAAAAAAAATTCATTTTGTTTTACATATCATATTTTAAGGAATAATATACTAACTATATTCCTTAAAAATTTATTTTTTAATAATATTTTTCTTTTCTCATCCAATAATATTTCTAGATATAACATTCTTTAAAATATAACAAAAACAGTAAGAAAAAATTTCTTACTGTTTTTCATCAAAATTATATATTTACTTAAGATATGTCATGCTAACAAAAGCTGTTTTACCATTATACATAATTTTTGCCCAATTTCCTTGTTGCCCCATCACTTCAATCTTTGAACCTTTTGGTAAAATTCCTAATTTTGAAGAATTTACTGATGCCTTTGCTCTAACATTTAGTCCATTTGCTATAACTACTTTTTCTTTTTTGCTTGTACCTTGTGGCTTTACTTGGCTTGTACTAGCTCCACTAGTTCCGTTAGCTAAATAACTTGATGCTACATAAGCTACTTTTCCATTGTACATAATTTTTGACCAGTTTCCTTCTTGTCCTATTACTTCAACTTTTGAACCTTTTGGTAAAATTCCTAATTTTGAAGAATTTACTGATGCCTTTGCTCTAACATTTAGTCCATTTGCTATAACTACTTTTTCTTTTTTGCTTGTACCTTGTGGCTTTACTTGGCTTGTACTAGCTCCACTAGTTCCGTTAGCTAAATAACTTGATGCTACATAAGCTACTTTTCCATTGTACATAATTTTTGACCAGTTTCCTTCTTGTCCTATTACTTCAACTTTTGAACCTTTTGGTAAAATTCCTAATCTTGAAGAATTTACTGATGCCTTTGCTCTAACATTTAGTCCATTTGCTGTAACTACTTTTGCTTTTTGGCTTGTACCTTGTGGTTTTGCTTGGCTTGTACTAGCTCCACTAGTTCCCTTAGCTAAATAACTTGATGCTACATAAGCTACTTTTCCATTGTACATAATTTTTGACCAGTTTCCTTCTTGTCCTATTACTTCAACTTTTGAACCTTTTGGTAAAATTCCTAATCTTGAAGAATTTACTGATGCCTTTGCTCTAACATTTAATCCATTTGCTGTAACTACTTTTGTACTTTTGTTTACTAATAATCTTACATTTTGTTGAGCTGGAGATGCTGTTGCTGTAATGCTTGGTGCTGCTGAAAAAGCTACTCCTGATAATAATGTTGCTGCTCCTAAAATTCCTAAAATATTTGTTCTTTTCATAATAATTCCCCCACGTTTCTTAATTTTTATTTGTATTTATTTTCTAATAAAATTTCTATATTTTTCTTTGCCTTTTGTGATTTCATTATAGCTAAAAATAAATGCACGTACAGTAAAAAAAACGTAAATATTATTAACGAATAGAGAACAAATTGATTATAAATTATTAAATTTCTTAAAAAATTAATATTTTATTTAATAAGTATCAAAAAGAAAACAAATTAAATTATTTTTCTTAATACTTTTGAAATTACTAAACTCTTACTTGTACATAATAATACATTTAATTCAAAATAATTATCCAGTAAATTTAATTTTAAATATTAAATTTTTTTGTTTTTTTATATATTTTTGAATAATGAGCTTTTCTTTTTATTTGGAAAAATTCTTTTTTGCACTTCTTTATTGCTTATTTTACATACAAATTTTAATTTTATAATTAATGATTATCTTTATATAAATGATTTTTTATTTTTTCAAAATAAAAAAATGAGAAAATTATTATTCAAATGTGTTATAATTCTTTTAGATTTAAACAAAAGCTAGACTAATCAAATACATACTTATAGAGAAAGAAGTCTTTATTATGTGAAACACACAGATTTATATAAGATTGCTTTTTTTAACTCTTAATATCATACGCTACACTTTTGATTTTAAAAGTGCTTCACCTTTCTTAGTTTGTTTTATGGTGCTTTGTACCTATTTTATTTTAGAACTGTAACATGAAAGTAGAGGTATAATCAGATGATAAAATATAAATTAGCAGCAGTAGTACTTAGTGGCTCTTTGGCAGCAACAGGAATTGGACTTGTCAGCGTTGCAAAATTAAATATACAACATAATCTTACTATTACAAATAAAAATGTAACTAATTATGTTAATAATGTAGATAACACTTTAAATAAAAGTGAAAGTTATATAAAATCAGAAAAAAATGAGAATCAAACTTTAATCTCTGAGATTAATAAACTTAAGATGGAAAATAAAATTTATAAAAATAAATTATCCAATGAAGAAAGTCAAAATACACAATTACAAAATAAAATTAGTTCTGTAGAAACAGAAAATAATAAATTACAAACTCAGAATAAAAATTTAAATAATAAAGTTATAGAGGAACAAGAAAAAACAAAGGCATTGATGCAAACCATATCAACTTTAGAAGGAAGTAGTAAATTTAAAAATATGACTAAAACTCAACAAATGAATGTTCTTTCTACATTACTGCATTGTTGGGGATATGGAAAGTGGACCTCAAAAGCTATTGCTAATATTTTAAGTGGTTCATTTTGGTATGCTGTACCACGTAATCAATTAAATAGTAATATACATATAAATAAAAATACATAGAATAATTAAATAGTAAAATAGATAAAAATTATAGAACAAAGGAGAATTTATATGATAGGAACGAAATTTTTAGGTCTAGGAGCAGCAGGATTGGCTGTAGTAGGTGGAATAACAATAGTAGCAGGACATTTTAATGGACAAACAGCTTTAGCAAGTACACAATCAAATATACAAAAGTATATTTCAAATAGTACGGCTGCAATGAAACAAGCAGAGTCAATGATAAATACTGATAATGCAATAATAACTAATTTGAGTGGAAGTAAAACTACATTAACCCAACAAATAAATACCTTAATAACTGCAAAAACAACTTTAGAAAATAAAATAGCTAACTTAAATAAAACAATAAAAAGTAACAATGAACAAATAACAAAATTAAATAACGAATTAACTAAAGCTAAAGAAAGTAATTCTACTAATCAAATCGAAATTAACAACTTAAAAGCACAAATAGCTAAATTACAAAATGAAAATAAAAGTTTACAAAAAGAACTTTCAGCTGCTAAATTAGAATTAACACAGGATGAAGCTAAAATGGCTAACTTGAACACACAATTAAGTAATACTAATAAAAAATTAGAAGAAGTTAAAAGTAACTTAAAATCAACACAAGCAACTTTATCAAAAACTCAAAATGCTTTAAAAGAAACAGAAGAAAAATTAACTAGTACTCAAAAGAATTTAATTCAATCACAATCACAATCTGATTCTTATAAAGCAGAATTAATAAAAGCAAATGGACAAATAGAAATAGCTAATACTGATGTAAAAGCAACAACTACAGCAATAAATAATGAAATAAACCAAGGAAATACTCAATTAGCTAGCTTTAATAAATTTTTAAGTAGTCAAAAAAATACAAGTACTCAAAATAATTAGCAAGTGGTATTAGTAGAAAATAGTAGATACACTTAAATTGCTGTATTAAACAAAAAACACTAGGTTTCAATTAGTGAAATCTAGTGTTTTTCTACTTTATGGTGCGTCGGAGAGGATTCGAACCCCCGGCCAATCGGTTCGTAGCCGATTGCTCTATCCAACTGAGCTACCAACGCATATATTAATTACTCTAATATGATAGCATAATTGATTTTGTAAATCAAGAAAATATATACACTAATATAGTGATTTATCTTAATTACCACTTCCACGTTCTAAATATCACATTAATATTGCCACTTACTTAAATAAAACCCTCTAAGAACTTATATCTATTTAAAGGGATAATTTGTACCACAAATCTTACTAAATAAAATTCTTTTCAAATTATTTTACAATTCTTGAATAATAATAGCTAATTTCTAAAAAACTATCTTTAACACCATTTTACTAGGAGGTATTATTATGAAAAGTTTAAAAGGAACTAGAACAGCTGAAAACTTAGCAAAATCATTTGCTGGTGAATCACAAGCTAGAATGAGATATGACTATTTTTCAAAAGTTGCTAAAGAAGAAAAACAAGGTCATATATCAAGAATTTTTTCAGAAACAGCTGATAATGAAAAAGAACATGCTAAGATATTTTACAAATATCTTATAGAAGGACTTGATCCTAAAGAAGTAGCTGCTGAAGTTCTTGTTGATTCTACTTATCCATTTGGTTATTCAGACACTCTACACAATCTTAAATATGCTGGAGATGGTGAAGATGAAGAAGCAAACATGTATCCTGATTTTGCTGAAGTTGCTAAAGAAGAAGGTTTTCCTGAAATTGCAGCTAGTTTTTTAAACATTACAGAAGTTGAAAAAGCTCATAGAAATAGGTATTATTTTCTACATAAAGCTCTTGAAAACAATACTTTATATAAAAGTGATGAAAAAGAATATTGGAAATGCGTAAACTGTGGATATATTTATTATGGTGAAGAAGCTCCTGCAATCTGTCCTGCTTGCAAACACCCACAAGGTTATTTTGAGCGTCTATATAAACCATTAAATGAAACTCATGTAGCTAAAAAACAAACTACCTAAAAATTATATATGAGCTAATTATTAAATTTTAATAATATTAATACTTTAACTTAATTGCTATCAATAAAAAAATAATATATATTATTTCAAAATTGAGGAAAAAGTAATTTCTACTTTTTCCTCAATTTTTTATGCTTTTATATACACATAAACTTAATTCAGAACTTATAAAATACTTTGTGTAATTTAATCTTCTTCTTAAAAATGAATTAAACTTTCAAAATTAAAACTTTTATTTTTATATTACATTATCATAAATTGGTATATTAAACTTAGCAGTACTTCCTTTTCCATCTTTAGCTTTGACTTCAAGTTTTACCTCTATTCTTTCCTTTAATTCATCTACATGAGATATTATTCCAACAAGTCTTCCTTCTTGTTGTATATTTAATAAACATTCTATAGCACTATCTAAAGACTGTGGATCTAATGTTCCAAAACCTTCATCTACAAACATAGTATCAATAGATATTCCTCCAGCATAGCTTTGTATTACATCAGCAAGTCCTAAAGCTAAACTTAAAGCTGTTTTGAAGCTTTCTCCTCCAGATAAAGAGTTTACCCCTCTTTCTTTGCCAGTATTATTATCATAAACTTCTAAATCTAGCCCTTGCTTTTTATTACCTTTTCCTAAATCTTCTTTTCTTTTAAGAACAAACCTTCCATTAGTCATTTTATCTAATTTTATATTAGCTCTTTCTATTATTTCATCAAAATAAGATGTTAAAACATAACTCTCAAAGGTTATTTTCTTTAAATTACCTTTATCACCATTAGCAATATTACTTAAATGAGATAACCTTTCGTAAACCTTTTCCCTCTCCCCTATTTTATTTCTTATAAGATTTACTTTCTTAAGCATAGCTTCATTATGATCAACTCTGTTACACAATAGGTTACACTTGTTATTTTCATTCTTTTCCTTAAGCTCTATTTCCTTATACTCTTCACCAATCTTATTTCTTAGTTCTTCTAAATCATTCTTATCTTTTACTTCTAACTTATTAAAGCTATTATTTATATTTTCATATAAAGCCTCTAAAGCTTTAAGATTTTCATAATAGGACTTTATTTTATTGTCTATTAACTCTAAATCTCCTGAAATCATTGAAACTTTATAGTCTTCATAGGATTTAAAATCATTTTCTTTTATGGCTACTTCAAATTCTTCTCTTATGACATGAAGCTTTTCATTTATTTTTAAAAGTTCTTCTTCATGTATTTTTTCACTTTTATTAAGTTCTGTATATTTATTATTTATATTATTAAAAGCATTTTCTGAAGTTATGATGTTCTCCTCAATTTCTTTAATGGCTAATTCAATTTTCTTCATTTCATTCTTTATAGAAATTCCATCCCTAAGACTTTCTGGAACCTCAGCTTCTATAGTTCTTAAAACTTCAATTTCCTTTGATAACTTTGGTCCATTAATTTTAATAAATTCATTACACTCTTCAACTGTTTCTTTAGTAATTTTTAATTTACCTTCAAGAGCTAATTTTACTTCTTCTAACTTAGGCTTTAGATCTGATATTTTCTTTATATCTCTATATATTGCCCTTTCTTCTTCTATAATTTTATTTAATTTTAATCCTTCAGAAGTTATTTTTTCCCTTTGCTCACTTTCATTTAAAGTACTTAAAAAGTCCTTTTCTAAAATTTCTTCAAGTGCCTTAACCTTAACCCCTATAACTTCCTTCTGAAAACTCTCAATTTCTTTATTTAACACAGTCAATTCTCTTAATAAAAGTTCTTTTTCTTCATAAGCCTTATCATAGTTCTCTTTTAAAACCTTAATCTCTTCTTCGCTTAAAACATTACTTGGTCTTACTGCCTTATTTGGATGCTCCTTAGAACCACAAACAGGACAGCTCATTCCTTCTTCTAAACTTTCTGCTAATATACCAGCTTGCCCCTTCTTAAAGTCATCTTCACTTTTCTCAAATTCTAATTTAACCTTTTTAAAATTTTTCTCTACTAAAGTGAATTTATCCTTTTTTTCATCAAAATCCATCTTTTTATATCTTATGTTTTCATAACATTCCTTTAAATCTCTTAAAGCATCTATATCTCTTTTATGCTTTTTACCCTTTTCTAATATTAAAGCAATTTGTCCCTCTGCTTCTATGGACTTTCTTAATTCCTCTAAATTATCTTTTATTTCTTTTTCTAACTCAACTTCTCTATTCTTTGAACTTTTTAATCCCTTCTCTTTTTCTCCTAACAGTTTCTCTAAATTAATAACCTTATCTTTTTTATCTATATAAGTTGATACGGCGTGTTCTTGCTTTTTAAGCTTCTCTAACTTAATGATTAATTCTTCTTTTTCTTTAACTTTACTTTTAGACTCTTCTAAATTCTTCTTTGCTTTTTCTAGATTAGTTGAAACGTCATCTTTTTCTCTTCTAATATTTGAAATAGTATTTTCTCTTTTTGTCTTATTATCCTTTTCTTCATTTAATCTATTTTCTATTAATTTTATTTTTTCAGCCTTTTTCCCCTTTAAAAGTTTCTCTTCATAAGTCTTAACAGTTTCTATTTTCCCCTTATGTTCTTCTAATCTTTTCTTAGTACTTTCATACTCTTCAAGGACTTTTTTATCATTAGCAAGACCTAATATTTTTCCATCCAATTCTTTTAATTGGTTTCTCAATAGGTTACTATTCTCTTTACTCTTAATGACATCTTCTTTATCTTTTTTTATTCCTTCTACCACTAAATTGCAAACTTGCTCAATATCTATATCTTCTCTGTTTATAAGCTCATAAAGCTCACTATCTTCATCACTTTTTATTTGCTTTACATATAAATCTCTCTCATTTTTACTATCCTTTAATTCTACCCATAACTTCTTAACATCATCTCTTAAATCGTCTTGTATTTTCTTAAACCCTTCTGTACCAAATATCCTTCTAAAAATCTCTTCTCTATCCTTAGAGTTTGCCTTTAGAAGCTTTAAAAATTCTCCCTGTGGAAGCATTACTATTTGTCTAAATTGGTCTTTATCAACACCTAAAAGTTCATTTATTCTATCATCAACTTCCTTAACCTTTGTTAAAGGCTTTTCATCACTATCTAAGAACATAAGCTCTACCTTAGCCCCTTCTTTCTTATATCCTTCTCCCCTTTTTTTATTTAACATCTGTTCAGGACTTCTTCTAATTCTATATCCCTTATTCCTAAGTTGAAATTCTAACTCAACAAAAGTTTCAACATCTCCATCTACATAATGACTTCTTAAGGATGCAGTATCTCTAAACTCTCCTGATGGTGAACCGTATAAAGCATAACTTATAGCATCAAATATTGTAGTTTTCCCTGCTCCAGTATTCCCTGTTATAAGAAATAAGTTTTTTCCATTTAACCTTGAAAAATCTATAGTTTGTTCCTTTGCATAATTCCCAAAAGCACTTAATGTTAATTTTAAAGGCCTCATCTTTACTCTTCCTCCCTCTTTTCAATAAATTCTGTCATTAAGGTTATTGATACTTCATCAATCTCTCTTTGAGTAACATTTTCATAGAAATCCTTAAATAAATCTATTTTAGACTTCTGTCTTTCTTTCACATTTAACTCTATATTCTTATGGCCTAAGGTTTTCTTTGAATCTTTCCTAAGACCCATTATATTAGGATAAATAGCCCTTAAAGTTGCCATAGGCTCATGCAAATCACCTTCATCATTTAAAAGTGCAAAGACATAATCATCTCTATTTCCCTTGTTATAAAATTCAGGCTTTATTAATTCTTCTAAAGTTCCATTAATTACTCTCATATCTCTAAGAGGCTTTAAATTCTTTAATTCTACCTCCACATCACCTTTTTCATTTATGTTAACTAAAGTAACTGTTTTATTTTGATGTTCCTCAGAAAAGGAATACTTTAATAAAGAACCAGAATATCTGATTTTATCTGAACCAACCTTTTGCGGACCATGTAAATGTCCTAAAGCAACATAATTAAATCCTTCAAAAACTTTCCCAGGAATTATATCAGTTCCCCCTATGCTTAAAGGTCTTTCTGATTCACTTATTTCAAGCCCACTTTCCTTTATTACTTCTTCTCTAGATAAGTTTTCATTACTTCCCATATTAGTTATATATCCATGTGCTATTGCTACTGCTCTTCTCTTCATATCTCTTTTACTATTTATTTCATCTACTATCTTTTTCATAGCATCTTCATGAGTTCTTATAGTATTATCTCCATAAACTTCTCTAACTACAGCGGGATCTCCATAGGGAATTAAATAAAAATCAACATCTCCATATGTATCCTTTAATGTTACACAATCTATTTCTCCCTTAAGTTCTCCTTCAATATAAAAACCTTGTTTTCTTAAAATTGAACTCATAAATCCTAGTCTTTCACCACTATCATGATTACCTGCAATAGCTAAAATAGGTATTTTTAAATCTAAGATTATCTTTTCTATATATTTATCTAATAATTCCACTGCTCTAGCTGGAGGTACACTCCTATCATATAAATCCCCTGCTATAACTAAAGCATCAGGTCTTTCACTTTCTAAAAATTCTATTAATCTATCTAAAATATATTGTTGGTCCTCTAACATAGAAATTTCATTTACAACTTTACCTATATGCCAATCTCCAGTATGTACAAACTTCATATAGTCCCCTCCTAATCCATATCCTTTTTATTTAATTATATCTTATAGTAATCTTCTTAGTCTCCTATTATTTACATTAAATCACCTTTTCTACTAATAAAAATAAAAGATTGCCTTAAACTTATTTAAGTACAACCTATTATTTTCAAATTCATTTATAACTTTATATCATAATGGTTTATATTATCTTATCAAATCTAAACTTTTTTCATAGTCCTTATAACTCATTCTATTCTCTCCTTTAATTTCATTCCATAAAATCATTTACTCTATTTTTCTAATATACTTTTCTCCGATAAATAAAAGCATTTCTATTCATATCACTTCCAATAGTAGTTGGATTTGTATAAATAACCTTATCTGAAGTTAATTATAAAAAGCTAAAGAATTAAAATTCCTTAGCTTTTTAATATTTTTCCTTTTTATTTACAATTACACTTCTTGGTTCATGCTCTTTAAATATTCACTTGAATTATCTACCAAAATTTTATTATCTATATTATTCACACAGTATTTAGCTACTTTTAGTTTAATTTCTTTATATTTATCTTCTCCATATAAGTTGTAAAAATTATCTCCCCCTAGAATAGTTCCATCATCAAGTACCATAAGTGGAACTTCTAAAGTGATTTCATTGCTTACATGTAATAAATTATATCTAAATTTTTGTTCTATAAAATATACTTTTATACCATCTATTTCAGTTGAACCCGAAACTTCAGCTTTGTCATATGAATTATTATCATTTAGTGTATTTGAAACTCTATATAATTTAATCTTCTCCCCTTTAAAATTAGCATATACTATAGCCTCATAAGTTTTACGACTCCATAAATCAACATAGGCTATATCTCCTTCTATAGATAAATTATTATCTAACTTTTCAACGTATTTATCATTTGGACGTATTAATTTTGCTTGTTCAATTTTAGCATGATTGCCCCAAATTATTAGAGAAATTGTACAAATTATTAAAAATACACAAACACCAAAAAATATATTTTTTTCCTTTTGACTTAACATAAACTTCCCCTTTAGATAGTATAGCTTATACTAACTTAATATTTTTAATATCCATTAAAATTTTATAAATTCTAAAAAAGTATAAATACTAAAAATATACTCCCTTCACCTTAAAACTATATTGCCATTTGTATCAACTTCTCATCTATACTCATAGCACAAACCCTATCTATATTCAATTTAATAATTTCCATAAATTCTTTTTTCTTATTACTATCATTAAAAGCTCTACTTGGAATTAAAATATATCTATTATTAAGTACTTCTATAAGAATCCCATCACTATCTTCAAATACAGATTTAATGTCACCTAATACATAAATGTTTTTCATTGTACCAATGTTATAAATTATATTACTATGATCTATTTCTAATGATATTTTTTCATTAGAATCTGTATCTATCTGTAGATTCCTATATAAAATTTGTTTAGTCTGTTGTTTAAAATGCTCTTTTCCTTTCTTTACATAGTAAATAGAAAAAATTAAAGAGATTATATAAAGAAGTTTTACTTTGTTACCCCTTCCAATAGACAATGTAAATGACACTAAAAACGTTAATATTATATACTTTAACCAAAACTTAAATAATTTTTTCTTAATACTTTTTTTATAATTATCGTTATTTTCAATTTTAGTCATAATGAAATCTATACATTCATCTTTTTTTAACTCATAAAAGATATTCATTTGACTCCCCCCTTAAATTACAATAATAACTTTTAAAAATTTATTTTAAACTCAATCTTTTAGTATTTTAATTTTAATATGTAGTAATCATAGCAATAAATTATAAACTTATAATATACAATCAGTTAACAAATAGTTGCTTTTTCATATTTCATTTAATCACACTTTAAAATAATTTATTATTTACAAAAATTATTTTATTTATACATGGATTATTATTTTGTTTATTATATAATAAACAAAAGTACATATATAAAAATTTTATGTTTAGGGGGATAAGCTTTGAGAATACAGTATGAAATGAAATTAAGTGAGTATAAAAGTGAGTTATCCAAGTTTAATAAACCTACAAAATTGTCTTATCTTCTTAGTAAAAATTTTAATTATAGTAATAACACCACAAGTAATGTAATAATACAGCTTTCAAATGACGAATTACAAATATATGAAAATGATGATTTTATGAAAATTTCCCTTGATACTATAGTAAAATTAGAATGTAATGAAAAGTATATATATATATTAAATAATTTAAATTATAGTGTAATCATTCCTTTTAAAGCTTTTCTCAATGATTATGAAAGAGAGAATTTTATTGATATAATAAACTCAAAATTATCTAGTGAAAAGAAATATATTAATATTGATAAAGAGACTCTAATATTCAGTTATAAAAAATTCTATATATTTTTTTGTATACTAATTCCAATAATAATTGCAAGTATAAATATACTTATTTTTTCTAAAAATCTAAATATACTTGATCTCATAGTATCATCATTTACTATTGCTTCAATTATAAGTTTATTTTATCACTTGATAATTATTAAATTATTAAACACTAAATTACATATAAAAAAATCAACAGAAGAAAAAGTATCATTTAAATTTCAAAATAACGAAATAGACTTATGCACTTCAGGCTTCGTAGCCAATATTAAAATTAATAACATAACTAAAATAAGTTCCTTAAAAAGAAATACTTGCTTTCATATGAATAAAAATATTGTTATTAATTCTATATTTATTTCTAAAAACATGATAAAAGAAATTTTTAGCTTAAAAGAATTCTTTACAAATATAAAAACTGTAAACAAAAATATAAAAGTAAAAAAATATAAGATATTTACTATCTATCCATCATATTTAATTCTATTTCTAACTGGTATATTTATTGTTATTTTACCTGTAGTTATAAAATTAATTTGTATCCTTATTGCGCTTATAATTCTATATATAACTTCTTTTATTTATTATATTTCTAATCATATATAATTCATATTATCAAATTTATCTTTAATAATATAATTTCAAAAAATTAAAAAACTACTTTTATTTAAATATAATATTTCAAAAAGTATGAGCAATTCTAAAAATAAATTTAAATGAACTGGGCTTATGTCAATATAATGACTATTATAAAGGTCCCTTCATCTCAAAATTATTTCATTACTTTATTAATTTTAATTTATATTATTAAAATTATATTGTAGTAAGGGGTTGAATAAATGAAAAATAAAAAGAAAACTGTAATTATATTATGTATATTTGGAATCATCATAGTATCACTCGGTATTTTTTATATGCATACAAATAAAAATATTATTAATTTTAGAGATAATACTTTAGTAAAAGTAGATGCTTCTATGGCTGAGGAAGGTAATTCTAAAATTATTGAAAATAATATAAAAATGAAAATGAATGCTAAAGTCATTAACGAAGAAAAAGCTATAAAGGAATTAAAAGGCATCTTAAAAATAGAGAATAAATCATACTCTTTTAATTTAAAAGAAGTCCTCTCAGGTAGCAATATATTTTCAGGCACTATTTTTAGTAATTCCAACACATTATTAATTCACTTTAACCTTAATACTAAAGCTATATTAATTTCTAATATAAAAGAAAATTCTTTTTTGTTTAATGATAGTGATAAAATTAAATCTTATAATTATAATTCTATTTTATCCAATATAAATAGTACACTTAAAAAACCTGTCGATAAAAATATGTAAATTTTCAACAATTTATTGGATATAATTAAATTTGGTTTCTAAAATAGGAACATCTCAAGATGTTCCTATTTTCTTTTTATGCTTTGAACCAACTAAAAAACCAAAGAACTTTCTGAGATAATTAATTTTAATACATATTTATTTTTAGTAATACATTAGGTTACAAAATAAAATATTTTTTAATAAGTTATCATCAATAGGAAAGGTACTTTTAGATTAGGTAGAATACTTGTTAAACCTTCTATTTTTTTATCTTTTGAAAATATAAAAAACTTTTCAAAAAATATTATATATCCACTGTAAAAATTTTCTAAATCAACTAAACTTCCATTTATATTTTCTAATAAAACACTTGTTTTCATATAAAATCACCCTCATGTTGAACTAATTATTTATAAGATATAATAAAGCAATAATTTAAAGTCTTATGATTATGATTCTATTTTTGAAAGTGTAACTACTTAAATTAAATATATATTACTTAATAAAAAACACTTTACATTGCTTGTCCCATATAACATCCAACAATAAAAAATAGAATACAAAGTATAAAAACTATTATACTTATTGATAAAAGTACCCAAAAAAGTATCTTATATATTTTTTCCATAAATTTACCCTACTCAACAAATATTTTATTTAAGAACTTAAATAATACCATAATAATATCATAATTTTTTCCATTTTAAATACCCATTTTGTAAACTTTCTATTTTTGCAGCAAAAACATAACTACAAACTTTATATACATCTTGTACAAATAATGGATACTTAGAAAATGTACTTTCAAATAGTTCAGTCCCTGCTTTGCTATATATAAATCCAAATAAACCTACACCTCTGAAATCCATACCCAATCCATTTGCTCCTGTAAACATATCATATACAGACTCTGCTAATGTTTTATCTGCCTTCTTAATGCTATTGGTTATCAGCTTTTGTCTCATTGCCACCAAATTAGTATAATAATTTACTAATAATTCTGCAATAGGGCTTTTCCCTATATTTTTAGCAAAATATATTGCATCTATATCATCATAATACGGGATTAAATAGTCCAAACTTTCCAAACTATATATTTGTATTTTCTCTCTTACACCCTTAAATTTTCTATAACTATCTATAGCTCTATTCTCTAATGACCTATTAATATACTTTAATAAATCATTATTACTTTTACATCTAAATTTATCCAAATTTAAATTATAAACCAAGTTAATAATACTGATAATCAAATCAGTTTCTAAATATTCATTTTCATATCCTTTGCAAATATTTAATATTTTTTGATGAAATTCATCTATGAAAGCAACCATTAACTCCTTATCATCATTACACCTAATGAGCTCAATCAAATCTATTAATTCATATTTCAACATAATAACCCTCCTATTCTTTCGTTCATATACCATAACGAAAAAATAAGAAACTTTAGCAACCTTTATTTGTAATTATAAGAAATTAATAATAATAATGTAAAATTTTTATAACAGATAAAAAAAGATAAAATATAATTAATAATTAAATTACTAATTATATTTTATCTCTCATATCACGTAGTATAATACTCATATAAGTAACTAAACTGTTTTTTCTAATTTTTTAATATAAATTAAAAATGCCTCAATCTTCTATCTATTAACTTAAGATCTAAAACAGGTAGAGGTTTTCCAAGCTCTTGAAACTTACTATTTAAAAATGTTCTATTATATTTAACTTTATCTGATCCTGGATAATAAATTCCTGTTAACTCATTGTAGTAATAAGCCGTCTCATAATCATTTAAATTTGAGTAACAAACGCAAAGCTGAATAGCTGGTATCCATGTATAATATTCCTTAGCTTTAATTCCCATATTGCCTTCTTCAGGGATACATCCTAAAGCTGTCTTATACCAAAAAATTGCTTGATAGTACATTTTTTTATTAAAGAAGTATTCTCCTAACTTACAACATAAATCTGCTCTTGGTGTATCATATTTAAATGAATTTAATATACTTTGAGCACGACCATCTTCATCACCTAAACTAGCATAACACTCTGACATATTCATACTTGCTGTCTTTACATCCTCAATCCATCCAAGACCTGAATCTATAAATTTTTTATACTCTTTTATAGCTTCCCTATATTTTCCATTATAATATAGTTCATTGGCATAATAAAAATTATCTCTTGCTGTAAACTTAACATTTTCCTTTTTCATATTTTCAAATATATCTAAATTTCTAGTGCCATGAGGCTTTAATTTACCATGGTAAATTTCTATATCTGAGTTTATTCCTGCTCCATATACTTCTAGATACTCATGTATCCTTCCAATCCACTTAAAACCTCTTTTTTTCTTAACTATCCTATTTCTTTTTAAAGAATAAGTAGTCTTTCCATTAGCATCTCGACTTAAAGAATAATCCATTGATACATAATCAATTTTTTCAGTTAAACTAGTTTTTATTTTTTTTATTTTTTCTATATTTTCTTCTGTAATATAGTCATCTGCATCAAGCCACATTATATATTCACTAGTTGCCTTACTAAAAGCAAAATTTCTTGCTGCTGCAAAATCATTTGTCCACTTAAAGTCATAAACTTTACAATTATAATTTTTAGCAATTTCCTTACTTTTATCAGTTGAACCTGTATCAGCAATTATAATTTCATCAACAAAATCTTTTACACATTTCAAACAACGCTCTAAAGTATCTTCCTCATTTTTAACTATCATACATAAGCTTATTGAAACCATGATTTTTCTTCTCCTAACCATTAATACATGTCTTAATATTTATATGTTTTTACCAATGAATTCGTTCTAACTTAGTTCACACCCTTTATTTCCCTATAAGTTTCTCTAGTAGAACACTTAAAGGTAAATACTCTTAAAATTTTAAATAAAATAAAGGAGTATCCTCTAAGCAGAAAACTTTTTCTACTCTTGGATACTCCAATATTTTTCCATTGTTTAATTATATTTATTGTTGTTCAGTATATTGAGATACAGTTACATTATTAGATTGATTAATTTCATTATGACTAATATTACTTATAAATGTTTTTGCTGTACCTATAAGGAATAAAATTGCTATTACTATTATAGCTATTTTTATTACCTTCATAGTTACTTTTATAGCTACCCAAATTAAAATTAACGCTATAATTAACCAAATTACTGAATGTATCATATTCTATTACTCCTAAGCTATTCTAAGCCTTACTTTGCATATATTTTGATTATATTTAGTATAGTTTCAACAGCCTTTTCCATTGATTCTAATGCTATATATTCATATCTACCGTGGAAGTTTTCCCCACCTGTAAATATATTAGGTGTTGGAAGTCCCATAAATGAAAGTCTAGCACCATCAGTACCACCTCTTATAGGGATTATATTAGGTGTTAATCCAGCTTCCTCCATAGCTAACTTTGCATTATCTATTATATGCATTACTGGCTCTATTTTTTCCTTCATATTTTTATATTGTTCTATTATTTCTACTTTTACAGTACCTTCTCCGTAAGTTTTATTAAGAACTTCTTCTATTTCTTTAAATTTAGCTATTCTTTTTTCATAACCCTCTTTAAAGAAATCTCTTATAACATAAAGCATTTCTGTTTTTTCAACAGTTCCTGTTATATTTGCTAAATAGTAAAATCCTTCATAGCCTGAAGTTTTTTCTGGAACTTCATCTGCTGGTAACATTGATATTAACTCATGAGCAACTAAACTAGAATTTATCATTTTATTTTTTGCATAACCCGGATGAACATTAACTCCTGTAATAACTATTTTAGCCATAGCTGCATTAAAGTTTTCATATTCTAATTCTCCAGCAGCTCCACCATCAATAGTATATGCAAAATCAGCTCCAAATTGCTCTACATTAAAATGATCAGCACCTCTTCCTATTTCCTCATCTGGTGTAAATCCTATTTTTATATCACCATGTTTTATTTCTGGATGATTCATTAAATATTCAACAGCTGTAACTATTTCAGTTACCCCAGCTTTATCATCTGCTCCTAAAAGAGTTGTTCCATCTGTAGTTATTAATGTCTTTCCAACATAGTTTTTAAGTTCTGGTGACTTACTTGGTGATAATACAATATCTAACTCCTTGTTTAAAATAATATCTCCACCATCGTAATTTTTAACAACTTGAGGATTCACATTTTCTCCTGTCATATCTGGTGCTGTATCCATATGTGCTATAAATCCTATTGTTGGAACTTTCTTGTCCATATTACTTGGAACTGTTCCATAGACATAACCTAATTCATCTACAAAAGCATCTTTTATTCCTATAGCCTTTAAATCTTCTACTAAAACCTTTGCTAAATCAAATTGTCTTTCTGTACTTGGTGTCACAGTACTTTTTTCATCTGATGTAGTATGAATCTTAACATACTTAAAAAATCTTTCTTGAATATTATTCATTTGTACCAACTCCTCTTAAATATATTTTAAATTAAATATAATCATATCATATAAAGTTCAATCTTTTCTCTTTTAAATTATATACTAAATTAAAGAAAAACTTCTAATTTAACCTATATATTTATTTATTATATCAATAAGTGTCTTAGAATCACTACTTGTTAATCCTTGAACATGCCCAGGTATATCTTCAACATCTTCTAAAATATAAATAAGCATTTCAAGTCCATTACTTCCATTAACCATTTTGTTCATATGCTCTTTTAATTCATTTATTATTCTTTCTTCTTCATTAATATTTTTTCTTTTTAAAAGTTCCATTAATACATTAATAAGCTCACCATGTAAAACCTTATGATTTTTCTTATCTTTAATTTCTTTTCCAAAGCTAACTTTATGACTTTCAATTCTTGAATTTTTAATTTCAGAAGCTATGGAACACCAATCTATATCTGTATTTATATTTAAATCACTCTCTACCTTACCAAGGGAATCATTTATAAAGTTAAGATTTTTAATTTTTTGCTCTAATAATCTTTTTTTCTTTCTAAGCATCTCAGCTTGTTCATTTTTATCTGCTGCCTTAATTTCTTCTATTTCACTAATAGAAAAACCTAAAAATTTTAATGATATAATCTTTTGAAGTTCCATTAAATCTTCATCAGTATAAAATCTATAATTTAAATCATTTTTATAACTTGGCTTTAAAAGTTCTATCTTATCGTAATATCTTAAAGTTCTTACTGTAACTCCAGCTTTATCAGCTATTTCTTTTATTTTGTAGTACTTTTTTGTTTCCATCATAACTTTTTCCTCCGTAAAAGATTCCATTCCCAATATTATATTTTTAATATATATCTTACCCATCTTTTTTTCAAATAAAATAATTCTGTAATAGATAAGAAAAGAAAGGATGCACTTTTCTTATGTGCATCCTCTTTATTATTGTTTATTTTTAATATCACTTTCTATTTTTCCATCTTTTACAGTAACAACTCTATCTGCCATTTCAGCAATTCTATTGTCATGAGTAATTATAACAAAAGTTGTATTAAATTCTTTGTTAATTTCTCTAAGAAGTTTGTACACCTCTTGAGTTGTATTTGAATCTAAATTTCCTGTTGGCTCATCAGCTAATATTATCTTAGGATTATTTATAAGTGCTCTTGCTATTGCACCTCTTTGTTGTTGTCCTCCTGATAAATCAGTAGCCTTATTATTTTTTACCTTTGATAAATTAACAATTTCTAAAAGTCTTTCCGCTCTAGCTAATATCTCTGGTGTTACCTTTTTTCCTGATAATCTATATGGCATTAAAACATTCTCTAACACTGTGAATTCAGGAAGTAAGTAATGGAATTGGAATATAAATCCTACTTCTTGATTTCTTAATTCAGCTAACTGATTTTTACTCATCTGATCAGTTCTTGTACCATTTATATAAACCTCTCCAGAAGTTGGTGTATCAAGAGTACCAATTATATTAAGCATTGTACTCTTACCACTACCACTTTGGCCTATTATAGATACAAATTCACCCTGTTCTATACTTAAGTTGATATCGAATAAAACCTGTGTTTTTACCTTATTTCCATAAATTCTATTTATATTTTTTAATTTTATAGCTTCCATAGTCCACCCTCCTAGTTATTTCTTATTACTTCCATAGGGTCTAATTTTAATGATTTTGATGCTGCAAGTGATGCTGCACAAATAGCTACGATAATTGCTATAATTGCACTCATAATTATGTAACTACCATAAATATTTCCTGTTACTATTGGTGCCCCTGTAGCGCTCTTTACTGCATGAGAGAATATCTCAAACATTCCAACACCTAAAATTGCTCCAACTACAGCTCCTATTACTCCAAGTATTAATCCTTGATAAATAAATATAGATGCTGCACTTCTGTTTTTAATTCCCATAGCCTTTAATATACCAATTTGCTTTGATTTTTGCATTACTGAAACTGCTAGAACTCCTGCAATACTCATAGCAACTGATATTATTATAAATACTTGAATTGTCATACTTGAAGAACTTTGTCCACTTAATGCACTTAATAAATTAGCATTGCTTTCTTTCCAGTTTGTTATAGCTAAAGTACTTGGTAAAGTTGTTTTTATGCTATTTGCAATAGTATCTGCATTAAATATTTGGTTATTATATAACTTCATTTCTATTGAATTAACTTTGCCCTTCTCATTAAACATATCTTGTGCATATGATAATTTAGTTACAACCCATGAATTATTTAATTGAGAAACTCCAAAGTCTGCTATTCCACTTATATCTACAGTTTTTTCTTGTTGGTTTGGTTCTGCAAAAGTAAATTTATCTCCTACTTTTAAATCAAACTTTTTAGCTATTCCTGTACCAACAACAACTTGTCCTTCTTTTTGAGGTAATGTTCCTGATTTTAAATCACTTTTTAAATCATATATATTTTGACCTTTTCCATAATTCATTCCTCTAACTAAGATTGATGTGCTAGCATCTCCTTTAGTTACTATACCTGGAGTATCTAAAACTCCTGTTATATCAGCTATTTCATTAGAATGATTTTTAGTAATATTATTTATTATTTCTTGATAATTAGTAAAAGTTTTACTTGAATTAGCTTCATTACTTATTGTTATTTGTGATGTTTTGCCTAAAGTATCTGTAATTTGATCATTATTAAGATTTTTTATAAGTAATCCTAAAAATATTTGAACAGTTACCCCAATAGCAATTCCTAAAGCTATCAAAATAGTTTGAACTTTATTAGAGCCCAAAAATCTTGAAGCAATTTTAAAGTTTATTCCCATGATTATTCCTCCTTATATTAATAATTATTTTTATCTAATAAAAATTATTGTTTATTTCCTTACAAAATTGATTATAAAATATCTCCTTAGGTCATACTCAAGTTTTTTTTTAAAAATTTTTTAATTTTTTCTTTAAACTATTACATCTACGAAAACTACTAATAAAATCATTGAATATTACTTATTTTTATTGTAAAATATCAAATACCATATTTTATTATTTGTTATATTTTCTTGTATATTTTCATTAATTTAGTCAATTATTTATAAAGGGTGATATTTTTGAATGAAATTTTAAAGAAAAAAAAATACAAATATTTATTAGCTTCTTTTTTATCTATTATCTTTATACTATCAGTACTGTCTATAATCTACTTTACATCACTAAAAGCTTTTAAAAACTCTATAAAGAGTAAAGATAAAAGTAAAATAGAAAATTTAGCAAATAAACAAAATAAAATTCTATCAACAACTTTAAATAATAACTTTACCTCTATCTTAGAAGAAGAACTTCAATCTCTTAATGAAGAATATAAAAATAAAACTTTATCAGAAATACAATATATCAATTTATTATCTTCTTATAAGTCTTTAAATCTATGTAATGATATTATTGACAAATCATTAAACAATTTACCTTTGATAAAAATTTCAGAAGAAAAATTTAAATCAGCTATGACTTATTTTAATAACAAAGATTTTGAATCAGCAATCGACTTATTTGAAGAAGTTAATGAAAATAGTCCTCTCTTTAAAGATGCTGAAAAATATATGAATTCAGCCTTTAAAGAAATAACTACTGCTACTTTCAATGAAACAGAAAATTTAATTAAAAACACCAACTATACAAGGGCTATAAACTTACTTAAAGAAAGTAAGGAAAAAGTAAACTCTGAAGAAGCTTCCTTAATTGAAAAGAAAATAAGCCAAATTGAAGATTTAAGGATGAAACATCTCTATGATTACAGCGCTAAAGCCATTGAAGCTAATACAAATAATGCTGCAAAGCTAAAACCTTACTTTGGAAAATTAAATAAAGATAACATAAATGAATTTGATATAGAAAGTAAAACTAACAAATTAGTATTCACAGATATACAAAAGCAAAAAACTTATATTTTTAAAGGATCAAATAAAAATTGGACTTTAGAAAAAGAATTTCTTTGTTCTACAGGTGTAGATAACAAAGAAACTTTAGTAGGATACTTTGAAGTAACAACAAAGGCACCATGGTTTTTTTCTCCTAAATACGGTCAAGGTGGAAAAAATTATGTTCAATTTAAAGGAAATTACCTATATCATTCAATTCCTTTAGATAATACTCAAACTAAAGTTTTAGATTATACACTCGGTGAACCTGCTTCTCATGGTTGCATAAGATTAGCTATTAAAGACTCAAAATGGTTATATGACAATGTAAATGAAGGTTCTACTGTTCTTATTTTCTAAAGTAAATAAAAAAGCAAGGGATGTATCTAATAATTTTGATACATCCCTTGCCTTTAATTTTCTTCTTTACTTAAACTGTGTTTATATACTCTTCTATTCTCAAGAGAAAAAATTCTTTCTGAAAAAGCTCCTTTTTTTGTTTCTTTAATTGCTTTTTTCATATCATACATTCTTGCATCCATAACATCTAGATAATGGACTATTTCAGCTTCTGGAATCATTGGTTTTACTGGACTTCCATATTCCGGCTCATAATGATGTGAAAGAACCATGTGTTGAAGTAATATTATTTTTTCTTCATCTGCATTTAAGCTTCTTCCTACTATTTCTATTTCTTTAATACCTTGAGTTATATGTCCAAGTAAAGTTCCTTCTAAAGTATATTCATCTACTATTCCAAGCTCGGAGGCACTCATTTCTTTTATTTTGGCTATGTCATGAAGTATTACTCCAGCATATACTAAGTCTCTGTTTAGGTAATCATATATGTTACAAATATTCTCTGCTAAACTTAGCATTGTCGTTATATGATAAAGTAGTCCCCCTCTTAAAGAGTGATGATTTCTTTTTGCTGCTGGATAATAAATTAATTTTTCTTTATTTGTATTTATTATTTCATCCACCATTATTTGTATATCATCATCATTTATCTCTGAAACATATCCCATAAGTTTTTGTAACATTTCTTCTGATGAATATGGTACACTTTTAACATAATCATTAACATTTATATCTTCATTCTTATACTCTGATATTTTTTCTATTTTAAGCTGAAGACTGCCTTGCCATGATGTAACAGTTCCTTTAACATCAACTATTATGTTAGGTCTAAATTCAGTTTCTCTTCCATCTTTAACTTCCCATAACTTCGCTGAAATTTCTCCTGTCTTATCTGCTAAAATAAAATCCAAATACTTTTTATTACTACCATTTGCAACCTTGCATATTACTGATTTAACTAAATAATATCCCTTTATTCTATCCCCTTGAAGAAACTCTTCTATTTTCTTTGTCATCACTTCCATAACATTATCCTTTCAAAATTTTTTAACATACTAATATCTATCTACTTTCTATTATTGACATATTTTCTAGCTTTGTAAACACATATTAACTTATTTTAAAAGGTAAATTTATTTTAACTTATATTATTTACTGATAAAAAAAGAATTTTTTACTTAAACAGTATATAATAATTATATAATTTATTTGCTGAGGTGATATTTTGTATATTCCTATAAAAGTTCAATTCATAATAGATACACTTAACAAAAATAATTACGAAGCTTTTGTAGTTGGAGGATCTGTTAGAGATGATTTATTAAGTAGAAAAGTTAATGATTATGATATAACTACTAACGCTTTGCCTGAAGTAGTGGAAAAACTATTTGAAAAAACTATTCCCACAGGTATAAAACATGGAACAATAACGGTAATAATAGATAATGAGCACTTTGAAGTTACTACTTACAG
This sequence comes from uncultured Sarcina sp., assembly GCA_963557775.1. Taxonomy (GTDB): domain Bacteria; phylum Bacillota; class Clostridia; order Clostridiales; family Clostridiaceae; genus Sarcina. The sequence goes on from CAUWDH010000027.1 coordinate 30,698, forward strand.
AATAGATGGTAATTATATAGGAAACAGAAAACCTGAAGAAGTATTATTTGTTTCTAATATAAAACAAGATTTAAGTAGGCGTGATTTCACCATAAATGCTCTTGCTTATAATAAAGATACTGGTGTATTAGATTATTTTAATGGTCTACAAGACTTAAAAAACAAATTAATTAGAGCTGTAGGTGAACCTAATCTTCGTTTCCAAGAAGATGCTTTGCGAATGCTTAGAGCTATACGTTTTAGTGCTCAATTAAAATTTAATATAGAAATAGAAACACTACAAGCTATAAAAAATAATAGCGCCTTAATATGTAATATTAGTAAAGAAAGAATTAGAGATGAATTCATAAAGATGCTTCTGTGTAATAATCCTAAATTAGCTTTAACTAATTTAATTCAATGCAATCTTATTCACTATATTTATGATATAGACATTTCAGAACATATAGCTTTTAAAAAGTCATGGTTACTTTTTGATTGTGTTCCTAATAATTTAGATGTTCGACTAAGTCATTTCTTATATTACTTATTTGATGGTAACATATCATTAATTGAAAAATCATTAAATAAACTTAGATTTAATAAAAATACAATACATAGTGTAATTATTATTTGTACTAATAAAGACTACTTTAAAAATATTGAAAGAAAAAAAGACTTAAAAAAACTTGTTAACTTAGTAGGTGTTGATATGGCATATAAAATATTAGAATATAACCTAATTGAGTTTTCAAAAGAATGTATAACTATAAAAAAAATAATAAATACTCTCAATTATTTTTTAAAAAACAATGATCCTATATTTTTAAAGGATTTAAATATAACAGGAACTGACTTAATTAAAGAATTAAATTTAAAAGGAAAAGACATAGGCTTAATACTAAATATATTACTAGAAAAAGTTCATGAAAATCCTAAAATTAATAATAAATCAGATTTATTAAAATTAGCAAAAAATTCTCTTTATTTAATTAAATAATTAAAATATTCTGAATTATGATAACATTTATTCTTATATTTAGTTATTTGAAAGTAAATTACTCTGACTTTTATTTTGCATTTAATTAGTGCTTACTATAATATATATTTATTAAGAATTAAACCAACACAAATATAAAAGCTTTAACTGCCTTAAAGTGTAAATTAATTATCTATATACACTAAACAGTTAAAGCTTTTTCATTAGAGGTTTTTTTTAAAAATAATATATAATTATTCTTTTAAAAAACCCCTGTGTTGGCTTTTAGACTTTCATTTTATTATATGCACTTTAGCCATATTTTTATACCATTTTATTTTTTTTATACTTTTTTATATACTTATTTAATTTTTCAATACTTACCTTTTTATTTTCAATTTTCTTTTTATACATTCTATAGTCAGCCATTTTAAAACATTCTCTTATACTATCTTTCTTCTTGTTTTTTATAGCATAACCCATAGAAATATTTAAAGGAAATCCCTCTACATCTATTTCGCTAAATCTTTCCTTAATTCGTTTAAGCAATTTTTCTATATAATCATTAGTTCTATTTCGTGATATTATAACAAATTCATCGCCACCATATCTGCAAAAAATATCTTTTTTATCTATGGTTAATTTTATAATTTTTACAGCTTCTTTAATTATTTTATCTCCAAAATCATGTCCTAATTTGTCATTTATATCCTTTAAGCAATCTAAATCAAGAACTATCATAGCTAAATTTTCTTCTTCTCTTAGCTCTAAAACTTTTAATTCAAAATAGCTCCTATTATAACACTTAGTTAAACCATCTGTATATGATTGTTTCCTTAATGCTAAATATTTAAACTCCTTTAAGTACATACTTTTTATTATTTTTAAAAACCCTTCAATGAACTCTAAAAAATAATCTAAATCCAATGAATTTTCTAACCATTCAAATACTATTACTAAACTAAATTGCTTTTTTATTCTTATTTTTTTACAAACCTTTAATATATTTTTACCTTCTATTTCTTGAAAAGAAAATTCCTTTTCATTATTCATTAAATCTGTTATTTCTTTATATACTTCTCGCCTACTTAAACTTTTATCTTTATCCTTTCTCTTAGTTAAATACTTTCTAAATATAAGATTATTTTTATCAATTTCTATTACCAATAATTTTTCTAGTAAAAATATTTCCATTAAACTTTCACACATTACTTCTAGGGAATTCTCTAAATTATCTAAACATATAATTTGTTCATATAGTTTTTTTAATTTGCTTTCATAAGATAACTTTTTCAGTAAATTTACATTACAGTTTTTTATTTCCACTAAATCACCACCATAGGTCTCTATATTTATATATAGTATTACCAAATTACATATTTTTCAATATTTTTTTAATTAAATTTAGTTTACGTTTTTTTCACTTTTCTTTTTTTAACTTTTTTTCTTCCCTAAATTCTAAAAAGATTGTATTAAATAAAAAATAAATTTTAATTATTTAATACAATCAGTATTATTAATACTTTACTTCTTTGTTTATTCCAAATAAATAAAGATACTTTTCATCTACTCTTTTTGATAAAATATTCTCTAAAGCTTCTGAGTATAAATCTATTTGTATCTTATACTTTTCTAATATTTCTAGTTCTTTTCCTTCTTCTACATAATCAGTTTTATAATCAATTAAAACAACACCATTTTCATCTTCAAAGAAACAATCTATAATTCCCTGTATTCTAAGCTTATCTTCTGAATAAATACTTTTATCTAAATTCTTATCAAATTCATATACTGGAATCTCTCTAAAAAATGGCAATTCTCTATAAATTTTAATACCATTATTGTAAGCTCTTAACAGCCTTTCACCTATATATGATTTAAAAAATGCTCTTATTCTATAAATATTTATGGCTTCGGCTTCATCCATTGTAAGCAATTCTCTCTTCACCATATCATTTATTAATTCTTTAATATCAGCAACTTCTATTTTTGAATAATCAATATGTTGCATAACAAAATGTGTTAATGTCCCTTTTTCAGCTGCTGTTAATCCTTCTTTTTTTTCAATAAACTTTGGTTTTTTCTTTTTTACATTACCACTTGAAGTAAGTGATACCGCTATTTCTCCATTAAGCTCCATTATATTTTCTTTAAATAAATCTACTTCTTCATCCATAATAACTCTTCTTTTCAGCTCTGAAACTGATATATTAGAAGGCATAGTGCTAACTTCTTTATACTTATATTCATAATCTAATCGCTCTTTAATATTAGAATAACTTTCTCCTTTAGTTTCTTTCATTGTCAATTCTTTATCTGCTAACTCTTCTTTGAAAATATTACTTGTTAGCTCTTCTCTTTTCCAAGTATTTATTATCCACTTAGACTCATCACTTATATTTAAATCAACTTCTCCGCCAAAGTTCTCTCTTATTTTATTTCCATCAACATGCTTACTTAAAGCCATTCCTATCCAGTCCAAATAGCTCTCTGCTTTTATAACTTTGCCTTCAGTAATTTTATAACCATTACTCATAGAAGCTGCTTCAACCCATTTATTAAAGTATTTATTTATATCCTTAATGCTTCCTGTTATTATTAACTTTTCTCTAGGTCTTGTTAAAGCAACATAAAGAACTCTCATTTCTTCAGATAAAGTCTCAAGTTTAACTTTTTTCCTTATAGCATACTTAGATAAACTAGGGTAACTTATCCTTTTATGTAAGTCCACTATATCAGTACCAAATCCTAAATCATCATGATATAACAAATCACTATTCATATCCATAAAATTAAATCTTTTTCCTGTTGCTGAAAGAAATACTACAGGGAATTCTAATCCCTTACTCTTATGAATACTCATTATCCTTACAACATCTTCATTTTCTCCAAGTATCTTAGCTGTTCCAATATCCCCTGTTGACTTTTTTAATTTATTTATAAAATTTATAAAATTAAATAATCCTTTAAAGCTAGTACTTTCATATTGTTTAGCTCTTTGAAATAATATTCTTAAATTTGCCTGTCTTTGTACACCATTAGGCATTGCCCCAACATATCCATAATAAGATGTATCATTATATAAAAACCAAATAAATTCATCAATTGGCATATACTCAACTTTACTTCTCCAAAGTTCTAATTTTTCATAGAAATAAACTATTTTTTCTTTTAAATCCTCTTGAATTGAAAACTCTCCATTATAAATAGCTTCTATATTTTCATAGAAATATTTATCTTTATCTAATAATCTTATTTCAGCTAACTCTTCAGCATTAAATGAAAACACAGGTGATTTTAGAGCTGCAATTATATAAATATCTTGTCTCGGATTATCAACTATATGTAAAAGAGACATTATTGTTCTAAGTTCTATAGTTTGAAAATATCCTGTTCCTGTATCAGCATAAACAGGTATTCCCATATCACCTAACACTTCAGTAATACTATCACTCCATCCCTTAGTTGCTCTTAATAAAATAACAATATCTTTATACCTTATATTTCTATACTTTCCTAATGACTTATCCCAAACCACAAAGTTTTTTCCATCCTGTGGATTCATCAACTCTTTTATTTTATTTCCAATTACAATAGCTTCTAATTCAGCTGCACCTAAATCATCCTCAGTGCTATCATCATTTTGGTCTTCTGTCTCTAAATCACTCTCATCATAATTTCTTTCTATTATATTGACGTCAACAGTACTTGAATAAAAGGGATTTTGAATTTCTTCTCTTGTTGTTATATTCTCTGGAATTATTTCTGCATACGGAACCCCTAAATTTAATTGTTCATCTTCATTATATTCTAATTCTCCCACTGTTTTGCTCATTAATGTCTTAAAAATAAAATTCGCAGAATCTAAAATTTCTTTTCTACTTCTAAAATTCTTATACAATGTAACTTTTCTATTTCTATCATTTTTATTTCGTGTATATCTTTCATATTTCTCACTAAATAAACTAGGTTTTGCTTGTCTAAATCTATAAATACTCTGTTTAATATCACCAACCATAAATACATTAGGATTCTCATCATTTTTTCTAGAAACCATATTTATAATTGTTTCTTGAATATTACTACTATCTTGATATTCATCTACTAAAACCTCAACAAACTTTTCTTTAAACTCCCTAGCTACTTTAGATGGTATCACTTCTCCATCATCAGAAATATCTATTAAAATTTGTAAGCATAAATGTTCTAAGTCGTTAAAATCTAGAATATTTTTTTCTCTTTTTTTCTTATTGTATCGTTCCATAAATTCTATAGTTAAGTAACTTAATTCCTTTATAATAGGATACATTGATTTAATACCTTTAATTGTTGTACTTAAATCATCACTAAAAATGTCTTTTTTTATATCAGACATATCTTCTTTCACAGTATCTCTTATTTTCTTAACTTTATCCTTTAAATCTTCATCTTCTATATCTGCTTTTCTTATAGTTTTTAATCTACTAAAGTTTAAGAAAGTAAAAGCTTCATAAATTTCTTCTAAAGTTCCATTTTCTACAGTTTCGTATAGATTCTTTATAAGATTATAATCTTCATATAAATTTTCTAGGTATTTTTCAAGCCACAAATTTTTCTCACATATATTAATACCTTCCCTCAACATATGTATAGAATTTTCTATATCTACTTTTAAGCTATTCCTCAATTCTAAGCTCCAAGGTAGCTCTTCTAAATCCTTTGGAGACTCTATATTAAATTCATTAGATTTATCAATTAACCATTGTTTAGGCCAAGGTCCACTCATAACAAATCTATGAATTAATAATATTTTTTCTTTTAATTTATCATCATTTTTCTTTCCACCATATGTTTCGACTAAGTCTAAAAAGGCCTTTGATCCAAGTTCATATCTATCTTCTAATAAATCATTTATTATTTCTTCTTTGATAATATAACATTCTGTTTCATCACCAATTCTAAAGGAAGGGTCTAAATCTATATTATGATAATTATTTTTTATTACATCTAAACAAAAAGAATGCATTGTCATTATATTAGATCTATTTAAAAGAGATAATTGTCTTTGTAACACTTGAGAACTTGGTTCTTTCTCTAACTCATCTGATATAGCATCACCAATTCTCTCTCTCATTTCAGAAGCCGCTGCATTTGTAAAAGTAACCACTAATAATCTATCTATATCTACAGGATTCTCCTTATTTACTATCATTTTTATTATTCTTTCAACCAATACTGCTGTTTTTCCAGAACCAGCAGCTGCTGCTACAAGTAAATTACAATTTCTTGTTTCAATAGCCTCAATTTGCTCTAATGTCCATTTTGAAGACATAATCTACCTCCTAACTTATATATGTTCATTTTCATGTAACAAAAATATCCAAGGTTCTTATCTATATTATATCCATTTCTTATTTTCTAAACAAACTTCCAAAATATTCAATCATAATTACATATTTATATCGTTTTTTTAAATTTTTTGTATACAAATTGTAAACAAAATTTATTATAATTATATTATTAAATTCGTTTATACGTTAAAATTTATTTTTTACTTAGCTGTAAAATCTAATTATATATTGTAAAATATAAATTTTAACTTGTTTCAAAATGAATATTAATCTAAAAAGCAATTAATATAAATTTGGTTGAAAGGAAATAGTTATGAAAAAATTAGTAGTTTTAATTATTGCTGTATTAGCGGGAATAGCTTGTTACACTGCTTATGCAATTGCTATGCCTCAAGCTATAACAGGCTCAAAAGTAGTTTATGTCAATGACAATGCAAATAATTACAATAATAATAGTGATGCCGATGAGAATCTTCCTGATGGTTTAAAACCTCTTTCTTTACCTACTGTTTATGGAGATACTCAAGTTTCCCAAAAGGAATTTACAATTCCAGCAAGTGTTCAGCCTTATGTAGGTAAATGGGTAGTTGAAAAACAAATAGGAGTAAACCCTTACCCTGTTAAAGGACCATCTCCTATAGGAAAAACAATAACAATATCTCAATCTGAATTTATTGATAATAGTAAAAATTCAGCTATAGATTTAAAAAACCCATATTATACACTAATGACTATTCCTTGTGATCTTTTAACTCAAGATTATGATGTTAATTTCTATGATCAAACAGGATTACCTAAAAAACCATTAAGTATAATAATAGTTAACCCAAGCAATAGTGATGTTCCATTACAAGATCCTGCATTCAATACAGATGCTCTATTTATTGATAATGGAAACTTAGTTGTAGTTAACGGATTATCTTTCTTCTTATGTAAAAAAGTAAGTAATTAATGAAAAACCTGTTAAAGTGATAAATCCATCACTTTTTAACAGGTTTTTTATATTTTTTTATTTATATTTTAGACTTTTTTCTTCACTTTTCTTAAAATTAATTGTATTTTTTTATTAAAATGATAAATAAATATATTTTTATTGAAATTTAATTATGTATATTGTAAAATCAAATTAAATTAATAATTAATTTTTTATTAATTGATATTCTACAAATGATAAATTAAAATTAACTTAAAAAATTTTAAATTCACAGTTAGATGAAATTTTATGAATTCTTGTTACATAATTGACTAAAATAAGAATTATTAATACATAAGATTTAAATACAAAAGATAAAATAATATAAGATTTAAACACAAAAGATGGAACATCATAGAATTGTATACAAAAGAATAAGTTCTAAAAACTTATATACAAAAGATGAAACATCAAGTTGTATACAAAAAATTAAGCTCTAATGCTTATGTACAAAGGGTAAGATATAAAAAGTTATACACAAAAGATTAATCTTTCAAAGCTTATACACAAAAGATAAATATTATAAATTATGCACAAAAGATGAAATTTTATTTCATTTATATATTTCAAGGTAGTCTAAAACTACTTTTTTATTTAAGCTCTCTTTGTAATCATTTACAAGGAGATTATATTTGTACAAATATAGCACTTATCTATATTTATAAATCAAATTATTTTAGTATACGTCGCATAAACTAAGATTTAATTAAGATAAAGTTTAATCTTTAACTTAATTTTAATCATAGTTATCTAAGGACCTGTGTTCGTTTATTTTTAATTTATAAAAACAAACACTAGTCCTTAGGCAAACATAGGAGGAAATATGAACTTTTTTAAATCTTATTCACCTTTTCATAAGGTATTTTTTGTAGTATTTTTAGTGTTGAATATCATTATATTCTTTATTCCTGCATTTCAAGCTGGTTCATTAAGACCAGTCTTATCTCTTCTATCTATTGTAGGAATAATATCAACACTTTCGGGGTTAATGGCTGGTATTTATACAGCTAGAGCAGAAGTTGCTGCTTATACTTGGGGAATTGTTAATACTTGTTTTTATATCTTCGTTTCACTTTCAAGACATCTATATGCAGAAGTCATACTTTATACACTTTACATGCTACCTATGAATATTTATGGGTATTTTTCTTGGAAAAAAAGCGCAAGTACTATAGAACATGGTGATACTACATCTTCAACTATAGAAGTTAGAAGCTTTAAAAAATCTACTTGGATTTACATCATTATCTTTGTAATAGTAGTTTGGATTGCTTATGGTGCTTTTGTTTATTACTTACCAAATATTTTTAATTCATTTGGAATAAATTTAGCTCCAGATAAAACTTTCTTTATAGACTCATTTACAGCAACATTAACTATTTGTGCTGTTATTATATCAACTAAAAGATTTAAAGAAACTTGGTATTTCTGGTTACTATCAGATTCTGTTGGAATCTTGCTTTATGTTATATCCATATTTGAATCAGGATCTTTTTCCTTTACAGCTCTTTCAGGAGCAATCATGTGGACTCAATTTACAGTAAATGCACTTTATGGAATAATCGCTTGGAAAAAACTTGAGAAAAAAGAACATCCTAATTCAGGAGGAGAATTAACAAATTAAAGTATTTTATAAAAGGGATTGAAAAACTTTCAATCCCTTTTATTTTTTTATCTAATATACTTTATATCAATATATAATATCTCATAATATTTCGTACTATTTTTTAATAATTTATTAATTTTTAACGCTAATTAAAATTAAATGAATAAAAATTTATTTTTTAATTGAAATTAATTAAACTTTAATGTAAAATCTTTTTTAGTTAGAGGTTAACAAATTGTTAACCAAAATCTAATAATAAATAAAATCTTTTAATTTAGCAAAAATTAAGCAACTTAATTTTCTTTAAAATTAAGAATTGCAAAATTTTTTTGCCAAAATTCAATAAAATTAATCTAGATTAACTAAATATAAAATTTTTTAAAGTTTATTTTGAGTCCTTTTTTATTTAAGTACCATTGTAATCATTTACATTTATTATTAGATTTTATATTGGTAATTTATATTAAGCAATTATCTATTCGTTTTTTATAAACTATAATTCAAAACAATTATAGTTTTTTTTTGAGAAAATTTAACACTAAAACACTAGGAGGTCTTATGAAATTTTTTAAATCATATTCACTATTCCATAAAATATTCTTTATAGTATTTTTAATATTAAATATTATTGTTTTCATAGCACCAGCATTTCAGCAAGGTGGTTCATGGAATTCAGTATTCTCATTCCTTTCAATATTAGGATTTGTTGTTACAATATCAGGACTTTTCGCTGGTATCTATACCGCTAGAGCTGAAGTTCCTACTTATATCTGGGGTACAATAAATGTATTCTTTTATATAATACTTTCATTATCTCGTCACTTATATGCTGAAGTAATTCTTTATACTGTTTATATGCTTCCAATGAACATTTATGGTTATTTTGCTTGGAAAAAAAGTGCTCAAAGTATCGATCATACAGATACAACAGCTTCAACAATTGAAGTTAAAAGCCTAAAAAAATCAACTTGGTCATATATTGTTATATTCGGTATTATTATTTGGATTTGTTATGGTACATTCGTTTACTACTTACCAAACATATTCGCTCACTTTGGCATGATAATAGCACCTGATAAAGAGTTCTATATAGACTCATTTACTGCTACAGTAACAATCTTTGCTGTTATAGTATCTACTAGAAGATTTAAAGAAACTTGGTACTTCTGGTTAGTATCAGATTCTGTTGGAATAATCCTTTATGTAGTTTCAATAATAGAATCTGGAAGCTTCTCATTCGCAGCATTATCTGGAGCAATTATGTGGACTCAATTTGTCTTAAATGCTATTTATGGAATAATGGTATGGAAGAAACTTGCAGATAAATAATTCATACTTAAATTAGTCGTTAAATCAGAATTAGCTTAACATAAAAAGACCTATCAATTAAAGTTATTTAAAAATTTACTTTAGTTGGTAGGTCTTTTATCTATAACTTAAATTCTACATTTAATTTTAATTGTATTCTTAAGAACAAAAGCATAATAATTAAAATATTCTACTCTTATGAATTTTTATAAATTTTAAAAAAATTTCTTTCTATTCCTCAATCTTATCTTTCATTTTATTCCAAAGGACTTCCTCTTTTTCTTTTTTTATATTTTTATAGTTATTATTTTCTACTGATAAATCAAATTGACATATATGAGAATATGAACAATAATCACAAAATGTTCTATCCCCTTCTTTACAAGGTTCTATATTAATATTCCCACTTAACATCATTTCTGAAAGTTCCATAACTTTTTTATTTACATATTTCCTAATTATCTCGAATTGCTCCTCTGTTATTAAAGCTTTATTTTTAGCTAGATTTCCATCTTTATTTATTTTAGCAGGAATTATTAGAGAATATCCTTCTGATTCAATGTCAGTATCCATAGACTTAACAACATCAATATCTTTAAGCATAAGCCCATCTAATTTTAATTCCTTCAATACTAACTCTTTAACCTCTTCTTCACTTAATTCCTTTTTACTTTTTATTATAGGATCATCTATTTTGAAATAAAGCATAGCTCCAGGAAGTGCCTGTTCTCCTATTATCTTTTCTGAATTTTTTAATAATATATCTAGATAAACTAATAGTTGTATTTGAAGCCCATTAAATAATCTATTTAAATCAAAATTTTGATTTCCTGACTTATAATCTATTATTCTTATATAATTTGTGCCATCAAGTTCTAACTTATCTACTCTATCTATTCTTCCAGTTAAAAATACATCTTCACCACTTGGAAGAGTTATTTTTATTTGTCCTCCATCACTATTTCCTCCAAATGCAAATTCATTTTGAAATACTTCAAAATTACTTCTTTTCATTTGTTCTGCAATAATCATAACAGACTTTGTTATGATTCTCTTGAATCTTCCTGTAAAATACTTATATCTATAAGAACTATTTAATATAGATCCCTTATTCTCCTCTAATTGTTTGTTAACTAAATTATTTACTATTTCCCTACACTTTTCCTGATTAAGTTCACTCCAAGCTATAGACTTTTCCTTTACTTCATTAGTAAATTCATCTAAAATCTCATGCATAAAGCTACCTAAATCAGGCGCAGAAAATTCATATATCTTTCTATCCTTAGCCTTCAATCCATATTGAATATAATAAGCAAATGGACACTGTGCATATCTTTCAAGTTTTGAAACACTAAACTGAAATTTTCCATTTTCACTAGAATATAATCTTTTAACCTTACCAGAAGATATAGTTTCTAAATTGGAATATTTTAATCCCTTGATTATATTATTCAATTTTCTCTTCCACTCTTTATCATCAATGAAGTAACTATAAACATCACCCCAATAATCTTCCATACCTTCATTATCAAAATTTTTTCTAATAGCCATTATCAACTCATTAAAAGTTGGTTGCTTAGAAGATATATTATAAAATTCATCTTTCTTACTTATTAAATTAAAACCACTACTCTCTTCCTTTATATGTGGAAATATCTTCTTCAATCTATGAATTATAATAGATGGTCTTAAAGCTTTTCCTTCAAAATCTGCCAAAGGATAAGTCAATACTAAATATTCTCTAGCTATAGTTAATGCAGTATAAACTAAGAATTGTTCTTCAAAAACCTTTGTTTTGGTATCAGAAGCAAGCTGTATTCCTTTATCTTTTAAAGTTAATCTATCTCTATCTGATAGTATTCCCTCTTCTTTATTAATGGCTGGTAATACGCCATCATTAACTCCTACAACATAAATCGCCTTAGCTCCTCTACTTTTTATTCTTGTTATATCTCCAACATTAACTTGGTCTATAGCAACTGGAACTACACCCATCTCATACTTACTAAATCCAACATTTATTATTCTTAAAAATTCTTTTAAATCTACAATTTCATCTCCAAGAATATCTACACATTGTTCTAAAACTTCTATAAGAATATCCATTATACTTGAGTATTCTTTTTTCTTTCTAGGAAGATTATTTTCCTCAAAGAAGTTTATTTTTTCTTCTATTTTTTCATATATATTTAAATCTTCATCTAAGAATTCATATAATGCAACACAAAAATCTTTAACACTTTTTTTACCCTTACACTTATTCTCCAAAGATAAAAGAGGTCTTTCTACCAAGTGTTTTATATCATTTATTTCATTTAATTCTTGTACTTGCTTTTCTGAGATTTCAGAATTTTTAAATGTATTCGAATTATAATACTCCCAACTTTCTTCCTTCCACTTAGCTCCCTTAATTCCATAAGCTAAAATATAATTTTCTAACTTATCAATATATTCTTTTCCAATGCCAATAAATCCACTTTTAAGATACTTAAATACACTTTCATAAGACCAATTTCTATTTATTATATCTATAGCAGAATTTATTAAGATAACTATAGGATTACTCTCAACATCAAGCTTTTTATCTATATAATAAGGAATTTCATATTGATCAAATATAACAGAAGTTATTTTTTCATAACTATCTATATTTCTACAAATAAGAGATATATCTTTGTATCTAAAGCCATCTTCTCTTATAAGTCTTAAAATATCCTTTGCTATAAATTCTATTTCCTCATAGCTGTTATTAGCTTTATATAACCTTATATTTCTTTGTTCCTTCTCATAACTTACAAAAGGATAAGAATATAATTGTCTCTCCAAATGTGCTAGCTCATCATTTTCTTTAAATCTATAAGGAACATCTTCATTTAAATTTATATACCCCTTAAATGATAAGTTATTTTCCTCTAATGCCCTAATCAATCTTCTTTCTGTGCTTTTACTTGTATTAAACAAATCAATATCTTTAAAGCTAGTATTTCCCTCTTCCATTGGTAAGGTTATATTAACTATCTTAGCTCTTTTAATAAGTTCTACTATTATATTCATCTGTTGAGGAGTAAAAGTATTAAATTCATCTATCCATATTTCAGCATCTTTGTACAAATCACAGCTTTTCAAATGTTCTAGCGCTAAAGTTAATTGATCTTCTCCATCTATATAACTCTTATGTAATTTATAATTAAAGCTTTTTAATATATCTCTTATATCACTAATTTTACTTTTTAAACTTTCATCTTCTACTTCATTTAGCATTATTTCTAAAGTTTCATCTGATATATCATATTTTTTAAGCTCACTTATAAGTGTAGATATTATATCTATAAATCCATCTTTTTTTGCTGCAACTCCAAATGATTTCATTTCATCTGATAATTCTTCAAGAACTTTATAAATCACCATATTCTTTCCAGCATCTTTAATAACTTTTTTAGTTAATCCTCCACATATATTAAAAACTCTATATGCTATTCTCTTAAAACTAAGTACTTCTGCATTAAGTACTGCTTTTTCACCTATGCTTTCTATCATTCTATTTTCTGTTTGAAATGTAAATTGCTCAGGTACAATAAGAATATAATTGTTATTTTCTTTTTTTTCTATTTTCTTTTTTATTTCATTTATACAATAAGTAGTTTTTCCTGTTCCGGCTCTTCCGTATATAATTCTTAATGGCATAACTAATTCACCTTTCTTAATTAAGCTATACTTATTATTTTTACCAATTCTAATTTAATTTTACACTTAAAAAATAAGCTATAAAAGAAAAAATTCTTTTATAGCTTCTAAGTAAATCACTCAATAAATTTAGGTTTTCCTAAACTTTCTTTTCTAACCACTAAAAATCCACCTTTTATAGAGGTTGTTGTCCACTTACATAAAGTAAAAACTCCATTCTCTAATTCTATACAAGTAACTGAATAGGGCAATACCGCTGCCCCCGTATTCATATAACTATTATCATCAGCTAAAAATATGCTATTATGTGTATGCCCCATTACTATGTTAGTTTTGTTTTTTTTGCTCCACTCATATGCCTTTTTATCTATTCTTTCTCTCTTATTATCAAATTTAGCGGGGCTAGTTATTTCTTTAAAAGACATTACTTCAGTTAAGAATCCCCAAATATATCTAACTAAAATTTTAGTTACTGGTGCCATTTCATCACAAGCAAAATCAAACTGATGTCCGTGAAATAAAAAATATTCCTTTAAATTTTTATATTTAAGGATAATTCCTTCATATATATTTAAGTCACTATAAAAACTATATAGCAATTTATTTTTTTCTTTATATTTTTCTATATATCTTTTAAACCTACGACTTCCCTTTATACCATCATGATTACCATAAATCATATAAAGTCTATTCTCTTTTTTAAAACTTTCTAAAATTTTATACTCATCTCTATGAGCTTCTACTATATCACTAAAATTAGTAAACTTCCAAAGTTCATCGCCATCACCAAGTTCTAAATAGCTATAACCATTATTATAATAATACCTAAGTGCAGTTAAATATATATTAACATTAGGATACAAAGCATCCTTATAAGTACCATTTCCTCTATGACAATCACTAAACAAAACAAATTTTGAGTTATTATCAATATCTATAACTTTAGATCTATCCTTTAAATTTTGTAATTTATCTTTACCCATTAAATTCTCCAATAAATTATTTTAGTAATTTATATAAAAAATTTTTTTGATTTATAACTTATTTTTTTAAATTAGATTAATGGGTTACATTTATTAATTTATGTTTTTATATAACAAAAAACACCTAGTAAAAATACTAGGTGTTTCTTGGCGGAGAATCAGGGATTTGAACCCTGGCGCCAGTTACCCGACCTACGCCCTTAGCAGGGGCGCCTCTTCAGCCACTTGAGTAATTCTCCATATTGTACCATTTTATTTTTGGATAAAAAAAATGGCGGAGAGAGTGGGATTCGAACCCACGGTACCCGTAAAGGTACGCCGGTTTTCAAGACCGGTGCCTTAAACCAACTCGACCATCTCTCCATGTCGAACACATTTATTATTATATCAACCTACCTTTTTATTGTCAACAACTTTTAAAAAATTTTTTTATTTAATTATTTATAATTAAAAATACTAATATTAACTTAGTTTAAAAGTTCCTTTAATCTTTCTCTTATTACTTTAATTAAATATTTCCCATAACTACCAATGAAGTGTTTTCATTTGGATATTATATATTTAAGTGATATTTTGTAGCTTCAAAAACTAAAGATTATAAATAAGTTTTACTAAATAAAAATAATGAAACAACTAAACTTTATAATAGACTTAATAAATTAACATAAAAAATAAACAAGCTACAAAAAATTACACTTTAACAATTATTAAATTTTAAATAACAAAAAACACCTAGTAAAAATACTAGGTGTTTTGGCGGAGAATCAGGGATTTGAACCCTGGCGCCAGTTACCCGACCTACGCCCTTAGCAGGGGCGCCTCTTCAGCCACTTGAGTAATTCTCCATATTGTACCATTTTATTTTTGGATAAAAAAAATGGCGGAGAGAGTGGGATTCGAACCCACGGTACCCGTAAAGGTACGCCGGTTTTCAAGACCGGTGCCTTAAACCAACTCGACCATCTCTCCGTGCTTACATATGATATTTTATCAACATATACACTTTCTGTCAACATATTTTTTGAAAAAAATTTTAAATTATTTTATTTATTCTGTAAACCTACTGTTTAAGCCACCTTATCTCGATTTTAAACTTCTTTTTTACCTAATTACTAGGGCCATCAAAATTTTTTATTATTTAATTAACTAAAAAACTACCCTTAAATAAGAGTTTCCTCTTTTTTTAAAGGTAGTTCTATTACTAATTATAAAAATATTATTTTAATAATTCACATCTCATATATTCTCTTATAGCTTCTGGTATAACTACTGTACCATCTTCTTGTTGATAGTTTTCTAGTATAGCTGCAACAGTTCTTCCTATAGCTACACCTGAACCATTTATAGTATGAACAAATTGTGGTTTATCCTTAGCAGTTTCTCTATATTTGATGTTAGCTCTTCTAGCTTGGAAATCTTCAAAGTTTGAACAACTTGAAATTTCAACATATCTGTTGTAACTTGGCATCCAAACCTCTAGATCATATTTTAATGCTGCTGTAAATCCTAAATCACCTTTGCATATTCTTACTATTCTATATGGTAAGCCTAAACCTTGTAGTACTGATTCAGCATCTTTTACTAACTTATCTAATTCTGCATAGCTTTCTTCTGGCTTACAGAACTTAACTAATTCAACTTTATTGAATTGATGTTGTCTTACAAGACCTCTTGTATCTCTACCAGCTGAACCAGCTTCTGCTCTGAAACAAGCACTATATGCAACATGTTTTATTGGAAGCTCTTCTCCTGATAATATTTCATTCTTGTACATATTAGTTACAGGAACTTCAGCAGTTGGTATTAAGAAATATCCATTATTTTCTACTTTGAAAGCATCCTCTTCAAATTTAGGTAATTGACCTGTACCAGTCATACTATCTCTATTAGCCATGTATGGAGGTAATACTTCAGTATATCCATTTTCGAATGTATGCTTATCTAAGAAGTAGTTTATTATACTTCTCTCTAATCTAGCACCCATACCTTTATAGAAAGTAAATCTTGAACCTGTTACTTTACCAGCTCTTTCAAAGTCTAATATATTTAAGTCTGTACCTAAATCCCAGTGAGCTTTTGGTTCAAAGTTAAATTTAGTTGGCTCTCCCCATCTTTTGATTTCTATGTTGTCTTCATCAGTTTCTCCATCTGGAACTTCTGGATTTGGTATGTTAGGTATTCTTAACATTATATATTCTATTTTTGAATCTATTTCACTAACTTTAGCATCAAATTCTTTTATAGTTTCACCTATTTTTTTCATTTCAGCCATTACTTCTGTAACATCTTCTCCAGCTTTCTTTCTCTTAGGGATTTCTGCTGAAACTTGGTTTCTTTTACTCTTTAAACCTTCAACTTCAACTAAAATTGATCTTCTTTCTTCATCTAATGCTATAACCTCATCAATTACTGAAACATCAAATTTTTCTCCTCTATTGCCTAGAGCCTTTTTAATTTCTTCAGCATTATTTCTTATTCTTTTTAAATCTAACATTTTGCTTACTCCCTTCTTAACTTCAGCTTATTTTTTTGTATAAAAAAAAGCCCACCATCCCTATAAAAGGGACGGAAAGCTCCGCGTTGCCACCCTAATTGGTAAATTAAAGAGAATTTACCCACTCAAAAATAAATAACGATAAAAACCGTACTGCTTGTATTCACAGTCCCTCACAGGTGGATTCATAACTTTTCTGTATCAGTTCACAGCTACCACTGACTCTCTTAAAGCAGATAAAGTTATTACTATCCTGATCATAGGTTTAAAATTTTATTCTTTTGAGTTTATTATAGTAATCATTTTCTCTAATGTCAATGATTTATTTACATTGACTACCAAATACTTTTAATTACTCCCTCACTAATCACTTTTCATCTTTACTTAAATTCTTAGTACATACTATATCTATTCCTGTATTTAAAATATTTTTGCAAACTACATCACCAATATTAGCTGGAACACTTACATATAATCGACTTAAAACTTTTGAAAAATCTATCCATAAAGAGATATCAACAGGCGCTGTGCTTTTAACTGGAATAACATTGTATTTCTTAGACCCTCTAACTCTTACTAAACTTGTAAATACATCTTTGTTCATTCCTCTCACCTCTTCTATATATCATTAAATTCTTTAATTCTAGAACCTAAAACCTTTGAATTCTTAGAATCCTCAACTATGTCTGTAGGTTTTTTATCTAACTCCCTAGCTAGTATATCTATTATTTTTCCTATACATTGTGCTCCATGACACTTTCCAAAGGTTGCATTTGTTCTTCTCTTTACTCCCTCTACAGTTCTAGCACCTAGTGGTCTTCTTATACAATCTACAATTTCTCCTTCAGAAATTAAATTGCATATACAAATAATCTTTCCATATCTACTATCAACAGATATAAGTTCATTTCTTTCTTCATTACTTGAATTTCTAAATCTATAAAATTCTCTTCTTTTATCAATGAAATTTTTACTCTTACTACATTTCAAATTATTAACTACAGTTTCACATATTAAATTTGCGATAGCTGGAGATATTGTTACTTCAGCATAATGTTTTCCAGTTACCTTTATATATCCTTTATTTATTTCATTATCATCTATTATTATTAAGTCCTTATGATGATCATCATAAAAAACATTATTTACATCACTATTACTTATATCAGGAACTAATGCTTTAGACTTTCTAAGAGACTTATAAAATCCTATAGGCTTATCAGAGTTTATTCCTATAACTATTTGCCCATTAGCACCTGGTATATGACTTATAAATTGATTTGAATCCTCTATTTTGAAAATTAAATTAGAATAACTTTCTTTCTTTTGGTTTAAAAGTAAATAATAACTCTTTAAAGTTTCTTCACTTGATACTTTACTCTCTTGATCTATTGAATAATTATCCCCTGGTATAGTATTAACAACAAATCTACAGTTAATTTTACTTTTATTTGTAGTAACTACAAATCCATTAGCAACACTTTGAATATCCTTAACAATTTCTTCAAGTCTAAATAAAACGCCATTATCAAAAGCTACTTCTCCATAAGCTATTGCCAAATCATAAGGGTTAATTACTCCTGTATTCTCTGAATAAAAAGCTTTAGTAAAATTAAATTTTAAGTTAGGCTCTAAAACTTTCGCCTCTTCCTCACTTAACATTTTAACTCCATTTATTCCTCTTTTTATTGAGCGATTATACATATCTTCTATTATCTTTTCTGAAACTTCATTATCAGCAATTCTTAAAGTAGCCCTTCTAGTAAAAGGAACATTAAATTTCTTTGCAATTTCTCCTAAAAGCTCATTTCCCATACTTTCTAAATTGCTCATTAAATCATTCTTACATTCAGAACCATCGTAAACCACCGCAGTATTTACAAAAGATATATCATCAGCAATATCATAATCCTTTTCTATAACAGCTATATTTAAATTGTATTTAGATAGTTCATAAGCTACTGCACAACCTATAATCCCTCCACCTAAAATTAACACATCATAATCCATTCTCTCACCCTCCTAATTACCAAAGGCAATAATTTTATCTAATAGCTAGAAACTGTACTACTCCTACTTTCTGTAAGCAAAATACAATCAGTTTCACATTTCTATTTTATAATGCTCTTATTTCATTTAATCACTAAAATTATAACATATTTAAATTGCAATTTTTATAAAATACAAAGAAAAGAAGCTGTGCTAAATTTCTTAGCTACAGCCCCTTTTTACTTATTCTTCTTCATTCAAGGAATTTAAAACCTCTCCTAATTCATTTATATATTCCCCATAAGTAGCCCAATCTCCATTTTTTTGAGCTTCTATAGCTTTATTAAATAATTCAGCTGCTTGTTTTATATCACTACTACTTCCATTAGCTTCTATAACAACATCCTTATCTTCCTTATCAATAGCTTCATTGTCTGTTTTAGAATCATTATTGTAATTAAATAGCTTTTCTAAGGCCTTATCTACACTTGTTTCAATTACAATCTTATCACCATTAGACATAACTACCCTTTTCATTTCCGGCATACTATGTTCTGTTGAAGCTTTTAAATAAATTGTATTGAGATACAACAAAGAATTTTCTATTGGTACAATTATAATATCTCCATAGACAACTTCAGAACCCTTTCCTTCCCATAGACTTATTTCCTTAGAAATATTGGGATCTTGTAGCATTCTATTTTTAAATAAATAAGGACTATATATAGCTCTTTGTTGTGGGAATTTATACATTATTAACTTTCCATAATTCCCTTTATCCATTCTAGCACCAAGTAAAGATACCATGTTCTGCTTTCCACTCATATTAAAATATTCAAAAAGCATCATTTCTAAATTCTCTCCACCATGAGCCTTACTCATTAAATATAGAACCTCAACTGGTATTTCTTCCTTAGCTTCCTTACTATCCTTATGAGGATTTAAAATATCACTAGAAACATCCCATAAATCTTCTTGAGTAAATAACTTTATAGGATCATTTGTATGATACTTAGCTAAAACCTTACTCTGTAATTTAAATATTCCTTGTGGATATCTAAAATGTTCCTCTACTCCTTTTGGTAATTCACTAATATTTTTAAATAATCCCTTAAAAATAGAACTGTAATTTTTAATTATAGGGTCTTTCTCATCTATAATATAAAAATTAACATCACCATTATAAGCATCTACAGTAACTTTTACTGAATTTCTTATATAATTTATATCATCTTGAGGCTCTGAAAAAGGATACCTATCTGAAGTAGTATATCCATCTATAATCCATAATAATTTCCCATCATTTATAACTGGATATGGATCTTCATCATACTCTAGAAATGGAGCTATTTTCTTAACTCTACTCATTATTTCTCTATTCATTAATATTCTACTATTGCTACTTATTGCACTAGATATTAATATTTTAGGGTTTTGTTTATAAATAGAAAATAAAACCCTGTTTAATGGATTTAATTTTATTCCTGCCTTTCCATCATAAGAAAAATTATTTTCACTTTCTCCTGTAGGATAATCAAATTCTTCTACTGTTGTATTTACAATTGCATAATCTTTAGTGTTTTCGCCAAAATATATTCTTGGATTATCTAAATTTATATCGGTGTTATTATCTGTTGGTATGTCTTTCATTATAAAGGATGGTTGTCCCTCTGTAGTTACTTCATTAACTTTACTCATAGTTACTCCATAACCGTGGGTATATCTTAAATGCTTATTTTGCCAGACAGGCATCTCTGATGTGTTTATCTCTCTTGGAGCTATAAAGACTTGACTCTCTTCCCCATTTATCTTATATCTGTCTGTATCTACATCTTTAAATGTATAATACTTTTTGATTAATTGAACTTGTTTATAAAAGTTAAGTACTGGCTCTGCTGAATTAACTCTTAAATTGCTTATTATATCTTTATTACCATCTAATTTATCAACCTTTATTTCCTTAGAAGGCTCAAAACTTTTTTCTTCAATTTTATCAATGTTATATGCTCTTTTAGTAGCTTCTATATTGTAACTTAAATAAGGTAATTCAAATTCCATTTCATTAGATTTTACTATAAATTGTTGCACAATTAATGAAACTAATGGTTGTAATCCTATTAAAATTACAACTACTCCTACAGAATAAATTATAGACTTATATTTCTTTTTCCATATAGATATTCCTACTATAATAGCTGCTATTATAGAAGTAATGGTAACCACTCTATAAAATAATAAAGTTACTTTAACATCAGTATAACTTGCTCCATACACAGCTCCTCTATGACTATAAACTAAATTATAAGAATTAAAAATATAACCTATTGCTATAAGAAACAAAATAGCAGCAGATGTTATTGCCAATTGCTTTCCTGCAAAATTTTTAATCCCTTCTCCCCTTGATCTTATGCTAATAACAGTATCTCTCTTTCTCATAGGAACTTTTAATGATAATAAAAAATATATAGCTATAGTTGCTACTATTACTATAAATAGAATTATAAAAATAGAATTATAAATAGATTTCAAAATAGGCAACTTAAACATATAAAATGAAATATCCATATTGAAAATAGGATCTGCTTGATTAAAACTTTTACTATTTAAAAACTTTAAAATCTCTAACCAATTTGTAGCTGAAATTACTATAGCTAAAATTAATGATATTAGAAAATTTCCTCCAAGTGTTAATTTGTTATAAAGTTTTAAATGTTCATTCCCTATTATCTCTAAAATATTTCTCTTTAAGCTCTTAAAATACATATATAGTATAAAAAAACTAACTATAAATATAGGTATAGATAAAATTGCTATAGCTTTTAACTTAATTAAATAGATATTTAAGTAATTAACTTCACTAAACCACTGCAAGTCAATAATAAAATTAGTTGATAAAAAAAGTAACACTATAGCTAAAATGATAGTTGCAATACTAACTTTTAAAATCTTTTTAATCTTTATCCCTTTTTTCATATTTCCCCCTAATATAAAAATTACTTCTTACAACTAGCTATTAGATAAATCTTTGACTTCTAATTTTAAATTTAATTTTATATAGAAAATTATATAATAATTTCCTTATATTTCATATAATCTTTTGTCTATTTTATTAATAATATTTGTTTTCTTGCTTTTAGGTTAATTTCTATCATCAGCTATTTTTACTATCTTTAATAGATAATTATTGCTCTTATTGACATATTCCTCACTTTTATGATGTGAAGATACTACCTCTATCAATTCTTTAGAAAATTCTTTATTACTATTTAATAATAATTTTTCCCCTTTAAATGGATGATTATAATAACTATCCAGTAACTTTCCATTCTTTTTATACCTATATTTACCTTTAGTTGCTTTATCAATAATAACTGCTAACATTTTACTAAAAGGATTTAAAGGAATTTCCGATTTTCCTATATCGTGTAATAACCCAGCCTTTGCTAATTCACATTTAAAACTTTCACTTTCCTTTAATTCCTTATTTAAAACCTCTTCATTTAATATATGCAAAGCTTCTTTAGATACCCTTATGGAATGTTGTTTATCAATTTTACTTAAAGTTGAAAAAAGCTCTAATTCATCTTTATTTAAGTAAGTATTTAAATACTCTATATCCAACTCTTTATAATTAGATATTATTGCCCATATAAATTGTTTAATTCTATAAAGCATATACTCCATTCCCTTTCTATTTATTTTTATCTACTAATTTTATATTAATTAAATTTAGATTTATAATTATATAAAAAAAAATCCTATGATTTTATCATAGGATTTCTTGGTGGAGATAAAGAGATTCGAACTCTTGACCCCCTGCGTGCAAGGCAGGTGCTCTCCCAACTGAGCTATACCCCCAAATATGGTGGACCTTCAGGGACTCGAACCCCGGACCTACCGGTTATGAGCCGGTTGCTCTAACCAACTGAGCTAAAGATCCATGACCTGGCAACAACCTACTCTCCCACACGGTCACCCATGCAGTACCATTGGCT